>NZ_JBITUW010000006.1:0-250213 GCF_044542635.1 Psychrobacter sp. NPDC077938
AAGCCGATCATGGTGATGCCCATGATACCGATGACGATGGCGGATATGATAAAGGCGAGCTTAGCACTGATTAATGTAAGCGGTTTTGGTGGCATTGGATACCCTTATGTTGCTATAGGTTTAGTTTGCTCAGGTATTCGGGGTGCGTATCTATTCTTCAATACTAATAATCTCTGTCTTGCTGATAGTTAGCTTTAGTTTTTGATTTCTATGTTTTCGCTATTAGCTGACTTAGGACAGATTTTACACATAAAAAAAAAGCCTCACTGTGAAGTGAGGCTTTTTGCGCTTTTTCAAGCCATATTTGGAGCGGGAAAAGAGATTCGAACTCTCGACCCCAACCTTGGCAAGGTTATGCTCTACCACTGAGCTATTCCCGCTTAGTATCAATCCGTAGCGTTGTTAACAACTACTCCGTCTCGATAGGCTGGCTATTTTAGCAAATATTCTGTGGGTGTCAACACCTTTTTTAGAATTTATTTCTAATATTTTTAGCTAAATGCCCTTTTTATCGGATAAATCAACATAAGCAATTGATTTAAAAACAGGAATTAATTTCAATTAAATGAAAAATATTTCACATTAATTATAGAACTTTAAGTCTGAGCTCTACTTCCTTCAGCTTTATATTGGTCATAAGACAATCGATAAAGTAAAAACTCACTATTTGCACTCTAATAAAAAGATATCGCACTTACAATCATACGCTTTATTGTTACTTTTCCTATCTTGGTTTTAGGTGGTTAACATTATTATACTTATGTCCAATGGCAGTTAAGGTAAAATTTTACTGTTTAAGCGAATGAATGAGCACTACTAAAAAATTAATAAACACAGCTCCAACATTTGCTGCACTATTTTTCAACTTGTTTGACTTTACGTTTTTCCATCTTATAGAGAGGATATTTTTATGAAGAAGTTATTAACCACGACAGTGATGGCCGCTTCGTTGTCAGCACTGACCTTAACTGGTTGTACCAGCACTACCAATTCTGGCGCAGTTGGTGTTGATCGTCAGCAGTTACTATTAGTGTCTAGTGAGCAAGTATTGGCATTATCTGCGCAAAGCTATGCCAAAACAATACAAGACGCAAAATCAAAAGGTGTGCTAGATACCAACGCTGCTCAGCTAAATCGCCTGAAAAATATTGCGAATCGCTTGGTTGGTCAAGTTGGCGTCTACCGCGCAGATGCAGCCAAATGGCAATGGGAAGTCCACACTATCAAGTCTAACGATTTAAATGCGTTTGTGGTGCCGGGTGGTAAGATCATGTTTTATTCAGGCATCATCGATCGCTTGAACCTCACTGATGATGAGATTGCTGCCATCATGGGTCATGAAATCTCTCATGCACTACGTGAACATTCACGTGAGCGTCTATCACGCGAGTATGCAACCCAAACTGGTATTGGTCTGGCTGCCAGTATATTCGGCCTATCACAAGGACAGGCTGAGCTAGCAGGTACTGCTGGTAATTTGGGCTTGAGCCTACCCCACAGTCGCACTCAAGAAAGCGAAGCCGATCAGATTGGTCTTGAGCTGATGGCACGTGCAGGTTATAACCCTCAGGCGGCTGTTACGCTTTGGCAAAAAATGCAAAAAGCAAGCCAAGGTGAGCCACCACAATTCCTCAGCACTCACCCAACGAGCAGCAGCCGTATCGCAGAGTTACAGTCATTGATGCCAAAAGTTACGCCTCTATATCAACAGTCGCGCCGCTAATAAGTAGCTAATTAACTACCTTTACGCTTTAACAGTGCGCATTTAGATATCATAGAAGCAAAGTACAGCCAAAGCGTTGTGCTTTGCTTTTTTAATTATAGCCAGACATTACAGGTTTTATAATTGGCAAGCATTGTAGTTGATAAGCATTGTAGTTGATAAGCATTGTAGTTGATAAGCACTGTAGTTGATAAGCACTGTAATCAGCAGTGTTTGCAATTGGTCAATTTGGCAATCGCATGCTATCCCGCTTATCGTGTCTGTTATAATGCCGATAAATATTATTTGCAGATTGCCCAATCAAATTGCACAAAATACATTGAAGGATTGTTATGAGTACCACACCTACTGCCGACGCACTTCATACCGAATTACAAGCGCTTGCGCCGCAGCATATCGAACTGATCAATGAGTCGATGTCGCATGCCGGTTACTTTGAAGGTAAAGAAAGCCACTTTAAGCTCACTATCGTTAGCGATGCATTTGAAGGCAAACGACTGGTCGGGCGTCATCAGCTGATATACGGCTTAGTCACGCCTTTACTCACTTCACAAGGCGGCCAAGTACATGCTCTCGCTATCCATGCCTATACTCCGACAGAATGGCAAGGTCAAAGCCCTGCGAGTCCCTTATGTGCTGGTCAAAACAAATAGCCGATTATGTTTGAATCGCAACTAACTATTCTAAATTAGCCTATATACTGCAGTTTTAGAGGGAGCAATATTCAATGAAACATCTACATATGCTGATGGCAGCGCTGACTGTTGCGCTATTTTTATATCAAAGCTACTTAGTACTCAGCGCAGATAGACGCGCACCACGAGCAGTCAAAATAGCCACTCATATTATCTATGCCCTGCTTATCCTGTCAGGTGCAATGATGCTAATGCAATTGATGAGTGCCAACGCTCCTGTACAGTGGGTGTTTGCCAAAATCATCTTACTGATCGCTGCTATTAGCTCAAGTATCAAAGCGTTTAAGGTTGATGCGACACCTGTGCAAAGAAAAACAGGTATTCTTATCGCTGCCGTTGCTTATATCGGGATCGTCATACTTGCCTTTGCCAAGCCAGCAAACTTATTTTAATAAGCGATTTTCTGTTTCAATAAATAACCATTTTAGAAAGCTGTCGATATGTTGATGACATGCTGCGAAAATTTTTCATCATCGATGGATTTTCAATATCTTAATCGCGCTATTTTTGCTATCTTAAATAGATATAAATACAATCACTTAGCCACTGGAGCCATTATGAAAACGTTTACGACAGCGACACTACTAGCTGGCATTTTTGCGCTCTCAGGCTGTGCCTCTACTGGTAACATCACCCCGCAATATGTACCGCCAAGCACTTATCAAAATTATAATTGCCAAGCACTTAGCCAAGAGTACAATCGCGTCAACCGCTATGTCGAAGCGGCTCGCAATGAGCAATCTACCCTATCGGCATCAGGTGTCGGTGTTGGTGTCTCTGCTGGACGCTGGGGTATCTCGCCGAATATCAGCTTTGGTCTAGGCAAGAGCAACAATACCAAAGCACGTGATGCAAAATTATCGCGTCTCTACGGTGAGCGTGATGCAATTGTCCAATCTGCCCGCATCCAGCGTTGCAGTTTTGCCAATGGCATCAAGATTTATGGTGAATAAGCTTAAGCAAATGCAAGGCTATCTGCACGACTAAGATGGTGTATGACACCGTAAAGTAGTACATGACACAGCAAAAAAGCCAATATGTAGATCGCATATTGGCTTTTTTATTACTACGGTTTTTTATAAGAAAACATAAGTATTTGGATAAATAGCTTGGATGATAAACAGTCTTATCTGTCTCATATTACGACTGTAAGCTTTGTACCCACTGAATGATTTGATGACTTGGTAGCGCGCCTGATTGTCGCGCGACTTCTTTACCATTTCTAAAAGCAACCATCGTTGGCAAGCTGCGAATATTGTAAGGAGCGGCTGCCTGCTCGTATTTATCCGTTTGTACCTTAGCAAAGACCACCTGCGGTAATTGGCTAGCAGCGCTCTTGAACTCTGGCGCCATCATGATACAAGGCTGACACCAACTTGCCCAAAAATCCACGATAGTCAGTACATCGTTCTTTTGGATGACCTTATTGGCCGTTTGCGCATTTAGCTCATGCGGACTGGCAGTCAATAATGGCTGACCACATTTACCGCATTTTGGCGCAGCGCTTAGTCGTGCAGCAGGCACACGGTTGGTTGCTTGGCAATGTGGGCATACTAGATAAAAACTTTGCTCACTCATTATTTAATTCCTATTCTAATTATTTTGTTGTTTCAAATACTGTTTATGAACACTTTTATATAAAAGCTATTTACGTTGCTTGCTGTGGTTATAGCTGTAGTCGTCGTCGCATTGATTGGTAAATAATTTTAGCATAGTTAATTGGGCTTATCCTTTATGCCAGTTGCTGTGCCACACCGCTATACACATAACTCATTGGTCGTGGACCGGGCAAATACGCTTCGCTCAACTCATCAATAGCAAACCCACCTTCTCTGATAAGCGCCGGAATATCGCGATCTAAATGACACCCACCTGCTATAGGTTTCCAAAAAGGTGTCAGCCGATGCTGCCAACGCTCAACAGAGGAATCTGGTGCCAGTCCATGCTCACAAAACAATAAGCGACCGCTAGGTTTTAGCACGCGCGCCATTTCTCGGAGCGCGGCTACTGGGTCATCAATACTGCACAAGGTAAAAGTCATCACAATCGTATCAAATTGATCCGTATCGGCATGGATACCTTGTACATCGACAGCTATCACTTCAACCGGAATGCCAATGCCAGCCGCACGCTCACGAGCCAGCGACTGCATTTGAGCCGCTGAATCCACACCGATAATAGAAGAGACTTTATTAGCATCATAAAACTGTAAATTCAGACCGCTACCAATGCCAATCTCCAACACCTTACCGAGCGCTTTCGGAACAATTTTGGAACGCGCTTTCATCACATTACCCGTACTACAGGCAATATCTATCATCTTTGGCAACACATAGCGCTCGTAAGGGTTCATTGCTCTCTCCAGTTATTGCCGCACTTAGCGCTTGCAGTTGGTCATACACAGCATCTAGAAACGGACAGTCTACAGGTTAGCATTCTTATAGATATCAATCATACGATACTTACGTAGAGCTGCATCGGGTAATGACTTTCAGTTATTAAACTGTTTAACTTATCCACCAAGGACATTGATCGGTACTTTTAGATAGCGCGTACCATTGTCCTCTGGCTCGGGAAAATGTCCTGCATCGATATTGATTTGTACAGCAGGGATGATAAGGCGAGGCATATCTAGAGTCGCATCACGGCGCTCACGCATCTGCACAAACTCTGCTTCGTTTATACTGTCTTTGACGTGGATATTTTCTAGTTTTTGCGCAGCTACTGTCGTCGTTGGGCAGTGCTGACGACCTTTGCTTGGATAATCATGACACAGATACATGACCGTATCTTCAGGAAGTGCTAGCAGCTTCTGAATAGACTGATAAAGCGTTTTGGCATCGCCGCCAGGAAAATCGCAGCGCGCTGTACCGACATCAGGCGCAAACAATGTATCTCCAACGAATACCACTGTTTTCTCATCATCAGCGGCTAGATAGGCCATATCGGCACGTGTGTGACCGGGTACATACATCGCAGTGATAGTAATATTGCCAAGCTCTAAGGTCTCGCCTTCGTCTGTCAAAATATCAAACTGGCTAGCATCAGTGCGGAAACTCGTGTCAAAGTTAAAAATTTGCTTAAAGATTTTTTGTACTTCGGTGATATGCTGACCGATGACTAACTGTCCGCCAAGGCTTTCTTTTACATGAATGGCCGCTGACAAATGATCTGCATGCGCATGGGTCTCGATAATGTACTTGAGCGCCCAATCCTGCTCACGTACAAACTCAATCACTTCATCGACACTGCTGGTATTGGTTCTGCCTGACTTAGCATCGAAGTTCAATACAGGATCGACAATGGCGCATAATTTTTGCTCAGTATCAGCAAGTACGTGGGTATAGGTTTCTGTATCGCTGTCTAAAAAAGAATGAACTTGCATGGCGGCCTCTTTAATTATTTATACATAAGTTATTTATACATATTTTGGTTATAGGGATTTTTATCTTTAATTAACCCTTAAGTATGATATTCAGTCGTATATAATGCGTTCCTACGACTTATCTAATGCCACCAATATAACAACCACCATACAATTTATCAATTTATATAATGTAATTAATGATAACTTGCTATGTGGCGTGATATCATTGATAATCAACTATATATTGCTCAAAACATCATGGCATTTGTTACCATCTAATGTAAGGAATTTGTTCTGACTACTTCTATTTCAGCCGAAGGTACACCTACTCGCAGTACCACTGACGATGGGTCATCTGATACTGCAGATTTAGTACCTGCCGATCTTGCCAAGCAAATGCAGCAAGCATCGCTACAAGCCAGCCAACTATTAAAGTCGCTATCGCATCCTGATCGCCTACTTCTTCTCTGTCAATTGACCCAAGGTGAATATTGCGTCGGTGAGCTGGAAGACTTGGTCGGGGTTGGACAGCCGAGCTTATCGCAGCAATTGGGTATATTGCGTAAAGACGAGCTGGTCGCCACACGCCGCGAAGGTAAGCAAATTTACTATAGTATCGCAAGCGAGGATGCGCTAGCTGTACTCGATCTGCTGTATCAACGTTTTTGTGCCAAAGCAGAATAACGCCGCCCTCGCCTAATTATTTGTACTATCTACTGTGGTGATTGATATGTCCTCTATCGTCGCTCGTCTGATTCCAGCTTGGCTGCGTCAATACCAGCTCTCAGCGTTGCCGACTGATCTCGTCGCAGGCATAGTGGTGGGTGTGTTGGTCATACCGCAGAGCCTAGGTTATGCCGTGCTTGCAGGACTGCCGCCTGTCTATGGCCTATATGCAGCGATCGTACCTGTCCTCGTATATGCGTGGCTCGGCTCTAGCAACGTACAAGCCGTAGGTCCCGTTGCCATCACCGCCATCATGACCGCCAGTGGCCTACTGCCTTATGCTGAGCAAGGTACTGAACAGTATGCACTGATGGCTAGCCTATTGGCACTGATGGTAGGTGCACTGCTGTGGATAGCAGGACGGTTAAAACTTGGTTGGATCATGCAGTTTATCAGTCGCGGGGTGTCCGCAGGGTTTGTAAGCGGTGCAGCAGTCCTTATATTTGTCAGTCAGCTCAAATATCTGACAGACATTCCGGTCACTGGCAATAGTTTGATCGGGTATTTGACTACTATGCAACGCTATGCTAACCAGCTGCATCCATTGACCTTAGCTATCGGTATTACCGCATTTGCGCTATTGGTTGCCAATCGCTATGCAAGTGAATGGATATGGCAGACGTGGCTATCATCGTCGTATGCCAAATGGGCAGAGCGCTTATTCCCGCTTATTTTACTTGGCATTGCTATCGTACTCAGTATGGCACTGCATTGGAGCACATATGGTGTCGCGACCATCGGTCGTATTCCACAGGGGCTGCCGAGCTTTACGTTACCGCATATCTCTGATCTACAAGAAGCACTGAAGCTATTGCCGACAGCAGGACTGATGGCACTAATCGTATTTGTGTCGAGCAGTTCAGTCGCCAGTACCTATGCTCGTTTGCGTGGTGAAAGTTTTGATGCCAATCGCGAGCTGACTGGACTTGGGCTGGCCAACCTGTCTGGTGGACTGTTCCAAAGTTTTGCGGTTGCAGGAGGCTTTTCGCGTACGGCTATCAATGCCGACTCAGGCGCGAAGACACCACTTGCCAGTCTCGTCACCGTACTAGTAATGATTGCCGCGCTCATAGCCTTTAGCAATGCGCTTGCTCCACTACCCTATGCATTACTGGGCGCAACTATCATGGCCTCTATCATTGGCCTGATAGATATTGCGACCTTAAAGTCCGCATGGCAGCGCGATCGCTTAGATGGTGCTAGCTTTTTGGCCGCGTTCGTCGGTGTTCTGATATTTGGGCTAAACACGGGACTGGTCATTGGCCTAATGGTGTCATTCGCCAGTCTCATCTGGCAGTCGAGTAAGCCGCACGTGGCCGTCGTTGGACAGTTGGGCGGTACAGGACATTTTCGTAATATCAATCGCCATGACGTCGTAACTTTTGACAACTTATTGATGTTGCGTATCGATGAGAGTCTGTTCTTTGGTAATAGTGAATCTGTACATCGACGCATCCTCAATGCCATGCAGCAATATCCAGATGCCAATGAAATCGTATTGATTATGGCCGCCGTCAATCACATAGATTTGACCGCTCAAGAAATGCTTTGCACTTTAAACCACGAATTGGCGTTACAGAACAAGCGCTTACATTTTAGCTTTATCAAAGGTCCTGTGATGGACATCATCGGTCACACCCCATTGATTAGCGAGCTATCAGGGCAAGTCTATCTGAGTACATTAGATGCTGTCGATGCGTTAAAATAATCTATAGTTTGACCACAACAAAGTTGCTGCTACATTAATTTCACTCAACCTCAATTACTATTGTCGCCTACAACACAATATCGCTATGATAGCGCCTGTGTTATGCTAGACGCACTAAACGGGGAATCAATTAACCTAGAAATCGGCCTAAAAAATGCTGACTTCTAGTCCTTTGATATTCTTAACCCAACCCTCAATAATAAATATACCTTAACAAATATAACTGAACCTACTTTATGACCGATGATTTAACGATTTATAAGCAAATATACCCAAGCCAATGCGTTAAGATTGCTGAGCTTGGTTATCGCTCAGTGCTTAATATTCGCCCAGATGCCGAGATTGAAACACAGCCTAATAGCTGCGACTTGGCAACGGCTACCGAACAGGCAAACCTAGCGTATCAGCATCTGCCGTTTGATGATGAGCGTCTAAGTATGCTAACGGTCGAGCAGTTTGCCGATTTCTATCACTCAATGCCCAAACCTATATTAATGTTTTGCGGTACAGGGGCACGTGCCAAGCTACTGTACCAAAGCGCATTGATGCAAGGCCTGTTATAACAACCATAGCTCGAACTAACACGTTTTATAAACCCAACAACACCAATAAAAAAAGGAGCTCTTATGAGCCATGAAGTTAGCTTTACCGGACAAATCACGCCTGACCAAGTGCCTATGATTGCCGAAAATGGTTTCAAAACCATTATTAATAACCGTCCTGATGGTGAAGAGCCAAATCAGCCAACCAGTGCCGAAATCGAAGCAGCAGCCAAAGAAGCTGGTCTTGCTTATAAAGAGATTTCTTTTGCAGGTAATGAGCTAAATCAAACTCACGTCGAAACGTTTGCAGATTTCTTTAATCAAGCTGAGCAGCCAATGCTGATTTTTTGCCGCACGGGTAACCGCTCAAACGGTATCTATGAAGCCGCTAAGCAAATGGATTTACTAGACGACTAGTGCAGCATAAGTAGACTAGACAGTTAGCGTATTTAGCCCACAGAATCTTGTGGGCTTTTTACTGCGTTTATCATTATGCTCAATATGCTCAAAGCGTCATTAGCCACAAACAGCCCAATCACTGCCTAGTTACTACCCGATCATTTACCGATAGCTTCCAACAACCTCGACCAACCTCAATAGTCACGACAAGTGGGTTACTAAGCGAGCGTAATACCGCTATTATCATTTGATAGGCTTGATCTAGCTTAATGGTTAAGGCACCTAAATAGCTAGACGATTGAATACCTAAACACATGGATTGTGAGCAGCTGCCTGATGACAAGGTTGCCCCGCTGCTATTTACTTTCAAAAAGCCATATTGATATGGCATTTTAGTTTTACAAGGAATGTTTGATGAATAATACCGCGCTAGCATTACTGCCACTAGCCCTTGCCTACATTATGTTCACTCTAGGAGCAGGGCTAAAACTGAGTGATTTTAAAGTCATTGCCAAATATCCAAAAGCGTTCTTTGTCGGCTTAATCAATCAAGTTGTGTTGGTACCGTTGGTTGCGCTAGCAATCGTGCTAGTGACGGCTCCGCCACCAGCGATTGCTTTTGGGATTATGCTGATTAGTTTTTGCCCCGGCGGTGTCACTAGTAACATGCTGACCTACTATGCCAAAGGAAATGTCGCGCTCTCTATCGCGTTAACTGGTGTGGTCAGCATACTATCGGTCATTACATTGCCTATCTTAATTACGTTGGCTTTTGATCATTTTATGAAAGATCAGGCGAACTCTATTAGCGCGATAAAGATTGGCCTAGTCATGTTCTTATTGACCACATTGCCCGTATCTCTTGGTATGCTTGCTCGCCACAAATTTACTGACTTTATGGTACGTCGCAGCAGTCTTCTAAACGGCTTGGCCAGCGTGTTTTTTGTACTAATTGTCTTTGCTGCTATTGCCTCTAACTGGCAACTACTACAATCACAGTTCACTCAAATTGGTTTAGAGCTTGTCTTTATCATTGCTATTTTATTCGCTATTAGCATCTTAATCTCTAGAGTCCTAAAGCTCAGCTGGTTTGATACCAAAACCATCTCGATAGAAACCAGTATCCAAAATAGTACAACGGCTATTACCTTAGCTCCTATCATCATGGGTGTGAGCACACTGCCAGTTATAGCACTGCCTGCTGCTTTGTACGGTGTGCTGATGTATGTCGTTGCGCTGCCTGTTATTTTTCTAATCAAAAACAAAAACTGATGAGAGCGAATGTAAGAAATAAAAAGCGCCCTTCTAAGTAAGTGCCCGTCTAAATAAGCGCCCTTCCAAACATTGGAGGGGCGTTTTTTTTGAAATAGGATTTAAATGATAAAAATATAGCTCGGTTTATAGACTGGTCAATACTCAACATTGAGTACATAATAAAACGCTACTGTTATCGCTTAATAGGACTCTATGATGCAAAAACCGCTATTAATTATTGGCAATAAAAACTACTCATCTTGGTCGCTACGAGCTTGGCTATTGCTTAAAGCGTTCCATGTTGATTTTGATAAGCAGCTTGTTGAGTTGTTTCATCCATCAGCACGTCCAACCCTCGAAGCGCATTCGCCAACGGATAAAGTACCTATTTTAGTCTATGGTGAAAAAGATAATAAAGTAACCGTTTGGGACACCTTAGCGATTGCGATGCATGTCAATGAGTACTTTACGGATATTGATATTTGGACAGGTATTGATAAATCTAACGCTGAAAAACGACATAATAGTCAAAGTAGAATAAATAGCGCCTATTGCCAAAGCATCGTGGCTGAGATGCATTCGGGATTGACAGGTATTCGTAACGAGATGCCGATGAATATACGAGCAACGGCTAAGATACAACCAAGTAGCGCTTGCTTAGCAGATATCGCTCGTATCGAAGACATCTTTGCCGATTGTTTAAAAACTCGCTCAGCAGACAGTTTCTTATTCGGAGATTTCACAACAGCTGATGTGCTTTTTGCTCCAGTGGTGCTGCGATTACAGACTTATGCTGATGCATCTAATATTACTTTGCAGCCACTTACCAAGCAGTATTGCCAAACTATGCTAAATCATCCACACATACAGGCGTGGCAACAATCAGCACTGACAGAAACTCGAATTATTGAAGAAGATGAAGCAGGCGAGATCATGTCGATAGCTGGCGTATTGGCGAATGACCATTCATTTTAGGCATAAATAATATCTTGCATAAAAAAACCACTTTAACTACTTTAAAGTGGTTTTTTTATAAGACATAAAGCGTACGAGTACTACTGTTTTTGGTCTAACGCTTCTTTTACCGCTTTTTTACCCCATGCGCTCAGATCAAGATCCAGCTTCTCATACTCTTGCGCATCAAATAACGGCTCTTTAATCCCTGATCTTAACTGACTTGCAAAGTCGTCCAATAGACGCTTAGCTCGTGGAAATAACATTATCAAGGCCAATAAGTTTGCTAGCGCTAGCACGCCCATCAACGGATCAGCGAAGAAGAACACTGCGGTTGCTGCAGGAGCCACTGCGCCCAAGAATAATACCGCAATCACAACAACTCGCAAAACCAGAGTCGCCATTTTGATATTCTTTTTGACCAAGAAATTAATGGCATTTTCACCCATATAATAGTTATACATGATAGAGCTTAGGGCAAATAGCAATATCGATATGGTCAGGATATACTGTGCCCAATCCCCAAGCTGGGTCGTGAGCGCTTGCTGTGCCAATACAATACCATCGACTTCAGCACCTGGTTGATACACGCCGCTCAGTAAAATCATAAATGCGGTGGCACTACATACGATTATCGTATCAATAAACACAGACAGTGACTGCGAGATACCCTGACTAACAGGATGAGTAGCGTAAGCGGTGGCAGCAATATTAGGCGCAGAACCCAAACCTGCTTCATTAGAGAATAAACCACGCTTCATACCCTGCTCAATCGCCACACCAATACCACCGCCCACGACAGATTCAATGCCAAAAGCGTTTTTGACAATCATTACCATTAGTGCAGGCAGTTCTGTAAAGTTAAATGCAATAATAATAAGTGCCATACTGATATAGATTAATGCCATAACAGGAATGACAACGTCGGCTACTTTTGCAATGCGCTGAATACCGCCAAAGACAATAAATCCACCTGCAATTACCAGAACCACACCCGTTATCCAGCGATCAATCCCAAAGCTTTCAAGCGCTGAGCCTGCTACCGTATTGCCTTGGAACGCCACAAACCCGATAGAAAAAGACAGTAGTAGCGAGATCGCATAAATAACAGCAAGCCAGCGATAGTCTTTACCTAACCCATGTAAAATATACGTCGCAGGGCCACCGCGAAAGTTACCATCATTGTCTCTACGCTTATAAAGCTGAGCTAAGCTACACTCGACAATACTGGTCATCATGCCAATTAAGGCCACAACCCACATCCAGAATACCGCTCCCGGACCCCCTAAAGAGATGGCAACAGCAACACCAGCAATGTTACCGCCGCCTACACGTCCACCGATAGAAACGAGCAACGCCTGACGGGCAGAAATCCCGTCGTCTCCTACTTCATCCGTTTTGAACACACGGAACATACGTTTAAAATATCTAAACTGGGCGAACCTACCTACGATGGTAAATAATAAACCAAAGATAATTAGCATAGGCACGAGCGCCCAGCCCCACGTTAGATCCCCGATTAGGGCGAAAAAAGCTTCAATGTATTCCATGCCTACTTTCCTTATAGTTCATGACGCTATGTTAGGTTTTATTGCATACATTATTGCATCAACAACACCAGTTTGTAATGCAAATGTCGAATTTGTAACGTAAATACTGATATTTTCTGAGTGAAATCGCGTTATTGGCTCACGCAAATGGCTATTTCTTAAATATCAGGATTTTTTTATATAAGCGTATTTATGCGACAGCATAAAAAAACCACCTCAACCGAGGTGGCCTTTTATACTGAAACTAAACCGAACAGCTTACTGCATGACTAAGTATTCAAACGCTGACAATGCCGCTTTACTACCTTCACCCATCGCAATGTTAATCTGCTTAAATGGCACGGTGGTTACATCACCACAAGCAAAGATACCTTTACGATCTGTACGGCAGCGCTCATCGATTTCGATCTCACCAAAGCGGTTTAGATCAACGAAGCCTTTGATGAATTCAGTGTTTGGTACTAAACCAATCTGTACAAACACCCCTGATAAATCACGCTCATGAGTCTCACCTGTGCTGCGATCTTGGTAGACGATAGACGATACTTTGCCATCAGTCGCTTTAATCTCTTGCGTCGCTGCACCGGTAATGAACTCAATGTTGGTCTTCTCTTTCGCTTTGTTGATCAGTACTTGGTCAGCTTTTAACTCATCAGCGAACTCGAGTACAGTAACATGCTTGACGATACCTGCCAAATCTAGTGCTGCTTCAACACCTGAGTTACCACCGCCGATCACTGAGATATCTTTACCTTTAAAGAATGGACCATCACAATGCGCACAGAAAGCCACACCTTTACCGATATTCTCTTCTTCACCTGGTACACCAAGCTTTCTCCACTGAGCACCTGTCGCCAAGATAATACTACGAGTATTAAACGTCTCACCAGTATTTAGATGGATACTGTAGTTCTCTTCTTCAGTCTCACCGATTTCTTTAACGCTCACATGCTCTTTTAGCGTGATGTTATATTCGGCTAAGTGCTTAACAAAGTTGGTCGATAAATCTGTACCATTGGTTAGCGGTACTGAAATCAAGTTCTCGATGTCTTGCGTGTCTTTTACCTGTCCACCGATACGGTCAGCGACCATTGTAACTTTTAAGCCTTTACGCGCTGTATAAATAGCAGCAGCCACACCTGCAGGGCCAGCACCGATGATAGTGACGTCTTGCTGCTCTAATTGCTCAGCATCGTCTTCTACTTCTGACAATAAGTCAGGGAACTGCTCTTGCAATTTTCCGATCAATTTAGCAGTGTCAATTAGGCCGTTAGCAAATGGCTTACCATTCAAAAATACTGCTGGTACGCCTTGGATTTTGTTCGCTTCTACTTGCTCTTGGAACAATGCACCATCAATCATTTCATTACTGATACCATCATTTAATAGCGCAAACTGGTTCAATGCTTGAACGACTTCTGGACAGCTATGGCATGACAATGACACGTAGGTTTGGAACTGTAATGGCTTATTAAAGCGCTTAACTAACTTTTGGATGCCTTCATCCAACTTTAGCGTATGACCACCCGCCTGCAGAATCGCCAAAATCAATGACGTAAACTCATGACCACCTGGGATACCGCTGAACACGATACCAGTGTCGTTTGATGCGCCATCAATGTGACTGACTACTTTGAAACTAATGGCACTAGGCAAACTATCGTCAGTTGCTTCTGCATCGAAGTTGATTTTGTCTGTTGTTCCAGCAATCTTGGTCAAAAAATCTACTAATTCTGCACGTTTTGCATGCGTACCATTACCCAATACAAAAGTAATTGGGCGTGTCATGTTTTCGCTATAGCTCTTAACGGCATCTAATAAATTCTGATCTATCATGTTTGTTCCTCATTATGACTGAATATGTAACGGCAGCTGTCATGCTACGCGTCTAAATATGAAATAGTTGGTGTTAATAATTTTGTATAAAAGGTTATATATAATGGGCTCTTGCCCTTTGATGTGTCTATTATCAAGCGTTTAGCGAGTTTCGGCAAGCTGAGAAACTCAAACTTTACGTTTTATAAAATTAATCGTTTATTGGTTTAAATAATTAAATATAAATACATAAGTAAATGATAGTGATGGTACATGGTCTATTTTTTCGCTACAATCGAATGGTATTAATAGCAATACGCATTATCAATATCGTGAAGTAACTATCTTTATTACCATTAAACTTTCACCCCTTCCAAAAAAGTCTCACCATCATAAGCGTCTTAACCATAACGTGCTTACGCTTATTCTAAGCCTGCACTAAATAACAAGGATGACAACATGACAATGACAGACACATGGCAAGATCACAGTGATATTATCGATGAGTTAAAGCAAAAGGACACGCATTTTGCGAGTATCTTTGACGAGCATACGACTCTAGATAGGCAAATTAATAAGCTTGAAAACGATGTGGTCAAGCATGCCAGTCGCGACGAAGAAATCGAACAGATGAAACGACGAAAGCTACAACTCAAAGACGAGATTTATAAAACCATTGATAAAAATAAAGCACAGTCTCGCGCTTAATATTGCGTCTATACTTAGAGATATGCTGAAAAAATAATACTAACAATATCTATGTTTAAGACGTAAAAAGACCCCATCAACTTATGTTAATGGGGTCTTTATTTGTAGCACTGCCTTAAATTAGATGTTTAAGATACAGCGCTACTTTTATCTAAGTATGAAATGTCTACTTAGATTTTACCAACTAGGTCAAGACTTGGCTTCAATGTGTCGCCGCCTTGTTCCCAAGCTGCTGGGCAAACTTCGCCGTCGTTTTCACGAACATACTGTGCTGCTTTTACTTTACGTAGCATATCTTTTGCACTACGGCCGATACCGCCAGCATGGATTTCAGCGACTTGGATCAAGCCATCAGGATCTACTAAGAACGTACCGCGCTCAGCCAAGCCTGCTTCTTCAATCATGACATTGAAGCCACGAGTGATTTTACCAGTAGGATCGCCGATCATTGGGTATTGTACTTTACCGATAGCTTCTGAAGAATCATGCCATGCTTTATGCGTGAAATGCGTGTCAGTAGATACTGAGTATACTTCAACACCAAGGCCTTTTAGCTCGTCATAATGAGCGGCCATGTCTTCTAGCTCAGTTGGGCAAACAAACGTGAAATCAGCTGGGTAAAATAGGAAAATCGCCCAGTTGCCTTTTACGTCTTCTGAAGTGATGGTCTTGAACTCACCGTTTACGTATGCATCTGCTGAAAATTCTGGGATTTCTTGATTGATAATAGACGCCATTGTTGGCTCCTCTATAGTTGAGTAAATTGGAAATTATTTATATGGTTTTTTCAATTAGCCCTCTAGCTCTCTGGGCTACCTGACAAACTATACGCGAATTCTATGGTTAATCCAGTTAAAAGTTTTTAATGTGATGTTTTGTTTTATTAAACTTGTTAAACTATTATCTCTACATTTTATCATTGGTGCTTAATTGGTAATTTGCTACCTTATAAAGGTTGAACAAACATAATAAATTGCATTAAAAACCCATTAATAGAGAGGTTTTATGATTACTTTACGACAACTTGAGTTTGCCCTAGCCGTCGCCAAACATCGTCATTTTAAACGTGCTGCTGAAGATTGCAATATCTCGCAGTCTGCACTGAGTTTGGGTATCGCAGAATTAGAAAAACAGTTAGATACTCAGATTTTTGAGCGTAATAATAAACAGGTATTGATTACCCCTATCGGTCAAGACATCCTCACACGGGCGCAGCGAGTGTTTTCTGAAGTGAGCGATTTGACCACACGTGCTCATAGCCATCAGACGCCGCTTGCCTATCCTATGACTGTCGGTATCATTCCGACGATTGCCCCTTATTTGCTGCCAAAAGTACTGCCTGCGCTGCGTGCTCAGTATCCAGAATTCCGCATGACCATCGTCGAACAACAGACAGAGCGGTTGCTTGAACAAGTACGCTACGGTCATATCGATACGGCTATCATTGCGCTACCTTATGCGGTAGATGGGCTACACAGTTTTGAGTTTTGGAGTGAAGACTTCTTTGCTGTATTTCCAAAAGATGACATACATGCCAAGCTTGATACCATCAATGCTGATGAGCTGGCGACTGCCAATCTGATGTTACTTGGCGAAGGACACTGCCTAACCGATCAGACGCTGTCTGTCTGTCATTTCGACCGTGCACAAATGAAGTCAAGCTTCTCAGATGCCAGTTTGAACACTTTGATTCAAATGGCACTTGCCAACATGGGCACAACGCTAGTTCCTGAAATGGCACTTGATCAGCTACACCTGCAAAACCAAAATGCCGTCGCTATACCATTGGCTGAAGAAGGGCCACATCGCCATATTGCCTTTGTCACCCGTCTGAACTATGCGCGTGTCGATGATGTTAGCTTGCTTGGCGAGGTGTTTAATAAAGCGTTTAAAGATGCAGTGGCTAACAAAGAATAACCAAACCTCTTTTACCACGTGCATAGTGAAAAAATGACATATGAAAACTGTCTCAAATAAGCATGATGAGCTTGGCAAGTATTTTGCACAGCATTTGTCAGCTATGACCAGCGATATCTCGCCAAAGCAAATAGATAGGCTTTGGCAGGATATCGTGATGCGCTATGGCGAACCACAACGTGCTTATCATACACTCAATCACATTGAGCAGTTATTGGTACAGTTTGAAAATATTAAGCAGGTTCTGTCTGAGCCGCATATCATTGCATTGACACTGTACTATCATGATGTGATTTACGACCCAACACGCTCCGACAACGAGCTGCAAAGTGCAGAATTTGCGACAGATGCTTTGGGCCCTTATCTCAGTCCAGAGCAATACCAACAGACCCACGCTCTCATTATGATGACCGCTAATCATCAGATAGATACGTTGGTAGCCAGTGACAAATATAACGATGCGGCATATCTGTTAGATATGGATTTGAGTATCTTGGGTGCGCCTTGGTCTGCATATAAGCAGTATGCAAAGGCGATACGTCAAGAATATGCACACGTCGCCGATGACAACTACCGTGATGGGCGCACTGCAGTGTTACAAGGATTACTAGCACATCCCAAACTCTATCTGACTGACCATTACTATGATCAGTTAGAAACGCAAGCTCGAGATAATATCAAGCGCGAGCTTACTTCGCTTGCAGCTTTATAAATAGCTCACTACCTTGCCGTGCTGGATGTGAATTATAGCTAGGTTCCATAATATTAATATCAAAATGACTTTGAAAACGTTGTTGGTATTCTTCCTTGCTGCCGCCGAATGGTGGTTCTTCTCGTCCAAAATCCGTGTCGAATAGCAACCCAACTAATTTGCCTTGTGGCTTTAGCAGCTTTGCCATCTGTTGCACATATTCATCACGGCGAGATGGATTAATCGCACAAAAAAACGTCTGCTCAAGTATCCAATCAAATTGATACTGCTCAGCTGACAAGCTAAAAAAGTCCGCACAGATCAAGTGCTCAGAAGGGAAACTAGGATAGCGCTCTGTAAATGCTTTAATCGGTGCAGGGGCAAAGTCAACCAACATGACATTGGTAAAACCTTGCTCATATAAATAACCCACTTCATAGGCGTTACCTGCACCTGGCACTAGTATCGCCTGATCTTTTGCGCTCTCAGGTAACTGGTCAATATAAGCTTTGAGCGGTGGCGATACCTGCCCCATATCCCAACCGATGCTGTTCTTCTCATAACGCTGCTGCCAAAACTCCGCTTGGTTGACGTTTTTCATATGACATCCCTGTATATAAACCTGTTGATTAAACGAAACGATTTGTACCGTTATTCCTTATCATATCAGGCTTATGTAGACGTGTCCTTATTTTAAAAATGATGATAAAAATAGGACTAGGTGCTCTGCATAATGAATGTTACGCAGATGATATCGAGGTGCTTACTAGAACTATTTAGCTGATTAGATAGTTAAATGATAGGTTTAGTCCAGCTGTCCTGTCTTGCCCGCTAGCTTATTATGCCATTGCTGGTAATCTGGCATCGCTGTCGCAACCGTTTGCCAAAACGCTCGGCTATGATTGGCATGATGCAAGTGGCACAGCTCATGAACGATTACGTATTCGGTGCATTCGATAGGATAGGCAGGAAGATAAACCGACAGCCAAATTCGCTTTGCACGCGTATTGCAACTGCCCCAACGTGTGTGCATTTTTTTTAACCGTATTTCATTAGCATAAGCGCCAACGATTGGCTGCCACTTTTCAAATAGTGCAGGTGTGACTTCGGAGAGTTGTTGACGATAATAGGCGATTTTTTGATCGGGGCTGAGCGTAAATGATTGCTCTGTCCCCCATAATAAAACTGAGTTATTCGCAGCTGAAGTGTCAGACGACGTGCTCTGTCTACGATTGTACTGCTCTAATACTTGCGGGTGATTTGCAATAGCCCATGGCACCCGCTTAGCAACAGCATACAACATTTGTGATGCGCTGACATGCATCGGTGCAGAGACCATCAACGTATAAGGCTTCAAGCGAAAATTGATATTTTTAACACGCTTTTTACTAATATGTAGCTCGATGCCTGCTTGTGCAAGCTGCTGTCTGACAGTATCTAAACTGGTGTCTAAGCTAATACTCTACCTCCTTGGCTGACTATTACTATTTTTCTAGTAATAGTCATTATCAATCACCATGCCTGTTCGTCTGTCGCTCTTGTTGAACGTCATGGATCACAATGCTTGCAAATGGTTGTCAAATGACATCATATGCAGTTGACTGTCTTTGATAATCCGCTCATGAGGTTCAACGTCGTTTACGTCCAACTTTACTTCTGGTAAAGCATTTACTCTTAACGCGGTTAACTGACCTTGACCGTCACTGACAATAAATCCTGTCGGCTCAGTATGTTTATCAATTTTACTCATTGAAGCACTAGAATTGGCTAAAACTGAAGCCCCTGCACAATCTGGCAGACTTACATCATCGATCAGCTTGCGAGTATGCAAATCATAAATCGCCGCACAGCCACCAATCGGCGTGGTCACACACAGTAAGTTACGCTCACTATCCACCGCCACGCTAGCGATATATTGGTGAAAACGTTGCCATTGATTGTTTGGCATGGTCAATGGAGTAAAGCTGCCGTCACCACGTTTATGAGTCAGCACTAACGGTACATTGATATGTTTTTCACCTTGGAACTGAATACCGATCATGACAGTGCCATTATCATGCATGGCTAAATGACGTACACTCATCTGATTATGTTCGGGAGTTATTTGCTCAAGCAGTGTGCCATCATGACGATTCAGATAAACCAGTGAGGGTCGCATGGTATCTAGATTTAGCTCTTCGCGTGAGGCCTGCTCGGTTTTGATACCACCATTTGCAATGACTAACGTTTCGCTATCAGGATGCATAATCAGCTCATGCGGGCCAATCCCATATGAGTCAAACTCTGCTACCTTTTGATAAGCGTCATTAGCATCATAGATACCAATTTTACCTGCCAGACTCACTGTGTCATTCTCAGTTACGTAGAGCAAGCTGCCATCTAAACTGTAGCAAGCATGACCATAAAAGTGACGGTTTACATCAGCTGTAATCGCATGTTGTACTTGCCCATTTGACGTATTGAGCACCCAAAACTTTTCACTGGGACGACGACCCATCACAACAACATCACGTCTTTGATCCACAGTGCTATGCTGAGTTTGAGCTTCAGATACATTGATAGGTAGAGGCTGAACAACGATGTCGTGGACACGCTCAGGCATAGTCGTCTGCCAAACGATTTGTCTGTCAGCATCAATACCTACCACACCAAAGTCGTGCTCATTCTGGCTTGATGTAGCCTGATCTTTTGGCAGTGATGCGACGCCACTGACCCAGCTGACTGGTCGTGCCAGCATCGTTGTCGTATGCATGACAGCAAAGTCAAGCGTGTTACTTTTATCATCACCTACAGCGTGATAAGCCTGCTTCCATGTTGCCGCTGCTTGCTCACAAGCATAACGTAAACGCGAAAGCTTCGGCATTGAATCAGGGCCAACTCGTAATACCTGCAACTGTGTACAAATACCGTCCACATAATCTTGCAGACTGGCATCTGGATGCTGCTGCTTACGATAACGATGATGAATACCGACCAGCGCCGCCGTACCCACTGCTGTCAGCACTGAAGTCGTCAAAAGCTCATGAGTTGACGAAGTTCTCCCAGACCGATTAGACCTATTTAACTGGTCATGAGTCTGGGCTGCTGACATTGCTGTACTCGCTTCGATAGTAGACATTATCTAATCGCCATCAGTGCTGTTAAAGCCCACACGGATACCAAGTGCTGGGATTAACTGGCGTTTAATCAGACGAGTGACATCAGTCAAATGATCGTACAATGCTTGTTGGTCGTCCTTATTCGCTTGTGATAAATCTTCTGGCATTTGTGCTAATAATGCAGTCGTATCAGCCAATGCAGTCGAGAGATTATCCGAAACTTTGTTTTCATCATTGCTACCAAGAATAGCCGTCAATACTGGGTCAGTCATGGCTTTATTAATCGTATCTAACTTAGCATTGATAATAGCGCGGCTCTGACCAGCAGTAGCAGCAGGCAGATGACCTTTTGCTTTACCTGTTAGACCGAGTGGCTGATCAATGGCATTAGACTTCATAGTCTCAATCAATGACAGTAGAGAGTTAATCCATTGATTTAGACCTCTATCGCTTTCTGCTGTTTTGTCTATCGCCAATAAATCAGTCGCGTTTTGCTGCCAGTTTTTCTCAATGTCTTTTAGACGCGTGCTCAACGCACTACTAGCGCTAATTACATAAGCACACTGACCAGCGTCTAGACTTTCATTAGCAAACAATGCCTCTTCTAATCCTGGCACGCCTTGTACGATAGCGCTCTCGCCAGCAAGTTGCTCTGGTGTTAGTTTTGGATTGGCAGCAATCAAATCAGCCACGCCACTGTGTACGAGTCCGCGCTCGTCAGGATAGTAGTTAATGTATAGATTGCTCATGCTAGCGGTCGCAGGACCAAAATTGACCATTTCAGCACTTGACCATGCTTGTGCCAACACTAGCCACTGTGCACGTAATGCTTGTAGCTCATCGCCACTTACGGGTGCTTGGGTACAATGTTTCTGCGCCAATTCATTCAATAGATCGCTTTGCTTGGCCGCATCAGCATACGCAGGAATCACGATATCGTCTGCCACATGAGTCAAGTACGTTTTTGCAGTCTCAGGACTGATATCTACTGCAACGATTTTCTCAGTACTTTCTTTGCTGTTTTCTACTGCGCTGTCCGTAGCTGCACTGTCTTGCACAACTTTTTGGCTGTCTACATCTGCAGCTTTGTTGTCATCGGCAGGTTTGACACAACTGATCAACAGTCCAGCACTTAATGCAGATAGCGCCATTGCCAAAGCGTGGTTTATTTTCATAGGTTTCTCGGTAATGTTATAGGTAGTAATTTATAGCGTTTTTATACTGATTTTATAATAGCGACTTTATTACAGTGATTTTATTACAGCGACTTTAGGAACGCATTAAGCTCTGCGCGACCTTGTTTGTCCAACTTCAATACTTGTTGCTTTTGCTTTTCGGCTTCTCCGCCATGCCACAAAACAGCTTCCATCAATGTACGGGCACGGCCATCATGTAAAAACGTCGCTTGAGGATCAACTGTCTGCGCAAGTCCTACGCCCCAAAGTGCTGGCGTACGCCATTCATAAGAATTGGCTAAAAACTCAACTTGGGCACTTTTTGGTGGTAGCTTACCAGCAATCGTACGATCAGCAAGATCATCGCCCATATCGTGCAACAGCAAATCTGTATAAGGATAAATCACTTGTCCATGCTGCTCAAGATGATCATCGTCGGTTTTTGGCAACTGATATCTTGGCGTATGACAGCTTTGACAACCCATGTCATAAAAACGCTTTTTGCCAGCCAGCACGAGCTTATCATCTGCATTACGGCGATGCGGCACTGCTAAATTGCGAGTATAAAACTCTACAAACTTAGCAACCTCATCGTTTACTTCCACAGGTGATTTACCATTGCCCTGCTCATCAGCCCCTGTCGCTGCATTTAGGCAAGCGGTCTGCGTTGGCATACAGGATTCATTAGGACGGATGTTCGACGTCAGACCCATGTCTTCGTTAAAGGCACTTTGGTTTTGGGTGATAAGTTTGGTTTGACCCGCTTTCCACCCAAATCG
The DNA here is from genome assembly GCF_044542635.1 of Psychrobacter sp. NPDC077938. Classification (NCBI taxonomy): domain Bacteria; kingdom Pseudomonadati; phylum Pseudomonadota; class Gammaproteobacteria; order Moraxellales; family Moraxellaceae; genus Psychrobacter; species Psychrobacter sp. NPDC077938. The sequence continues at coordinate 23,102 of NZ_JBITUW010000006.1, forward strand.
TCCAAGCGCACGCTTGCCCGTTTGTGGATCCATGACCCAGTTAAACTTACCACTGATATCGCTATCATTACTGTCGCTGGCTTGTTTTTTAATGTCATCGTCAGGTATTTGCTCTAGCAGCCCAAGCCCAATCATCGGTAGCGCCACACGCGGCGATACCATCATGTCCTCATCAAAAGCACCATAACCAGGTTTGGTCAAATTGAAAGTTGGCGCACGTAGTGTCTCAACATATCCGTCAGCAAAGGTAACTGGTTTGTCTGTCCACTGCACTGCGATTCTTGCTTCAGCAGGCACGCCCTGAATACCGCGATCTTGTAGCTGGCCACCATACATAGGATGGGCTACCTTTTCAATTAGCGAATCCTGTAGCTGCTGGCGCTGCTCATCGGTCGTCGCTGGCATAGACAGACGAATCAATAAACTATCAGCATCGTCATCCGCCGTCATCGGCGCATGACCTCGCCCATCTTTGACATGACAGGACTGGCAAGCGGCCACATTAAATAATGCGCCCAGTCCATCACGACTATCAGTACTAGCAGGTGCAACGACCCACGGTTGCTTAAAGAACGCATTACCGATAAAGAACAACCCTTTTCGAGAAGCTGCTAGATTCGATGAAGGCTTCGAGTAGCTCTCAGCACTGCTAATGCTAATACCAGAGTCACCGCCCTGCTTGATCTCTTGAGGGTCAAAGCTTACCAGTTGCTGCATCGGCACGCCTGCCAGTGTTTCTATATTTTTAGCGTGTTCGGACGACAGTGCTTGGCTTTTTTCACTGCTGCTTTCATTACTTGAGGCCTGCTCTGAAGTAACATCAGAAACATCATCAGAAGTGTCGTCAGAAACGCTATCAGATGGTTGACACGCACTGATAGCCATTGCACTCGCGATAATTAGCGCAAGCTTAGAAGGTATATGTCGTAGGATTTGAGTAGCAAGAGGAGAATCAGAGGGGTTAACATAATTGGCGTTCATAGAAATTAATTGCCTTAGCGCTAGAGTAGAACCATGAAAATTTTGTCATACCATCTCATTATATGTCGTCACAATCATTGCTTATCGACATATAATGAGACGGTACACCAGCCAATTGGCTCATTTAATGCTCGTAAAAATGCGTTGCCAACGGTGGCTGACAACGCACGTATTATATCTAATCTAAGTATCTAATAAACAGCGGTTACTGACCTATAACGACTAATAAAACGTCTCAAAGCTCATTAAAGGCTTTTAAATAAGGGCCGCTAGCTTAAATTTTCCTTAAAACTGTGACCCTGCATCTGCATCTAGATTATCAATTCCAACGGCTTTTGCAGCATTTTCGATACTGGCCGTCAGCTCTTGTAAGCTAGTGATGCCCGCTTCAACCCATCCACGACGGACGTTTTGTTCTTCAGCAGAGATACCTTCTTGGCTAGCTTGACCGACAGTTGCAATCATCTGGTCAATCTTGATGCCGTCTTTTTCGCCTTTTTCAACGATAACGTTGAACGCGCCTTCTACTTTGTTGAATTCAGCAGCCAATTTATCAGCAGCTTCTGTATGGCCGTTATCCGTTAGATAGTCTTTGATACCGTAGCCGCCCACTGTTTTACCAGCGACTGTTGTATAGCTACCATTAAAGACGTTTTGGATACCGCGCGCATTATTGGCATAGCTTAAATGAGTCAAATCACTAAAGCATTCGTGCTCATCTTCAGTAGAGCCAGTAACAAAAGCGACCTGCATACGCTCAGAAGCAAGCTCACCTAATGCTAAGCTGCCCATTTGATACATAATTTGGCGCAGACCATTATCATATTTGCGCGCTATCAAATCACTACGCAAGGTATTCTCAGTATCAGGCTGCCACTGAGCTTCCATCGCGGTCAAATCATCGACCAATAGTTGAGTTGCAGCGGTTAGGAATTCACCGCGGCGCTCACAGATACTGGCATCTTCATTGATGGTCTCACCACTAGTACACTGTCCAGCTTCAGTCGCATAGTCAGTGACTGGGCGATTACCTGCACCTTCTTTTACGCCATTATTGTCTTGACCCCACAGCATAAACTCAATCGCATGATAACCAGTCGTTACATTGGCTTCACTACCACCGATTTCATTCATTTCTGCGAGTAGCTGAGGTGTGATCGTACTGGTATCTTGCTTGATACTACCGACAGTAATGCTGTCGCTATTGATGATGTTCTCTTGGCTGTTATATTCGCCTTCATAGTCGTCACCAACATAATCAATCAGCGCTTCATCAAGTGGCCAAGCATTGATCTGCCCTTCCCAGCTATCGATGCTGTTGATGGCACGTTTGTCATTGGCAGTCACAAAGCCTTCATCAAAACGGAAAATCTCAGTTTGTGAATACGGTTGACGTGCTGCTTTATAGGCAGCTTTTGCAGCATCAAGGTTTTCTTGTGTTGGAGTGGCCACGTAAGTTTCTACCGCAGTTTGTAGCGCTTTGGCCGTGTCCAACGAGTCTTTATAAGCGGCGTGTGCCATATTTGCATAACTGATAATCAATCTATCAATATGTGCTTTTTCGGCAGCAGTCATCTCTGTATTATCAGCTGTCTCTGTGTTTGCTACTTCTATTTGCGTCTCTGTCGCAGCATTGGTGTCTTCATCGGCTTGCTTTGTACAGCCCGACACCATTAACAATCCTGCAAGTGCAACAGCTAAAGTAGTTGGTAAAAGCTTACGGCTCGTTACTGTGGTAATCGTCATACATATCCTCAAGAAATATAGCAAAAAATTCGTTTTGGTTAAGTAGCCTCAATTATTTTGATAATCAAGCCATGTTACAGCAGGCTATCTTAGCCATGCACATTGACTCTCAGTGCGCACGATAAGACGTTTAATATTGCATTGATAGCAAACACTGACAAATTATAGTGTTATTGATAATCATTATCAATATTTAATTTAATATTAACTATATCTATCAATCATCACTGTTTTATTCAAACTGAAAACACAAAAAAAGAGCCAGCATATTGCTGACTCTTTTTGAATATATGTGCTCAAATATCTAGCACATACTTAATAGCTATATAACTATTTATTAGTTATAGCTATTTATTAGTTATAGCTATTTATTAGTTTACGCTCTGTGGTGCATTAACTGTTAGCTCAACACGGCGGTTTTGACCACGGCCATATTCAGTGTTGTTGTCTGCGATTGGACGTGACTCGCCGTAAGCAACAACGTTTACACGGTTTGAAGCAACACCGCGAGCTGTTAAGTAGTTAGCAACAGAGTAAGCACGATCACGTGACAGACCCATGTTATAAGATGCTGAACCCTTGCTATCAGTGTGACCAGCGATAGTAATTGTGTTTTGGTTGTACTGGTTCATCGTTGAAGCAAGCTTATCAAGCGTTGGCTTGAATGATGAGCTAAGGGTTGCATCATCAAATGAGAACGTGATGCTACCTGGCATAACCAAATCAATGTTACCAGTGGTTGGGTTCTGCTCAACAGTTACGCCTGTGCCAGCCATTTGCTGCTCAAGTTGACGAGCTTGACGCTCCATGTAGTAACCAACGCCTGCACCTAGTGCTGCGCCGATAGCTGCATCACGACCAGTTTTGTCGCCGCCTGTTGCTTTTGAAATAGTTGCACCACCTGCTGCACCAACTAGACCACCTAGAGCAGCTTTGTTTAGACGCTGTTGTCCAGTATTTGGATCTGTTGTACAACCGCTAAGTGCTAGACCTGATGCTACTGCTGCAATCATTAAAGTATTACGCATAATATTTCCTCTTAAGTTTAAAAAATCGTGCTTTTTATAAAGATTGTCCATTAATCTTTTTTAAGTACTTATCTACATTCCCCATTATTATGGCAACTACAACCTATCTCTGTGTAATATTTTGTCATACCTGTGTATGAGAAGTGCAGGTTATATTTCAATGGTTTTATAGGTCAAATCTTCGTGCCTTGCTACCACTAGTCACGTTTACAGCCGTACACTACAACATGTTTCTGCTAAAATTATATCGCTGAATTTGTCGGCTTTAAATAGTCATGATCTAAAGCTTTACGTTCATAATATTCCTGACTTGACTAGGACAGATTCAGCGACATACGGCTTATTATTAATCAGATAGACTGAAAAGGATTGAGCATGCGATTGACATCTACCATTCGAAAAATGCATAAACGTTCGCCTAAACTGGGTAAAGCTGTGTCGCTTGCAACAGCTACTGGTGTCATCGCCGCCAATAGCTTCGGTGGTAGTATTCCTTTATGGCTAATGGGCGTCGGTAAAGTCATTACTGGCGCCTCTATTGCAGACAAAGCCGTCATCAAAATTGCTACTCACTGGATCAGTAGCAACAGTGCCTTAATCGACAATATGTTGCCTCGCAAAGACTGGCGTATCAACTTACCCGACGATATTCATACCAATGGCAAATACCTGCTAGTAAGCAACCACCAATCATGGGTCGATACCAGTATCGTGCAGTATATTGGCGAAAAGCGCTTGCCACTCACGCGATTTTTTACCAAGTTTGAGCTGATTTATATCCCTATCGTTGGCCAAGCTTTTTACTTTTTAGACTTTCCAATGATGCGCCGACACTCCAAAGAAGCCATTGCCAAAAACCCTGCGCTAAAAGGCAAAGACATCGAAGAAGCCAAACGTGCCTGCGCCCTATTAAAAGACAAACCTTTTACCTTATTAAATTATTTGGAAGGTACTCGTTTTACCAAAGCCAAACAAGCTCAGCAAAAATCGCCCTATACGCACTTATTAAAACCTCGTGCAGGCGGATTATCATTGGCTATTAGCGCACTAGGTGAAGATATCGATGGCATACTAGACATGACAATCGTATACCCTGATGGTGTGCCAAGCTATGGGGATCTTTGGAAAGGCAATATCAAACGTTTGGGCGTTGACTTGCGCTACATCGATATACCAGATGCGTTGTTCGAAAGTATCAAGCAAGGTGGCTACGAAAATGATGAAGACACAAAAGCTCAAATGTTCGACTGGGTTGAACAGGTGTGGCGTCAAAAAGATGAACGTATTAGCACTATGTTGGCAGATTTCGAAACTAGTCCTAAAGCGCAAGATGCCTAACAAAGACGCTCAACAATACTAAACTGGCTGAGCGTTAAATTTTATCAAATACCAAGCACAGTCTATGCAAGCGTACTAAGTAGTAAATATCGATGTAACAAACGTTGATGCAATAAGTATCGAGTACGAGATAAAAAGTTATTGAGGAACAAAGTTACGGGTACAGGTGTCACAATAGTCATATCTCACTTATGATGTTTACTGTTAAAACAGCCATGCATCGTAAGTAAATTTTAATCAAAGATGGGTTGTTTTTTAACCTTATTCATTGATAATGTGACTAATCATGAACTCATAGATTTTCGATGTCTACTTTAATAGTAAATGGTAGTAAATATCGATTTCTGACCCATTCTTTGTGCCATTTATTACTTATAAGGTATGACTGTGCCCACCTCTACTACTAGCTCGCCGTTAGCTACCGAATCTGTTTTGAGTCAGCCTCCTTATCCAATCAGTGATGAGCCGCCAAAACCGAACCATCCAAAGCCGAGTCGCTTTAAGCTCACTTACGATATTGTCATGATTATTGCCATCAGTATTGATCTGCTATTGATCAGTATCGATGCTATTTTGATGAGCAATTTTAGTAGTAATGCTGCAGAATGGCTAACCATCAGTGAAGGGCTCAATTGGTATCAGAGCACTCTACATGATCCTCTACGCACTGTTGGAGGATTTTTTACTATCTTTTTGGTCGTTGAGTTGCTATTGCGCTGGGCGATTGCCATTAAACAAAAAGTCTATTATCGCTGGTTCTTTTTCCCATTCGTTCATTGGTACGAAGTATTAGGCTGTTTTCCGCAGCTACGTGCTTTACGACTGCTGCGAGCGGTGGTTATTGGACGACGTCTATATCAGCTTGGCTACCAAGTACTGCCCCAGACGTGGATCAATCGAATCAAATTCTACATTGACCTACTGTTAGAAGAGCTCTCCGATCGCGTTATTTTGACAGCGATACAAAACTTTCGACAAGAGCTAACCAGTTCAGACACGCATAAATCATTCATTGAGTCGACGATTGCAAAAAATCGAAATGAGATTGAAGCGGCCGTATTGTCCGTGCTGCGTACAGAGCTTGCACCGAAGCTGCAGGAACTGACTGCCTCATCAGGTGGTGGCAGTATATTGGCTAGCGAAATGGGCAATGCTATTGAAGAAGGGTTGGCCAACACACCTGAATTGCGCCGCTATCTACGCATGATACCTATTGCGGGCAGCCTGATTGAGTCACAGCTACATCACGTCGGGCACAATATCGGTGAGAATGTCGTCAATGCATTAAACAAGCGACTTTTAGACCCTAAGCGCTTGGATATATTAATGATGGAAATTGCTAGCGGTATTGCGCAAATAGATACCAATAATACAGCGCTAGATACTTTGATTTCTAGTATCATTGATGACAGTTTGACTGCGTTTGAAGCGCAAGTAAAAGTACAGCAATGGAAGCACCAAGATATGCTAAATCTATAGTTTAGCTATCTAATAGCATGATGTAATAAGAGACATAATACCGTGACAGAATTATTTTTAAGGGTTTGTATATGACAGTTTCAGCTAACGATAACCAGACTGCACCAGCGCTAGCTTTCTATGGCAAGATGCTGACGTTTTCACGCGTACAGTTTAGTACAAGCGATCTAGCAGCTATAGAAGCTCAGCTAACTGAAACGCTCAGTAATAAATCGAGCAATATCCCTATCCTTATTGATAGTGACGTTGAGCAGGATTTATCAGCATTGGTAGAGCTGTTATGGGCATGGGGATTGCAGCCTATTGGCGTGGTGACAGGTATGCTTGATGCGCAAGCACGTGAGCAGCGCTTAGCGATATTTCCAGCAGATGGTAAGCGTATTGAGCGTATATTACCAAGTAAAAAAGCCCCCGTTCCTACCCAACTATCAGCAGAGAATGACAACGCTGAAGCAGTTAGTGCTAACAAAGTCGATAATGCTTCTACCACGAGCGAACCTGCCACTGAAACCACACTATCTAATATGCCCACCGAGACGTTGGTAAGTACTCAGCATATTACTAGCTTAATCTATGATCAAATGCTGCGTTCAGGACAAAGCCTCAATCACGTTGGCGGCGACTTGATTTTGACCAGTAGTATTAATAGCGGCGCTGAAGCGATTACTGACAATAGCTTGCATGTATATGGCCGTGCACAAGGGCGTTTGGTGGCAGGCGCAACAGGTGATAAAGATGCCCGTATATTCTGCCAAGTCTTTAATCCGTCATTGGTGTCAGTAGCAGGGACATATTGCTTACGAGACAATTTACCTGAGCATGTTATCGACAAGTCCGTGCAAGTAAAATTTGTAGAAGGCGAAGGCTTAGTGTTTACCGTGATGGATGAAACTTAAGACACCATTAAAAATAATACACCGTGAAGTGACTTTATAGAAAACTAAGGTAGTTAAGCTGCTCTATTCGACAAGCCAAAAAGCATAGTTATAACCCTACTAATACCACGCAGAGAGGCTAATTGAGCGATACATAGGTTGTTTTTCTGCTTTAGTATCGAGCTGCTATAAATTTTTGTTTATTTATGCTAGGCTAGCTTCGAAGATAGTATATATATGTTAGGTAAATAACATGTAATTTTGCTATTTATATAAAAGATATCCCATTGATTCATAGGAGTGTGCCATTGTGGCGAAGATAGTTGTAATCACTTCAGGTAAAGGCGGTGTGGGTAAAACCACGACAAGTGCTTCTTTTGCCGCTGGTTTGGCGTTACGTGGCTATAAAACAGTTGTTATCGACTTTGATGTAGGTCTACGTAATCTAGACTTAATCATGGGTTGCGAAAACAGAATTGTTTATGACTTCGTAGATGTCATCACTGGAAACGCGCGCTTGTCGCAAGCACTTGTCAAAGACAAACAGCTTGAAAACCTGTATATCCTGCCCGCCAGTCAAACGCGTGATAAAGACGCATTGACAGACGAAGGGGTATCAGAGGTAATGGCTGAACTCTCAAAGCAGTTTGACTATATTATTTGTGACTCACCTGCCGGTATCGAGCGCGGTGCACAGTTAGCGATGTATCATGCGGATGAAGCTATTATTGTTACTAACCCTGAGATCTCTTCAGTGCGTGACTCAGATAGAATCATCGGTATTCTGCAAAGTCAGACGAAAAAGGTAGAAGAGAACCAAGGTACTGTTCGTGAGCATTTGATTATTACTCGTTATAATCCTGAACGTGCGGCTGCCAATGAAATGATGGATATTGACACTATCTCGAACGATATCCTAAAAGTTCCACTACTTGGTGTTGTGCCTGAGAGCCATTCCGTGCTTGAAGCGTCCAACCATGGCGAACCAGTTATTCATTATACCGACTCTGTTGCTGGTCAATGTTATGAGGACATTGTCGCCCGTTTCTTGGGTGAAGAGCGCCCACTACGTCATATTGACGTGAAGAAAAAGAGTCTATTACAGCGCTGGTTTGGAGGATAATGATGACTAAGAAAAAAGGATTTTGGAGTAGCCTATTCGGTACTGACGACAACAGTAACGCAGGTAGCGCAAATTTAGCAACTGAGCGTTTAAAAGTTATCGTTGCTAGCGAAAACAGATTGAACAATCGCTTAACGGTTGATCGTATCGAGAAAATGAAACGTGAAATCTTAGAAGTTGTGAACAAATATGTTAACGGTGTGCAGATTGATGATGTCAATATTAACCATCGTTCTGAAGACAGCTTAGATGTGTTAGAGATGAATATTAATTTGCCTGAGCATAAGAAATAGCGTTCTAACAGTACGTATTTCTACAATAAATAAAAAAAGCCCCAAGTTTGATACTTGGGGCTTTTTAATGTTTATCGATTACAGATTATTTCATACGGGCAATGAGATTGTCTTTTTTGACAAACTGATGATATAACGCGGCTGCTATATGCAAGACCGTAAAACCAATAATCATTGGCCAGATAATCTCAGTATGCAAATTATTATAAAAACGAGCCAAGCTTCTATCTGGGGTCACGAATACAGGGATCTGAAAAATACCGAAAATATCAACCGGTCGACCGCCATATACTGCCATCAGTAAGCCAACCATTGGCATAGCAATCAGTATGGCATAGAGAGCAAAATGTGACAGCTGAGATATGAGCATTTGCCATTTTGGCATGGCTAACGGTGGTGGTGCCTTAGTAAAAATGCGGTTGATGACTCGGGCAATCATCCAAAATAATAGGCTCACGCCGAACGCTTTATGGTATCCAATAAACATATTGCTATCTAAATTTTCATATAGCAGGATCATTATCCATGTGGCTAACAGTAAAGCTGCACTAATCCAATGAAAAATACGGCTACTAACCGACCACTTTGATACATTCGAGTTGGCATTATTCATGAGTGACTCTACTACCTTTATCAGGAATTATCTCTAATCAGTTTTATAAGCCAGTTAATAACTCTTCAACAGATGAAGTCATTAACATTACTGGCTCACTATTTATAGAATGGAGAATACCTTAAATACAGGTGAGAATCTAGCCATCTAAGTCAACCAGGTGATAGGCAATTTTATCCAAATCTGGCACTAAATAGATTTCGTCATCAATCATCACTGTTTGATATAGGTAGGATGAGACGTCATTTTTATCGAAATACTCTTCCCTATCTTTGCCATTGGTAGTACTAAACTGTTCCGGTGTCTCTACATCTTTCACTTCAGAAATTCGTGCTTGCAGCTGACGCAGATCACCTGCCGTCTGTAAGGCAAAACGGTGATCAGTCGTATTACCTTCCAAAACAATCATTTTTTCTGGAGCTTGATCTTGCAGTAGCAAATGAAATACAGCCAAATCTTGCTGTTGCCAGTCGTATCTAGAAACCTGCTGCTGGGAATCATCCACACTCAAAATTAGGCTGCTTGGAATGATCCAGTCCGGCTGGTTAACGGCTGGAACAATGGTGACGTCAAGCATACCGTTGTTGGTAGTCAACAGACTCACAGCCTCAAACGAATGTTTCAAAATTTGTGTCATACGTCACTCGCAATAAGTTAATGTGAACGGCTAGCTGCCCTTTCACCAATGTAATCGGTTAGTTTTTTTGCTAAATCGGTAGGGCTACCAACAAAATTGCAATACCCTGAGTCAATGATAGCCTGAGGCTGACTTGGACATGCGCTCAAGCTCGGATCTTGTGCCCATAATTGACTGTTATTGTCTTGGATTAGGTCTAGATACTGAGAGCCATCATTACCCATACCTGAAAATATAATATTAATAAGCTCGCTACCATGAACATCACTGGTATTTTTGAGCAGCTGCCCGATTGCAGGCTTATATTCACCATGCCAATCTTGATCCAATAGTATCACGCGACCCGTTGAATCACAGACAACCTGCTTATCAATAGGAACTATCAGACACTCTCCTGCTCGTAGCCGCTGTGAAGAAGCGATAATCTTACAGCGCCAGTCATTATGACGGTTAAGTATGCGGGGCAACGTGCCAATCATGGCCTGATTGAAATGATGCGCCAATAAAATACAAATTGGCAGTGTGGCTGGCACATTATCTAAGAATTCTTTAACCGCACTAGGGCCACCCATAGAAGCACCCAAAAATACGACATAATGCCAGTCAGTATCAGCACTCTTGTAAACTGGAGCATCTACCAGTGTTGGCAAGTCAAGCAGTTGAGCAAATTTACGCTTTAACTTACGCTGCCATTTTGCATATTCTTGTGATTCGTTTAGGTACGGAGCCTGACTGAAACCAACCAGTACTGCTGCTGGTTTGGATGCCACCGTCGCTATTGCCACACTATCATCATAGTCACTGTCTATCAGCCAAATATCGATAGCTGAATTAGAAAGCTCACCTGTTTCCTGCCACTGTGCTCGTGACACACAGCCGACTAGTATAAAGCCGAACCCACGGACCGTATCTGAAAAAGCCATGCGCTGGCGGTGATCTTCTGCCACCACCATCACTTTAATATCGTTTCTATTTTTTTTTCGCAGCGCTAAAACACGTGCATTATCCTTCATTAGTCAGGCTTACCCCTTCACCTAGTAATTTTTGCATTTTATCAAGCAGCTCTTTTTCTTGGAATGGTTTACCCATATAGTCATTCACACCAATCTCCAAGGCACGCTCACGATGCTTTTCGCCAGTACGTGACGTTATCATAATAATTGGAATTTGCTTTAAACGATTGTTATGTCTGACTTGAGTGGCAACCTCGAAGCCGTCCATACGAGGCATTTCGATATCAAGCAATATCATATCTGGTGTCATATCCTGCAATATCTCAATTGCGTCAATACCATCTTTAGCGACGGCCACATTGAACCCTTGGCGCTCTAAGAAACGTGAGGTTACTTTACGCACTGTCACTGAATCATCGACAACTAGAATGGTAGATTTAGACTCTATACGACCTCTTTTAGCATCAGCAGCTTTCGTAATATTCTTGACCAATTGCGCATTACGCATAAGAGCAATCAGATCTAAGATGAGCATGACCGAGCCATCACCCATGATAGTAGCAGCTGAAACCCCTGGAATATTTGATAACTGTTGGCCTAAAGGTTTAACAACAACTTCTATGCGCGAACCTGCAATCTGATCCACTTGCAAAGCAATATTCTGTCCGGTACGGTTTTTAATAATGATAAGCGGTAAGCTGGTATTGGTATTTACGACCAACTCATTCAACTTATTGCCTGATAAAATTTCATTTAGATAACGTACTCGATACTCAGTGTCTTCAAAATTCAATGTGGCATCATTTGATTGATAATAGTCATAGAGCTTCTCTGGATTCACTCGAACCACGCGCTCAATCTGTACCAATGGAATTGCATAGTAGCGATCTGCAGCACGAACAACCAACGCGTCCGACACGGCTACCGTCAATGGTAGGCGCATTGTGAAACTTGAGCCTTTACCCAACTCTGAGACGACGGATACCGCCCCACCTAGTTGGCGAATCTCACTAATAACAACGTCCATACCAACGCCACGTCCAGAAATCTGAGTTACTTGCTTACTAGTACTCAATCCAGCGTTGAAAATATATTGCATAATATCAATGTCTGACAGACTATTATCGTCTGCATCAATTAGACCCTGAGAGATGGCTTTACTACGTACTGCTTCAACATCAATACCTCGTCCATCATCTGTTAATTGAATGACGATTTCACTACCTTCACGACGGACTTCAAGGGTAATACGGCCACTACGCTCTTTGCCTGACTTCAGACGGGTTGACGTGGTTTCAATACCATGGTCGACAGCATTACGTAACATATGCTCAAGCGGTGACGTAATGCGCTCTAGGATGGTTCTATCCATCTCATCATCAGCATTAATGATGGTCAGTTCAACAGACTTATTAAGCTCGTTAGCTGTTTGACGTACGATACGTTCCAGACGTGGTGTCAAGCGCGTAAATGGCACCATACGTGAATTCATCAAACCATCTTGCAGTTCCGTCTGGGTACGAGATAACTGTAGCAACAGGCTTTCACTATCACGGGTCTTTTCTAATAATGTATGGTTAATATCAACCAAATCTGAGGCCGACTCTGTTAAAGATTTAGACAGCTGATTCAAAGATGAGTATTGATCCATCTCGAGAGGGTCAAAGTCTTCATTATCGATGAGTTCCTCATCTATCTGAGACAAAATTTGTGCTTCTAGCTCGATCTCCATACGACGTAGCTGATCTGCCAAGCGTTGTACTGTCGTACCCATCTCTTCGATACTGTTTGTTAGACTACTGATACCCATATCGATACGAGCACGGTTAATCGCTGACTCACCAGACAAGTTAATCATGTGCTCAATCAAACCACCTGAGATACGAATCATCTCATTGCTACTAGCGCTCTGATCTTCCTCATGAGTATCTCTAAGCATAGACGGCATTTCACTGATATCTTTTGCAAGATACTGCGAATCTTGGTTTTCCTTGGCAATCAAGATTGCTTCACGCTGGGCTTGTAGAGACTCTTTAGGTATCGTTTTTAGGCTATCAGGGTTTCTACCAAACTGCTCCAACGCTTCAATTAACAGCGTAGGCGTCGGTGGATTAACATGTTGTTGAAGAATAAATACTGCATCAGCTAGCCAGTCATGACTTGCAACCAGCAACTCTAATACTTTTTTAGTGGCTGGACGTCGATTACTAACAAAGTCCGTATAAACTGATTCCATTTCGTGAGCTAAGTCAGCAATACCAGAGGCAGTGACCATGCGTGCGCCACCCTTTATGGTATGTAAGTCACGTTGGAGCGCTTGTAACGCTGTGGTATTACTCGTGTCTTTTAAGAACAAGTGCAGATACTTATTACGATTGGTAAGCTCTTCTGCCTCTTCCAAAAATACTGCTAATATATCAGGATCAGGGAGTCCGTTAGCCCATGATTGTTTAATCATGCTATCCAGACTTAGGGTACTCAATACCTCATTATCACTGTCAACAACATTGGCAGCAATGCTACGCTCTGTAGGTTCAAAATGATTTTTTGGTACTGGTATGACTAAATCGACTACCTCTGGTAACGTTTTTGCTTTTTCAAGCTGGCGCAACTGTTCAATCAGCTCTGGAGTAAAGAAAGATTTCTTATGACTCACAATATGCATCACTTGCAGTGACATCGTGTCTTGCACCATTTGCATGATTTCAAGCCACTGCGCGGTTGGCGCTCTTCGGTTCTCTACAAACGACTCATAGACACTTTCTGCTTCATGGGTCAAATCACCAATACTACGGATACCAGCCATCCGTGCACCGCCTTTGATCGTGTGCAAATGGCGCTGTAGAACCTTTAGAGCATTGGTATTTGTGATATCGGCACGCCACTTATTAAAGCTTTCATCTAGTGCAGTATCAAGCTCTTGTGCTTCTTCTAAAAATATTTCTAACAGCTCGATATCAGTATCAATAGTCTCAAACTGTAGCTCAGGTGCTGGAACGGCTCTAACGATAAAACCAACGTCTTCGTTTTCATCCCTTTCTTGATAAATACTTCGTAGCTCATCAATGACTTGTTTATCTATTTTTAAGGAGGTACTTCCAGCTAAAGCATCGAACAAGCCTATCAGTTGAGCGTGACCTGCATGTAATATTGCTTGAATGTCTTTATCTTGAGCCTTATCGATATAATTACTCAAATAACGGTATGTGTTGCCAAGTTCATCAAGGATTGTGACAAATTTTGGAAATGCTTGCGCCTTTTCCATGAGAGCAGCTATTTGTGAAACTTGCTGCTCTACATAGCTCTGGACATGCTCTATTTCAGTATGGTTAAGTGCATCTTCCAATTCCCATTCAGCATCTAACAAGGCATCAATATTACTATCTAATAGCTCTTCTATCGACGGCTTCCTATCTGTCATCACGGTAGTATCACTGACAACATATTGTTCGTCTAGCATTGCTTGTAATGATGCTATATCTTGTTGACTTTGCGAATCCTTGTTCTCTACTGATACATCATGCTGTTCTGTATTTTGTTTATAATTATTTAAATAGCCATCTATTAGTTTCGCTGACTGAGCCAACGCCTCTAGGTGTTGAGCATTCATCCCAGTATCCTGCTGCTGTAATAACTCTAGGCTATGTTCAATAGTTGCACTGACTTCGCTGATAGCGGCCAAAGCACTAGAACCAGAGGCGCCACGCAAAGTATGGAATGCGCGTACGATTTCATCTGTGATTTCTATACAATGCTGCTCTCTGTTGTCTTTGACAAACTGTTCGATACGATCAAGCAACTCTTCTGCTTCATCAATAAATATCTTACAAAATACTTTCTCTTCCTCGCTTTGAGGAGTAAGAACAACCGCTGCCTCAGCCATTCTTTCGTTAACTGAATGAAAGGTCTGTAAGGTAGAATCTATTGCTTCATTACTGTTGTCATCGTAAGCATTGCCAGTATTAGCCGTATCAGGCCATGGCTTCGTTTCTTCCATCTCATCTATAGAACTATCTACTGATTGTGCAAACAAAGTAGAATAGCTAAATCCATTACCCTGCTGTTTGCTATATGCATCAGCACACGCAATCCACACTGGAACTACAGCTGGATAGTCTTGAGTACCCTGTTCAAATGCTACAAGCATCTTGGGGTAAGCTGCCAGTACATCTATAATCAACTGACGCATATCAGCTGAGATAGCGACACTGTTATCCAAAACACGGTTAAGCATGTTTTCTATAGACCATGCTAGTTCAGCTGTATAGTTAGCGCCTACCATGCGACCCGAACCTTTTAAAGTATGGAAACCACGGCGAATATCCTTTAAGCCCTCTAGATCGCTCGGTGTTTTCTGCCAGCTTTCATACAATGGCACAATTTCTGCCAATACTTCACTGGCTTCCTCTATAAATATCTCTTTGATATCAAGATCTGCATCGTTGGCATCAGCTGGTAGTTGATTGGTTTCTTTAATAAAAGGTGTAAGAACTTCTGGAATTTCCAATGTAGATAGATGCTCGTTGATATTCGCTTCTTTGTTATTCGAGTCGGTAACCAACTCGGTAATATCGTTATTAGAATCGCTATCAGCATCATCAATCTCTAGTAATGCCTTTTCTAATTCTGCATCATCCGACATAATCTCTTTAGGAGCAAGTTCAGCTATCACCAGTCCAGTATTAAGAGGCTGTTGGCGCATTAGATTGCTACTTTGTAAGATAGTAATCGCAGGATCAAAGCTTGGTAAGCGCTGCGCTTCAAAATCTGTTACCAGTGTTGGTAAGCTTTTTGTCGTATCAATCACTAGGCTCACAATTTCATCTGTTACAGGCAGCGTCTTATCCAATAACCGATTGAGTAGATTTTCGATTGACCATGCTATTTCACTGATACTAAAAGCACCAACCATACGACCTGAACCTTTTAGAGTATGAAACCCTCTCCGCACTTCGGTCAGTGGTGTCAAATCTTGTGAGTCTTGCTGCCAAATTGGTAAAAAGTCTCTGAGATCCGCAATTACTTCTGTCACTTCTTCAATGAAAATATTATGAATTTCTACATCAGTCTCAAAACTGTCAGGTTTGACTTGCTGACGAGCCTGTTTCAACAAATCACTTTCGATATTATTAGATAAATGCACACTATTTTGACTAGCCACCTGCTCCGCATCTCCATTGACAATAGGTTCAACCTCACCACTATCGTCATAACGCACAACATCGTTCGCTGACAGTTTTTGAGTAGGCACTGTCTGATCAAGCATCTCTGGTGTTTCAATATAAGTATTTAGAAGCTGTGTTGCTTTGGCTGTATGTTCATTTGCCAGTGTAAGTAACTGCTGATCGAAAACCTGCTGTGCGAGGTAATCAAGTAATAGCTCAATAGAGGTTAAGCTCTCAGCCAATGCTTGAACCAAACTCCAACTTGGTGTCGTAATTTGATGAGTGTTCAATCGTTCAAATATGCTACCTATGTCTTCTATTGTTTTACGAATTACTGGCAGCCCCATATCATCAAAAGCTTGACCAATACTAATAAAATCATTATTAGCTGGTATTAATAGAATGTCTTGACGCTGTATATACTCATTAAAACTTTGCTTTATTTCTTCTACTGCGATTCGCAGCTCACGTATGCCATCATCGGTTGGAATAATTTCACTCTTACCTATCGAATTGCTCTCTTCACCATCCGTTATATCTGGCAAAGTAGTAAAAGAAGTCGCCCCCCCAATTTTGAGTGAAATTGTTTTTTCAGTACTATAAATAGCGTTATATAACTCTTGCAGCTTGCGTTCAATTTGCCATTGCTCTTGCGCAAAGCCCATTTCGGATGAAAAAGCCTGTTCTAAATCTGCAAGAATTGATTCCACTTGAGACACGTAATAAGTCCAGCCTCGGTTTTTAAGTTGGCTCTTGATGCGTTCTAGAGGTATTACCAAAGTATCTGGCTCATCTAGCTTGAAGATAAGTTCTTCAAGTTCATTCAATAATCTTGGTAAAAAACGTGGGGCTGTCGTTGCATTTCGTGTTACTTCATCCAAAATAGATTGAGTGCGTTTGCTACTATAAGTTAGATAGCTTAGTTCTATATATATTTCCGTAGTCAATCTGAAAATCGTACCTGAAGGCAACACATCTGAATAGATATAGGACTCTATAATTTGATCAAGCTGACTCAATAATGGTGAGTAATGCTCAGGTATCGGTGTTTCATTGTGAGTAAGATCACTTAGCAACAGTTCAGTTAAGTACCAAAGTCTCTGTAGTCCCTTATCATGTGTAGTCTGCCATAAGTATTGACTAACTTTTTCTAGAGTACTTAGTAAAGATGATTGGTTTGTATTAGTGATCAATAACTCTTGTACTTGTTGACGCCATACGAGTAGCAACTGCTGATACTGTTCATTGGTTAAAGTAGAAGTAGCTGGACCCGTTGGTACGACCACTTCAATACTATTGATAATATTTTCGTTATTAGCATATTCATGCTCAATATCATTAACTTTTATAGATAAGTTAGTTTCTATATCTCGTTGAGACAAAGCTCGAGTCAGTTCATGAGTAGCTTTAGTGACTAAGCCAGTATGGTAACTTCCTGTACGTGCATATTGGTTGATCTCACGTTGCAATAACCGGTGAGAAAACTGGCCTACACGACGCTCTTTGATAGAAAAGTCATCGTTACTTGCTAGTGTTGCAAGTTGACTCAAATTGCTAGCGATACTTGCCAACAAAGGAAGGTTAAGTATGATTAGCGCACCACTAATCTGGTGATAATGTGATGTCAGTTGCTTATGATCAATATTGGACTCACCCAATTGCCAACCATCAGATACCTGTGATAATTGCTGATTAAATAATGGTAGTAACCATTCAAGTGTCACTATGTCATTGGGCTGTTTCTTCATAGGGTTATCCTAACTCGTCTATGCACTAATTTAGGCACTAATTTTTTGCCACACATTAACCTGTGGGTGCGCAATACGGCGCATATTTGAAGGACGCCAGAACAACGCCTCACCTGGAGCCAATATAATATATCCCCCTAACGTACACTGCTCTGCTAGCCGAGTCAAAATATCACGCTGATCGAATTTTCGAAAATATAGCAGCATATTTTGACAAATAATCACATGTTGAGGGTGAGCGGTAGGTGGGGTTTTTTCAATAATATTATGTACAGAAAAACTGACGTGTGGGCGTAATTTAGGCTCTACTTGCCAGTTTGGCTGTATACTATCATTCACTTCTGGCGTAGGAGACAAACTATCATTCGTATTATTTGTCTCACTTTTAGTTAGAAGCGGTTGAATAAATTGCTGACACAGTTGCGGAATTAAGCACTGTTGGCGTTTGTCATACTGTCCAAGACGTGCATTTTTAATTGCCTCTTCACTAACGTCCGTTCCTAGTATTGAATAATTTGAAAATTGCTGTGCTGATAGACTCATAGCTAATGACCAAGCTTCCTGTCCACTTGCACAACCCGCACTCCAAATACGGAACAAGGCTTTATTATTGTCTACTGTTCGATACTGCGATGCACATTTTATGACAAAATCTATAGAAGGCTTATGACGAAAAAAACGACTTTCATGAATCAGTACCTTATCTAATAGTCGCTGACGTAACTCATTGTCCTTCGGTAGGTTATACCATAGCTGCTCAGCAGTTGATCCATTCGATTTTGCCACACACTCAATTGCATTAATGAACCACTGTAGCTGTATATCTGGAAGCACAAAACCGATTTCTTTCTCTATGTACTTTTGCCACTTTTGTACGTCAAAATGATCGTATTGCATTAAGGAATTGCTCGATGCAAATTCGACTGTACTCAGTGGCTTTTTATCTGCTTTAGTAAGTTTATTCACGTTACCTACTATAATTTGTGCTGCACATAATTAAACTTCTCACAGCATTACTTTATGGTAAAAGCTAGCATTAGACACTTTCTGATAACTCATGCTCAGTATTTAGCATTTCATCATCTAACAGCTCGTCATCATTCGTTACTTTAAAACCAGTCACTGACTCCTGTAGCGCTGCTGCCATTTCACTTAGCTCACCAATAGAGCGGGCTGTCGCCATGGTACCAGATGAGGTTTGTGAAGTAATATCTTGAATGATATTCATGGTGTGAGAAATATGACCAGCAGACTCAGCTTGTTGTAATGCAGCGTTTGAGATGTTTTGAATCAAGTCAGCCAAAGTATTAGAAACGCTCTGTACTTCTTCTAGTGCTTCACCCGCATCTTTCGCTAAGCGTGCACCGCGCACAACTTCAGAAGTTGTTGATTCCATTGACATAACTGCTTCATTGGTATCGGCCTGAATGGTTTTTACCAATGTTTCAATCTGCTTAGTAGCGTTCGCTGAACGCTCAGCCAGACGCTGAACCTCATCAGCAACAACCGCGAAGCCTCGGCCCGCTTCCCCTGCCATCGATGCCTGAATAGCGGCGTTCAATGCCAAAACGTTAGTCTGATCGGCAATATCATTAATTAGTCCAACGATATCACCAATTTCTTGCGAAGACTCACCGAGACGTTTGATACGTTTTGACGTTTCTTGAATCTGATCACGAATAACGTTCATACCTTCAATAGAGCGCTGTACAACTTCTGCTCCATTATGGGAGATAGCAACTGAGCGCTGGGCAACCGTTGCAGATTCTGCAGCATTGTTCGAAACCTGATCAATTGAAACAGTCATCTCATTAATAGCAGCCGATACACCAGCAATTTCTTGTGCTTGGTGTTCAGAAGCTTCAGCCAATTCAACAGCATTCATCTGCGTTTGATCTGAAGATTGCGATACGCGATCAGCAGTGCTGTTAATAACCAAAACCAACTGACGTAATTGGTCAATTGCAAAGTTGACCGAGTCGGCAATCGCCCCTGTAAAGTCTTCTGATACAGTTGCATTAACGGTCAAATCACCTTCTGCCAAATCACCCAACTCATCAAGCAGACGTAGAATAGCGATCTGATTACGTTCGTTCTCTTCTTGAATTTGGCGAGCTCGTTCAGACTCAGCTTCTGCTTCTTGACGACGACGCAGCGTTTCTTTCTCAATAAGCAATCGCTCTGAACCACCTCGCTGCTTCAATAGCTGATACGAAGCAAATAAAATACCTAACGCCCCAAGGGCAAATATAGCCGCTGGTATGATAACCGACTGATTAAAGCTACTAAAATACTGACTTACTGATGATAGAGAGTTAATCAACCAAATCAGACAGGCCAAACTTAATAAAACAAAAAATCCTAATAATAGTTTCCACGTACCATCAGCATCTTTGCTGTCTGCTGTTGTGTTAGCCATACCAGCTACAGGTTTCTTTATAACATCACTCATCTTGCATATTCCTTTCAAACAATCGTCAAAGTCTAATCGTGACCGACTTTGAAAATCTTGTTGTTATCTAAACAATGATTAGCAAAGCCTGTATAAATGCTGACATCAAACTGTATCTTGTCAGTTGCTATTATTCTGTCGTTACTTAAAAGACAGGTATTCTATTATCGACAATTATATTGCAGCATCTGAATACTGAGTATCCTGCGCAAGCAAGCTTGGCATAAAAACATACCAGTCTTGGTCATTTTTAAAAAACTTACCATGATTATAAGGCGCAAATGGCGAGTCATGATCGATGGCTTCTGGACGGTATTGGTCATGAGTAAACTGTTCAATACCAAGTACTTGATCAACCAGCAGTCCTGAAAAAATATTGTCATAATCGATAACAATAACCTTTCGTTGGCTCATTTGTGTCAAGCGACTAGGTACTTGCAAAAAATGTGATAAGTCCGTTAGAGGCAGTAGGCGTCCACGAATATTAGCTATACCTAGCATCCATGGCTTGACTAGAGGTAAGCTAGTATATTCTGGCATAGTTAATACCTCTGATACTTGACCCATAGGAGCAACTAAGCGCTGACCCCCTATTTCAAATACCACACCTTGCCAGTCAAACTCTTGTCCACCACGGCGGCCACTTTTACGTGCACGTGCCAAGTCTGCTAGACGCAGAAGCTCAATAAACCCTCTAGAAGCCACAAGTTACTCCATCACTTTGCGAATCATATTGACCAATCCACTTTCATCAACTGGCTTGTTCATATACTCTTTAGCGCCTTGACGCTTGCCCCAAACTCTATCTGTCTCTTGATTTTTGGTGCTAATCATAATGACAGGAATATGAGCAGTAGTTTTACCACGAGTAATCTTACGTGTGGCTTGAAAACCATTCATTTCAGGCATTACCACGTCCATCAAAATAACATCTGGTAAATGATCAGCTGCCATTTGGCAGCCTTGCTCACCGTTTGTCGCTTCCAGTACTTGGAAGTTATTTTTGGCAAGCATATCGCGAAATTTCGCCATTTCTGATGGCGAGTCGTCAATGACTAAAACGGTAGCCATAGGAGTTTCCTTTATTTTCTAAGATACCACGAGGATATATTGTTCAATTAAAACGATTAAAACGATTACCTAAAATTTTATTGTTAGCAATTTCTTAATCATGATTCCTCAGTATTGAGCAATCTATGTCAATAATAACAACCAACGTATTTAAGTCTATATTTAATCGATTAGCGGTATTGATTAATGGCATCAAAAAGCTCATCTTTGCTGAACGGCTTAGTTAAGTATTCATCAGAGCCAACAATACGGCCACGTGCTTTGTCAAACAATCCATCTTTGGATGAAAGCATAATCACTGGCTTATTTGCGTAATCAGGGTTGTTTTTTATTAATGCACAAGTCTGATAACCATCTAAACGTGGCATCATGATATCAACAAAAATGATATCTGGATTGTTATCTACAATCTTTGCTAATGCATCGAAACCATCTATAGCGGTTACTACTTCACAGCCCGCTTTTTGTAATAAGGTTTCTGCAGTACGGCGGATGGTTTTTGAATCATCAATCACCATTACTTTCAAACCATCAAAATTATTTTCCATTCTCATTGTCCTATAAACGGCTATTTATTCGTAACGCTATCTACTAATATAAATTTTAAATAACTATCCTAAACTGCTATATCACATATTATTAGACAAATATGAGTGATTGGATTTACATTAAAATTCACCACAACAGCGAGTATTTGCTTTTAGTATCTGCCTACTAAGCACAGTGTAAACATGAGCTACTATACGCACTTTATTATTTGTAAACTCAAAAAATCAGGTTTTGAGCTTATAGTTTTGGACATAATACTCTACATTCATAAACCTCAAGTGAAATAATATTGACGTTAAGCATATACAAAGTACTTTCAAAACAACCTTCGTTAAAGATAAAAGGTTCAATTAACGAGACAAACAACTATATGATATTTCTGCATTATATATAAACGATGAAAACATTGCAGGATAATTTTCATTTGTAATAAAAATGTATCAAGATATTCTATAGTGTTTGTTTTAGCACAGTTACTTTCACTTTGCCAGTGATTAGTGAAATTATGTTCGAACTCGCTAGTATCATAAATAGCTATTCTTATTTATAAAGGTGTAACTGCAACTCTGCCTATTGTTTGGATCATCAACTTTCTTAAGTTTAGTAAATATTTTACAGTCGTTCCACCACATTGCAATTCACTATATAATGATATGACGATTATAATGGTGACTGCTATGACAGCTTCTAGATATTTAAGAAAGAGCCTCTATTTATTCAGCGTGCTATTTATCGCTGCTTGTCAGCCGTCACCTATAAATGAATCAGCTGTTACTGACACTGAAGAAGAGACCGCAGACACGCCACTTATCATCACAAGCGACAGTGTCACAATGACACCAGAACATATCTTGAGTATCAAACCTTCAAGGTATCAGCCGAGTCTCGGATTACAAGGTAATATCGAACCTATCAAGCAGACCACATTTGTTGCGGTACATCCGATTCGTATAGAAAAGACACTGGTTAGTGAAGGTCAATGGGTTGAAAAAGGCACGCCATTGCTTGTCTTTAGGCGTGTGGGTACGGCTAGCAAAACTGAAGATTTAAAGAAGCCTGAACAAGGTAATGTAGAATCAAACGATGTTAACAAAACCAATCCAGAAAATACGAAAAACTCTGATGCTAACTCCGCACAAGCTGCGCCAGACACAGACATTGCTGTTGTAAGAAAAACTGATAGTGACAAAACGTTAGAAGCAAACTCTGCGATAGATACTGATAGCAAGAATTCTATTAATCAAAATGCAAACGTTAATACTTCTAAACAAGATACGCAGTATAATTCGATTACTATTCATGCCAGCTTTTCAGGGCGGGTAGAAAACTTGTCTGCTAGTGCAGGACAACAGCTAGCGGCGCGCGCGTCTCTACTACAGATCAGTGACGAGACCAAGCTGCATTTTATGGCTACTCTACCTATACAAGCAAAACCACAGCTCTCAGTTGGCCAAACGGTCAATTTTACCGCCGAAGGTATCTCAGACAAGTTTACGGGACAGGTCAGCAAACTGGTATCGACCAGTCAGCCCAAAAAGCTCTTGGTCTATGTTAATGTCATCGACAACGAGGTTAGTCGTGATAAGTTACTGCCAAATATGAAAGTCACAGGGCGCGTCAACTATGGTCAAATAGATGTAGGCACTATCGTACCTAAGCGCGCGCTACATGATGTAGACCTGACAGAGTTACAAACTCCTCCTTATATGCCGCTACAACCATTGACTGCAAATGTTTGGATTATAGGCCAAGATCAGCGTCTAACGCGTCAACCTATTGAGGTAGTTGAATACGATCCTACTACGCAGCAGTATTTGATAGCAGGTGTAAGCAATGATAGCTTAATTTGTTTGGCTGACTTACCTGTTGATTCTAAAGGTAAAAAAGTCATTGTGTCATAATAGCTTATGCTGACAGTTACATTACGTAGAAACATTAACAAAGCTTCTCTTGTTTTGTAACAGCATAATTAGGCAATATGACCCTACTATATATAGCATTATCCGAGTATTAAAATACGGCTCACATTTAATTATGCGCTATTCTGTATATTTGAAAACGTAGAGGCTTAATAGTTTAACTGTTTATTATTACCAACAGCTCATCATTACCAGAAACGTTATACTTTTTATAAATCACAATAACAATTAGAGGACATCCCATGAGTAAGCAGATTTTGTTGATTGAAGACGATCCAGATTTAGCTGAGCTGATCAGCGATTATTTGACCATGAACTATTATGACGTGCATCATGCTGGTCTTGGTCAAGAAGGTCTCGACTTATTAGACACCAAAGAGCGCGATATTGATTTGGTT
The DNA here is from genome assembly GCF_044542635.1 of Psychrobacter sp. NPDC077938. Lineage (NCBI taxonomy): Bacteria > Pseudomonadati > Pseudomonadota > Gammaproteobacteria > Moraxellales > Moraxellaceae > Psychrobacter > Psychrobacter sp. NPDC077938. Next base: position 47,470 of record NZ_JBITUW010000006.1, read on the forward strand.
GTATTGGATCTTATGCTACCTGATATGGACGGTATGCAAGTATGTCAAAAGATTCGTGGCAATAAGAACAACATGACCAATAAAGTGCCTATTATTATGCTAACCGCAAAAGGTGATACAACCGATCGCGTGTTGGGGCTAGAGATGGGTGCTGACGATTATATCGCCAAGCCTTTTGAACCACGTGAGCTTTTAGCTCGTATTCGTGCGGTTATTCGTCGTCATGAGCAACCAAATCAAGCCGATAGCCAATCAGACAGCTTAACCTTTGGCCGTTTGAGTGTGTTCCCTGACAGTCATGAAGTCACTATCGATGACCAACCGGTACGCCTAACCACGCATCAATTTCAGTTGTTACACTACTTCGCCACTCATTCTGGCAAAGTGTTGAATCGTGAGCAACTCTGGCAAGCGATGCCAAACGATGACAGCTCAGACAATATTGACCGTGCAATTGATGTACATATTTCGCGTCTACGTGCTTTGATTGAAGACAATCCACGTCAGCCAAAACGTATTATTACCGTACGCGGCGTCGGCTATCAATTTGCCACTGATCAGGTGTAATTGTAAAGGATACCTAATTAGCTGACTCATGGTGTAAACTCTATACCATGAGTCAGTACAAGCGTTTAATAACAGAGATCGTTTAATGCAGCAATTGGGTTTTCGTTCCGTATTTGCCAAACTATTTGCCAGCGTTATGCTGGCACTTACTTTATTTGCTGTGGCAATGGTGCTGTTGACCCAACTTGTTCATGACAAAGACGCTGGTATTCGCTCAGAGATATTAGCCACACAGATTCTGGGGCAAATCGATCCATTCTTGCATGAATTGAATATTTCTATCAGCAAAGACAATCGTTTGCAGTCGCGTTTCATGCTGGCTGTCGTTAAGAAAAGCTTTGATATTTTTGATGAATCACTGCAAGCAAAAATGGGATTGTATGACAGCGAAGGTCGGCTACTCATGCAAACTGACAATAGCGACCTACCCCTAGAGCTTCCCCCTACCCCGTCTTTGTTCTCGCGCGTTTTTCCATCACTTGCAGACACGTCACCTACCAAGCAAGCTCAAGTGTATAGCAGTACGGGTTATACCTTACTGTACGAATCACGTCTAACACCTAAAAAACCTGTCCTTTCTGCAGCCTTGAACTTATTCACTGGTACGTTACTACTGCTACTCATTATGGCAGGTGTACTATGGTTGATTGCCCGGACGATGACATGGCGGATTGACCAGTTGAGCCAACAAATGACTCAATTGGGTGATGGTGATTTTACGGTGCGAGTGAATGCACGTGGTAATGACGAAATCGCTGCACTAGCACGCGGATTCAACCAAGCGGCACAAAAAATTGAACACTTAATTGATGCCAATAACTTGCTGCTGGCACATGCCTCTCATGAGCTACGTACACCGATTACACGTATCCGTCTACAGATTGAGATGATGGATATGTTGGCTGGTGCACTACCAACTGATACCAAAGCAAAGTTCGATAAACGGGCACAAGCGATCAATAGAGACTTGTCAGGTCTTAATGACTTAGTAGAAAGCATATTACTGGTTAGCCGTTTGGATGCAGGTCATGCCTTACAGCAAGTTGAAAACCTCGATTTATACGACTTGGTAAATCAAGAACGTCAGCATTATCCTGAAGCCACGCTCATTGGTGAGCACATCGTGATAGATGGTCAGTCATCAATGTTGACTCATCTGATTCGTAACTTACTTACCAACGCTATGCTACATGGCAAGCCGCCTGTTACGGTATTGCTATACGGTGTTCAGAGCATAGAAGAAGCCGGAACTGTGCCCGACTATCTATTACAAACAGTGCTATGCAGTAGCTTTGTCGATTACAACAGATTCGACTTTGACGATTATGAAGAAAACGCTGATGCCAAAATAATTGAACACCAAACCGCTAAACATGAAGCTACTAGTTCGGTTGATAAAAATAAATCAGAAACGACTGACTCAATAGCAGAGCTACCGACGCCTATCATCTATAAAAACGGTGAAGACATAGCTGCTCGCAATGAGAACAACGAGAGCAATAATGAAGTCAGTATTGATAACGAACTTTCAGATGAAAGCTTGATAGACAATGCTAGCAAACCCCAACCTACTACTGGCGAATCATCACTACTTGCTGACTATTATAGCTTTACCAGTGAGTTGACCGACAGAATTAAGAAAGTTATTTGGAAAGCTGTTCCAGACTCTACTGACCTTGCTAACGACGCCGATAATGCTAACAATGCTAACGCGACTGAAGTAGCATCAAAAAACTCTATAAGCAACGTAGAAAGCGCGAATGCTGGCACTCTCGTCGATAATAGCGCTCAAAAATCAGATAAATCTATTACTGATACTGCTATTAAAAATAATGGCTCAAATAATACGAAAGATGACGCCAAATCTAATAGCTCAAACAATGAGAACTCAGGTGCAGTAGTGCGTAAAGAAGGCTTATTTGCTAAGCATATGAAAAAAGCCAAAACTGAACCTGAACGTCCTTTGCCAAAATATGCTGTGCTGGCTGTAATCGACGAAGGCACTGGTATCCCTGAAGGCAAGCGAGAAGAAGTCTTTAGCCCATTTGTACGTTTGCAGCAAAAAAACAAAGGCTCTGGATTGGGATTATCCCTAGTCTCACAAATCGTTACCGCTCATCAAGGACGCATTATTACGGATACGCTAAATGGTCATACTAGATTTTTGGTGACCATCCCAATTCATCACGATCCTCATTACAACTATCACGAGTAATCAATCCCCATCGTTATATAGATAGCTATCAAGCTATCGCCTTCACACTTGCCATTTTAACTGCTTATTCTTAATAGCTATTAATCATAAGCCGGACACGTATGTGCATATCCAAAGTGCCTGATAATATGCTATATTACCGCCCCTTATTATACGGTTATTGACTGTTGTCGTTTTGACAAGCTTCTTACATATTGAAAGAGGTCTGATGACGCGTTTTTGACCATTAAAAAATTTATTAAATTTTGAGCCCTCCATGAATGACATGATTGTCTTAAACGATGTGACCAAAAGTTTTTTAAGCGACCGATCAATCAAAGACAAAGACGGCAAACCACATTGGTTTACCGCTGTTGAGCCGACATCTCTGACTATCAAACAAGGCGAAATCTTTGGTCTAATGGGTTATTCAGGCGCAGGTAAATCTACCTTATTGCGCCTAATTAACATGCTTGAACGTCCAGATTCGGGTCAAGTCGTGATAGACGGTACTGACCTAACCACGCTGTCTGCCAGTGAGCTGCGCATTGCTCGTCATAATATCGGGATGATTTTTCAGCAGTTTAATCTGATGTCTAATCAAACGGTTTTTGACAACGTGGCATTTAACTTAAAAATCTCGGGTTATCCAAGTCGCGACATTCATAAGCGCGTCATGGATTGTCTTGCGATTGTCGATCTGACCGATCGTGCTGGCCACTACCCTGCGCAGCTATCAGGTGGACAAAAACAGCGTGTGGGTATTGCTCGCGCGATTGCCCCTAGTCCAAAAGTATTGTTGGCCGATGAGCCAACCAGTGCGCTTGACCCTGCAACGACCCGTAGTTTGCTGACTTGTCTACGCGATATCAATGAGCAACTTGGCGTGACTATCGTCATTGTGACCCATGAGATGAGTGTTATTCGTAGACTTTGTGATCGCGCAGCCTTATTGCATCAAGGACAACTATTAGAAGTTGCGGATGTGCGAGACGGTCTGATTCAAGCAACCACCCCGATTGGCAAAGGCCTAGTCGTCGAGGACTAATGAGGCAGGAGAAATAGATATGTTAACTGGTACTGAATTATCCGCCTCTATAGACAAGCTACTTGTGTTACGTAAAGAGATCGTAAGCGCGTTTATTGATACGTTTGTGATGCTCGGTATTTCGACCACGGTCGCAATCGTCATCGGTGGACTGTTTGGCGTATTCTTGTTTTTGTCTAGTGATCGACAGTTTTTGCAAAACAAGACATTGTACGGTGTGCTTGGCGGTATTACCAACTTTATGCGTGCTTTCCCTTTCGTGATTTTGATGATTGCGATGAGTCCGTTTACCAAGGCCATCGTTGGTACGGGTATCGGACCAATTGCTGCATCATTGGTACTTGCTATCGCTGGTTCGTTTTATTTTGCGCGTTTGGTTGAGCAAAATTTACGCGAAGTGCCGCGCGGTATTATCGAAGCCACTGAATCAATGGGTGCCAGGCCTTTTACCATTATTAAAGTATTACTTAACGAAGCGCGCTCAGGTTTAGTATTGTCAGTCACTATTCTTTGTATCAGCTTGCTCTCTTATTCAGCGGCAGCTGGTATGATCGGTGGTGGCGGTTTGGGTGATTTGGCCATTCGTTATGGCTATTATCGCTATCAGACCGAGGTAATGATTTTTATCGTGATTGTATTATCAATCATGGTCGTCTCGATTCAAGCCTCTGGTAACTGGCTCGCCAATCGTTTAGACAAACGTTAAACCGCTTTAGAGAATACTTGACTTTACGAGCGACTAGGTTTATTTTTGGCAACACTCAACCCTTATCTCAGCTCTTACAACAAAAGCAGCATTACTATTTATAATGTTGCTTTTTTAATGTTCAGACGATAAACGTTTTACTCAATCCCATTCATTATTAAGGACATATTATGAAATTAACAGATATCAGCCGTCAGTTAGCTACCGCATTTGCCGCTGTTGGTGTATCAGGTCTAGTCTTAGTTGGTTGCAGCAATTCATCAGCGCCAGAAGCGACTAAAGAGCCAGTAACCGAAGGTACCACTGCAGAAACTGCCGCTAGCGATATCGATCCTGATCATACCAAAATCGTTATCGGTACGACTGAAGGCGATTTTGCTGATATGGTTCGTAACCAAGTAAAGAGCACGCTTGAAGCTCAAGGTTATGAAGTTGAGTTGATTGCTTTTACTGACTATGTCCGTCCTAACCTTGCATTGGCTGAAGGTGATTTGGATATCAACATCTTCCAGCACAAGCCTTATCTTGATAATTTCAAAAAAGAAAACAATCTTGATCTAGTAGAAGCATTCCAAGTACCAACGGCTCCGCTTGGCATTTACTCAGGTAAAAAGACCAGCCTTGATGCTGCATTTAAAGGTATGAGTGTCTCTGCACCAAACGATCCTAGTAACTTTGCACGTGCTTTGGTTATGATGAACGATCTTGGCTGGATCAAATTGAAAGACAACATCGATCCATTGACAGCATCAAAAGCGGATATCGCTGACAACAGCAAATACGATATCGAAATCGTTGAACTAGAAGCTGCTCAATTACCACGCGCGCGTGATGAAGTTGACTTCGCAGTTATCAACGGTAACTATGCTACTGACTCTGGTATCAAATTGACCGAAGCCTTGTTCCAAGAGCCAAGCTTTGCTTATGTAAACTGGTCAGCGATCAAATCTGCTGATACTGGTAAGAAATGGGTTGAAGATGTGACCAACGCTTATAATTCAGAAGCTTTCAAAAAGTACGCTCATGAAACGTTCCCTGGCTACAAATACCCAAAAATCTGGGGTACTGACCATAGTGCACATACGGACACTGCTGCTAAAACTGAAAACGCTGACGCTCCGGAAACTACAGAAGCTGCTGCTCAGTAAGACTTTAAATCAAAAACACCTAGTTTTTTAGGTGTTATGATTAATAGAAACGCCCATTACTTAAAGTGATGGGCGTTTTTTTGTCTTTTATTTTGGAAGTGCTGTCTTCCAGTACAGTTATTAAAATATTAAATGAGTATCAAATAACTATTAAAAATCACGTTACAGCCTGTTTGCCCTTTGTAGGAAACCGTCAATTACCCTTCCACTTGTCCTTGGTTTTTCCTATAGTGGACAGGCTCAATAGTAATTTACTCGTTAGACCATACTATTGATGACATTTAAAACTAATGAAAATTATAAGATACACATAACAAGGATAATAATATGAGCGCTAAAAACTATAATATTCGTACCGCTGGACAAGCAAATATCCCTATCCTAGGGCTAGGTACTTGGCAGTCAACAGGACAAGATTGCGTGGACGTGGTCAAGAAAGCGTTAGAAATGGGTTATGAGCATATCGATACCGCTCAAGCTTATGGCAATGAAAAGGAAGTTGGCGAAGGTATTAGACAGTCTGGTGTGGCTCGTGATAAGTTCTTTTTGACTACCAAGATTTTTCCAGACGACATGAAGTTTGAGCCAGAAAAACTGGTCGCAGCAGCGAAACGTTCTTTGGAAGATTTGGGTACAGATTATGTTGATCTGTTGCTATTGCACTGGCCTGATGACCGCGTGCCATTATCTGAAACTATACCTGCGCTATGTGAATTACAGAAGCAAGGTCTAACGCGTCATATTGGTGTTTCAAACTTCAATATTGCTAATATCATTGAGGCCAAGAAATATGCTGATGTGCCTATCGTCGTGAATCAAGTAGAGTTTCATCCGTTTATTAAGCAAAACACATTGCAGACTTTTTTGAATAATCATCATATTCTATTAGAGGCCTACTCGCCATTAGCGCGTGGTGATGTATTTGATAACGAAGTAATTAAAGAGATTGCAGATAAGCATAACGTAACACCAGCACAAATCTCACTAGCATGGATCTTATCAGACAAGCATCGTGTAGCTATTCCGAAAACGTCTAATCCTGATCACTTGCAAGGCAATCTAGATGCTATCAAGGTTGAATTAAGTGCAGATGAGTTAGAAAAAATCGGCAACTTAGCCAGCTCTGACGGTCGTAAAATTGAACATCCTGACTATAGCCCAGTATGGGATGACTAACAGGGTTAATAAGTACGATTAGCCAAACAAAGCTCAATAAAAAGCCACCGATAATCGGTGGCTTTTTATATGGTATGAAAACTCAAAATCATTACTGTTGTAGCGTTTCGGTCTCATGAATTTTTTCAGCAGGATTATACTGCTCAGAAGAAGGTATCGCTCCACTTCGGTTATTTTCTTTCATAGATTTGGCAACTTCTGGTGGCATATAGTTTTCGTCATGCTTAGCCAACACTTCCCCAGCGACGAAAGTATCGCCTTGCATTTTACCCGTGGCCACGACACCTGAGTTTTCAGCAAATAAATCTGGCAGAATACCTTGGTAAGTTACTGGCACGGTTGACTGAAAATCAGTAATCGCAAACTCAACATTTAATGGATTATCTGCTGCACGCTGCACACTACCGGCAACCACCATACCACCAGCACGAATACGTTTGTCTTGAGGCGCTTCACCTTGGGCAATCGCAGTTGCATCAAAGTAGTAGTCAGTTTGCTGCCCGATGGCATAGATAACCAACATAACTGCTACTGCCGCACCTGCCAGCGTAAACATAACCCACGTCAGTTTTTTCCGACGAACTGCATTCATACCACTACCCCATTAATGAGTCACTGTTTTATAAATCATAATCAATCTATAAAGCAGAAAAATTTGAAGAAACCACCATTAGAAAAACGTTCTAAAAATGTCTTTCTAATCGTACTCTTCTAATCGCTATATGGTAGCATTTTTCAGACAAATCAATAAGCCTCATCACTGCCTATAAGGTCATATTTTTGTCACTGTAAGGATACGGTTTCTTACGCTAAAACCATGATATTAAGATGATTTTTATTCAGCCTGTTTGGTTGCAGGCGTTGAGGTTTTGGTCGTTCGCTGTGCTTGACGCGCTTGCTGGATGGTCAGCTGTTTGATAAGTGACTGTCGTTGTTTGCGGCTATAGATAATAAAGGCCAACATCACGCCGATCGTTATCGCCCAGCACGACCACACAAAAACCCCATGCTTACCCATGGCGAAAAACTCAGATACGCTATAAAAGTAAGGCTGCATAGTATTTTCCTAGCCGTTATTTGTGTTGACCACGAATGTATTCTTTAACCCACGCTTTGCCTTGATCGCGGTATAGAATCAGCGTGTTAGTACGATAAATCGCTAATGTCGCAACCAGTAAATAGCTGCCGATAATCATCAGTAGCAAAGGCATCCACATATCTGCCGACATCTTCGGTGCGGCGGTCAAGCTAAAGGTCGCGCCTTGGTGCAAGGTATTCCACCACTCTACTGAGTACTTGATAATAGGCAGGTTCACTGCGCCCACAATAGATAAAATAGCGGCCGCTTTACCACGATTGGCCGTATGTTCAAAAGCAGCAAACAGTGCCATCACGCCCGCGTACAAAAACGCTAATATCAACATTGACGTAAGGCGTGCGTCCCACACCCAATAAGTGCCCCATGTTGGCTTTGCCCAGATAGAGCCTGTAAGCAAACTGATGACACACAGTAAAAACCCCATTGGGGCAAGTGCCTGCGCGACCAAACTGGCCGTCTTAATCTTCCATACCAAATAGATCACTCCCAGAACCGCAAGAGAAAAATAGATAGAAATGGCAAGACTGGCAGCGGGAACATGGATAAATATAATGCGATAGCTATTGCCCTGAAGATAATCAGGCGGTGCAAAAGCAAGGCCCCATACGCTACCAATGAGCAAACAAAGGCTGGCCAATATCGCTAACCACTTGACCCAAGGGCTAAAGATACGAAAAAACTGCTTGGTACCCACAGTGGTCAAGAAACCCTGCCAAATGCGCTGCCACAAGCTAGGGGATGAGACGTTATTCAGGTTGGGCATGGGAAGAAACCTATTACACAGCTTACTGGCGATAAAGGATGCGGTCTACCAGAGCACCACTATCAACTCACCTGCTGGCGTTAAACACTGGATAGAATCTACAAAGAGCTGTTTACGTATTCAATTGACTATTATAGCAAAATTGCCAGTTTTCACCACGATGTTAATACATGTGATGCAGATAGCTAAATTTCGATGACTGGATTTAGATAGCTAGGTTTAGATAACTGGGCTTAAATAATCAAATTTCGACAACTGGACTTTAGGATTGCAACAATCAAATCGTTTAATTGAGCCATGACATTTTTAAAGTTGTAGCAATCACCCAAGGCATAACCAAGACAGAAACAATACTTCCTGCTAGTAATAAAGCTAAGATAGGCAAACCGTTCAGCCCAGAAGCAAATAAATCAACCGCACCCGTAGCAAAAATCAATACTGGCAACTGCATCGGTAAAGCAATCAAAGGCACCAATACTGCCCCATTCTTTAACGATAGCGTCAAACTACTGGCCACTGCTGATAGCATTAGAAGCATCGGACTACCTGTCACGATAGAAGCCATCAATATCCAAGCTTCAAACCAACTGAGCTGAAATAATGGCACGGCAAGCAAGCTAAGCGCTGCCACAATACCACTACTGAAAATCCAATGAATGACTAGTCTAATAAGAACCCATAGCGGTAGTGATGCTTTGGCCACGACCAATTGCGCAAGCGTACCATTATCAAGCGCAGGCTTGAACAATCCATCAACGCCCATTACCAGTGACAGCAATGCAGCAATCCACACTGCTGATACGCCCAGACGCTGCAATAGCGCAGGCTCACTACCGACTGCCAGCGGAAACAAAGTAATAATCACTAAGAACAGTACCAATGGATACAGCCATTGCACTGCTCCTTGCTGCTTGACTTGCCATTCGCGGCGCCATAGCTGCAGGAAGCCAATACTGCGAGGCGCTACAACAATAGCATTTGGACTTTTATTCATGGCTGCTACTGATCCTACTTGTATTGGACTGTCTGTCATTATTTGTCCTTGCACATATACTGATGGTACTGATATCAATCAAACTTATACCATGTAATTTGACAAATCGAGCACTTGATTGGCGACACCAACTGCTTGATGGCTGGTCATTAGTATCGACCCGCCAGCCTGTGCAAACTCGCATAACCGCTCTTCCGTACGTGCCACCATATCGACATCTAGCGCCGTGAAAGGCTCATCAAGTAACCAAAGTGGTGTCACGCTAGGAGTTAACAAGTACAATCTGGCCAGCGTGATGCGCCGCGTTTGCCCAGCGGACAGATGACTTGAGCTGATCGTTTCAAACCCTTGTAGCCCAACCCATGTGAGTGCATCGTCAATATCAGTAGCGCTTGGCGTGATGCCATATAAATTCAGTAGAAACGTCAGGTTTTGTGCTACTGTCAGATTTGGATGAATGCCTAACTGATGCGAGACATATAAAGGCTGGATGGGCAGGCACGATTGGCCTTGATAAGTAACTTCACCTGACAAAACAGGTAACAATCCAGCCAACTGCATGAGTAACGTGGTCTTGCCCGTCCCGTTTGCCCCGATGAGATGGCAAATACTACCCGCAGATAGCTGCAACGCAACTCCTTCGCACAGCGGTATCTCACCGCGCTGAACTGTCAGCTCCTCAAGTGCAAGCAAAGGCGTATCCAAAACCGTCATCAAAACCCCTGGTTATTTATCAAGCAGCAATCAATATTCATCACAAACAAAGGCAATGTTCATGGCATAATACCCTATGCTCGCTACAAACACACAGTATAACAAATTGTCGATTACTCTGACTTCAAAAAGTACGACCTCAAAAAAATATGACTTTAAAATATGACTTCAAAACCTATGCCGACTTCACAAGATAGCCAAACACAAATGCCTGATACAGAGACTGACAACGCAGACACTAACTTGTCAAAAGAGCAATCAGTCAGCCACTTGACAGTAGATAGCTTGATCGATGCTCAAGTCAACTTTATGCAACGGTGGTTGCACAATCAAGCTGAGCCACTAGCGATAGAAGCTTGGCAATGGTTTGGTGCGCAGCCTTTAAGCAAATATATTACCTGTGACCATTTACAGCAGCTGATGAAAGACTGGCTGTTAAATCAGCAGATGACTGAGGTGATGCGTACCGATATCCGTGATATTTTACACACCATTATTTATCACCCAGTCAATGACAACGTGCCTTTGTCTGAGCTGATCGATGATGCCCAAGTTGAAACGCTGGCCAACTATATCGGTAGCCATGAGCAGCAGCGCAACATATTGATTCATACGCTGGTCGGTAACGAAACCTTCGCAGATTTATTGACCCAAACACTTTATCACGCTATCAATGACTTTATGGAAAGCACGCTCGATAAAGCAGGTGGCGTTGGTAAATTGATGAAGCTTGGGCGTAGCTCTTTTGAAAAGGCGACCAACAGAAACCTCGATGAAAAACTGCAAACCTACCTGCATCGCAATATCAAAGATTTGACGCGCAAAGCCGAAGCCAATGCGCAGGAACACTTATCAAATGAAGAAGTGGCGCGTCTGATGGTTATGGGCTGGGATCGTATCAAAGACCAACCCATTAGTGAGCTACAAACCTATTTAAGCGATGAGCCCGGTAATAGTAGCATTGACCATATCGAAGCCAGTATCCAACAAAGCTATGACCGCCTGCGACTGTCACCATATCTGCACAGCTTAGTTTCGGCAAGCATCGATACTTGGTATGCCAATCATCAGACTGACACGATGGCGACCATTGCAGCGAGTTTGCATATTGACGAAGCGGCCATGAAGCAATGTAGTACGGCTCTACTGCCTATCGTGTACGATGCTCTTGAGACGCCTTGGTTGACGGCTCATATTCGTGAAATGCTAGAAGCGTTCTATGCACAGCCTGCTATCAAAGAAGGTTTGGCATTTAATCACGATTAATTTATAACTCTTACTTGTCAGCATACTATTATGAGTCAACGCAATAAACTCAGCTTGTGGCAAAAGATCAAACGGTTACTGACTGCTGCCGCGCCGCAGTCAGTCATCGATGGTGCAAGCGAGCAAAGGCCTGCATCACTTGCTGACAGCGAAATTAATAATACAAAAAATATATCAGCTGATATCTCTCATGAGTTAGAGGCGAATCAGGGCAGCGAACAGAATAACCCTCAAGCGCAAGCGCAAACAAATACATCTCAACTCAAAACCGATAACTTAAAAACCGATAGCACAAATGCAGAATCTAAAAACCAAAGTGATACGCCTATCGTCGACTGTTTAAAGCAATACTTCAATGACAAACAATGGCACTACACGCATTATCGACCCAAAACCAATGACAGCCAAAAGTCGCATCACTTATCCTTGAGAATGCGTCATAAGCAAATAAACTGTGGCTATCTGTTTCGGGTGCAAGAAAAAAACAAACTATTGGCCATCTACGGCATCTTGCCATTTTTGATACCAGAAAGTCATCAAAGTGCCGCGATGCTACTCATCACCCAAATCAACTATGACATGCTAGTCGGTAATCTAGAGATGGATGTCAACGATGGTGAGATACGCTACAAAAATGCTATCGATGTCGAAGCGGTTGGTCTAGATAATGAGATCATTGAGCATTTACTACAAAGCGTGGTTGCGATGACCACGGTCGCTAACGAGCTATTTGGCAACTTAGTTAATAACCAAGACCCTGCCGAAGACATGCAAACGCTACTTGTCGAGCTACGTCAACAGACAGACGCCCGCACGTTCTTTTTACCGACTCAGTTTGTTCAATAGTTCAGTCCGTTCGATAATTAAGTTCATTCGATAAACTGGTTGTTTAATCAAGCCATAATCTACAATAGCTAGGGCGTGTCCTCATTTTAAAAATGGTGATAAAAATGGTGATAAAAATGAGATAAATTGCCGTCAAACGAGGAAAATAGTGCAGATAATATCGAGATATTGACCAACTATTTGACGATGTTTGGCAAAATTTAGCTGTTTTTAGCCCATTTAGAGGACACTCGTTTGAATTGAGGACACGCCCTAATACTTGCTTCTTTTTCTATCCAAAAAACCATCAATACTAAGCTAGAAATCTTATGCTAAAAATCGCCTACTCTGACGTCTTTCGCTACTCCGTGCCAGAAAAGCACCGCTTCCCTATGCAAAAATACATTATGATTCCTGAGCGTTTGCTGGCAGAAGGCACTATTAGCCAAGATAACTTCTTTGCCCCTGCTCGCTTGAGCGAAGATGAGATTTTGACCACCCATACCGCAGAGTACTGGTATCAGCTTAAAACCCAAACACTGCCGCGCAAGGCTGCTCGTGCGATCGGATTTGAGATGACACCGCAGTTGGTGGAGCGCGGTCGTTATATTGCCCATGCAACGTATGAGTGCGCGCTATATGCTCAGCAATATGGCGTGGCAATGAACGTCGCGGGCGGCACCCATCACTCTTTTGCTGGTCATGGAGAAGGCTTTTGCGTATTCAATGATGTCTGTATCGCTAGCAATTTACTACTAACTCGTGGACAGGCAAAGAAAATTTTAGTTATCGATTTGGATGTTCATCAAGGCAATGGTAACGCCAGTATCATGGCAAATGAACCACGTGTTTTTGTCTTTAGCATGCATGGTGCAAAGAACTATCCATTTCGTAAGCAAGTATCAGACTTAGACATTGAGCTAGACAACGATACTGGTGATGCTAGGTATTTACAGATATTAGAAGACACGCTGCCACGCTTAATCGCTGAGGTTGCACCAGATATGATTTTTTATCAGTCTGCTGTCGACGTGCTCGCCACCGACAAGCTCGGCAAACTTGGATTGACACAAGCAGGATGCAAGGCGCGTGATGAATATGTCCTGCAGCAAGCAAAAGCCGCCAATATCCCTGTCGCTATCGTGATGGGTGGCGGCTACTCAGAAGATATCGAAGACGTGGTTGAAGCGCACTGCAATACGTTTCGATTGGCACAGCAGATATTTTTTGAAGAATTGGTCTAATAACATATCGCTGAAAGGTGAAGACGATTCCAGAGTTGGAATGGCTCATATACCCTAGCTATAACAGTGCGGTAATGCCTTGCCAACCGACACGTATTCCAAGCACGATTAAGATTAATAAAATAAGCTGACGAAAACGCGCTTGCGGTAAATAACGACGCAAACGGATTCCAACCAAAAGAGTCACTATAGACAGTACACTCAAAAAAGTAATCAGCTGCCACTCACCACTGCTCAGTGCCATGATAGGCTCACGCAACACGATAATTTGAGCAATCTTTCCTAAGAAATAGCACATGTTACCGACTTTAGCGATGGTGTTTTTATCATCACTGGCAGACAGCAGATACATCATCAGGATGGTCGACATCGCATTGGTCGAGCCGCCGATGACGCCTGCACCAAAGCCAACGGCAATTAACATAGGCTTGGTGTTTGGTAGACGGATTTGCTTACCGAGTAAACTACTCACAACGTAGAAGGCAATGACCGCGGCCAACAATAAGAGAATATAAGCGCTATCGACCCATAGCAATAGTTTCGCACCTAAAATACTACCTAGCAGGCTGGTAAGTGCAAGCAACCAATAGCGTCTGCCGTAGTAAATAAAGTTTTGCCAAATGGTTCGCTCACCGCCTACTAGCCAGGTCATCACATTAACGACTAGCGAGGGGAAAATCACTAGTACAATGGCGTGTTGCAATGGGTACATACTAGCAAGCGCAGTGGTCGTTACTAGCGTTGCGCCAAGTCCGCTAATACCATGTAGCAGTGAAGCAAGCGCAAAAATGATCGTCAGCACTAGCATCTGAGTGCTATCGTTACCAGCTATATTCATCATATCGGTCACACCATTTGAGTCTCAGCGTCTGTATCTACACACTATCTACATGCTATCTATCAGATTTAGCGCCTGTAGCTCTAACTATCTTTACGTTGACCAATTGCTTGACCGATGATGCTAGCTAGTTGCTCAGCAATTTTATCTTTACTGGCCTTCTCAAGTGTTACCGCGTCACGCTCATAGCGCTCAGAGAAAAACACCTGCATCGCATTGTCATCACTAGCAAAACCGATATCTGCACGTGAGACATCATTGCAAGCAATCATATCCAAATCTTTTGCGACCAACTTACCACGGGCATAACGCTCGACATCTTGCGTTTCTGCGGCAAAACCAACGACAAATAGCTCTGGATGCGCAAGAGAAATCGTCGCTAGAATATCAGGGTTTTTAACCAGACTGAGCGTCATGGCATCTTGTGTCTTTTTAATTTTTTGCGGTGCCGCTTCTTCCGTACGATAATCTGCCACGGCTGCAGTGGCAATAAAGATATCTGCTTTCACATATTGGTTGTCATCATAAGACTGTAGCGAGTCATTATGGTCATTATGGTCGCTTACATCATCATCACCGCAACCACAGTCGCCATGATGATGCTCGTGAGAATGGTTATGAGAGTGATCGTGCTCATAAGAATGGTCATGCTCATCTTCAAAATCTAGTTGAAGCTCGCTATGCGTACCTTCCACACATTGCTGCGCCGCTATCAGCATATCTTCGGCAGACAGCACATCGATCCGTGTGACATTAAGCGGCGTGGCCAATGCCACTTTACCACCAGCGATTAAGACAACGTCTGCACCAGCAGCCACACAGGCGCGCGCCAATGCAAAGCCCATTTTTCCTGAAGAGTGATTAGACAAATAACGCACAGGGTCAATCGCTTCTACTGTTGGACCTGCGGTAATGACCACTCTTTTGCCTGCCAGTAATTGCGGCGTCGTATTCATCGCTATGAACAGTAACACCTCATCCAATAACTGCTCAGGCTCAGGCAATCGCCCTGCCCCGACATCACCGCACGCTTGCTCACCGCTAGCTGGTTGGATAATTTGGTAATTCATATCGCGCAATGTTTGCACGTTTAGGTTGACTGCTGGATGCGCCCACATCTGCTGATTCATGGCAGGAGCAATAATGACAGGCGCTGTAGTGGCAAGACACACTGTGGTCAATAAGTCATCAGCCATACCCATGGCCAGACGCGCAAGCGTATTGGCTGAAGCAGGTGCAATCACGATTAAGTCGGCCCACTTGGCCAGCTCAATATGCCCCATGCCTGCCTCGGCTTGCTCATCGAGCAACGAGACATGCACCTCATTACCCGTCAATGCTTGTAGCGTCAGCGGTGTGATAAATGCTTGTGCGCCTGTCGTCATGATAACGCGCACATCAAAGCCTGCCTTAACTAACAAGCGGGCAAATATAGCAGATTTATAAGCGGCGATACCGCCAGTAATAGCAAGCACAATATTGGACATAAGCGTGGCATCAACAAAAAAGTGAAAAGATAAAATTGCGCTTATAGTAACAATTATGAGATAAATTGGGTAAGATTTTCCGTATCTATCTCAGATAACGAGTATCAACCCATTTTCAAGGAGTGACAATGGCGATCAAAGACTGGCACGAGGATGACAGGCCACGCGAAAAACTTTTAAAGTTTGGTGCAGCTCATTTGTCTGATGCCGAGATACTAGCCATATTTTTGCGCACGGGTACTCAGTCTCAATCAGCGATTGAATTAGCGCGGCATTTGATTGATCAGTTTGGTAGCTTAGCCGAGCTATTAGCCGCCCCTCAACAGACAGTTCTTGCCTGCCATGGTATTGGCCCTGCAAAGTACGCCCAAATATTAGCCTCACTTGAGATGGGTACGCGCTATCTGGACAGTCAACTCAAAACTGGGCAAGCACTCGGCCGCTCACAAGCGGTCAAAGACTATATCAGTACCCAGTTGCGCGGTGAGCACCGGGAAGTATTTGCGGTACTCTGTCTAGACAATGCTCTAAACCTTTTAAACTTCGAGATATTATTCACGGGTGGCATCTCATCATGCTCGGTATGCATCAAGCACGTACTTCGACATGCACTAAGCCATGCTGCTAGCCAACTTATCATCGCGCATAATCATCCTCATACCGATGCCAAGCCATCAACGGCAGATAACTTACTGACCTATGAGCTAAAAAAAGCCTGTGTCCTGTTAGATATCTCGCTTGTCGATCACATTATCGTCGGACGTAACGACACTTTGTCTTATGCCGAAAGCTGCCTTGCCCCTTTTGGTTAGCTCTTTGACAAGTTTTCGATAATAGCTGGCTACGTGTTCCAACTAGACATATGATTAACCTGCAAACAATTATGTTTGATACATATCATCGACAGAGCGTAGCATTTTGGCTCTTGATAGTTATCGACAACTGTTTCATATTAGTAGCCATTCTTGTCATTTATTTGTCAATTACTTACTAGACCATTAATACTGGTATTTAAAAGACGTAGAACCGAGCATTTATGGATTAACAAATCATTCGACATATTTATAAGACGGCAAGTGGCAAGACAAAAAATAATTATAGTTAGCTTATTCACTTACGTACTTTTCGCATTTCTTATTCAGCGTTTTAAAGGAGATAGTCATGGCAATTGGCTTGTTTATTTTGGCAGTCATCATTCAGTTAGCCGTGGTCTTGGCCATCTTTTTGTTGTCCTTATCACGGGTCACCGGTAGCATCGTCGCCCTGATTACAGTTATCGTCACCGCAATTATCAGCCCATGGTCGCTCATTTTGGGTATACCAATGGCACTACTGTGCTTGGTCTTACTCGTTGCACCGCTTCGCCAATCGTTAATCACTAAGCCTGTTTATAAGGCGTTGGGCGGTGCGATGCCGAGTATGAGTGATACAGAGCGTGAAGCGCTTGATGCGGGTACTAGCTGGTGGGAAAAAGAGCTGTTCATGGGTGCGCCGAACTGGGATACCTTTGCCAATTATCCTTATCCGCAGCTCTCAGAAGAAGAGCAAAGTTTCATCGATAATGAAGTAGAAACCTTATGTGCCATGCTTGATGAATGGCAAATTCAGCATAAAGATAAAGATTTATCACCTGAAGCATGGCAATTTATCAAAAGTAATGGTTTCTTAGGTTTAATCATTCCAAAAGAATTTGGCGGCTTAGAATTTAGCTCTTACGCGCAAAGTCGTGTGATGAGTAAAATCGCTTCGCGCTCGCCAACTGCTGCTGTGACCTGTATGGTTCCCAACTCGCTCGGCCCTGGTGAGCTACTGATGCATTATGGTACGGACGAGCAAAAGCAGCGCTGGTTGCCAGGTCTTGCGAAAGGTGATGAAGTGCCTTGTTTTGGTTTAACTGGGCCCGAAGCCGGCTCTGATGCGGGCGCGATTCCTGATACAGGTGTAGTTTGCTACGGTATGCACGAAGGCGAGCAAGTGCTTGGCCTGCGCATGAACTTCTCTAAGCGCTGGATTACCCTAGCACCTGTCGCTACTGTTGTTGGCTTAGCATTCAAAATGCACGACCCTGAAGGTCTGCTTGGTAATCCTAAAAAAACCGATTATGGCATTACTTGTGCCCTCGTTCCAGCTAACCACAGAGGTGTCGTAACAGGGCCACGTCACAATCCAATCGGCTCACCATTTATGAATGGTACGGTCGATGGTAAAGATATCTTTATTCCATTAGATTACATCATCGGTGGTGTCGAAAACGCTGGTCGCGGCTGGCGTATGCTGATGGAATGCTTGGGCGTTGGACGTGGTATTTCTCTACCAGCTCTATCGACATCAGCCAGTGAAATGACCTATCTATCTGTCGGCGCATTCGCCAAAGTTCGCGAACAGTTCAAGATATCCGTAGGTAAGTTTGAAGGTGTGCAGGACGCTACTAGCCGTATGGCGAGTAACACTTATATGTTAGAAGCGTTCCGTCATTTGGTCACTTGCGGATTAAACCAAGGTGGCACGCCATCTGTTATGACGGCCATGGCAAAATACTATGCGACTGAAACCATGCGTAGCGTCGTCAACGACGGTATGGATGTGGTCGGTGGTCGTGCTGTGCAAATGGGTCCACGCAACTTCTTAGCGACACCTTATCAGGCGATCCCTGTTTCTATCACTGTCGAAGGCGCCAACATTTTGACCCGCTCACTCATGATCTTTGGTCAAGGTGCGATGCGTTGTCATCCTTATTTATTCGACGAGCTTCAGTTACTACAGAGCGAAGATAAAGCGGCTGCCACTGAAAAATTTGATACCCTTTTCTTCAAACATTTGGGTTACACGTTTAACCGTGGCGCCAAAGCCTTTGTCGCAGGTTACATCGGTGGTAGCGATAAGGCCCCGAGTTTCGCAGACGCCTTTACCCGTCCCTATTACAAACATATTAACCGTCTAAGTGCGAGCTTTGCCCTAACTGCTGATATGGCATTAGGACTACTAGCAGGGGACTTAAAGCGTAAAGAGATGCTCTCTGGTCGTTTAGCAGATATTCATAGTCATCTATTTATTGCGACTGCTATCTTGCAGTTCTATGAACATGGTAGTAAATCAGAGTCTGAGCGCTTACATGCCGAAGTTGCGCTACAAAACAGCTTGTATACGATTCAAGAAGCCTTTGTTTCATTCTTTGCCAACTTTCCGAATCGTATGGCAGCCAATGTGGTTAGCTTTGTAACCTTCCCAAGTGGACGTATCTTTACCCCAGCAAGCGACGAGCTAAAACGCCAGTTGGGTGATACTTTCATGGATGATTTTGCAGCCAACCCGTTCCGCGATTATCTGAAAACCATGGTTTATTACAATACTGATGCAGACGATGTAACTGGTCGTATGGAACATGCTTATCAGACGTTGGTCGAAATCGAACCATTGTGGCAGAAGTTCAAAAAGGCAGAGCATCAAGACAGCTTTGAAGGTCTAACCTTTGAAGACCATGTGGTACACGCCAGTCAAAATGGCGGCATTACTGAAGAAGAAGCAGAAGTTCTGATTCAATATAACGCCATGCGTTTTGATTCATTATTGACTGATACGTTTGACGAGCATCTATCGGAAGCGCTAGAACGTGACAATCCGCATGCGCTTGAAAATGCGGTTCATCAACTGACTGATTACGCACAGCTAAAAAGACAAGCTCAGAGTAAAAACGGTATCGCTGTGGATACCGATGCATCTGCCGTTGATGAGCTAGCCACTAACGAACCAACTATTAATGATCTAGACAGTCCTGCAAATACAGAAAACCATACTGGCGATGCCAATCCTAATCATGGTTATAAAAGTGATGGCGATGTAGAGTTGGTCAGTGAGCAAGATACTATCAAAGAAGTAAATTCGCAGACAGATTTTGAAGAGTCAGAGCCTGAGATAGAGGCACTCGATCATCGCCATCGTGATGCTGAATCACATCTTAACGAGCGTATGGGCAATAATCACAATCGTCATATTGCACCATCTGATGAGATAAATACTGAAGTAAGTGATAATGATATCAAACCTTTAGAACGCCAATCACCTTTATCACGCGAAGAAGATGATAAGGTTTAATGGTCTATGCTGTTTTTGATATTAGTATTAAAAACTGAGTATTATTAGATTTTATAGTAAAAATTTCACTTCTTAATAGCCAGACTATCTATAAACGATAGTCTGGCTTTTTTTGGCCTATTAGAAATTTTAAGCTTAATTAACCGTATTCTTTTCTTTACATTTCGATAATTTCAAATCAATGGTTCAGTATCAATAGTTTGACATATTCACTTACCCTAAAAACTCTTTCATGAATATTTTGTTTCATATGGGAAACAAACCGTTTAGAATAAATATTGACTATATTATGGGCACATAGTTGTAACGAGGAATGTACATTTAGAATAAAAACAGAAAAAAATCTTGCAGTGCCCTTAGCTATTCTTTTATATTGTCCACGAAAATGTGACATCAAGCGACAATCACGGGAACTTAATAGTCATAACAAGCTTTGTAGTAAGGCTGATAAGTACAATCATGTTGGCTAATGAACACTTACTATAAAGCTGTTATGCACACAAAGGATATGAATTATGTGGAAGAATTTGGGACTGACGGGCAAGATCATTGTTGCCATGGTGCTCGGTATTGGACTGGGCCTATTTCTAAACTACTCAGGATTGAACGGCGAAGGTGGCTTTGTTAACACTTACATCACCAATGGCTTCCTTGCCATTGTTGGTAAACTATTTGTCAACTCGCTAAAAATGTTGGTCGTACCTTTGGTGCTTATCTCACTGATTTGCGGTGTATGCGGTATTGGTGATATTCGCCTACTTGGACGTATTGGTACCAAAACGTTCATTATTTATATGATAACCACTGCACTCGCTATTGCGACTGCGATTGGTCTTGGCTCGCTATTCGGTATCGGTAAAGGCATGAATATCGGAACGGAAGCCGAGTTTGAAGCTGCGTCAGCGCCGCCTCTACTTGATGTATTCTCTAACATTATCCCATCGAACCCCATCAGCGCGATGGCAAATGGCGATATGTTATCGATCATCTTCTTTGCTATTTTGATCGGTGTCAGTATCTTGATGGTAGGTAAACCTGCCAAAGGCTTAGTGCAGAGCCTAGAGCTGATCAACGAAGTCATCTTAAAGATGGTCACGATCATCATGAACCTTGCACCATATGGTGTATTTGCGCTATTAACCAAAGCAATGGCAGAGCTAGGTTTAGACTTGATTTGGTCACTACTGGGTTATGTCGCGGTATTGGTCGGTTCATTGGCCTTCCACTTCTTTGTCACCATGATGATTGTACTAAAAGTGTCTTCAGGTCTGTCTATCAAGACGTTCTTGGCAAAAATGCGTGAAGTACAGATCTTTGCTTTTAGTACCTCAAGCTCGAACGCGACGATTCCTATTACCTTGCGTACGGTTACCAAGCGTATGGGTGTGAACAACTCAGTTGCGTCGTTCACTGTTCCTTTTGGTGCTACCATCAATATGGATGGTACGGCTATCATGCAGGGTACTGCGACCATCTTTATTGCCAACATTTACGGCATTGATTTGGGCGTGACCGAATACTTAACCGTCATCTTGATGTCAGTACTGGCATCTGTTGGTACGGCTGGTGTACCTGGTGTTGGTCTAATCATGCTGTCTATGGTATTTGCTCAAGTGGGTCTACCAATCGAAGGCATCGGCCTAATCTTGGGTGTGGATCGTATCCTTGATATGCTACGTACTGCTGTAAACGTCGGTGGTGATGCTGCTGTTACTACTATCGTGGCAAAATCAGAAGGCAAAATGGATCTGGCTATTTACAACGATCCTAACGCTGGTGCAAAAGATGTATTTGATGGTCATATCGATGAAGACAATGAGCGTGAGTTCTCTGAAGTCTTTAGTGATGGCATCATGGGTAGTGAATACGATGATGTTGATCGTCGCCGCTAACCCACTCCTGCTAGATAGAAGTGCATAAAATAAAAAACCTCAGTCGAATTGGCTGAGGTTTTTTTATGATCAATAACCAGTAAATGATAATGGTTAATACGGTTCTATCAACAACTAATTAGCCAAACACATACTTGGTCAACATCGCCAGACAGACCAATACAATTACTGGACGAATCAATTTGCTACCGCCTTTAACCACCATATGTGAGCCAAAATAGGCACCGATGGTTTGCCCAACCATCATCGCTAGCCCTACTTTCCACAGTACGTTACCACCCAAAATAAAGAAGATTAACGAGCCTATATTGGTCGATAAATTCAATACTTTTGCCGCGCCTGTTGCTTCGATAATT
The DNA here is from genome assembly GCF_044542635.1 of Psychrobacter sp. NPDC077938. Taxonomy (NCBI): domain Bacteria; kingdom Pseudomonadati; phylum Pseudomonadota; class Gammaproteobacteria; order Moraxellales; family Moraxellaceae; genus Psychrobacter; species Psychrobacter sp. NPDC077938. The sequence goes on from NZ_JBITUW010000006.1 coordinate 69,879, forward strand.
TGACGACCACGTAATGCTACATTGCCAAGCGCGAAAAACATACCCGTACCTGGACCAATATAACCATCATAAAAACCAATCAACGGTGCCACAATTTTTTGCCATTTGCTCTCTGAGATACGCGGTGCCGCCTCTACTTCACCCAATCTAGGAGCAAATAATGTATAGATACCGATAGCCGCGATCAAAAATGGAATCACCTTTTCGAGCAAGTCAGGTGGTGACATTTGTACAGCGATGGTACCGATAACGGAGCCAATAAAAGCGGCGATAATAGCCACTTTGATTCGTTGCGGTTTGACCACCCCTTTTCTAATCATAGTAATAGACGCCGCTAGTGCGCCTGATGCCGCTTGCAGTTTATTGGTACCGAGCGTCAATACTGGTGGGATATTAGCCAGTAGCATGGCAGGGATAGTCAACAACCCGCCGCCGCCAGCGATAGCATCAATAAATCCTGCCAATGCGGCCACCGCAGTAAGCATTAAAATAATCTCTAACGAGAAAGTTAAGTCCATGACACTGACCTGCAAAATATGATAAGAAGAGAAAAGGAGTTCTGAGATAAGGCTAAAATATCGTTATCGATAAGCTGACAGCTTACCAGTGCTAGCAAAAGAAATAATGACACGTCGCACAGCGCTGCTCATTATAAAGATAAAACCGTAAAAAAAGCCAAAAACGTAACAAAGTCTGCTAAATTTGTCTAATAACATTCCGAATATACTCAGCCGAATAGCGACTTATTAAAAAGATGTAACGACTTACAACTATTGTGCTCGTCAAATCCTCTTTATAATATTGCTATTGTGAATATAAAAAAGTAGACCGTTGGCAATGGCTCAACGTATTTTGTTGTCTATATTGATAAGAGTATGAGAAACTGTTTCTGTCTATTTGCTACCCCCATATTATAGGTAGCGCAGACATTGATGGATATTTGAGGTTATTTAGTAAATTGTATTTAGCGAATGAGGATGATATGGCAATACGAAGGATTAAAGCATTTTTTGAATTTGAGGCAGCAGGCGGTATCGTCTTAGCATTGGCTGCCATTGCTGCAATGATCATTGCCAACTCCCCTCTTAATGTTTGGTATGAAGGTTTTATTCATGCACCAGTCGCCATTCAGATTGGTGAGTTTGCAATTGCCAAAGATGCTCATCACTGGATCAACGATGGTCTAATGGCGGTTTTCTTTTTCTTGGTTGGATTAGAGCTGAAGCGTGAAGTACTCATCGGTGAGCTGTCCAACGTCAAGCAAATAATACTGCCTGCAGGGGCTGCACTCGGCGGTATGATTATGCCGGCGATTGTCTATCTGCTCTTTAACTACAATGAGCCTGAGTTTTGGAAAGGTTGGGCCATTCCTGCGGCGACAGATATTGCCTTTGCACTCGGTATTTTGAGTCTCTTAGGTAATCGCGTACCAAACTCGCTAAAAGTGTTTTTGGTCTCTATTGCTATTTTTGATGACATTGGCGCGATTCTGATTATCGCTTTGTTTTATACCAGTGAGTTGTCATTAGAGTCATTGGCAGTAGCTGGTTTATGTTTGCCGTTCTTATATGTTCTTAATCGCCGTAACGTCACCAACATCACGCCATATCTGCTCATTGGTCTGATCATGTGGATTGCCGTACTCAAGTCTGGTATCCATGCAACATTGGCAGGTGTGGTATTAGCACTGTTCATCCCGATGTTCGACCGCACTGATCCTGAGCACTCTCCGCTTGAAGAGCTAGAGCACGATCTACACAATACCGTCGCCTTTGGTATTTTGCCAATCTTTGCTTTTGCCAACTCAGGTATCTCGCTCGAAGGCGCAGGTTTTGCTGAGTTATTCCACTCAGTGCCGCTAGGTATTGCCGCTGGTTTGTTTATTGGTAAGCAGTTAGGCGTCATGTTCATGTGCTGGCTAATCTTTAAACTTGGTATCTCAACCATGCCAAAAGGTATGGACTATAAGCAAATCTACGGCGCAGCTCTATTGTGCGGTGTTGGTTTTACCATGAGTTTGTTCATCGGTGGCTTGGCGTTCGCTGGCGACACTACTATGTTTGATGAGCGCTTAGGTATTATCATGGGTTCAATCGTCTCTGGTATTGCTGGTTACATCATGCTAAAAATGAGCTTAAAAGACAATGCTAGTGGTACATCGGTCGACTTGACTCGCCCGCATTAATGATTGATGAATGCTGTGAGATGTAGAGCAGTTTATAATGGTACTACTAAGACACACCACCACTTATAAGCTGCTCTATTTTATTTGTATGTACGTTATCGAGATATTTATAAGTGACTTAGCAATTAATGACAAGTCTGCATAATGTGATTGATTGCTAGCATCATTTATTTGTGTTCATAGTTATTATCGTTATCATAGTTATCATAGCTATCGGAGCTAACCATGTACCGACCTATACACCGCGTTGTACGTCAACTGGCATTAGGGTTATCTGTGTTCGGTAGTATTTATCTGCTAGCAGGCTGTGCAACACTCTCTAAGCAAGAATGTCTCGTCGGTGACTGGCAAGCTATCGGCTATAACGATGGCGTGGCAGGTTATCATTCAGACCGCTTAGCATCTCATACAAAAGCTTGTGCCAAAGCCAGTGTCGCGCCTGACTATCAGGCATGGGAACGCGGTCGTAAACTTGGCCTGCAACAGTACTGCACCATCAATAATGCCTATAACATTGGTAGACGTGGTCGTCAGTTGAACAACGTTTGCCCGATCACTATGGCCAACACATTGCAAGCGGCTAATCAAAAAGGGCTAGATTATTACGCCTTAGACAGTCAATTAGACAAAGATAATCGCCTCTTAGATACTTATCAATCAGAATTCGATAAGCTGGAAAATGGTGACATGCTAGATTTTGCTAATGAAAAAGAAGCTCGTGCACGGCTGCTATCTCTATCTGATGAGATTCGCGATATCAAACGCCGTATCCGAACAACACAGCAGCAATTAGATTCATTGAACCAATCCAGTAATTTTTACGAATGATTGTGATGCGAAGCTATCGCAATGCAAGTTTTACGTTCTAAGGCATGTCCTCACTCTGAAAACGGTACTTGATAACTATGGATAAGAAAATCATCAATACGGCAAGTACTCCAACTGACAAACCTGACTTTCCATCACCGAATGCTCAATCATCGAACACTTATCAGCGTCATGGACGTACCACTGCTATCGATGACCATAGCAATTTGCAGGTTTTAAAACGAATTAAACGTTATCTATTACCAAAAGACTTTACGATCTCGCCTGCTCTACTTGATGAGATCGTGGCAGGTTACGATATTGGCGATCCGATTGCAGACGCGCTAGCCGCTCAAAGCATAAAATTTGCGAAGCCTTTACAGCATAATATTCTTAGCGATAGTTCAAACAATAATTCTGCAAGTAATTATCTTGTAAACAATGACCTTGCAACCAATTCATCATTTAAAGCGCTCACTGAGCAATTTAGCAGCCATCCTGATTGGTTCGACCCAAAGCTTGCTCAGATAGGTGCGGTTACCTATCGGCGCTATCCATTGATGCTCATTTGGCTACTGCGTAATGTTGCTCTAATGGCAGGCTATAGCATTCCTGCCTTATCACTGCCGCTCATTCAGACAGGTGCACTGATGCACGATGCGCTACCTCGATTGATGCGTACTTATGCTTATATCTTGGCCGTGTCTGAAGACCCCTCATCTAATATGAGCACACGCAATCAAAACAAACCTATTGATCAAGTATTGGCCATTGGCTCTGAGGGCTGGCGACAATCGATCCAAGTACGTCAAATACATACTTTGGTACGGCAAAACTTACTCAAAGGGAAAGGCAATGCTGCTACAGGCGTGATACCAAACGCCGAGCAACATCATAACCCTGACGGCAGTTGGAATACTGACTATTGGGGCATCCCTATCAATCAAACCGATATGATTGCCACCCACTTACAGTTCTCGTTATTGATTATGCGCGGTCTAAGATTACTAGGCGCACGTATTAGTACAGAAGAAGCTGAAGGTATCTTACATCTATGGAACCTTGCCAGTTATTGGATGGGTGTTGATTTAGATCGTCTGCCAAAAGATGAGGCCGCATGTTGGGAATGGCTCTATACCTATCTATCGATACAGCAGCTAGACTTTAAGATGGGTCAGCCATTGGCAAAAGCATTGCATGATTTACCGCGTCAGCTCATGGGTGAAGACAATCGCCGTGGACGTTTTGTGGAAATGGTCAACGCAAGTGTCACTCGCACTTTGGTCGGTGATGATATTGGTGATGGGCTAGACTTACCAAAATCAAAGATACGCTTTGGCGTGTTGTCTTCAGTACCGATTCTTTTTGCGCTCGATACTGCACGGCAGCATAATGCGTCCGTAGCCCACAAGCTAGAAGCATTCCGTGCCAAGCGCCAAGACAATATGAACTGGTGGCTTAAAAAGAACGATGATTATTATAAGTAGATGACCATAGTCATTCCACTATAAAATCATTACTGCGTTAACCTTGTTTGAAGTATCACATATACATCTACACTCGGTTGCCTTGTACTACTTTTAAATTGAATCGACTATATTATTAATAGATGACATTTATTAGCGTTTATTTTCTACGCGGTAATACCATTCGAGCTGTCGATCAAACCCTGTTTCTAATAGGTTAGCAATTACCCGTCCTGTTAGTCCCCATACTGTCTCACCATCGACCTGCCAGCTCGGCGTCAGTATGGTAGCCATTTGCTCCTGCATCTTATACTCAATTTCATACTCTACCGTTGGTTGAGTGACTAATGACTCTAAATCTGCCCAAAAGATACGCGATATTTCTCCCGCTTCAGGTACGAGTACCAGGCCTGGGGCGATGAGTGCCACGATTGGACGTACGCTCATACCACTTTTTGAAGTTTGGATCGGTAGCTGACCAAGTAATTGGACTTTATTGGGCGGTAGCGCTGTTTCTTCACAGGCTTCACGCAATGCGGTAACGACATTATTGCCATCGCCTCGATCATGTTTACCACCCACACAAGACACCTCACCCGCATGACTATTCATATGGGCGGCACGGCGTGTTAATAATAATTTAGGCCTGCGCTCATGAGTAATCGCAACCAATATCGATGCATCGGCAATCGGTGTCCGATATAAGCTGTCTAACACACGGCTACTATGAGAGGCGTTATGAGCCTCGTACATCGCCGGACTTGTCAGCGCGTTCAATGTCTCGTGCTGTACTCGCTCGGCCAGTTTTCTGAGTGTAGGATGACGAATAAAAGTAGGTACAGCAACTGACAGGTTATCGAAGCTCACAGCCTCCGGTGGGAATAACATTATAATTGCCCTATATTTTTATCGTTATTAAGCGGTACAAACAGCATCTTTCTTATTTTCTATTATTAAAATCGCGACTAATAAATAAAACCAACAATCTATCTATCTATTGTTTTCGACCGCTCAATTTATTAGCGGCTTTGATATCAATAATTACTGAACACTCACTAGACTAGCGCAATATAATAGTGGCTGCATGCTATTTATGTGACTGATTCATTGCTTATCAATGCTCAATAACGGCCCTATTAACTAATAATAGTCAGCCTATCTGTGAAATGATGCGTTACTGTTATCGTGATTCTGTCCGTCGATAATATGTGCTATCTTAAGACGATAGCTGCTCTTTAGAATAATATCTTATATAGTCGATCTTATATAAGTCAGGTACGTTTAAGTTAGGTTTATCGTCAGGTTCACTCAGTTTACTGCTTGTGGTACTTGTCTCACCGTCCTTATGTCTAACTTATCTCGAAACGATGACAGCAGCACTTCAGAATGTAGGTCTTATAACCTATAAAAAACATCATACACAATAACTTTTATAACAAGGTAGTTGATATGCGCTATTGCCTCCAATGCGGTCATGAAGCAGAACGAAAAATCCCACCTACGGACAATATGCCGCGTTTGGTATGCCCCAATTGCCACTATATCCACTACGAAAACCCAAAAGTTATCTGTGGCTCGCTGGTGGTACATAAAAATAGAGTACTACTCTGCCGCCGTGCCATTGAGCCACAATATGGGCTATGGACGATACCTGCAGGTTTTATGGAAAATGGCGAGACCATGGCTGAAGGCGCAGCACGCGAGAGCTATGAAGAAGCAGATGCCATCGTACTGAATCCGCATCTATACTGCATTTATGACTTACCAGATATTGGGCAGATCTACTCTATCTATCTGGCCGATCTAAAAGATGGCGCGTATGGTATTGGCTCAGAAAGTCTGGACTGTGCATTATTTAGCGAAGAAGATATCCCGTGGGATACACTGGCGTTTGAAGCCATTCGCCGTACTTTAAAAAGCTATTTTGCTGATCGTAAGCAGTATAACGAGTTGTCAGAATTTCCGATTCATCAAGACAAAATTGGCAAAGATTTGAGTATCAAACGATATTAGTCAATTACCTAACCGCAAAAAGCCAAGCATGATGCTTGGCTTTTTTGTGCTTAACTTTTAATCAAAAACAAACCTAATTGTCTTAGCTCTTTATTCTACAAACTTCAAAACCAAGGCCTTTTACTGCCTCTTCTTTGTCGTAAGGCGCTAGCACTGCACGTACATGCTTTTGACCTTTCAGATATTGCTTGGCAACGCGCTGCAAATCAGCGACCGTGACGGCCAATATTGACGCACGCATTTTGCGCTGCCAGTCAACACCGCGATGATGTAGATTTGCAAAGCAGGCTTTGATTGCTTCGCCTGCAGGAGAGCCCGGCTTATCCATACCTGAAATAATACCTAAGATAGCTTCTTCCAACTGCTCATCGGTCTGTGGCTCGTTTAATAACCACTCGATACTGGCTTCAAAGTGCGCAAAGGTCTCAGCACATTGCGGATCACGATAGCTAAAGAATTTAAACGCACAAGCATTGGCATCATAGCCCGCACCGCCACCATAGGCACCGCCGCGCTCACGAATCGCACTGTGCAAATAACCGTTACGTAAGTAAGGCGCCAATACCATAAGTGCAGCGGTATCAGGATGGTCAGCAGCAGGTACAGTATAGGCACTGGCATTGTGATAGACATTGGTTGGTACTAGCCATGCTAGATCTGCAACATCTAGCACGTCGTTTTTAACATCGTCGCCACTCTCTAATGTTTTGACTGTATCAGTCGCACCATTCAATGCAGTATCTAATTGCAGGTTTGCAAACTCGCTTGGGATATTTGCTGCTGCGTTCGTTAAATCATTAGAAGCGGTCGTCGCTTGGCTGTCTTTCCAGCTATCGACGATTAAGTTACTCAAGCGTTCGGTTTGCTCTGCCTCACAGATAATAACAGCATGCTTAGGCAAACTGATCAGACGTTGATGTAAATCCATCAAGCTCGTAGCCAGTTGATTCCATTGCGCGTCGTCAGTGCTAGCATGTGCCAAGAAATCCTTAAGCGCGTTCAATGCTGGTAGGCCGCTGCGCACATATTCCAACTGCGCTTGGCGACTCATGCCACGACTGGCTGTTTGCATGGCATAAGAGTGACCAGATCCTGCTAGATTTGACTGCCAACCTGCTTGACGCTGCTGCAAGATTTCTTTGATACGGTCATGCTCAGAGAAGATACTGTGTTCCATGACTTCTTTGAGCAAATCAATCGCTTCAGGCTTACGGTTAAGCGCACGCGTTGCCACGACAAAGTAGCTGCTAATCGCTTGGCTATCATCGACGTTGGTACGCTGGCTAATACGAGCAGTCACACCAGAAGAATGCGCTGCCTGCTTGGCTTGCATCTCATGAGCGCTAAGCGTGTCCGTACCTAGCTCAGACAATAGACTTAAATAAATAGGTAGTAATGGATGATTAATCACATCATTAACTGGTAGCGCATCTGCGCTCGCTTTAGCGATTGCCTCAGTGAGCGGAACAATCACTTGATAGTAATAAATACCATTGGTGCCCGCTTCATACTCAAATAGCGTGCTGTCTTGCCCGCTCAAACGCACCTGCTTTTGCGTGCCTTCTTTAAAGCTAATATCCGTTGGTACGTCTTCTAGACCTACCTTTGGTAACAAGCTTAAATCATCTGGCGCGGCTTGACGTGCAGCCAAATCTAAGGCTTGTTGCTTTAAAATAGCTTTATCATCAACAGTCAAATCCATCGCGATAGTATCCAAACGAGTCTGCTCAGCTGCTGCCAAACGGGCTGTTTTTTCGCTATCAGGGGTCATCGTTACGCGTACACGATGCTGATTGTCCAACAGATGCGTTTTAATCAAGTTCGGTAGCCACTGCGGATCGACGACTTGCTCACGTAGCCACTGTAGATGCTCATCTACTTCCCACACGTCGATAGGGTTGCCATCATGAATGGCGGTACTAAAGCCCTCTAGCATAAGGTTTAGACCATAAGGAATGCTATCGCCGCCAATGTGACGCTGATCAATCTCAATCTGATGCAGAATGGTTTCGATTGTCTCATCATCAACTGGTGAATTGGCCACTTCGGTCAGCAAGTCAATGATGCCCTGCTCGACCGCTTCGGCATGTTCAGGGTTAGAGCCGCGCAGTCCCGTATAAAAGACCATCTCATAATGACTGTCATCAAGACCCAATAGTGGACTTGGCGCTTTACCCAGTGGATGGCTGTCAAGATAAGCACGCAATGGCGAGCCTGCATGCTCAATCAATACGCCTTCTAATAGACGCAATGCTAAGCGCTGCTTAGGATCGGTAATCGATGGCAATAACCAAGCAACCACATGATGCGTTTGATCTGGGCCGGCTTCGTCAGCAGTATAAGTATCAACCGCACTGATTGGTGCAGACAAACGCTGCTCAGGACGCGATACATGCTTTTTACCTGCTTCAAACTGAATCAAGGCATCTTCGTGTATTTTCGCTTGCGTCTCGGCAACGGGTATATTACCAAAACTCATGATCACACTATTTGACGGATGATAATGGCTCTGGTGAAACTCGGTCAGCTCAGTGTGCGTCAAGTCAGGAATATCGGCAGGATCGCCGCCTGAATTATAATGATAGGTCGTCGTTGGGAACAGATGATGAGCAACCGTATGATATAGCTGATCAATCTCGCCACTCATCGCGCCTTTCATCTCATTAAAAACGATACCTTTAAACTGCGGCTTATCATTTTCGTCCAATTCCACGCGAATGCCTTCTTGAGCAAAATCGAGCGGATGGATATTCGGGAAAAACGACGCATCTAGATAGACAGCAAGCAAGTTAAAATAGTCGTTTTTGTTTTGCGTCGCATACGGATAGGCCGTCCAATCAGCTGCGGTCATCGCATTCATAAACGTGTTTAATGAGCGCTTAATCATTGAAAAGAACGGATCACGCACTGGGAATTTGTTCGAACCACACAATGCCACGTGCTCTAAGACATGCGCCTCGCCTTTTGAATCCATTGGCTGGGTGCGAAAGCCGACCAAAAACGCATTTTCATCACTTGGGTGTGCCAGATGATAATGCATCGCTCCTGTTTTTACATGCTGACTGATCAGCACATCCATCGATAGCGCCTCAATATGGCGATGCTCAATCAGCTCAAATGCTGGATGCAAGGTTAAATCAGCAGTAAATGGCGTGTCCGTCATAGTTATCCTTATCGCTTATTATGCGTATAGTGCCCTGACTGTCAGGGAAAATAGAGTAATAAATTGGCTAAAAAAGAGTTGGCTTAGCGCTATTAGTGGGGCTGCGACATGGATAAGTCAAGGCAACAGCCATGCAATAATCCACCACATAATCTACGCGGCTATCAGCTTTAACTATTAATCCCTTATAGTTACAAATTTATAAATATCCACAATTTTGTTATGGTTTTATTACTTAACAAAGACGGCCTGCACTGCTACTATAAAGTTAACTATTAACAGGAGTGGAGTATCTTATGAGCTACCAACACGTTTTACTGGTCACTGACTTACTATCCGATGCGGACAAAGTGGCGCTAAAAGCCAAGCGTATCCTCGCAGGCTCTCCTGAAGCCAGACTGTCCGTCTTGCATATAGTCAAAGATGACATGGTACGCTTCGGTTATGAGCTCGTGCCTGCCTCTAGCCTCTCGGGTGATGTCGATAGTGAAAAGTGGCAAGAAGCACGGGCTAAATTAACGCAATTTTTGGCACGTAACGAATTAGAAGCGATCAACTCTGAGGTCACCGCTGCCATCTCTAGTAGCAAAGGTATCATTAACTACTGCCGTGAAAAAGACGTCGATTTACTTATCATTGGACGCCATGAGCGCCATGGTATCGCTGCTTGGTTGGTTGGAGCCACTGCCGATAGTATCTTGCCAAATGTCCCTTGCGACAGCTTAGTGGTGAAACTTGATCAGCCTGTCTTGGAATAATTGGCATCGCTCCCATCCGCTGCTAAAGACGACAAGCTTTACTTAACAGCGCCCTAGAGTAGTGCTATAGTAAATACTATCTGACATGAGGAAGACGCTATGAGTTACGAACATATTTTACTGGTCACCGACTTACTCTCTGATGCAGATATAGTCGCACAAAAGGCCAAGCGCATCGTCGAAAACCGTCCAGGCTCTAAGCTATCTGTTTTGCATATTGTCAAAGACACCATGGTTGGCTTCGGCTATGAGCTGGTGCCTGCCTCTAGCCTATACGATGAGATTGATGATGAACGCTGCCAAGAAGCGCGTGCAAAGCTAGCACAATTCCTTGAACGCAATCAGCTAAATGCAGCAACGTCGGAAGTCACGACTGCCATCTCTAGCAGTGAGGGTATCGTCAGCTACTGTCATAAACACGATGTCGATCTATTGGTCATCGGTCGTCATAAGCGTACTGGTATCGCTGCATGGATCAGTGGCGCAACTGCGGATAATATCCTGCCTAATGTACCTTGCGACAGCTTTGTAGTGCGACTAGACAAGCCTGTTTCAGCATAACAATATGCTTTGATTGTCTTATATTATTAAAGAATCTCTTAAACAGAAAAGCGCAGCGTAACTTTTGACGCTGCGCTTTTTTATGGCTGATAGATTTTAGGTTCATCCAGACTCATCGCTTAACCCTGTTGGATAATATCTATAAAGGTTTGCCAAATAGGACTTTGGTGTCGAGCTTTGTGCCAGACTAGCCACCATGTCCTTGATAGATCAATTCCCGCCACGTTCACTTGTACCAGCTCACCTGTTGCCAATTCTGTCTCAATCACATGCTGCGATAGGCAGCCAAGACCAATATCTGCACTCACCATGTGCTTGATGGCCTCGGATTGATGTATCGCCTTTACCACTTCTGCATTAGGTAGATACTTAAGCAATTGCTCATCGATAATCTGCCGTGTGCCTGACCCTGCCTCACGTACTAGTAACGGCAACTGCGCCAACTGATTAATACTCAGCTGATAGCAGTCCTCATCTTCGCTATAGGTAGCCACATTCTTTAGCCACTTGCTATCATGCTTGGCAAATATCACTAGCGTATCGGTACGCCATTCACGCTGCTCAATAACTTTCATATCTACCGGACGCGGCCTACCTTCTACCAGTGCGATGTCGATATTTAGTTGCTCAACCTCGCTCACTACCTCTTGAGTATTGGCAATATACATATCGACATTGGCATCGGGTAGCGTCTCATATAGCTTGCCAAGCAATGACGGCAGCACGTAGTTGCCGATAGTGGTACTAGCACCGATATGAATCTGTCCTGCTTGATACTGATGATAATGCTCAAGCGTGAGCGACTGACCCAAGATAGCCTGTGCCTGTATATAAATGGGATGAGCATTGGGGTGTTGATTGAGCCGACGGCCGACGCGCTCAAATAGCGGCATCTGTAGTCTAGACTCTAACTCTGTCAATGCACTGCTGACTGCTGATTGTGATAAATGCAGCTCCTCACTGGCGCGACTGGTGCTGCCTGTCTGATAAATACTGACAAAAACAGCAAGCTGCTTAAGCGTAATCTTTGGCATTGTCTGCACAGATTTTTTCATATTATCAATGATGCCTTATGTCAGTTTTTGCGCTGTTTTATTCGTGATGTTTGTCTTTTTTGATACTCATGCGCGGTATATCGACTTCTATCATAATCTCTAACCTAAAAAATCGATAGCTTATATCTTATTAATCTGTTTTTATTATAAATGTGGCGGGAATATACTGTCTATTCATAAGCTTATGCTTATCTTAATATAAGTAATAGGATGCCGCGTCATGCACACACTCGTCCAATCAGTCAGCAACTCCGTTCATAACTATACCCCCAATCACCGTCACTTAGCGGGATTGGTAGTCGTTCTGATTGGTAGTTTGTTTTGCTTATGGTTGGACAGCAGTTTGGATGTATGGTCAAACGGCCGTATCGTTGGACTATCCTCTTTAACGCTCGCGATATTGCTAGGCATGATATTAGGCAATACCATCTATCCCAAGTTCACTGAACGTTTGAACGGCGGTGTTTGCTTTGCCAAAGGTCAGATATTGCGACTTGCGATTATATTTTATGGATTTAAGCTGACCATGACACAAGTTGCGAGCGTCGGTATGCCAGCGATTATGACTGACGCGCTCGTATTGACGTCAACCTTCTTGCTGACCTATTGGTTGGGTACTAAATGGTTAAAAGTCGATAAAGAAACGGTTATCTTGATTGGCTCAGGCGCAAGTATTTGCGGGGCTGCTGCCGTCATTGCTGCAGAGCCAGTCGTCAACGCGCAAGCTCACAAGGTCACTATCGCCGTGGCAACTGTGGTGGTGTTTGGCACTATCGCGATGCTACTATATCCTTTTCTCTATCATCTCGGTTGGTTACAGCCTTGGCTAAGCGCCCAACAATACGGCATGTACACTGGCTCAACCGTTCATGAAGTGGCGCAAGTCGTGGTCGCAGGTAATGCAATCAATACTGAGATTGGCGATACTGCGGTCGTGACCAAGATGATACGCGTCATGATGCTCGCGCCTTTCTTACTCGTGTTGTCTTTTGCGCTAACCAAAGAGTGCACCGTAAACAATACCGCTATAGAAGATAAAAGCAGTAAAAACGAGACAGCGTCATTTATGACTCGTGTTAAACAAGTCAAAGTGCCATGGTTTGCGTTTATCTTTATCGGCATTGTGTTGATACATACTTGGGTGCCGATGTCTGAGAGTGTCGTACGCAATATGGTGATGCTAGATGATGTGTTACTGACGATGGCCATGTTTGCGCTAGGTCTGACCACGCATCTAAGTGCGATCAAGCAAGCTGGCGTTAGACCGCTTATTTTGGGTGCCATTATGTTTGGCTGGTTAATACTGGGCGGTGGTCTGATTAATATCGGCATTAGCTTTATATAATAAGCTAAATGTCCATTCTTAACTGCTGATGTCATTGCACAATATAAAAGGCCTCCAACTATCTATAGTCGGAGGCCTTTTTACATCTGTCATTTAATCTAACATGATTGGCTAAAACTTTTAATCTTGGACTAGTACTAACTTTAGTACCAGTACCTTAAATATCAGCCTCTCAAGTACTAATGCTTTAAGCACTAAGTCTCTAAATATTAAATCGCAGACGAAAAAAAACGAACCCGAAGGTTCGCTTTTCTACATCTATTCATCTATCTGTCTATAAAGACAAATTAGATAGCAACGATGTTATGTGCTTGTGGGCCTTTTTGGCCTTGAGTTACAGTGAACTCAACTTCTTGGCCTTCAGCCAAAGTTTTGAAACCTGAACCAGTGATTTCGCTGTAATGAGCAAAAACGTCTGCGCCAGTTTCTGGAGCGATAAAACCAAAGCCTTTAGCTTCGTTGAACCACTTAACTGTACCTTTTTGAACGTCTGACATAGTATAATCCTACTTTTAAATTTATTAATGGTCTAGTGACCGGTAACGCTTGCAAATAGCTACTGAACGATAAATATTAAAACGAAGGATTATAACTAATACTACGAGGTAATGATTTGGTGCAGAACTGCTCTTAAGCTTGGGCGTATTATAAGGGGTACATCCCAGTATCGCAAGTCTTATCTCATGTTTCGTGTAACCAGAGCCGTTTATTGGCTGATTTTGGCGCAAATTGCAACGGATTTAGGCATTTGGTAAACGGAACAAATATATCGCTACCCCACTACAGACAGCGGCTACCGCCCATGCCATCCACATCATATCGGCAGGCAAACGATAAAATAACATAATTGTTGATGCTGCCATCATAACCGTCGCTAAACACTTGGCATAAAGCGGAACGGCATGATTTTCTTCCCAATCACGGACAAATTTGCCAAAATATTTATGATTAATCAGCCAAAAATGAAAACGTCGAGAACTGCGTGCCCAGCAACCTGCTGCTAGCAAGATAAAAGGCGCGGTGGGCATCACTGGCAACAATATACCGATAATACCCAAGATAAAAAACAGCCAACCAAGCGTCACAAAGGTCCAACGCAGCATTGGGCTGTTGGATTGATCGGTCTTAGGTCGGTAATAGAACGCTTTTTTATTATCGGTCATATAAATTGTCGGTCGTGTAAGTTGTCAGTTATGCCAAATGTCGATTGTCAATTGTTTAGAGTAGCGCCTATTATATAAGCAGCGGCATAGAAGGCTAATCATGCAATATCACTCGTCTGTGCACAAGACTATTTATATAAGGTTTTTGCTATTGATAGGTATGTTTGGTTAGTAATTGGGTAAGTACCAATGACAAATGCTGCACTTTTTTATTAATCCGTCGCTAGAAATAACTATCAGTAGCCGTGATAAATAACAGCTATCATAAAGAGCGACTATCGAACATCAGTCATCATCTGCCATCGTCATTCCCGATATGCTTGCATCCCATCTTGTAAGTCGTCTATGATGACGCAGTAGCTATCGATAGTAGCCATTAGCAGTACGGATTCATTAGCAGTACTGATCGAAAATAATATAATACCAATCAATCTTGTCGGGGTGCTTTGATTTAACGCTGTAGACACAGCCCACATCATCGCTGAGACACACCCGTGAACCTGAAGCAGTTAGCACTGACGTAGGAAACAAGCGTGACATACCCTCAGAGGTCTATAAATAAGAGCAGTCTATAGACGATGTACTGGTGATAACCATCTTAAACGCTGAGCATCTGACAGTTAGCATCGAGACCTGACCTTTCTTATTTGGCCTTTCTTGTTTTACCTTAATAGTATCAGTCTGATTGTTTTCCATACCTAAAAAGGAAACAACCATGCAACCGACCACCAAACTTACTCTGACCCTCGAATGGTTTTTAAACCCTGATCATCTGCCTTTTATCGCGGGTGTGACCACGAGCGCATATGAGCAGGCAGGGCTTGATATCACCATTATCGAGCCAGATGACCACTATGATGGCTTTGCCGAATTACAAAACCAAAGTATCGACCTGCATGTGAATGAGCCTATCCATCTGTTTGAACATTACGCGCCTAATCTACGTGCGCTAGGCTGCTTTTTTGAGACCGATGGCGGCATATTGATGCAACGCGCTAGCATGGATAAATTAAAAAACAATCAACCGATTCGCATCTGTACCCCTGCTGCTAAAGAAAAAACCAATCGTATTGGCTTTGAGATATTGACGCGCTATGCCAAAAAAAACGGCTTTAGTATCAGCCGTGATAATGTGACTTTTGTGCAAAAAGACTTTTATCATATAAAAAACCTGCAAGAAGACCCAAGCCTAGATGGTGCATGGCTATGCTTTTGTAACTTTGAAGGCGTTGAAGCGACTCATGAAGAGTTGGACTTTGAATTTATCGATCAACACCTGTCACCTTATCCGAACTTTTCGGCTTTAGAGATTCTGACGACAGATGAGATCTATAGCGCGAAAAAGGACGCGATAGAGACCTTTATCCAAGTGACCAACCAGATGACAGAACTGTGCAAAAACGAGCCAGAGACTGCTCATCGTATGTATTATGACTATAGTAAAACCGAGGCCGATGCGTTGATGGATGCGATCATTGATAATACGCTGGGCAGATTGATCACACCGATCAAGCCTGATGCAAATAAGTGGGAAGAACTGCGTGATATGCTAGCCGAGATCGATATCGTGACCTTGACTGATGAGCAGTATCAATCGCTGTGGGAACTGTAGAGAATTTAGAAATAAACTATTTTGAATAATAAAAAACCGCCATAGTATTTGCTGTGGCGGTTTTTTATGGTTAATAGACTGACAAGGTTATTACTGCACGATACCAAGCTGCTTGGCTTCTTTTAGCCACATTGGAAACTCTTCTAGCATGTTTTCATACAAAGCTTCTTCGCTAATGTCATCCAAGTCATCAAGTTCAAAAAAGTCACAATTATCAATCACGCGCCCTGTCATATCGTCTAGTTTTTTTAGGATGCCATAACCACGACCACCCAAGCCCACGAACTGCCAAAATATCGGTAGTTTCGCGGCTTCCGTCATGACTTTCGTGATACCGCGATTGTCATTCACCCCGCCATCACTGATAAATAGCACGTAGATAGGCACATCTAAGCCGTCTTTTTGGTAAAACTCCGTCACGGCTTTCATGACCTCTGCTTCATTGTTGATGCGCGGGCCAAGTGCCCATTTGCGCCAGCCACCATGAGCGTTATTGATAAAACCGTCATAGTTACTCAGCCCAATCTCGCCCAAATACTGCGGATCTCGGGCAAACGCCCAACAGTCTAGCGCTTGGTCATCATCGAAGCTCACTGCCAATGGCAATATGCGATTGACTACCTCTTGCACGCGGCCTTTTTTGTACTGTCTGTTCATTGAGCCTGAAGCATCTAGCACCAACGCCACTTTTGCGGTTAATTGCTGCAACTGGCGTTTCTCAAGCGATATCGTGGCTTTTTTGGCCAGATTGACCAGTTTTGGCGCTTTGTCTAGCATGACCTTTTCTAGCGATGGTTTTGCTTGCACTGGCGTGACGGTCGCCTCTACTGCTTGTGGGCTGCCCTCTTCTACATCGCCACCGAAATGCTGCACGATGGCGGCAAGTCCTCCATTAAAGCCTTGCGCGACGTTGGAGACTCGCCAAACGCCACTCTTACGATAAAGCTGCATGAGCATACTGGCCTGCTGTTGGGCAAAATCTACTGCTTGATATTCTGCCTGTGCCTTTTGCGATTGCTGCCAAATGCCAATCTCTAACGATTGAATTTGATTGAGCGGCGTGTCGGCTGATAATACAAAAAACAAGCTGTCTATGTTCGCAGACAGTTTGGATAAATTCACTTCAAATTCGGCTTGGATGCCTTTATTTGCCGTTGTTTGCGACTCGTAATGGGTGAGCTTGATTTGCCCGCACGGTGAGGTCGGCTGATTATAGAACACCATATAATCATCATTGATCAGTTTGCCCGCTGCGTCTAAGGCAAAGCAGCTGATGTCCATTTCTATCGGACTTTGACGAGTGAACTTAAGCGTGATGGGTGCGGTATCATCAATAGCAAGATTGCTTAAAGGTGCGCGTTGTCCGACGGTGAGATGGTTCATGGTGTTCCTTACATGAGAGTTTTATTCTTTTAAAGATAATAGACTAATTACTGACATTAAAAAACCGCTAAAGCCAGTGCGGAAGCGGTTTTTTATTTTAGCTAAGCAGGCAACTTAATGCTATTTACTAAGAATGAATAACCATCTAATCGAAAATATTTTACAGATATTATGCGAATTTGCACAATACTTTATTCCCATATTAGATAACTAATTAGCCCGAATGTTTCTTTTTCATCCAATAATAACCTATTCCAAACCTAACTTCATGAGCATGACAGATATAAACAGTCTGGCATAGCGTACATCGACATTCATAGTTAGTTTCAGGATAAGAAACATGCTGGACTTTCTGTAATATCTCTATCAGTCCCAGACTTTCTTGCCCTTCTGGTGTAGATTTAACATATCGATATTTTGAACATCGACAAACACCTTCAGCAATATCATTTAGAAAAGTATTAAGCTTATCCATTGAACCTAAGATGTATTGCCTTGAACTGTCTTTTGGCCACGTTTCAGTCTTTTTGAGAACCTCAAATTTATCAATATGTTTTGCTATCTCTTTTAGAATACTCATATCTGAAATATTCATTATTTCATAAGCATTTATTTCACTAGGAATAAGTACTTTATCATCAAATGTCTTATTTTTTATAAACTTTATGATGTCATCAGTTTTCATGGTTATCTCTATTTGTTTTATAGCTACTTAATTATTTATACATATTATATAAATTTTAATAATGTTATCTATATAAATACTTTTAAGAACTCTTCTACAGATAAAACCTGAGCTTTAGAGCCTCTAAAATAGTAGCAAGCTAGCGCCTTCTTTCTGAACTTTTCATCAGTAGATATAATGAAATCGAAATGCCAAGCTAATGAGGCATGTTTAGCATCCAGCATAGAGGCATTATGCAAACCTTTTTTATTAGTTATATTTTGAAACCTATCAGGAAAATAAGCTACCCAATTTAAAAGTAGAAATAGAAATTCAATTTTGTTCTCGATACCCGCCACATTATGAGACAGTAAAACCGGAAGGTTAGGATCATGATTGAACAATCGGCGTTCAACCTCTTTAAAGACCTCTTTAGGTGAGTATGATTCAATACTCTCATAACTTGAATCATTTATAATTTCTCGTAAATCGGGAATTAGATTTAAGACTGAATAACCTTCGATTTCATTCAAGGGATTAAGTTTTTTACTGGCATACTGAGAAACCTTTTCACCAATTTTATCTATAGGTCGTTTTAGAATAGGTAACTTCTTTGATAACAAAGAAAACGGTGTTGAAACAAGCTCATCAATAAGCGAATCAAATCTTTTTTGAGCCGTAGCTCCTGTATCGATGCCATTCAAGCTCTGAATAAGCTTTTTATTTTTGTAATCAAGCCTTTGAGATAAAGAAGAATTCTTCGATTCAAAATAATCCTTATAGACTATTTTTGAATCAGGGGATTTATGTGGAAACTGATTATTCCAATATATTGCGTTGAGCATATTTAAAACATTCAAATGCTCAACAACAAACTCTTCGCTTTTTACTTTACTGATTTCTATAAGTGTATATTCAGAGTAAATAACTTGGAAGTCTGGTCTCTTCAATACTTCAAGTAAACTTGCGAAATTAGAACCTATTTCTCTTATCTTAGAGACTCGCAGTTCAGTCAGAACGTTTTGGTCTAGATAAACGGTGCAAACCTTCATAAGACTATCTCGTTTTAAGTAAGTTCAACTTTATTATATTATTACAAGAAACAATTGGCACTTATATACAAAATGAGCTTACATATAAAAAAATACACCACCATAAAAATGGCAGTGTATTTCTTGTTATTTACTTTTGCGCGAGGGACGAGCGCTGAGCTAAGCTATTAAAGAGCACCGTCCCATGCATCGCATATTTGCCCCTTATTAAAGGACTCCGATGCTGAGGCTATGCTCTTTAAGCTTTTGCTTTACTTACAACGCCTTCAACTGCTCCATCTGCGCCGTCATCGCCGTCAACTGCCCTTCTAACTCAGCCAGTTTAGCCTTTTCAGCATCGACCACTTCCGCAGGTGCTTTACTAACAAAGCCTTCATTACCGAGTTTACGCGCGATGCCTTCGGATTGACCTTTCAACTTATCATATGACTTACCTAAACGCGCCAGCTCAGCCGTTGGATCGATTAGTCCTTTCATTGGTACAAGTACGCGCAGCTGACCAACCATGCTTGATGACGATAATGGTACTTCATCGCCTTCTTTGACGATCTCTAAGCTCTCGACTTTGGCAAGCGCTTTGAACTGGTTTTTGATACGAGATAGACGCTCTTCTTCATCGGCAGAGACATTCTGTAGTAGCACTGGCAGACGTACCGCATTACCCAGTTTCATCTCACCACGGATGTTACGGACGCTCGCGATGAGCTCTTGTAGCCATGCCATATCCGCTTCAGTCTGCTCACTGATTTGGCTGGCATCGGTCTGTGGATAGTCAGCGACCACGATGCTGTCGGTGTTTTTGCGACCTAGTAGCGGCGCGATGGTCTGCCAGATTTGCTCGGTCAGATACGGCATGATTGGATGGGTGAAGCGTAGCGCCGTCTCTAGTACGTGCAGTAGCACATAGCGGATTTGCGCTTTACGCTCATCCGATACCGAGTCATCATTTAGGCTGGCTTTGGCAAGCTCAACGTACCAATCACAGTATTCGTTCCAGATAAACTCATAAATATCTTGGCTGACCATATCGAGACGATACTGAGCGAAATGCTGATGGATATCAGTAATGGTAGAGTTCAGACGACTCATAATCCATTTTTCTGGTAGTTCCCATACATCAGGGTTTGCCGCTTGGTCGATAGGCTTGGCACTACCTTCGCCATCGACACAGTTCATCAGTACAAAGCGGCTAGCGTTCCAGATTTTATTACAGAAGTTGCGATAGCCCTCGACACGCTTTAGATCAAAGTTGATATCGCGACCAGTACTGGCTAGTGAGGTAAAGGTAAAGCGCAGTGCATCCGTACCATACGCTGGGATACCTTCTGGGAACTCTTTACGCGTTTGCTTCTCAATCTTGGCCGCGTCTTTTGGATTCATCATATTGCTGGTGCGTTTTTCGACCAACGCTTCTAGCTCAATACCGTCGATTAGGTCAATCGGATCTAAGACGTTACCTTTCGATTTTGACATTTTTTGACCATTGCCATCACGTACCAGACCATGCACATAAACTGTCTTAAACGGTACTTGCGGCGTGCCGTCTTCGTTTTTCACAAAGTGCATGGTCATCATAATCATGCGGGCAACCCAAAAGAAGATAATGTCAAAACCTGTCACGAGCACGCTGGTCGGATGGAAAGTGTCCATCACGCGTGGATCGGCGTTGACGTCTGCCCAGTCAAGCGTACTGAATGTCCATAGACCAGAGCTGAACCACGTATCGAGTACGTCATCATCTTGGCGCAGTTTTACATCGTCGCTTAGATTGTATTTAGTGCGTACTTCAGCTTCGTCACGGGCGACATAGATTTCACCTGTCGCATCGTCATACCATGCAGGGATACGATGTCCCCACCACAGCTGACGACTGATACACCAGTCTTGTAGATCGGTCATCCACGCCATATACATGTTTTTGTACTGCGCAGGGACGAACTCAATGCTGCCGTCTTCTACCGCGTCAATCGCAGGCTTGGCAAGTTCTTTGACCGCGACATACCATTGATCGGTCAACCACGGCTCAACGATCGTACCGCCACGCTCAGCACGCGGGGCTTTTAGCGCATAGTCTTCGATATCTTCTAACCAGCCCTGCTCGCCTGCTTGCTCAACGAGGAACTTACGCGCGGCAAAACGCTCAAGTCCTGCGTACTCGCTAGGCGTAGTCTCTAGCTCTGGCTCACGCGTCTGCAAGTCAGGATAGACTTCCATCGCTGGTAGGATATTGGCGCGCTCATCAAGGATATTAATCAATGGCAAGCTATGACGACGACCCAATTCATAATCGTTAAAATCATGTGCTGGGGTGATTTTGACACAGCCTGTACCGAAGTCTTTTTCGACATAATCATCAGCGACGATAGGCACAACACGACCAGTGATTGGCAAGGTAATGGTTTTGCCGACTAAATGTTCATAACGCTCGTCGCTAGGATTGACAGCGACAGCCGTATCACCAAGCAAAGTCTCAGGACGTGTGGTGGCGACGACCAGATAGTTTTTACCGTCTTGAGTGGTTAAGTCTTTATCTGTGAAATGGTAGCGGAAATGCCACAAGCTACCTTTTTCGTCGTGGTTTTCTACTTCTAAGTCAGATAGCGCGGTTTGGAACTTTGGATCCCAGTTAACCAAACGCTTACCACGATAAATTAAACCATCGTCGAACAGGCGTACGAACACTTCTTTTACTGCGTTAGACAGACCATCATCCATGGTAAAACGCTCACGCGACCAGTCAACCGAGCTACCCAAACGGCGAATCTGGCTAGTGATATTGCCGCCTGACTCTTCTTTCCATTCCCATACTTTATCGATGAAATCTGCACGTGTCATATCACGGCGCTTGATACCTTGCGCCTCTAGACGACGTTCAACGACCATTTGGGTGGCGATACCCGCATGATCCGTACCTGGCTGCCAAAGCGTATTGTCGCCATCCATGCGGTGATAACGGGTGAGCGCATCCATAATAGCGTTGTTAAAACCGTGACCCATATGTAGCGAGCCCGTGACGTTTGGCGGTGGCAGCGCAATAGAAAATGACTCGTCTTTATCAAAAGTCGGCTGAAAATAGCCGCTTTCTTCCCAGCCTTGATACATACCTGCTTCAACTTCCGCAGGATTATAGGCGCTCTCTAATTGGCTTAGCGCCGCTTGGATCGACTGGGTCAAATTGGTTTTCGCATTGCTATCAATGCTGGTATCGGTATTAGGATTGCTCATAATAGGGTGATCTTATTGTTGATAATGAATGTGGTCAAAATGAGATAGCGCAAAACGCTATAAAAACAGGAAAAATAGTTGATAGTGTGATTTTAACGCAGATAGGCAGATTTTGTTAGATGGTAAGGCAATTTATAAAGCCTGAAGGCGATTTATTACTCAAATTGTTAATCAATTAACAACAGCAATCCGAAGAATGGGAAATATAATAGAGATTACTTATGCAGCAAAATCATTAGCCTATAACCAGCGAGCCAACCGTGTCCCAAGATACCGAGCATGACCATGATTCTCAGGCTAATCGACCAAACGATGAGCGTGTGAACGCGAGCACCACCCCTCCTGTGCCTGAAGGTGACGATACGCTAGAAAAAAGCAGCGATTCTTCTAAAGACATTGAGGTAGAAAAGGAAGCAGACGACACTACAAATAGTGACGTAGATGAAACTACAGACAACGATGCAGACGAACCTATCAAAGCCACCGAAGACTTAGAAAATGACGACCTGCCAGAAGAAATCAGCGACGAAGACAAAGAAACCATCAAAAAGGTCGCCAGCGACGACAATCTAAGCCAAGCGAAAAGCTACGCCAGTATCTTAGTCGAGCAAGTTATCCACGCCAAAGAAACCTTTGAGCGTTCACTTGGCTCGCTATTTACCAGTGCTTTTACGGCTGGGCTAGAGATTGGCATCAGCTTTTTTATGATTTTATCAGCGTTTGCCTTACTTAATGACGTGATGCCAAGTCGCTATGCCATGGTGCTGTCGTCACTGTTGTATCCGATCGGCTTTATTATCGTGGTGATTGGTCAATCGTTATTATTTACTGAGCAGACTTCCCTCTTGAGCTTGCCTGTCTTAAATAAAATTGAGCCGCTACATAAACTGCTGCGGCTATGGGGAATTGTCATCGCTGGTAATATCGTTGGCGGTTGTATATTTGCAGCATTAATGATCGGTCTGGGGCTGCATATGCATCTGTTTACAGACCATGCTATTGATGTTTATGCCGAGCATATCTTAGGCTTTGAGTGGTGGGTTATCTTTGGTAGCGCCGTGCTGGCAGGCTGGATGATGGGCGTGGCCGCATGGCTAGTAACCTCTGCACGAGATACGCTTAGCCGTATCGTACTGGTGACGCTTATCACTGGTAGCATTGGGTTTTTAGGCTTGCATCATAGTATCGTGGGCAATATCGAGGTATTTTCAGCATTACTATATGGCAATACCGTCAGTCTCTGGCGCTACTTGGTATTTTTAGTCGTGGTACTGGTGGGCAATACGGTTGGCGGCGTTGTATTCGTCGCGGTACTCAAAAATCGTACGTTCTTATTTGAAATTGAAAAAGTGAAAGAGCAAGCTGCCGAGGCAAGAGCGAAAATGGACAGACGAAGATTTTAGACTTGAGATAAAACTGGTTTGAGCTAAACTGGTTTGGGTTAAAACGAGCATTAAACGCAAAAGCCCATAACACGCTTCATTATATAAAGCGGATTACGGGCTTTTTTTACTAAACCATACACTGTTGATTTTTTACCAAGTACTGTCTCAACTGCGCAACAATGCGTTACTACGGTTATCTTAAACCTCTTACATTCTACGTGCTGCCAATACACTGTTTTCTATCTCGGTTCTTTTGGCTTTATTGTGCTGGGCAGTAAATACTCTGACCATGATACCAGCGGTCAAGAACATGATTAGCGTATAAATGGCTGGCGTCATTGACATCTTATAATTGGCCAATAGCGTCAGTGCCATAAACATTGAAAGCGTACTGTTTTGCAGGCCGACTTCCATAGTAATCGAGCGTCTTTGCGCAGGATTTAGACCGAACCATTTACTGGTGTAATAACCAAGCGCCATCGTCGATACGTTCAATATCAATGCCACAGGGCCAGTAGCGATTAACGCTTCAACGATAATGTCTCGTTGCACATAACTTAAGAAAAGTACCAAGAAGCTCAAAAATATCACGCCAAAACGAGACACCATCACCTGTCCCTTGTCTGCAGCATTAGGGGCGTAGCGTTTGATCAACATACCAATACTGACGGGTAAGATAGTCAGAGCAATTAGGCTAATCATGGTCTTGACCACTGGCAACTGAAACTCACTACCAGCACCCATGAAGTATACGAGCGAAAAACTGAGGACGATAGGAATGGTAAATACGGTAATGACACTGGCAATAGCGGTCATGGTGACCGAAAGAGCGACGTCACCTTTGGCTAAATAGGTAAATAGATTTGATGTCGTGCCACCAGGACACAATACCAGCAACATGACCCCAACGGCATACTCTGGCTCGAGAGACATGGTGGTTGCCAAAGCAAAACCTACGAGCGGTAAGAATATTAGCTGATTGGTCAAGCCTATGGCGACTGCTTTAGGGTATTTGACGACTCTCTTAAAATCATTGGTAACTAAGGACAATCCCATTCCCATCATAATCAAAAAGATACTAATGGGAATGACTTTTGCATTTATAAACGTGACTAACTCAACACCTTCCATAACTACATCCTTGTAGATAGAGCCCTTACACGGGCAGGTTTATGACAACCTCGTCATGCTCAATCAGCCAATCCTGCTGATATCTTGGGTAAAAGCCACCGACGTTGTCAGCTCTTTATATGACAATTTTCCATACAGTCGTGTTTTTTAAACCGACAATTTTTGATAAAACTGGTTACTACGAACCGAAATAATAACGGAACGGCAAAATTCAGTATATCGTTGTAAAAGTGTATGGTTTTGATTTTTCTGACTACTCGTCAGTCAATTATAGGTTTTTACACTTGATAAAAAAGTAGAAATGATTTAAGCGGGGATTTTGTGATTTACAGCAGATGTAGGTTTAATATGGTCAATACTAATCACTGCCGTACCGTAGGCAATGGCTTCGACCATACTGCCTAGTTGATTGACATTGGTTACCTCAAGACGTAACCCGTAGATATGCGTGTGGCCTTTGGCTTTTGCCTCAGTCCGCATACGAACGATGGCCTCGCGGCGGGCACGATCTAGCAAAGTCTCATAGGTGGTTAAGTTTTTGCCAAAGACACTTAATACGCGAGCGATGATCATTTTGAAGTAATCTTGAGCGATGACGACACTACCAAGTACCAGCTCGCCTTCACTACCCACTGCTAACTTGGGACGGTATAGACGTTCGCTTGAGACAGTGATATCGCCCAATGCTTGCTCTGCTACGCTTAGCTGTGCCAAATGCTGACGCTCATGGCGTGACCCGAAGAACCAGCCAGCCGCGAATAAGAAGACAAACGGCCCATAATTGATGAGCACTTGCGTGAGTGAATCATTCATAGCACGTTTCTCATCATAAAAAGCATCGGTGCTTTTAGCATTATAGGATTTGGTATTGTAGTTTTTAGTATTTTAGCTTTTAGTATTATAGAATCAACCAAAAGGATTGAAACGCGGTAAATCATCGGGTGCGACTTGGGTCTGAGTACTCACATTTTGACTAGAATGGTTGTGTCCATCGCTTGGCGGGTTTTGATACTGCTGCTGTGATATCGGCGCGACCTTGACCGCTGTACCATAGACAAACAGCTCTGAGGCACCTTGGGCAATACTAGAAGTTGAAAAACGCAGACCGACCACCGCATCAGCCCCTAGCGCCTCTGCTTTGACAATCATGCGATCGATTGCTTCTTGGCGTGACTCTTCTAATAGCTCGGTATAAGCCGTCAGCTCGCCGCCAACGATGTTTTTTAACCCAGCGAACAAGTCTTTACCCACATGCTTTGAGCGCACAGTACTACCGTACACCACGTCTAGGCGTTCGGTAATTTGATAGTTAGGTAAGTGTTCAAGATTAGAGAGTTGCACAGTCATAGGATGACCTTATCGGTGACTTATAAAATATATAGTAAACCAAAGCGCTGCGATACAGCATAGACAAAACAAGACAGAAACAGCACTGCTAGTAGCAACGCTGTTTCTTAGCCTTACTAATCGTTGGTATGGAACAATAAGAACAGCTCAGTCAAATTACCTTCGATGCTATTGGCCATCTGTACCATTTTATCTTCGTCTTTACGCATCTCAGACAGCTCTGGATCTTCATCATCGATACCGCTAAGTACGATCATAGGCAATGTCAATACTGCTACGTCTTCTGCCGTTTCTTGATCTTCGAACCAGTCGCTTGCTTCATCACCATACATGGCATCGACAAAACCGATTGACCAAGCAACGATGTCTGACTCGTCAGAGAAATCAACTGCCACTTCTTCGTTACCAGCATCTTCACCAAACGGTAATTCGATCGGTGTCTCGTTCTTTAGCTCAGCCATGATTGAATCGCGCCAACGTTTGATACCGTCGATGACGTTTTCTGGAATCTCACTCACGTGACCTTCGAACAGGGCATCCATCCAGTTAGGCAATGGACGACCGATGACTGTCGCTGTCAAAAAACCATGCGCTGCGACACTATCTAGCACGAACTGGCTTTCTTGATTGTCCAAATAGTCCAGTAATTCATCAAAACTTAGTTGGTTACTCATAATTTGGTATTCCTTAAAAGATAGATGTCGTCAATCACAATGAGCGATCGGTTAAATGACAGATGGCGGGTAATTTGAGGGTAAAGACTGCTCAACTCATTCAAGCTAAGCAACCTCTATCAGGTAAGTAGTATGGAACATAACTGGATGCGAGCGAGCAGAAAAAACACCAAACAGCAGGCAACCCAGTTAATGGTTCATCATTAAAGCACTTTAGTCCGCTTAAAAGACTGACGACGATAAATTAAAAATCGTCATCATCCCAATCATCGCCATCTTCATCGAAGTTGTCTATATCGTCTAGATCGTCTTTTAACTCTTTAGCCAAACGCTTTTCTTCTAGCAAGTTATCGATTAGCCGACGTTTTTCAAGACTACTTAAACGTGTACGTACGCTCGTCTCAGCTTCTTCAACCATCTTTGCATCATCATCGTCGACAAAATCATCATCAAAATCGTCGTCAATATCAGCGTCACTCATGACAAACTCCTATCATTTTTAGGCAAGGGTATTAAGAATACATCAATATATATATGCCTTATAAAGTCTCTATTGAATGTTGTCAATCCTTTTTCGCAATATGGTACATTTCAACTCTACGATTAAGATAGTCCAGTAGGCTATATAACAGACAATTGTAATATAAATGACCAAATACAGTCGGCATTAAATGTGTAGCTCATCTTCATCTTCAATCATCAGAACCGCGTTGCGCACATCAGCCAAACGCTGAATCAATGAGTCGTTAGCCCCATCAAATATCGCACACTCACGCTCATAGACAGTGGTTGGGCGCATGATGTTATGTACTTGTACATGATTGCTGATTTGCTTGAGGCCGGCATTTGGCAATAATATTAATAGCTGCTCTTTTTTGCCGATACTCTGGAGCAAATGGGTCATTGGCTCCGATTGCGCGTCATCACTCACGCCCGCTTTCGCTGGCAAAGCAAAGCGCGACAGCTCAATGTGCTTGTCGTGGATAATTTTGTTGAGCATTAAATATAGCTTGGCAAGCATTACGCCTGCGAGTGCCACTTTTGCATGGCTATTATCAGCCTTTAGTACCACACTTGCGCCATTATCTTCGAAATGCGCTTCATTCATCGCACTCACACCCAACAGCAATGGCTGTCTTAGTAGCTCAGTCACGGCTTGATTGAGCAGCTGAGTGCAGAGTGCTAAATACGGAAGACGCTGCGCAGGTGCAAGGCGTTCAAGCATATTGAACTCATCATGGAATACAATTTGAACTTTGACGCTATCAACGGACCGTGTGGCAGACAGTTTAGACGTATGACTGGCAGCTTGAGAAGCAACACCGTCTGTATCCGCTATTTCGCTACCTTCACCTGCACTCACTAGATTGTCAGTATCGTTACCTGTCTCTTGGTTTTGCTGGGTTCTAAGATACTCGTTCACTTCATTATGCACATTAAACTTGCGGGCATTAGTCACTTCGTCATCTGTGGCATTAACCGTATTATCCGTCGCTACTTGACTGTCTGCTAAATGAGGCGCTGACTGACCCGTTGACTGGCGCTCAAGTTCACGGTCATAGCCGCGTTGATCGACTGGTCTGTATTGGTCACGATACAATTCTTGGATATCTCGACTTAATGCATTGATTTGCTCTTTGGTTGGACGAGCGAGGTAACCATAAATCAACCAAAGCAGTAAATGTAGCAGCATGGTGCCGATGACAAACGGCCATTGCATGGCGATAATCTCGCCTTTGCTGACGTCTTTCAAAGTCAGTGCAACGCTACCGATGACTGCATCGCCATTGGTGGCGATTTGACGAATGGTGTCACCTTGCTGCATCGGCGCATTGCCTACTGGCACCAAGATATCATCGTTGTTGTCCTTAATCAGTATCCGTGTGACGTCTTGCTCGCTGGTATAGCGGTTGGCAATAACGCTTAAACTCACACGGTCTTTATTTTCTAAAGACAACCTTGCTTCATCAATCAGCTGGGCGACCATCTGCTCGCCTTTTAACGCACGACTATTGCTCAGCTGTTGGTCAGTACTAATGACCAATAACAGCGTCTGCAAACAAAAACTAACCAGAAGAATAATGGCAAACAACCCTTGCCGCGGCGCTAAATACGTCATGATATGTTAAACTTTTTTGGAGAGAAGAAATTAAAAAACGAGGCTACTGCTCATTTTTTGGCTAATTTTTAAACAATTGTGATGTGCGCCAATTGTAGTGCGCACATAGTGATAAAGCAGTACTGATTATTAACGACTATCGACAGTACCAATATTGTTGCCAGCTTCGCAATCTTTTGCGAAGGCATCGTTAATAAGAAAGCACCGTTGATAAACAGCCAGCTTATCTCATCTACTATATCACCATAATAAGCCTTATAGCGTGAGCACTTTATAAATTTATCATAATAACTTTATTGCATTTTCTATGGCTTCTTACGCCATAAAATCTGTTTTTTAGCATCATTGTTACTTTGCGCGTCATCTATAGGCGCTGCCCAGTAAAACTGTTATTATTCCTAATCTTATATGAGCATACAAGGGACAATTGAGCCATGCCAAAAAATACATCTTATTCGTTACCAAAAGACAGCAAAGCATGGCAACAAGCCGTTGATTCTATTGCGGCATTATTACCCGAAGATACCAATTTGCAAGACTTTGATGCGCTACAGTCGCTACCTGTTTTTGCGCTCATCGTAGTACTGCCGACTCAGGTATCTGCATTAGATATTCATCAGTACGTTCAGTCGTGGGTCGATGAGCAGCCAAGCTGGCATCTAGTGACGGTTGCCGAAGATACTGACGCTAGCTTCGTCAATATCACGGTATCTGATACAGAGCCTACAGCAGCGGACGCACAGCGCCTACCCTTTACCCATACTCAGGTGTACCGTTATCTGCTAGTACCAGTCACTGACACACTAATGCACCCTGGCAAAAAAACCGCAGCCGCTCACATCATTGATGATCAACTGACCGCTCGCCTGCGTCGTGACCTAACTGAAGAATATAACAATACACGCAGTGCAGATAGCACAGGCAACATAAACGTCGTGGACTGTCATATCCTGTCTGTCGGTCATATGCTGCGGACACACAAACTTGCCTGCTTTGATATGGACTCGACCTTGATCGAGCAAGAAGTCATCGTAGAGCTGGCAAAAACGGCTGGGATTGGCGAAGAAGTCGAAGCCATCACTGAATCAGCAATGCGCGGTGAGATTGACTTTGATGAATCGTTTGCTCAGCGTGTGGCCTTGCTAAAAGGCACTTCTACTGATGTGCTGGATGATATCTGTAGTCGTCTAACGTTATCGACTGGTGCGCGCACGACGATCAGTGCGCTAAAAGCATTGGGCTATCATACGGTGCTAGTATCAGGCGGCTTCACTTATTTTGCTCGTTACATCGCTGAGCAGCTTGGTATCGATGAAGTGCATGCCAATGCTCTAGATATCGAGGAAGGTGAAGTCACTGGTCATGTACAGTGGCCTATTGTCAATGGTGCCAAAAAAGCCGCTATCGTTGAGCATACCGCTGAGCGCTTAGGCATTGAGATGTCACAAGTGGTCTGTGTCGGTGACGGTGCTAATGATTTACCGATGATGGCACTGGCCGATCTTGGTGTGGCCTATCATGCCAAACCAATTGTTCAAGCACGTGCTGATGCCGCTATCAACGTGACAGGGCTTGAAGGTACTTTGTACGCTCTTGGCTATCCTGCACTGGTGCCTACTGAGTAATTGCAGAACGCTTTATACCATTTCATAAGCTAGGTTAATGTTTCATCATTAATCTGGCTTTTATGCTTTAGGGCATGGCTTAAAACATAAAAGTAGCGTAGATAGTACCGATATATTAACTAGCTATTTGACGATGTCTGGTAAAATTTGGCCATTCTTAGTTCAGTTAAACGACTAACAAATGAATTGAAGACATGCCTTAGTACGTGATGATAATTAATAAAATCTGCTATGTACGCTGATGTTTAGCTCACGCCTGTTTTCATCTAATGCTTATTTTCAGATAACATTTATTTTTAAACGATAAAGGAATGCCCATGACGGCACCACAATCTCCACGGCCAACTCAGCCGTCAGCGCCAACGCCAACACCATTAGAGCCAGATACGGTACCTGTACGTACCGATAGCCCAAAACAGCTGGTAGGTATTTATGTCAGAGGAATGGCCATGGGAGCAGCTGATATCGTGCCCGGTGTCTCTGGCGGCACTATTGCGCTGATTGCAGGGATTTACGAGCGCTTGATTAACGCACTTGGTAGTATCGGCCCCAATCTTTGGACGATATTCCGTCAAGAAGGTGGCATCAAAGGATTCGCTGCAATTTGGCGACAAGTAGACGCGACATTTCTATTATGTTTGCTACTGGGTATTGCCACTAGCTTTGCGACCTTAGCTGGTATCATTAAGCATTTATTGGACAACCAACCTTTGCTTATTTGGTCGTTCTTTTTTGGACTGGTAGTCGCAACGGTATTTATCTTGCTTAGTGAAATTAAGCGCTGGAATATAGGACGTGTCGCACTGTTTGCGACTGGGCTTATTGCCGCTGTGGTCATTAGTAGTATGCCGTTACTCACGACCACGCCTAGCTTACCGTATCTGTTTTTTGCAGGGGCAATTGCTATTTGTGCCATGATCCTACCAGGGATATCAGGGTCGTTTATTTTGCTATTGCTAGGTGCTTACGATGCGGTATTAGAAGCGGTCGACACGATGAATCTAAGTGCCATTTTCACAGTCATTGCAGGTATGGCGACTGGGCTATTACTATTCACGCGCGCACTTAAGTGGCTACTCTCGCATTATTATCAGGCTACCTTAGCATTGCTGACAGGCTTTATCGCAGGCTCTCTAATAAAAGTATGGCCATGGAAAGTAGATGCGCTAGGCTCGCTCAACACTGAAGCTGTCCATAATGTCATGCCGTGGCAATACCCTACTGGCGCACAGTGGTCAACGACAGTAGGACTTATGCTACTCGGTGCTATCTTAGTTTCGCTATTATCTTGGTGGGGTAATCGTACCAATCGAGTCTAAGTATTCAACGAACTGTCAGTCCTATTTGCTAGTTTGGCATGGTTTGCTAGCTAATAAACGTCGTCCTAGACTAGAAAAACCATTTCCGTATCACTCAAAATAAGCGCCACTGCTCACGGCGCTTAGCCTAACATCTAGCCATCAAATATCGCAAAACAAGCCAAAAAACCAAACGTCAACGGTTGTCGCAAAGTCGCCTGTACCCTCTTCAGCTTTACTCAATAACCTCTCATAATAGTCTCATTGGAATTCACCTTATGAATAGCGAGATGAATGATGTTAATAACTATATTTTCTTTTATCGGTGTAGAGGCATGGAGCGGCGCGGCATGGCTTGGTTATGGACTGCTAGCCAGTTTAGTAGTGGTGCTCGCCTTGTCGTCATATCGTTGGCTACTGCTATATTTGTTTGGCGGTATGGCTTACTGGTTCACCGTTGAGTTGATTCAAAATATATTAGCCGGTCGTCCTATGTTGATGGAGCTATCATCATGGCATCGCTATATCATCGCTATGGGTATCAGTTGGTTACCGTTGGCAGCTTGGGTACTGTATCGAGCATTGCGCTATGATGACGTGAGTCAGACAGTTAGCCAGCAACGTGAGCTAGAAGCCGCACGCTATATCGAACACACTCCTGTCTACGATGATAACTATCAGCCACGTTTCCGTTAAAACCGTCCTATTTATACCTATATTTGTCTATATCAACACCTTACTTACGTCAGTGACATTGAATGTTACAAGATACTTAACGCTCTCTACTTAACTCCTAAAGAGTTGACGCACTGTGATAGTTTATAATCCAGTTATATATTTGTCATAAAAACTGGTATAAAGTACGATTTATTTTTATGCCTCATTTCTTTAGGAGTTCTGCTATGTTTACTGTTCCTGTATTAGATATTAAATCTGATCCATTAGATGCTTTATTGGCTGTTGTTGGCTATCGTTTGTCTATGTTAGCTGATAGCGATAACGAAGATGTCAAAGCGTTATTCGCTGATCGCCAAGTTACGATTGAGTTTGCTAGTACTGAGTCTGATATCGCCCGTTCTTTGAGCTTTGATAATGGACAGTTTAGTCAACAAAGCGGTCATGCAAAAGAAGCCGATTTAACCATTACTTTCAAAGACTCTATGACTGGCGTTAGACTGCTAACCAAAGGTAGCTTGCCTGCCTTTATGACTGCTGTACAAGAAGGAAACTTGAGCATCGAAGGCGACTATAGCCTAATGATGTGGTTTAACAAACTTGCTAAGCATATCGTTCCAGCTATCCCAGAAGAGTGCAAACCATATATCCAAAAAGCCAAACCTTACGCTTATAAAGCACAGAAATTTGCTGAGCATTGGGTTGGTATTGCCAAGCATAAACTTGGTAAATAAAAAGAATAGTGCACTGAGCGGTAGTCATTGGTAGAATGGATGATATAGAACTAAATAGCCAAACGTATAGTTACTATTTATGTGCGCTACTGTGACAATTATACATACTGTCTAGCAGTGTTCTGATTTTCTAAAAAGGTTGCGGTATACTATACGGCAACCTTTTTTGTTACCTTATAAATGACAATAGATAAAAACATTGGTTTTATTTAATACCCTCTAATTCTTATAAAAGGACTTACCTTATGGCAGGATTGCTTAGCATCTCCGAACCTGACGCCACCCAGCCAACTGATATAGCCACTCAGCCAGATACTACCAACAGTGATTTTTTGGCCAATCTAGCTACAGACGCGACTCAGACTGATAGTAAAGTAGCTACGACATATAGCCGTGAAGAAATCGCGCAATTGTTTGACTTACCTCTAATGGACTTGCTGTTACAAGCACAGACCATCCATAGAAAGCATTTCACTGCCAATGAAGTGCAAATCAGCACGCTACTCTCTATCAAAACGGGCAACTGCCCTGAAGATTGCGGCTACTGCTCACAGTCAGGCCATCATCGCGACACCACCAAACTACAAGCAGAAAAGCGCATAGAAGTTGATAAAGTCATCGCAGCGGCCAAACGCGCCAAAAACAGTGGCTCATCACGCTTCTGCATGGGTGCCGCGTGGAAACACCCAAGTGCTAAAGACATGCCTTATGTGGTTGAGCTGATCAAAGAAGTGAAAGCATTGGGACTTGAGACTTGTATGACACTGGGTATGCTCGATACCAATCAAGCGACACAGTTGGCCGATGCAGGGTTAGATTACTACAACCATAACCTAGATACTTCGCGCAGTTACTATGAACAAGTCGTTAGCACGCGTAGCTATGATGAGCGTTTAGACACGATAGAAAACGTGCGTAACTCTGGCATTAATGTCTGTAGCGGTAATATCGTTGGTATGGGCGAAAGCCGTGATGACCGCATCGATTGGGTACTTGAGCTGCTAAAAATGCCAAAAGCGCCTGAATCAATACCAGTCAACTTACTGGTGCCTATTGCAGGTACACCGATTGGGGACAAAGTATTAGCTGAAGGTCAGCTGTCTGTACTTGAGTGGATTCGTACTATTGCGGTCGCCCGTATTTGCTGCCCGACTAGCTACGTGCGTCTATCTGCTGGCCGCGAAAGTCTATCTGACTCTGAGCAAGCATTAGCATTTATGGCAGGCGCTAACTCGTTCTTTTATGGTGACAAGCTTCTTACCACTGGTAATGCAAGTCAATCAGGCGACGATAGACTCATGCGTGAGCTTGGCCTAACCAAACAGTTTGCCGCACCAAGAGCACCTAAAGTACTGCCTGTATTGAATGCGATGAATGGTCATCAAACACAAGTTGTATTGGCAGATTAAGCCAAAGCTAAAAAATACAAGTTAAGCAAGAGAAACTACGATGGCAGATTATTTTAACTGGATTAAAGCGGCGCACATTATCTCGATGGTCTGCTGGTTTGCGGCGATATTTTATTTGCCGCGCCTGTTTGTCTATCATGCGATGAGCGACGATAGCATCAGTCATGAGCGCTTTGTCATTATGGAGCGCAAGCTGTATCGCGGCATCATGACCCCATCGATGATAGCGACATGGATCTTTGGTCTATGGATGTTAGGGTTGGGCTGGGATGTCTATAAAACCCAAGGCTGGCTACACGTCAAATTGCTATTAGTAGTGTTGCTGTCAGGCTATCATGGCGCTTGCGGCTTTTATCGTAAAAAGCTGATAGATAATCCACATTATAAAACGCATAAATTCTGGCGATGGTTTAATGAAGTGCCTGTCTTCGCCTTAGTGATTATCGTCATTCTCGTTGTGGTAAAACCGTTTTAGCATAAGAAAACCAATTAGACATGCAAAATAAAGGCGTCCGTAACTTCAATGAGTTGCGGACGCTTTTTTATTCAATTATAGGCCGTGTTGTCAAACTGAAGATATAGAGCACTAAACGCTCGGACGCATAATTTGATAAACATTGCTTAAATCATAAACGCGATAACGAGCTGGTTCACGGCGATTTTCGCCAGCATAACTCAGTATCAATGCCTGCTTGGCACGCTCATCGACCCAACCGACAAACAGTCCACTATGCTCGACGCCATTGTAACCATGATTGATATAATAGAGCCAGTCGCCTGCTTCAATCTCACTGCTACTAGCATAGGGCCCTTGCGCATAAGTGCCTTTGTGTATGGTATTACGCGATACCCCTGCCCGAT
The DNA here is from genome assembly GCF_044542635.1 of Psychrobacter sp. NPDC077938. Classification (NCBI taxonomy): domain Bacteria; kingdom Pseudomonadati; phylum Pseudomonadota; class Gammaproteobacteria; order Moraxellales; family Moraxellaceae; genus Psychrobacter; species Psychrobacter sp. NPDC077938. The sequence goes on from NZ_JBITUW010000006.1 coordinate 105,589, forward strand.
TAAATACAGCATTTAAATAGTCCCAGCAGCCACCTTGAATAATCGTGCGCTCGTTAAGTGCCATTTTGCGGGCGGTACTAACCACCTCACGTGCTGCCATACTACTCTGCGTCTCGGCATTGCTTAATAGCGGTAGATACTCGCTATCGACATTGTCATAGTTGCCTGATAAAAACGCTGGTAAGACTGTAGGTGCTGAACGCTGTACCTCAGGATAACGATAGGATGTATTCGTCGTTGGTTGAATAGATTTTTGGGCGATAAGCATGCTCATACTATCTGCATGGGCTTGCCCTACCATGCTGCAGGTAAATAGTAAAAAACCGCACGACGCGGCGACTGACGGTATAGACAAACGCGACATGACTAACTCCTTGTCAACTAAATCTCAATGACAGTATCAATAATAAGAAAGACAAATTTTATAATCCTACTTATAAACCATTTAGCCACAAATCTGCAAGCACTATTCGCCTGCGATAGATGATAGACGGTATAAATATACTGATAGATGACAATATTGGAGAGGCACGTCGAGTGAAATTTAAAATGACACTTGAGTTAGGAGTTTAGATAATATGAAGACAATAGCTATGCTTTGGTAAAGTATGAAATTAAGAAAAGATATTAATTACTCTTCATTTTAATATTTACATGGCGTTTCGTTAGCGCTTGCCCTTCTAAGATAGCTTTAGCAGCTTTTGCTTCTTGAGCACTCTCGAAACCAGTAATACGATATTTGCGAACGTCACTGCTATCGACAATCTGTAATTGCTCGCCAATCAGCGTTATCTTATCGCCATCCGTTAAATGAATATGTTCACGCTTACCTAGATTGTCATGTACCAGCTCGCCAGCCCTTACCCACAATGTGCCACTGCTAATCATACCGCTCATGGCTTTTTTATGCTGTTGGCGCTTTTTATTAAAAATAAAGCTACCAATGATAAGCAGTGCAAGTGCACCGATGGCTAAACGCTCAGGCAACAAGCTCATCGCCATGGCGACTGCGACTGCCCCTATCAATAATGCAGAACCAAACCAAAACATGCCATTATCAGCAGCATTTGCTTGCCCTTGTAAGGTGATTTTGGCGCCATCATCAGTTAGCTTGAGCATGTGTTGTTACCTATTACGTAATGTACGAATATTTTCTATTAAAAAACTGCCTATTAGCAGCTAACAGGCAGTTATTGACACTAAAAACAAAGACAGTGTGTTGTATCTAAATGGTAGCCTACCAGCCAAGCGCCGTCTGTTGCATTTCAATCAATTCAGCGATGCCTTTTTCAGCTAATGACAGCATAGCATCTGCTTGAGCACGAGTGAACGGCTTTTCTTCAGCAGTACCCTGCAGCTCAATGTACTCACCTTTTTGGGTCATCACAACGTTCAAGTCGGTATCGCAGCTAGAGTCTTCTTCGTAGTTTAGGTCAAGATATGCTTCGCCATCTTTCATACCAACAGAAACCGCAGCAACCAATCCGATTAGTGGATCTGCTTTAAGTTTCTTGGCCTTTTGGATACTCTCTAGCGCATCGATAAGTGCAATTGCAGCACCAGTGATACTCGCCGTACGAGTACCACCATCCGCTTGCAACACATCGCAATCTAGATAGATAGTGTTTTCACCAAGCTTACTCAGATCAATCATGGCACGTAAGCTACGACCAATCAAACGCTGAATCTCTTGCGTACGACCTGACTGTTTGCCGCGAGCCGCTTCACGCTGATTGCGCGTGTTGGTCGCGCGTGGCAACATACCATACTCAGCTGTGATCCAACCTTTGCCTTTACCTTTGAGCCAGCGCGGCACACCAGATTCTACACTGGCAGTACATAGTACTTTGGTATCGCCAAAACTTACCAGTACTGACCCTTCAGCATGCTTCGTATAATGGCGCTCAAAGCTGATCGAGCGAAGTTGGTCAAGCTCACGATTGTCAATACGCATAAAAATTCCTAGTACAATGTTATAAAAGCAGTGTCATAAAAATACCTATCAGTCGTTAGTAAACACATTGATAGATATGTAGTCGACTAAAATCTTAAGATATCCTAACGTGACAACGGCGCAATAGCAAGATTCGCACCTGCCATTACGCCACCGTTATCAACAGAATGTCAGATATAAACTATTCTAACCCTTCCATCTTACGCAATTCCTTACGTAGGATTTTGCCAACGTTCGACTTTGGTAATTCGTCAACGAACTGTATATGACGTGGGCGCTTATAGCCAGTCAGTTGTTTTTTGCCATATTCTAGTAGCTCTTTTTCAGTCACGTCGCCTTTTTTGACCACAAACAGTTTTGGTTCTTCGCCGCGATCATCGTTCGGAACACCAATAGCACCGCATTCTACGACTGCTGGATGCTCACTCATCGCTTCTTCGATTTCGTTTGGATAGACGTTGAAACCAGATACCAAAATCATGTCTTTTTTGCGATCGACAATTTTGATAAAGCCTTTTTCGTCCATGATGCCGATATCGCCCGTTTTTAAGTAACCGCTAGCCGTAAAGGATTCAGCAGTTTCTTTCGGACGATTCTGATAACCAATCATAACCTGTGGACCTTTTACGCAGATTTCACCGCGATCGCCCATGGCTACTATATTTTCGTCATCATCAATGAGTACGATATCCGTACTAGGCGCAGGAATACCGATTTTTCCGGTAAATTCCGCAATAGTCATCGGATTAAATGCTACAACAGGTGAAGTCTCAGATAGACCATAACCTTCAACGATAGGCAGGCCAGTGATTTTGTGCCACTCTTTCGCTACGCTAGGCAATACTGACATACCGCCGCCGATAGACGCTTTTAGATTAGAAAAGTCCAAATCAGCAAAGTTATCTTTGTGTACTAAGCCATTAAACAAAGTATTCACCGCAGGGATAAACGCTGGCTTGTACTTGGCCATCTCTTTGATAAGCCCATCAAGATCGCGCGGATTCGGAATGAGTAGCGAGGCATAACCTTGATACATACTACACATACCGCAGACCATAAATGAGAATACGTGATATAGCGGCAGTGCGGTCAAAATCACATCTCTACCATCTATATCGTCATCAAATGCACTGTTCATCAGCGCACTGACCTGTAGCATGTTGGCGACTAGATTGCCGTGAGACAGCATCGCGCCTTTCGCTACTCCTGTCGTACCACCGGTATATTGCAGCAAGGCCACATCGCTCAAGTTCAACTCAGGGCGCTGGTACTTACTGGCTGACTCCGCATTCAGAGCATGCTTGAAGCTCACACTATTCGGTATGCTATAAGCAGGGATCATCTTTTTAACATGACGAGCCACGAGGTTGACCACGGCTCCTTTAATCGTACCTAGCATATCGCCAATGGTACACACCACTACATGCTCTACCTGACCTTTGTCTTCGGCCTCTTGATAGGTCTTGGCAAAGTTTTCTACGATAAATAGCGCTTTAGCACCACTGTCATGCAATTGATGTGACAGTTCACGACTTGTGTATAGAGGATTTACATTGACCAACACCATCCCTGCACGAATGATACCCAAAGCAACTACTGGATACTGCAAGACGTTGGGCATCATGACCCCAACTTTATCGCCTGCGACCAGTCCTATTGACTGCAAATAGCTAGCAATCTGGCGACTATATAGATCTAATTGCTTAAAAGTAATCGATGAGCCCATGCAGATATAGGCAGGTTTTTGGCCATAACGGCTAAAATTACGCTCGAACACATCAAGTAAAGAGGTATTGTCTTCTGGCATCTCGATAGTAGCATCGATGCTATAGCGCTCATAAGCGCTCAGCCACGGACTATCACTGTCGATGGTCGGCATAGTAGGAAACACATTGCTTTGATAAACGTCGTTAGTAGTATTGGCTTTATCATCAGTTGCAGCGCTATTATCTGTCGTTTTTTTATTAATATTATCCGTCATAATTTTCCCTAAATGTTACTGTTAAAAACATTGAATATGCTAATGGAAACACCATTTTTTATGATTATCGCTGACAGCAGAAGCTTATGAATAAGAAATAGATAAGTATAATCGGGTTTGTCATTCATAAGCTTTGCAAATTAAAGTGTGTTACTGGGTCTATGATAAATAATACTACCACTCAGCACGACCAGTCGAAAACGATATTTACTACCATGATTTCACCAGTTACCTTAAGTAAAACCAGTACGATTTTTTGGATAAAAACAAAAATACGTCGATGGGCACTATAGCAGTTTTAATAGATATTCTCTATTAATAGTAGCTGTCATCCACAAATGTCAAAAGCGATAAAGACAAAAAAATGATAAGACAGCATGGTTGCAGCCTTATCATTTTTGGTTACTACTTTAGTTGCTACAGTATCTAATCGAGCGATACTTTCACATGCGTCTTTGATTGATACACGCATCTATCAAACAACTCTCTAGGTGCGTGTATCAGTAAATTAACCGTGGTTTTTTTCTTCAAGTACGCGTAGATCTTTACGCAAAATCTTACCAACGTTCGATTTTGGTAGCTCATCAATAAACTCAACACGACGAGGACGCTTATAACCTGTTAGGTTCTCTTTACCATACTCAAGAACTTCTTCGGTAGTCAGACTAGGATCGTTACGGACAACATAGATCTTAGGAATCTCACCACTTTTCTCGTCTTCGATACCGATGACACCACATTCTAAAATCTTAGGATGGCCAGCCATGACTTCTTCGACTTCGTTCGGATAAACGTTAAAACCAGACACCAAAATCATATCTTTTTTGCGATCGACGATGGTTACATATCCGTTGTCAGCCATGATACCGATATCACCAGTACGGAAGAATCCATCTGCTGTCATAACTTCGGCAGTAGCATCTTCACGGTTCCAGTAACCTTTCATGACCTGTGGGCCACGAACACTAATCTCACCGCGCTCACCAAGTGCTACTTCATTACCTGCATCATCCAAAATTGCCACATCTGTTGCTGGCATCGGTACACCAATGGTACCTGTGAATGTCTTGCTGTTACTAGGGTTAGAAGTCGCTACTGGTGCTGTTTCAGACAGGCCGTAACCTTGAATGATAATATTACCAGTGACTTGACGCCATTTCTCTGCTGTTGGACTTAGTACTGCCATGCCGCCGCCCATCGATTGACGCAGCTTGCTATGATCCATCGCGATAAATTCTTCGTTGTTGGCAAGCGCGTTGAACAACGTGTTGACCGCTGGGAAAAACGCTGGTGGGTTGGCTTTATATGCTTTTAACAAGCTATCAAGATCGCGTGGGTTTGGTACCAATAATACAACACAACCGCGATACAGACCGAACATGCCACATACGGTGAATGAGAAAATATGATACATCGGCAATGCCGTCATAATTACAGGTTGTTCACCTCTTTGGTCGAAATCATCAAAAGCGGTGCCCAAAAAGGTATTAGACTGAATTAAGTTTGCTACCAAATTTTTGTGCGTTAGCATCGCACCTTTCGCCACACCTGTCGTACCACCGGTATACTGTAGGACAGCGATATCATCAAGCGTGATATTGGTTGGGCGCTTATATTTACTAGCGGTGACTTGCTTTAATGCCGTTTTGAAGCTGATGCTATTAGAAATACTGTAGTCTGGCACCATTTTTTTGACATGGCGGACGACCGTATTGACCATAAAGCCTTTGAGCGTACCCATCAAATCGCCCATACCTGTAATCACGACTTTATCGACTACATTGCGACCGATGTCTTGATAGGTTTTGGCAAAGTTTTCGACCATGATTAGCACTTTGGCTTCTGAATCAGTCAACTGATGCTCAAGCTCTCTGGTAGTGTACAGAGGATTGACGTTAACTAAGGTAAAGCCTGCACGTAGTACAGCGATGACAGAGATTGGTAACTGCAAAATGTTGGGCATCATGACCGCAACTTTATCGCCTTTGACCAATCCTAATGACTGTAGATAAGCGGCCATTTGACGGCTGTATAAATCTACTTCTTGGAAGCTTAACGATGAACCCATGCAGATATAGGCAGTTTTATCAGCATTTTCAGCGAAGCTTTTTTCGAAAATATCGATAAGTGACGTATTGTCGGCTGGCAACTCAATGTCATACTCCAGACCAAGTTCTTCATACGTTTTTAGCCAAACTTTATCGTCACGACGGGTTAAGTTTCCTTGATTTTCCATAATCTTTTCTCTCCTAGTAATAATACATTACCGTCAACCCACGCCAATCACAGTGTGATAAATATACAAAACGTCAGAGTCTTGCCTATCGTTATGATAAAAAGCAAGGCTGCGACATATTTGTATAGTGCTGAGCGAACAATATAGCGGTAAATAGCCCTTTGTTCATTAACATACACACTTTATACATAGTACTCAATACAAAAGATTGCTATACCAGTTCTCAAATAGGCTTGACGCTCAATATCTCTATAAATATCAATATATTAGATATAAAATATCAGTCAAGCTATTAGAAAATATGACCCTTGACTTCTGCTCCCTAATGACCATCCCGACACGATAACTGTTCACTATCGGCTATTTTTTAGCGCACTCGCCAGCTCAGTCAACGTCACAAAGTTGCGACGAGTACCATCAGTATCGCTACTTGGACTATCTGCGATACTACTTTTGGCAAGCTTAGTGCTATCACTGTATTGCCAGTCATTAACATAATCGCTTTGAGTCAAGCGTTGGCCGAATCCTGCTACTGCCATCGCAAACTGAGTATCGATACTGGCTTTATTTAAAGCGCGGCTAACTTTATTAATCGGTTGGCTAATCAGTTTGGAGCTATCACCTGTCGGTGCTTTATAACGAATTTTTAGATAGCCAAGCTCATTAGAGTTCTGTTTATTATCTGAACTGGTATTGCTATTAGCATAACGGCGATCGCTATATAACCCTTTTTGACCTTTTGGTGTCACTTCAAACAAAGCGATAACTGCTTTACCTGCCCCAAGCTCACCTGCATCAATTTTGTCATTATTGAAGTCTTCTTCAGCCAGTACGCGATTTTCATAACCAATCAAGCGCCACTCACTCACCACATCAGGATTAAATTCAACTTGGACTTTTACGTCTTTAGCGACGGTGTTAAATGTCGCGGCTAATTCATCCCCAAAGACTTTTTTTGCTTCAGTTAAGCTGTCAATATAGCTGTAATTACCATTGCCGTTGTCCGCCATCTGTTCCATCATGTGATCATTCAGATTACCACGACCGAAGCCAACGGTAGACAAAGAGATACCGCGATCGCGATTGGCTTTGACCAAATCAAGCATCTCATCGACATCACTAATACCAACGTTAAAATCGCCATCCGTTAACATCATGATTCGATTGATACCGTTCTTTTTTAGTCCTTGTTCAGCTTGCCTGTAGGCCAATTTCAGAGCGTCTTCCCCATTGGTTGAGCCTGAGGCATTCAACTCCTCGATAGCAGCCAATATTTTTGCTTTTTGGTCACCATTGGTCCCAGGCAACGCCACACTAGTACGACCTGAATAGGTCACGATACTGATGCTGTCTTGGGCGCGCATCTGCTCTGTCAACAGCTTAAGCGAAGACTGTGCCAGTGGCAGCTTATCGCGCGACGACATAGAGCCTGAGACATCTACTAAAAATACGAGATTGGCAGGTGGCATAGATTGCTTGTCTGTTTTTTGCGACCAGCTACCATCAACGGCTTTGATACCGACTTTGACGATTTTATTATCCTGATCTGCTCTATCCCAAGGTGAGTCTACTACCTCAGTTGACACAATAAACGGGGCACTACCTAAGCGTTTGCCATCATCAAATTGATAGTTAAAATAATTAATCAATTCCTCTACCCGTACGGCATTAACAGGTGGTAGTTGACCCTCGTTTAAATAGCGGCGCACATTGGCGTAGCTGCCCGTATCGGTATCGATAGACAAAGTGGATACCGCCATATCCGTAGTTCGATGTACAGGATTGGCTGCGTTTTTTTGATAGTTGTCTTTTGCCTCTGGCGTGACTATGATGCTCGGTAATGGGCGTACGATACCTGTCTGCGCCGCAGAACGTATCATCATCTGTTGGCTGATGACTGAGGGCTTAACACTGGGTGACGCCATGATAGACTCTGACACCACTGCTGCATCTTGATTGACTGTGCTGCTTGTCTCGGCTGGTAGCGTTTTGCTCATTTGTGAGGGGCTACAGGCTGTCAATCCTAGACTGGCTATAGCAGTAATCAACAGCACATTTCTAGTAGCGTTTTTCCCTAGGTACTTACTTTCGTTTTTTAGTATGGTAGAGGCTGAAATTTTAGATAAAGGGTCAAATGACATAACAGAAACTCCTTATTGTAAGATATTCAGTAGCGACTTGTCCGTGTCAATATATGGTTAACGCTATTTAAATAGGCAAATCAGCCGCCTTATTTAGTCTATTAGCTGTCATACTTTCAGTTATTAATTTTGCATCAAAACTATTCTCAACCTACTGTTTTTGGATTGATGATAGACAAAATATCTTAAATAAAAAGGATTCAACCTTAAAACATCTATTAACCATATAAAAAACAAATATTAGATTTACTATACTTAACTTAATCTATAAAAGCTATGAATCACCACACTATAAAAGACCCTTATAAGCGCTTGTTTTAAGCACGTCACGAGATGTCGTATATTCTGACATACGTCTTTTTAATTAGTGCAATATCCTTTACGATAGCACTATCCTATTTGTATGCTTGAACCAATTATCTATACCTATTAAAACTGATAAGTGAATCCTATTTTATGTCTGATGTTATTGATCATACGATCGCCCCAATTACTCCCAATGAGCCGATGGATACTCGTTCAGTCGCAGAGTTCACTGAGCAGGCCTACCTCAACTATGCCATGTACGTCATCATGGATCGGGCGCTGCCAAATATTGCTGACGGTCTAAAACCTGTCCAGCGTCGCATCGTCTATGCCATGAGCGAGCTTGGGCTAAAGTCCTCTGCTAAGGCCAAGAAATCCGCGCGTACGGTCGGTGACGTATTGGGTAAATACCATCCGCATGGTGATAGCGCTTGTTATGAAGCCATGGTACTGATGGCACAGCCGTTCAGTTATCGCTATCCGCTTATCACTGGTCAAGGTAACTGGGGTAGCCCAGATGATCCGAAATCTTTTGCTGCGATGCGTTATACCGAAGCCAAAATGTCGGCTTATGCCAATACGTTGCTCGCAGAATTGGGACAAGGTACAGTCGACTGGCAAGATAACTTTGATGGTACGATGCAAGAACCAACTACCTTACCTGCCCGCTTACCTAATATTTTATTAAACGGTACGACAGGTATTGCTGTTGGTATGGCAACTGATATTCCGCCACATAACCTTAATGAAGTGGTACGCGCGGCCATTCGTTTGCTCAAAAACCCAGAGCTATCAGTTAAGCAGCTTACCCAATCGATACCCGCACCTGATCTGCCAACGCCAGCGGAAATCATCACTAGCAAAAAAGATCTGCAAGCGATGTACGAGTCTGGACGCGGCAGTTATAAGATGCGTGCAACCTTTCATGTTGACCCTAAAGAAAAAAATCTCGTCATCATTGACGCGCTTCCTTACCAAGTCTCGGGCAACAAAATCCAAGAGCAAATTGCTAAGCTTATGACCGATAAAAAGCTGCCTTGGGTGACCGACATTCATGATGAATCAGATCACGAAAATGCCTGCCGTATCGTCCTTGAGTTGCGCTCAACGCGAGTCGATGTCGATCGTGTCATGAGTCACCTGTTTGCCAGTACTGACCTAGAAAGCAATTACCGCGTCAATATGAATATGATTGGCTTAAATGGTAAGCCTCAGGTGAAAAACCTAAAGGAAGTCTTGGAAGAATGGTTAATCTGTCGCCGCTCGGTGGTCACGCGACGCTTGCAATATCGCCTCGATAAAATCGATAAACGCTTGCATATCTTGGCGGGCTTGCTGATTGCTTATCTGAATATTGATGAAGTGATTCGCATCATTCGTGAAGAGGATGATCCGAAAGCAACCTTGATGCAGGACTATGACCTGACTGACATTCAAGCCAATGCTATCTTGGATATTCGTTTGCGTCAGTTGGCAAAATTAGAAGAGATTGAGCTGCGCCGCGAGCAAGATGAACTTGCTGCCGAACGTGCCATCATTCAAGAGTACTTAGACAATCCAGACAGTTTAACCAATCTGATGATTGACGAGCTTACTGCCGATATGAAAGAACATGGCAATGAGCGTGTATCGCCATTGGCAGAGCGCGAAGAAGCGCAAGCACTAAAAGAGTCAGATCTCGTACCGAGTGAGCCGGTCACTGCCATCTTATCAAAGGCAGGTTGGATTCGTGCTGCCAAAGGTCATGATGTCGATGCTGCTGGCATGAGTTACCGCTCAGGTGACAGCTATCAAGCGCACGTGCGCGGCAAATCAAACGAAAGGATTTACGTACTCGATAGTACGGGACGCAGCTATAGTATCGATGCGCATAACTTAGCATCTGCACGTGGTCAAGGTGATCCGCTAACCAGTGTGTTAAAGCCGCCAGCAGGCGCTAGCTTTGAGCAGCTACTAACGGGTGATAACGATCAACGCATTATTCTTGCCAGCTCGGCAGGTTATGGTTTTATCAATACCATTGGCAACCTCGATAGCAATCAGAAAGCTGGTAAAAACGTCATTAACCTAGCAACTGATAGTCGCTTGCTCCCTGTTGCACGTATCGACGTACTAGTAGAGACGGCCGCTAATACAGAAGGTGAAAATAGCAATGTGCGTGTGACACCTGATCATGTTGCCGTTGCGACCAATGCAGGATATCTACTGATATTTGCCCTTGATGATTTGCCTGAACAAGCTCGCGGTAAAGGTAATAAACTAATCAAACTAAAAGATGGCGAAGAGGTACTTGCTATCACACCACTTAGTCAGCAAGACAGTCTTGTCATTACCGCTGGCAAACGCCATGTGACACTCAAGCCAAATGATCTGGCTAACTATACGGGTGTTCGTGGTAATCGTGGTGGTCAATTGCCAAGAGGCTTTCAGAATGTGACGAGTGTTGAAGTTGGGTAGTTTGACTAGTTAAATTTTGGAAATCCTAGTTCAAAATTTAGCTGATAAAATTAAATAGCTCCTATCAAAAAGCCGCCCATACACAGTATAGGCGGCTTTTCTACGCTACTCAAAATAGAGAAATTATTTAAGAATTATTAGATACAGCATCCTCAAAGATCACTTTCAGGAAGCTTGTAATCTGAGTACTTTTCATTAGATACGGATTAAAGTCAGCACCAGCCGAGAAGCTTTTTAGGGTATATGCTTCGTCTTCTGCACTTGATGTTAAATATTTTATTAAAAACCCATCCCACCTACGTTCTTCTATTTCCTCAATCTCACTGAGGTGGGGTACTAGGTAAGAGTACTCATTGATTAATTTTACTAGTATTTCATTGATAAGAGGTCTTGGACCTTCAATATTTTGAATAAAGTAATTGTCATTCACGACAAGTGCTGAGGTTACACCACTTTTTTCATTATTCCTTCGCCATTGCTCAAGCAGACGAGCCAACCCTATCCCATTATTACTGTCACTATTTCTACCAATATACGTTAGGCTTAGCGTAATATGCTCACCATGTCTTTTTCTATCTTCTAAAGGTTGGCTGGTAGTGATACGCATAAGAAACCTTATTTATAAAAAATTGTCTAAATCAAAAGATACTTTATAGACGGCTTTTTTACGCCAATTAAAATAGATGACTCTTATGATATGTAAATGCTACTCATCTAAAACCTATCGGATTCAGCACCTTCAAATATCGCTGTTAGAAAGCTTTCAATCTGAGTACTTTTCATTAGATAAGGATTGAAATCAAAACCTGCTGAGAAACTTTTTAAGGCATACTCTTCATCTTCGGCACTTTCCGTCAGGTGTTTGGTTACAAACCCATCCCATCGAAGCGCTTCTATCTCTTCCACCTTGACAACATTAGGAATAATCTTGAAATGCTCATCAATTATCTTCGCTAGAGCAGCGTTGACCGCTGGTCTTGAGCCTTGAATGTTTTGAACAAAGTAACCGTCATTGATCACAAGCGCTGCAACTAACCCACTTTCCTCAAAGTATCTTCGCCACTGCTCAAGAGCACGAGTCAACTCTATACCTGTTTTCATTTCGATGTTTTTACCGATATACGTTAGGCTAATCAGCAAATGCTCGCCATGTCTTTTCCTATTTTCTGAAGTTTGACTGGTCGTTATATGCATAAGAAAATCCATTTATATAGTAGGTATATAAATTAATATACACTTTATCATAAAGTATAATCAATAAAACTCTTGGGAATTGACCAGTTTCTTATCATTCATACTTTAAAATAACATGACCAAAACAGATATCACTAGGTAATTTTTAGTAGTTAAATCCTGCAAGAGTCAGGTATGAATAGTCACTTATGAACATCCGCCAATATTCTGTCCAATTGCTAAGAAAACATCCTGTAACGATACTGCTAACTTGCTTTCAACAAAAAGCCGCCTATACACAGGTATAGACGGCTTTTATATTTTAGATAGGACAAGTGACTACTAACAACTCTAAGAGGCAAATATTAAAGAAATAAACGCCACTCATTTAAAACTAATTAGATTCCGCATCTTCAAATATCGCCTTTAAAAAGCTTTCAATCTGAGAGCTTTTCATTAAATAAGGATTGTAGTCAGAGCCTGCTGAAAAGTTCTTTAGAGCATGCTCTTCATCTTCAACGCTTGAGGTTAGATGTTTAACTAAAAACCCTTTCCATTGACGCGATTCGATTTCCTCTATATTCACAATATTAGGGACAATGGTGGAATGCTCGTCAAGTATTTTTTCCAAGGCAGTATTGATAGCAGGCCTTGTTCCTTGAAAACTTTGAACGAAATAACCTTCACTAATGACTAAAGCTGAAACGATATCGTTTTCTTCAAAATATCTGCGCCAGTACTCAAGTGCGCGAGTCAGCTCAATCCCAGAATCTAGATCGACATTTTTGGCGATATATGTCATGTGGATAAGAATATGCTCGCCGTGCCTTTTTCTATCTTCTGAAGGTTGGCTTGTCGTTATGTTCATAAGAAACCTTATTTATAAAATAATTCATTCAAATCAAGGTATACTTTAAGATAAAGTATAATTAATAACTTTTTTTATCATTTGCTATGATTTTTTTAGATTTATAACATAGAAGTTTCAATGATATAGCATACCAATATCCATAGTAGTAAAATTATACTACAAAGTTGTCACGTTCAGTATCTTGGCATTATTCCAATAGTTAACAAGCCTAATCTATATTCTCCTATAGCCCTGCCTCAACGCACTTATATGACTAAGTCATGTTTACTTATAGACTAAACTCTACAAGCATTTATCAGGGTCTATCATGTTTATTAAGTTAGCGTATTTATAGGTATATAAAACACAACTTACCTTCAATAAAAAGCCGTCTACGCTATGTATAAACAGTTTTGTATAGACGGCTTCGTTGCATGCTAATTGTTGCATATTAATTGAATAGCTAACGTATCAATACCGTCCCATCTCAACTGTTGTTTCAGCAAGTACCGAATCGCCTTGCCATGCTTGTACATCTACCGTATACAGATGGTTTTTGCCGCCAGAACAAGGTGGCTTATATGCACCGCCCGCCTCGCCTTTACGGTTACGGTATTCTGCGACCATCTCAATACCTACTGGTACTTCGTAAGTATGACCAAACACTCTTGGCACTTCTGCGCTCGTAGCACCCTCTGGTAATGCGAACTCCACGATACCATGTCCACCATGTTGCATACGTTTGTTGCTTACATCGTTGTAGACGAGCACCAAGCTTTCCGCGCCTGCCGGAATGTTTGAAACAGTCATGCTAGGTGTGGCTGGGCTTTTACCCTCATAATTCAGACATTGCTGCCCCTCAGGTATTTTCTTGCCATCCCAAGCAGCATCATTAAATTTAACATCCATTGCAAAAGCGTTAGCAGATAAAGCTACTGTTGCCAAAACTGTAACCGATTTTAAGGTGAAAAAGTTCATACTTGTTCCTTTAGATAGCTGATGCATTAATAACGATAGTCCATCTTATTTCGTAGATTAGTTTTGATAATTGAATATAACTTTATAATAAATAAACACGGTTAAGTTAATCATATCGTTTAGCATTTTTGTTAATCCTCTGGACAAGCAATGAGCGGTTCTACAGGCTACATGCAAATACTGTCTCAATAAGCGTATTTGTAGCATCGTAGGTTACTCGATAGGTATTTATCTGATTGGGTATGTTGTAGTAGTATCTGAATCATTGTATCTACACGACTAAAAATAATAGGATCAACATGTTTATCGAAGATAAGATTGCCAAAGAAAGTATGACTACTAAGATTTCGACCCCCAAAATCATCTTTTTTGACATCGATGATACCTTAAGCCGTAACGGCATCATCGCTGAACACAATAAAGCGACGCTTGAGCAGCTTGCAGATACCGATATTAAACTAGTGATTTCGACTGGCCGTTCTAAAGCCATATTACCTGAAGACATTTTAGCGTTGCTTGATGCAGATATATTGGACGCCATTATTTGTATGAATGGACAATATAGTTTTGATAAAAGCGGCCGAATCAGCCATTATCCATTAACTGCTGAACAGACAGATAAAATCGTGCGCCTGTGCCAGCAGAGTGATTTGATTCATAAGTTTGACTCTGCCACTCATATCGCTTGGTCAGGTGAAAATGAACGTTTACGCGAGTTCAATGCGGTCACGCCCAACTCGATCCTTGACCCTGAGTACTACAAAACAAATACTGTCTATCAGTGCTCAGTATTTTTTAATAATCAGCAAGAAAAGATGCAGGATATTGACTTTGCCCAGTATGATTTAAAGCTGGTACATTGGCATCAGATTGGTGCTGATATATTGCCAGCAGATGCGTCAAAAGCTCGCGGCATCAAAGATATGTGCGAGTACTATGCAGTAGATGCAAGCGAATGTATGGCATTTGGTGATGGTATGAATGACTTAGAAATGTTCGACTTGGTTGGGTTTGCTGTAGCCATGGGAGATGCACAGCCAGCTTTAATAGAACGCGCTGACTTTGTCACTGGGACGATTGAAGAGTATGGTATTCAAACCGTGCTTAATCAGTTAGCAATGAAGTCATAAGATTATTCAAGTAAATAAAACCACTAGTGTGTATTAATAAAAAGCCCTTGCTAGCTCACTAGTAAGGGCTTTTTGTTATGGGCTAGTTTTATATAGAAAATACAAATGAAAGCTGGAGCGGTGATGACTCTAATACCTTGACGATCATTTTTTCTTCCACAAATTTAATATAGCGTTAAGGCATCAGTTAAGGCATCAGTTAAGGCGTGAGTTAAGGCGCGAGTTAAGGCATCGTCAAACCACCATCGACGGCGATAGATTGTCCAGTAATAGCCATACTCAAATCAGACGCCATGAGCAATACTGAATTGGCAAAGTCAGCTACCGAGGTTGCTTGGCGCAGCGGCGTTGTAGTCGCGATATAATCGAATACCTCTTCAGTGGTTAAGCTACTTGCATCGGTAGTTTTTAATAAGCCACCTGCTAGCAAATTCACCCGAATACCATATTTACCAAGCTCGCTTGCTAGGTTGCGGGTCAGTCCAATCAATGCTGATTTAGCCGTGGTGTAATCGTAATAGGTAACCACTGGGTTGTAGACAAGATTGGTCGAGATATTGATGATTTTGCCTACTTGCTGCGCTTTCATTTGCGGCAGCACCGCTTGCACCATATTGACTGCGCCTTTGACGATACCGTCCATTTGTTGCGAAAAATGCGACCACTTTACTGTTTCAATACTGGTGTACGCAGCACTTGGATTGAACTGATAATTCGGCAAAGCATTATTGATCAAGATATCGATACGACCATGACAAGTGATGACTTCAGCTGCCATGGCTTGTACTTGCTCAAGATCGGTGACATCCGCCTGATAAGCAAATGCTTGGCCACCTGTCGCAATGATATCAGCCACTACCGCCTCAGCAGCCTGTTTACTATTGAGGTAGTTGACGCAAACGATAGCGCCTGCTGCTGCCATTTGCTGTGCAATCTGTGCACCAAGCCCACGACTGGCACCAGTGACTATGGCGACTTTATCCGTAAGCAATGCTGGTATAACTGAGTGGTTTTTATTCAAGGTGTTTTGAGTTGAGGTACTTTCGGTCATTGCGCTGCATCCTTTATTATTATGGTATGGTTGGTATCTTAGAGCCAAAGGCTGATATCTGCTTAGATGATGTTCGTCATACTTCGGCCTGCGCCAATCATAGCATGGTTATATACTATGCTTTTTCGATTCAACGTTAGCAGCTCGCTAGCAATTCTACTCAGAATCACCTGTCATTAAGTTAGTTTTGCTACTCATTTCATTAGCCCAACTGGCTATTTTTATTAGTATTGTTAAGCACTGCCTTAATAATAACCCTTTAAATTGTATAAACTAATGACCATAATAGTTTTATTAGCCATGTCAGGCTTATATCTTTTTGGCTTTTTATTGGATTTTTCTGATTTGCATTATCTTTATTTAGGAGAGATATTTTGACCCATTTATCATCGTCCCATCCAACTACTCACACCTCGGCTAGTGTCGGTCGTATAGTGCCAAAAGCATTATTAGCAGCGGCTGTCGGCTTGGTGCTTGCCAGCTGTAGCAACTCTGATAATACAGCGGATGGCAGTGCTGCGGCGAGCAATGAGACGCTGAACCTTTACAACTGGTCAGAATATATGCCGCAAGAGATTTTAGATGGTTTTGAAGAAGAAACTGGCATCTCAGTTAATTACACCACATTTGACTCTAACGAAGCGATGTATGCCAAGCTCAAACTACTCGATGATTCTAGTCAGTATGACTTAGCCATTCCATCGACTTATTACGTCGAAAAGATGGCGAAAGAAGGACTACTACAAGAGCTAGACAAGTCTAAATTAAGCAATTTCAAAAACCTTGATACCTCATTTACCAATACTAAAGTCGATCCTGATAACAAATACTCTATCCCTTATATGTGGGGCAGCACCGGTCTAGCCATTAACGGTGACAGTGTCGATCCGAAAACTGTCAATAGCTGGAATGACCTATGGGATCCTAAGTATAAAGGTCAGGTGATGCTGACTAATGACGTGCGTGAAGTCTTTGGTATGGCACTGCTGACTCTTGGCTACTCAGGCAATAGCAGCAATCCTGACGAAATCGAAGCCGCTTATGATAAGCTCACCACGTTGATGCCAAACGTCAAAACTTTTAACTCTGATGCGACACGTATGCCATATATCGAAGGTGAGACTGCGCTTGGTATGACATGGAATGGCGAAGCAGTCATGGCCAATGACGAAGGTTTGACTAGCTTGGTTTATAAGTATCCAACCGAAGGCGCTATCTTATGGATGGACAACTTTGTCATTCCAAAAAATGCCAAGCAAGTTGATGCAGCACATAAATTTATTGATTACTTATTACGTCCTGAAAATGCAAAAATTGTCAGCGAAGAGATCGGCTACGCATCACCAAATATAGCAGCGCGTGAGCTGATGGATGAGAGTGTCCAAAACAACCCAACGATTTATCCTTCCAAAGAAGTACTGGCAAAAGCTGAGTTCCAAGAAGATGTGGGCGACGAAGCGTTGCAAGTGTATCAACAGTATTGGGATAAGCTAAAGACTGGTCGTTAATAGTTTTGATTTAGTACTTTAAAATTAAAGTAGTCTTCTAAAGTAAAAACGCTGATCCTAAATGGTCAGCGTTTTTTTGTTCGTTATAAATGTAAATCTGTTTCGCCGCCCTGCTCTTTCATCCGGCGCTGCTCGCGGCGCTGATAGCCTAGACCAGATGCAGCAAACCAATGCGGCTTCGATGTTTGTAATAAATCACTCAGCTGCTGCAACTGAGTCTGCAAGGTTTGTGTCAACCAAAAATAGCCCTGCCACTCAAATGCTAGGTGCTGTACGCTTGGATACTCCGAGACAGCAATACGGGTAATGGGCCGGAATACTTCGTCACTTGGACTACGTAATACCGCTGCCATATGCTGCATCGCTTGGGTTAGCTCATGCTGATAATGTACCAATAAAACATGATTTTCTTCATCAATTTCGATATTCGCTAAGCGCGGAGCCGCACTTAACAATAAATCAATCGTCCCAATAATATTACGGTGGGTACGTTGAATCGTCTCTAGCGTTTCCTTTTCGATTCCTGACTCACTGGCAGTCGCCGCGATATGGGGACGCACAGCCAGCAAGCGTTTATTGATCTGTTGTAACGCTGTGACCAACGCTCTATCAACGGGTACTTCCTTAGCAGGAAAAGCCACGGGGTTTAACTTTTGAACAGAATCGTCCACTACTCCATCCGTTGCGTCAATATGATGACCTACGCCCGCGTAGAGGCTACTACAAGCGTCAAGGTTGCTACTCAATAAGAACCGCCACATCAAGGTCGACTTTAGCGGTAAAATCAGCGTCACTGCTACCGAAACGCCTGTCCCCAGTAGGATATTTAGCGCGCGGTAGATGCCGTCTTGACCAATGCTATTATTGCCTAAATCAGAGACAATCATCAACATAGTGATACCCGTTAACAGTCCTGTATACCCGAGCTGTCTGACGGCTAGATAGCCAATAATGCCACTGAGCAGACCAATGAGCGCATAGTCCACCCACAGCCATGCGCCTGCGTTCTGATTAAACCATAACACCCCAAGCGCAGTACCAATACCTAATAAAGTACCGATTACGCGCTCTTTAGCCTTGGTATAAATAGCGCCTTGGTATTGCAATAACCCTAGAATGATAAATACGGTAATAGTCGTCCATTCACCGTGCGGAAGATTGGTGACTTTATTGACCAATAAAGCCAGTATCACAGCCGTACCTAGTCGGGTGGCATGTAGGATATCTGCATGTTGGTAGCGAACATAGGGTTCGACAAATGGAGCAGTGATACGCTGATAAAGGGTGGGTTTCACGCAAGGCTACTCTTTTTGGGTGGAATGTTTAGGTGAGACATTCTAATAAAGTATTATTAAAATATCTCAATAACTAGCGGTAAGTATAAGTTAATATTCTATCAGCAAAATGACGGGCAAAAAATAACGCCTTTTACCTATTATTCACAGGTAAAAGGCGTTATAAAAAATATCCTAGCACACTATATTGAAATCTACGCTATTGAAGATTATTTATCAAATGACTCAACAAATTGTTCATTGAGAACTGCATCAGTGTGAATGAGTAATAGTCTATTGCGCTAGCGTATTATACTTCTAGGTAGTCTAAAATACCTTCCGCAGCTTCACGACCTTCCCAAATCGCGGTCACAACCAAGTCAGAACCGCGCACCATATCGCCACCAGCGAAGATTTTAGGATTTTGAGTCTGGAATTTGAAGGTTTGCTTTTCGGCTGCTAATACGCGACCAGAGCTGTCCATACCCACTTGCTGAGACTCAAACCAATCAGCAGGACTTGGTCTAAAACCAAAGGCCATGATGACTGCATCACATGGGATGATCTCTTCAGAATTAGGGATTGGCTCAGGGCGTTGACGACCACGGTTGTCTGGTGCGCCTAACTGAGTAGTAACAACTTTTACGCCGTTAACTTTACCGTTTAAGCCGATGATTTCGGTTGGCTGTCGGTTGAATAGGAACTCAACACCTTCCTCACGAGCATTGACCACTTCACGGCGTGAACCCGGCATGTTTTCTTCGTCACGGCGATAAGCACAAACCACTTTTTCGGCGCCTTGACGGATACTGGTACGGTTACAGTCCATTGCTGTATCGCCGCCACCAAGTACCACCACCTTTTTACCTTTAAAGTCGATGTACTCTTCAGCGTCTTTTTCCCAATCATTGCAACGGTTCACGTTGGCAATCAGGTAATCTAGTGCATCATAGACGCCTGTCAGCTCTTCACCAGCAAAGCCACCGCGCATATAGGTGTAAGTACCCATACCCATAAATACCGCGTCATAGTCAGCCAATAGCTCATCGATAGTGACGTCTGTGCCAATCTCTGTCTCTAAGCGAAATTCGATACCCATGTCTTCAAAGATCACACGGCGGTTGCGCATGACGTCTTTTTCCATTTTGAACTCAGGAATACCAAAGGTCAGTAAGCCACCAATCTCAGGACGCTTATCAAAGACAACTGGCTTGACACCATTTCTGACCAAAATATCTGCGCAACCCAGACCTGCTGGCCCTGCACCAATGATAGCGACTTTTTTATCTGTCCAAACGACTTCAGACATATCTGGGCGCCAGCCAAGGGCAAAGGCAGTGTCGTTGATATATTTTTCAACATTACCAATCGTCACTGCACCAAAACCATCATTTAACGTACAAGCGCCTTCACACAGACGATCTTGTGGGCAAACTCGTCCGCACACTTCAGGCAAGGTATTGGTACGGTGGCACAATTCAGCTGCCTGAAATATCTGACCTTCTGTCGCCAACTTTAGCCAGTTAGGGATATAGTTATGTACTGGACATTTCCACTCGCAGTACGGGTTACCACACTCAAGACAACGATGCGCTTGCTGAGCAACAGCTTCGTTTTCGAAAGGTTTATAAATTTCAACAAACTCTGTTGAACGCGTTGCAATGTCTTTTTTGGTTGGATCAAATCTTGGTACATCTAAAAACTGGAAGTTATTTTCTAAGCGTTTTGCCATGGTGCTATCTCTTTTATATAAGGCTCTTTTGCAGTGGGTGGCGACAGTCAGCGATGTTTGGTTTATCTAAAATTTAAGACATATATCGCTGCTGTTACGTACCTGCTGAAAACCTGTGAGTTAAAACGTCTCTAAAAACGGAACGCTGGCTAACCTGATTAAAGCGACTGCCGATCCATCAATGCAATCCATTGATACGATAGGCAGTCATGTATCGGCTATTGTGGGTCGGCCATGGTAGTTTTAAGAAGGCTTGCAATGTTCGCCGCTTTTGGCTTAACCAAATAGAACTTACGAACATAGTGCTCAAAGTCGTTCAGAATTGTCTGACCCCATGCACTGCCTGTTTTATCTACATGAGCTTCTATCACTTGTTGCAAATGAATGCGATGCTCTTCTGTTTGCTCGCTCGAAATACGGTTTAGATCGATTAGCTCATGGTTGCAACGGTCAAAGAAGTCGCCTTCCATATCGAGTACATACGCAAAACCACCCGTCATACCAGCCCCGAAGTTGAGTCCAGTACGACCAAGAATCGTAACGATACCGCCCGTCATATATTCACAGCAATGGTCGCCTGTGCCTTCGATGACTGCATGTGCGCCAGAGTTACGGACGCCAAAACGCTCACCTGCAGTACCAGCAGCATATAACTTACCGCCAGTTGCACCATAGAGACAGGTATTACCAATGATGGCCGTCTCTTGTGCTACAAAGTTTGAGTCTTTTGGCGGATAAATAACAATCTCACCGCCTGCCATGCCTTTACCTACATAGTCGTTGGCATCGCCTTCAAGCTCGATATTTAGGCCGCCAGCATTCCATACGCCTAGACTTTGCCCTGCCGTACCAGTTAGACAAAGCTTAATTGGCATATCGCTCATGCCAAGGTTGCCCCAGACTTGCGCAATCTCACCAGAAATACGAGCACCGATAGAGCGGTCACAGTTACCAACGAAATAGCTATAGTCGCCGCCCGCCCCTTTGCGAATGTTCACAAGCATATCGCTAATCATCTGCTCAGCAAGCAAACCTTTATCAAACGGTTCATTACGCTCAACCTGACAAGTTTGTGCTTTGCCCACACTGGCTGGGTGACTAAATAGCAATGGCGTTAAATCAAGATGACGCTGCTTGTCCGTATTGCCTTCTAGAATATCAAGCAAGTCAGTACGACCGACCAGCTCTTCCATACTACGAACCCCTAGCGCTGCCAACCACTCACGCGTCTCGGTTGCGACAAACTTAAAGAAGTTAATCAACATTTCTGCTTCGCCAATGAAATGCTCATCACGCAGCTTGGCTTTTTGAGTAGCAACACCTGTTGGACAGTTGTTTAAATGGCAAATACGTAGGTACTTACAACCAACTGCAATCATTGGCGTGGTACCAAAGCCAAAGCTCTCTGCACCCAAGATAGCAGCTTTTACTACATCTAGCCCTGTTTTTAGACCACCGTCAGTCTGGACACGTACCTTATCACGTAATCCATTCACTCGTAGAGACTGATGAGTCTCAGCCAAACCTAACTCCCATGGCGAGCCTGCATGATGGATAGACGATAGCGGAGACGCTGCTGTACCCCCATCATAGCCTGAGATAGTAATTAGATCGGCATAGGCTTTTGCAACGCCTGTCGCGATCGTACCGACACCTGGACGTGAAACCAACTTAACCGATACCAGTGCATCTGGATTGACTTGCTTCAAATCAAAAATCAGCTGTGCCAAATCTTCGATAGAATAAATATCATGATGCGGCGGCGGTGAAATCAAAGTCACACCTGGCACTGAATAACGCAAACGTGCAATCAGCGCATTGACTTTACCACCAGGTAGCTGTCCACCTTCACCAGGCTTGGCACCTTGAGCTACTTTAATCTGCATGACTTCAGCGGAACGAAGGTAGGCAGGTGTGACCCCAAAACGACCAGAGGCAACTTGCTTGATCTTTGAGTTGCGCAATGTGCCATAACGCGCAGGATCTTCACCGCCCTCACCAGAGTTTGAGCGACCACCGATGGTATTCATAGCCATCGCAATTGACTCATGCGCTTCAGGAGATAGCGCCCCTAATGACATGCCAGCTGAGTCAAAACGCGTCAAGATTTTAGAGATATCTTCTACTTCATTGACATCGATACTGTTGTCGGTTTTCAGTTGCAACAAATCACGTAAGGTCGCGACCGGACGGCTATTAACTAGATCAGCATAATTACGGTAATTATCGTAATCACCTGTACGTACCGCAGTATGCAGGCTGTTAATCACATCAGGGTTAAAGGCATGGTACTCTTTGTTGAAGACGAACTTAAGCAGACCGCCTTGATCTAGAGGGGCACGACGCTTAAACGCATTGGCAGCCAGTTGCGCTTGATCAGCAGCAAGGTCTGCAAAGGTAGCGCCTTTGATACGGCTTTGTACGCCTTTAAAGCATAAACTGACGACTTCTTCTGATAGGCCAACCGCTTCAAACAACTGCGCACCGCGATAAGAAACAATGGTAGAGATACCCATTTTTGATAAGATTTTTAGCAAACCTTTATCTAAGCCTTTGCGGAAATTAACACGGGCTTGAATCGGATCACCAAGTAGCTCACCAGTCGCGACCAAATCATCAATGACATCATATGCCAGATATGGATATACACAAGTTGCACCGAAGCCAATCAATACCGCTATTTGATGCGAGTCACGAGCAAGACCTGTCTCAATGATTAAGTTAGCATCGGTACGGATACCTTGCGCGATTAGATAATGATGCACAGCACCAGTAACCATAATGGCGTTGGCCGGTACTTTGTCTGCATCGATATCTTTATCAGACAAGACAATCAACGTATTACCTAAGCGAATGTTGTCTGCCACTTGCTCACAAATAGCGACGATAGCATCAGATAGCTCTAGAGTACGGTCATAGTTCAGATCAATACGAGCCATCTTGAACGCTGGATCATCCAAGGTTTCAAGCTGCTGCATTTTGCTAGCTGACAATACTGGCGATGACAAAATAATACGATGAGCATCTCTCGCAGATGGTGCGAATACATTAGTCTCAGCGCCTAAACAAGTCTGCAACGACATCACGATTGATTCACGTAATGGATCGATTGGCGGATTGGTCACCTGTGCAAACTGCTGACGGAAGAAGTCACCGACATGGCGAATTTGCTGCGATAGTACAGCCATTGGCGTATCGTCACCCATTGAGCCGACTGGTTCTTGACCATTTTCAGCATTAGGGCGAATGATTTCTGTGCGCTCTTCATTGGTGATGTGATACATCTTTTGTAGCGCTTTGAGCTTATCACCGCGGCACGCTTGCGTCGCCAACGTTTCTTCTAGACGCTCATCATCACGGACACGCGTCGCTTCTTCACGCAACCATTTACGATATGGATGCGCCGTTTTTAGTAAAGTTGCAATAGCTGTCGTATCTAAAATTTGACCAGTCAACGTATCAATAACCAGCATTTGACCAGGTCCAACGCGACCTTTTGCCAATACATCTTGCGGCTCGTAATCCCAAACGCCTACTTCTGATGCAACAGTAATATAGCCGTTCTTAGTGGTTACCCAACGTGATGGGCGCAGACCGTTTCTATCGAGCATACAGACCGCATAGCGTCCATCTTGAATGACTAGACCTGCTGGACCGTCCCACGCTTCCATATGCTGTGAGTAAAACTCATAGAATGCACGCAAATCCATATCCATGCTATCAACATTCTGCCACGCTGGTGGTACCAAGATAGACATTGCATGGAACAGGTTCATACCGCCAGACATAAGCACTTCGAGCATGTTATCTAAGCTAGATGAATCTGAACCTGTACTATTTACAAGTGGTGTCAGCTCATTCAAGTTAGGCAGTTTGTCTGATTTTAGCTTTGGCGTACGGGCTTTAGACCAGTTGCGGTTTCCTGTAATGGTATTTAACTCACCGTTGTGCGCAAGATAACGGAATGGCTGTGCCAGTGGCCAGCGCGGTAACGTATTGGTTGAGAAACGCTGATGGAATACTACGATATGTGAGGCCAAACGCTCATCTTGCAAATCCAAGAAAAACGCTGGTAAATCTGAAGGCATTACCAAGCCTTTATAAATAATGGTCTGACAACTCAATGAACAGACGTAAAATAGCTCATCATCCGTCAAACGCTGCTCTGCTTTTTTACGTGCAACAAACAGCTTACGGTTGAAATCATCAGCAGCTAGATCATCTGGCGCATTAACGAACACTTGCTTAAAGTCTGGCAATGTCTCACGACCAATCTCACCAACAATACTCAAGTCAAGTGGTACATCACGCCAGCCAGCCACTTCTAATCCTTGGGCTGTAATCTCATCACTTAATACTTGCTGGCTATGCTTGGCTTTATCGCTATCTAAATTCACGAACACCATACCGACAGCAAAGTTGTCCGTAATGGCAAATTGCTGCTCGTCAGCAATCTGTTTAAAGAAATCGGTAGGCGTCGCTAATAGTAAGCCACAACCATCACCAGTTCTACCGTCAGCAGCAACACCGCCGCGATGTGTCATACAACTTAAACTATGAATGGCAGTTTTCACCAAATCATGGCTTGCTTCACCCTCAATATGGGCAATTAGGCCAAAACCGCAATTATCAGAAAAATCATCTGGCGTAGCCAGGTGTGTTTGTGAGGAAATCATTGACATAGCTTGTCCTTTTAAGTAGACGGGCAACTTACATTTCCAATGCGGAGTATAAGTTGGTACCCGTAAGCAGAACGGGCTGATAGTGGATATTCGTGTGTTCGAATTGGCAAATAGTGCAATGCTCGATAGACATCATACTCTAAGAGAAAGTGAAACCCTTGACCCTCCTGGTCATTAGCTGATGTCTTGACATATGGTCCGTGTATCAAAAGATAGTAAGTAGCAGCCCTTGGCAACGGGAGAATCTACACCCCTAAATGCCAGTTACTCAATCAGTGATATCTAATGCCATTCATTTAAGCATTATTTGTTATGTTGTCATGTCTAGCATTTAGAGCTAAGCATACAACAACTTAATAACGGTGCACTTGTTTATCTTGAATATCTGACGCTCTGTATTCAAGCACTTTGTTTACCCTAAAAAGAGTGACAATAAGAGAGGTTGCGTCACTTACGATAACCTTATTATGGATAGTAAGTAACCGCGCTTGAGACAATAATATTTAGTAAAGAACTCTAAAAACTAAGAAAAAACCACTAAATAGTTGTTAAATAGACATTTTTTACGATAACTATACAGAACGTCGCCCACAGTTATATTAGTTAATGATTGTCGAAAAATCTAGTCTTTTCTATCGATTCATCAGCCATAAATTGTAAGAGGACTTATTACTATTGGTTATGAAACAAATAAAACTATTATTAAAATTTTAATGTAAACCATATAAATGACATTTAGCAAAAGGCTTTGATAATACCTCGCAATAGTAGCTTGCCGCTTACTGTGACGATAAAACTATTTTGTATAGTGCTAAAAAAACCCACTAACCAAATAGCTAGTGGGTTAAATTAATCAGACAAAAACTAATTACTCTTGTCTTCTATTAGCGCTTTTATACTGTCGCTATTATTTTTGGGAGGATTAGCGTTAGCACTTTTGCCATTAGCATTTGAATTGTTGTTTATGCTACTAGGGGGCTTAGGCGTTGGCACGACTGGTGGCTTCTTACTAGTAGCGTTCTCCGCCGGTGCCGCAGGCTTTTTGTTTTCTGGCGCGGGCTTATTTGCGTTGTTTTCGTCTTTTGGCGATGCTTCAGATATTGTCTGCGTCTCACCACCAACTGTACGCTCTTCGCTAACAGATAACGTGGCAGAGGTATCTACCGACTGACGAATACTCTCTTGAGGACTGCTACCATTAGCGCTTTCTTGGTTACCTCGATTACTGTTAGCACTAGCTGCTTGAGCAGCGGCGTCATCAGCTTCTTCTTGCAAACGAGCAGGCACTTCACGCTTGGTAGGTTTTAAATCGACGGCACGTGTACGTTTTGTACTCAAATCTTTTACTGGATCAGGACGCTCATAATTATCAATGATACTGACATACCGATTAATCTCTTCTGGCAGTACACGTACGTTTGTAGGTAACTTAAAGTCTATTAGCTTTGCGGCTCCTACTGCTTCTTGCGGGCTACTCATAATCCCATAAGTCAGCATATAACGGACTTGTTTTTCATCATCAAGATAACGGAAATAAGCAAATTTATCACGATCTTGACGGCCTTCTAAGTAACTAACAATCACATCATTTTCAGCGACATTCATTACTTGAACAGTCCACTTGCCTTTATTAGCTAGCAGATAACGCTTGTCTTTGAACTCGTCCGGATAATCGCGCAAATCTCGAATCGTTGCATCAAAATTAATCGGTTGCACATCCGTATCTAACTCATGCAGCGATTCAACTTTTAGTGGTTGCTCAAACTCTTCATTCAAAATCTCTGGCGCTGATATTGGTGCATTCTCAATTTTGGCACCCATGGCTGGCGTTTGACTAAACATCCATACTAACGCTGTGACTACCCCTAAAAGTAGAGTCACTATTAGCCAAATCAGTGCTTGACGACTGTATGATTGGCTAGCAGTACGCGTTTTTGTTTTTGATGTTGCCATGAGGCGGTCCTTGGTAAACACATGTTTTACAGCATGATATAAATGCTTATTCAAACAGAGGTACAGCTAACCAGTCGGCTATAAGTACGAAATCTTAGTATAAATATATAAGCGATAATTTATGAGATATTACGCGCTATGTTTTGACAAAACTTCATGCAATAGTTCGCCGTCAAACTCATTAGTCATTACCGCATCGCCTATTGATTTTAACAAAATTAGGCGGATTTGTCCGTGTTTCACTTTTTTATCGTGTCCCATTAAATCTAAAGCAGTGTATACATCGATAGCTGGTGGCGTAATAGGTAAGTTTGCCAATTCTAAAACACGTTTAATACGTACAACTTCATCATCAGTTAACCAGCCAATTTTTTGCGATAGCTCAGCTGCTTGTACCATACCAGCCGCCACTGCTTCGCCATGCAACCAATTGCCATAGCCTTCATGCGTTTCAATCACATGACCAAAAGTATGACCAAAGTTCAATAACGCGCGCACACCTGACTCTCTTTCGTCTTGTGCCACTACATCGGCTTTGTATTGACAGCAGCGCTTTACAGCTTCACCAAGTACTGCCAAATCAAGCGCCATCATTGCAGGCAAGTTTGCCTCAAGCCACGTTAGAAACGCCTCATCCATGATAAGGGCATATTTAATAATCTCAGCCACTCCAGCCGATAGCTCACGTGCAGGCAGTGTCTTAAGCGTACTCATATCAGCAAGCACCATTTGCGGCTGCCAAAAAGCACCAATCATATTTTTACCTTGCGGATGATTGATACCCGTTTTACCACCAACACTAGAATCTACTTGTGACAGTAGCGTCGTTGGAATTTGAATAAAATTGACACCGCGCATAAAACTGGCAGCAGCAAAGCCAGTCATATCTCCGATTACACCACCGCCAAGGGCAATAAGTGTCACATCACGATTGAAGTGTTCTGTCATTAGCGCATCATAAATCTGATCAATACTTGCCTGATTTTTGTATTGTTCTCCATCTGGCAGTACGCACACCTTTACCACAAACTGCTCTGCTAGCTCATCTTCTAATACTTTTAAGTATAAAGGTGCCACAGTGTCATTAGTGACGATCAAAACCTGACGACCACTGACATAAGGCGCGATTTGCTTCGCCATACTGCTATGTTCAGTCGTAGATTTTTCAGTAATGACAATAGGGTAATCATGACTTTGCGTATGAACTATTAGGCCATCATGAAACGGCATTACCATGTGATACTCCTAAAGCATTTCTAATGAGGTAAAAGTAATTGAGTCTGCATATCAATCGTAGTTGCCAGTCTATTACTCGTCTTCTTGGTGCGCCGATGAGTCCGTAGTGCAATCGACGAATGATTCTAGCTGCTGCATCAATTGATTGACCATATGGCGTGGGTACGTGTGACCAGTAGGCATAATAATATGGGCGACTTGGCGATAGAGTGGATCGCGCGCACTGTATAACTCTTGCAATATTTTTCTAGGATTAGGCTGCTGTAATAATGGTCGAGACTTGTCTTTAGAGGTACGTGCCAGCTGCACCTCGACAGGTGCATTAAGATAAACGACGATGCCACGCTGTTTTAGGAACTCTCGGTTTTCAGCACACATGACTGCACCGCCACCGGTCGCTAATACGATTTGAGAGTTTTGGGTCAATTCATCAATGGCACGCGTTTCACGCTCACGGAAACCTGCCTCACCTTCTTTGGCAAATATCCAAGCAATGTCGGCACCCGTCTGCGATTCAATATACCAATCACTGTCTACAAAAGTGCGACCTAACTGCTTGGCAAGCAGTTTTCCGATTGTCGTCTTCCCTGCTCCCATCGGACCCACTAAAAACACCGACGGTAATTCCTGCCCCATAATACTTACTCAGCTAAATTAGGTATGATACAACGTCATTGTTATTCTGGCTAGTAATGAGCCGTGATTATTGTGAGTAAAATTTAGAGCACACCATTCATCAGTGCCTACATAAATATTGCAACGCTAAAACCACTAATTTCGCGCATAAAAAAAGCAAGCACTATGGCTTGCTTTTTCAATGAAAGATTAAAAAAACTAAATCAGTTAATACGGCTAGTACCATCATTAATAAGCTTTGGAGTCACAAAGATAAGTAGCTCTTCTTTAGTGTTGCTTCGTACATCTTTACGGAAGGCACGACCGATATAAGGCAAATCACC
Organism: Psychrobacter sp. NPDC077938; assembly: GCF_044542635.1. Classification (NCBI taxonomy): domain Bacteria; kingdom Pseudomonadati; phylum Pseudomonadota; class Gammaproteobacteria; order Moraxellales; family Moraxellaceae; genus Psychrobacter; species Psychrobacter sp. NPDC077938. The sequence goes on from NZ_JBITUW010000006.1 coordinate 135,190, forward strand.
TAAGAAAGGGACCTTAGTTACTTCGTTATTGGTACGGTTCTTGAAAACTCCACCTAACACGACAGTTTGACCATCTTCAATAATGACGTTGGTTGAAATAGAATCCTGAGAAATTGCAACCTGACTATTAATAATAGTCGGAGTACCATTTGTGATTACCAACTTTAAACCAATTTTACCATCTGGCGTTATATTTGGTGTAGCCTCTAAACTTAACGCAGCCTCTTTGAAGCTAGTCGTTGTTGCACCACTTGCTGAGGCTTCTTGATAAGCAATCTGAGTACCAGAAGAAACCTTCGCTGTCTGCTTATCCGCGGTCAGAATCTTTGGTGTAGAAATAACTTCACCACGGTTATCCGCTTGTAGCGCTGACAACTCAAGATCAAGCATTACATCAGACATACTGAGCAAACCAAAAGCGATACTACCTGCTGGGTTGGAAACGCCTAAGTCGACGTTTAAGTTATCAGGACGACTAATGTCATACGAAGGATAAGAAACTGTTTGACCATTGACCGTCGTTGTTTCTACATCGAAATCTTTTAGATCCCATAGGGTTTGATCGCTACCACCAACCAATAAACTACGGTTGTTGGCTGCACCGTTTGATAATATACCCCAACGTACACCAATTTCTTTACTAAAGGTATCAGACGCGCTAACGATACGTGCTTCGATCATAACTTGGCGAACAGGAATATCAATTTTACTGATTAGTTTGTGGATATTTTCAATGCTGTCAGCCACGTCTTTAATAATCAAAGTATTGGTACGTTCATCAATCGTTACCGTACCACGATTAGATAATAACGTATTGTTATCGTCAGCACTGTTGGAGTTATTGCCGCTATTACTAGATGATCCACTGCCTTGAGAAATAAGAGTCAATACATCTTGTGCTTTCGCGTAGTTCAGACGAATATATTCATTGCGTAAAGGCGCATACGAATCAACAGCTTGCTGCGCTTCAAGCTCGCGAGCCTCTTGCTCAGCAAGTTCAGTAGAAGGCGCAACCAAAATCACATTACCATTTTCACGTTTGCCAAGATTTTTACTTTTCAAGATAATATCAAGCGCTTGATCCCAAGGAACATTGATCAAACGCAAAGTGATGTTGCCAGCAACAGAATCACTCGCAACGATATTCATCTCAGTAAACTGTGCCAAAATATCTAAGACACTACGGATCTCAACATCTTGGAACTCCATCGATAAGGGTTCGCCACTATAGACTCTTTCTTCAAGCGTTGGCTCACGTAACAATTCAGGTTTCTTGATACTGATATTTAACTGGTTACCTGATTGATAAGCCTGATACTCGTAGTCATCCGTCATATTGATGGTGACGACACCGTTTTGACCCTGATTCTTAGTATCAACACTATCAACAAGACCACTATTAATATTCAAACGACGTAATAAATTTCTCGGAACTGTGCTACCAGTTAAACGTATGACAAGCTTTTTACCTTGGCGCTGTACATCTACTGGGATGGCTTCGTTAGCAAGTACAACACTTACATTGCCACCTCCATCACTACCTGCCGAAAAATTGACTGCACTTAGTCCATCATAGCTATACTGTTTGCTTACCTGTGAAGCAGCGAGTTGCGGATTTAATAGTGGGTTTACTCTCACTACCATCGTATCAGCTGGCACTTCATTTTTTACTACTGCCTTGCTCGTAGTACGTACAGGTGCCACTGGTACAGTAGAGGTCTCAACAATAGGCGTAACGACTGCGGTCGTTGTCATACTATTATTATTAAGTACATCTTGAATCGGGTCGCTAGTAATAACTGGACGATTAGGATCAGTAATTGTCAGTAATAAATCATTGCCTTCAATCGCTGTCGTATAGTTTCCTGACTCTTTTAAACCGACAATGAGACGTGTGGTACTATCGCTACTTAGCGTAGTCACATCATTGATTGCACCGACGTTATATTCGTTGAAGCGGCTAGCAAGCCCATTCTGTACTTGTTCGAAATCTAGGACTAAGCGACTAGGATCATCAAGCTGATAGGCTGCAGGCAATACTGGCAATCCTGTAAATCCCAAACGCATTTGAGTCACTGCAGGTGCAGTCTGTACTACAGAAACACTATCAATGCGCTGTGCAGCATAAGCACTATTAGTCACAGCCACCATACTGACTGCCAGTGCTGAAATAGCAAAAGCAGAAGAAACGCGGTTGCTCATCATCATTACCTTGTTATTGCGTACTGTCATTATTTATTCCTCAAAAAATCTGCCGACTTAGCTTATAGGGGATACCAGCGACTGGGGTTTTTCTACAAACCCTGCGCGGCTATCTGGCACAATTTCAATCAAGTTAATCTGGGTCGGCGTGATTTCAACAATACGGCCGTCGTTCATTCCAAGATAATCGCCTACTTTAACACTGGCAACTGAACCGTCGGGACGTTGTACTAACGCATATCGCTGACCTTCAGGCGAAATTACTACACCTCGAAAAATCAGTTGCGACAGTTCGTACTGCTCAAGTGGTTCTTTTATTCTGTTAATATCAGGACGTACACCTTCAATAGAGGTTCTAGCCCCTTGCACACTGACCAAGCTTGGCGGTAAAAAAGGACTACGCTGCGAACTAGCGCTATAAACAAAATCCTCTACTAGTTCAGCTTTGGGTGGCGGCTCAATAGGCTGTGCAGGCTGATTACGGATATCAGTCATTGACTGCTCTGCCATACCTATACGGTCACTACACCCTGTCATAGATAAAACAGCAATACTTAAAGCCAATAGCATGGGCATTTTTTGAATACTCATTAGTTGCCTCCTGCGTTTGCATCAGTAGCAACGGCTTCATCACCTTCAGGAGCCGCTTCTTTAGAGCGATAAGTCTTAGTTTGCAAGACTAAGTTAAGCTCTGGTAAAACATCCAAAGTAGGCTGCGGGTTACTGACTTCAAAATCATGCATCGTAATAATTCGAGGAAGTGCGGCAAGACCACTAATAAAGCTGCCAAACTGATGATATTCACCTAACGCAGCAATACGTATTGGTTGCTCAATAAAGAATTCATTTTCAATCTCAGGCTCTACTGAAATATCTTGAAAACGGATATTACTACCAACGCCTGTCATGTTTATGCCTTCTACCAATTCTGACACACGAGTATCTTTTGGCAACTGATCTAATAAAGTATTAAACTCAGTTTCCATTTGAACCACTTGCGCCTGATAAGCTTTTAAATGACGAGCGCGCGACTCTTTTTCACGATAGCTATCAAGTAAGGTTCGTTGTTGAGCCTCAGCAGCATTAATTGCATCAATTTTGCTGCTAATCGGTAAGGCCCATGACAAAGCTGCGATAAAGATAATAATAAGGCCAATTACTGTCACTTTTACTGGTAATGGCCAACTGCCATAATTTTCTGAATCTAACGACTCAAAGCTACGGCGAAACTCATTTAAATCAAATTGCTTTTTCGGTTTTAAAGCAGATTTTTTGGTTTTAGTGAGGCTTTTTTTACGGATAAGCTTCATAACTCACCTCCAAGACTAGCACTAGTATCAGCGTCATCAGGGTTAGGTGTCTCTGACTGGACTTTAGTCGTCACTATAAACTGTACGTAACTGTCTTCAGGATACACAGAACGTGGCTGTTCACCTGTCTCAACTGTATTATTGAGAGCTGGTGCAGCTTGATAAGCAGTAATATTCTGTTGAATGTTACTTACTGCTGAGTTACCCATCCATTTGCTACTATCAAGGTTACGGATTAAGCTTGATACAATATTTGGATTATCTGCTAAACCTGTTAAAGTTAAGACATCGCCTTCACGTTTAAGGTTATTTAGATATAGCGCTGGTGGAATAGCTTTAGCAAGATCATCCCATAGGCGTACAGGGACAGGACGTCGACCTTGTAAATCTTGAATAACTTGCATGCGTGAAATAATATCGTCACGACGCTGTTCTAAACTATCAATTTCAGTCAATGCGGTGTCTAAGCGAGTGTTTTCTTGTTCGATCAAAGCGTTGGCATCAAGCTGTTCATCAAGCTCATTGTTAAAATAACTCCATGAAGCAAAGGCTGCCAATAAAGTTAGCAATGTAACTGCAACTACTAAAGTGATGAACTCTTTGTTGCGACGTTCACGTTCTTCTTGTCGCCAAGGTAAAAGGTTAATACGAGCCATTAGTCAAAGCTCCTCAACGCAAGACCGCATGCAGCCATCAAACTTGGAGCATCAATAGCCAATTGCTCATTATCAATATTTGGTGCAATAGTCATATTAGTAAATGGATTAGCAACACTGACAGTTACACCTAGCTTTTGTTGTGCCATACCAGCGAGACCTGCAATGGAACTACTTCCCCCTGCGAGCACCACATGATCGATGCTGCTATATTGGCTTGATGAGAAGTAAAACTGTAGAGAGCGAGTGATTTGCTGAATAGTGTTTTCTATAAAGGGTGTCAAAACTTCAGGATAATAATCATCAGGTAAGGTACGTTCGCGCTTACTCAGCGTCGCCTCTTCTGCCGATAAGCCATAGCGGTTTTGTATGGCTTCTGTTAATTGAACACCTCCAAATAACTGTTCCCGACTATAGATAAACTCACCATTTTTGGCGATATATAAGGTAGTTTGATTATGACCTATGTCTATCAAAGCCACCAGTTCTGGTACATTTGGGAGACTATCCACCATCAATCCAAACGCACGCTCAATTGCATGCGATTCGATATCCATGACTTTCGTTTGCATCCCACCGAACGCTAAAGCATCTACACGTTGGTCAACATTTTCCGAGCGAGAAGCAGCAAGCAATACCTGAACCATATCTTCGCTAACTAAAGATGGTCCTAATACTTCAAAGTCTAAGTTGACATCTTCTAATGGATAAGGCACATATTGGTCAGCATCTAGACGTATCTGAGCCTCACGCTCAACATCGCTAAGTGCCATATCCATATCAATGATTTTAGTGATCACTGCAGACCCTGAGACCGCAGTTGCAGCACTACTACCCGATACTTGGCAACGTTTTGCCAAACTCATTATAATGTTGCCAACGGCCTCTGTATCTGCTAGAAGCTTATCAATGACGACACCTTCTGGTAGCCTTTCAATACCATAAGATTTTAGGTGGAACATGCCTTGTTGGCGCTGTATGTCAACCAACTTTACTGAGGTGGCACAAATATCCACACCAATCAAATGTCGACTTTTCGAAGTAAATAGCCTCACAAACTCTATACCTTATATTAAGTGTACAATCTGATAGTTATTTGTAATAATTGAATACAATACTTTACTTAATTGATAGATTCAAGCATTTAAAAATATATTAAGGCTAACTTACACATTTATTATTACCTGCTCATTTTGTTCAAGGTATAATAATATTGTCTGCTACAAATTCTAACTAATAAGTCTTATTATGGCCAAGAAAAATGCTACCGCTCGTCTCATTCGTTTTTTAGTGGGACTTTTTATCGCTTGCCTAGCATTGGCAGTTGTTCTAGCACTTGCTGTACCTATTGGTTTCTATGGGATGGCAATGTATTTGTCACCAACCCTACCTAGTACGCAAGAAATTAAAACAGCCAAACTAGAAATGCCATTACAGATTTATAGTAGTGATGATAAATTAATCGGCCAATATGGCAATCGTTTATCGTTACCAGTTAGTTTTGATGAGATTCCTGAAGATTTAACTCATGCCTTTTTAGCAGCCGAAGATGCTTCTTTCTTTCAGCATAGCGGAATTAGTGTTAAAGGTCTTGGTCGCGCTGTCACCGAAGCAGTCACTGATGACGATGGCCAAACCGGTGGCTCTACCATTACGATGCAGGTCGCTAAAAACTATTTCTTAAGTCCAGAACGTACTTTAAACCGCAAACTAACAGAGTTGTTTTTGGCGCGGAAGATCGAAGACGAGCTGAGCAAAAATGACATTTTGACACTATATGTCAATAAAATTTATCTGGGTGAAGGCGCCTATGGCATCCGCGCTGCGGCCAAAAAATATTATAGTAAGTCATTAGACAATCTAACTATTGCTGAAATGGCGATGTTAGCCGGTCTACCAAAAGCCCCTTCTAAGTATAACCCTGTTGCCAATCCTAGCCGCGCATTGACTCGCCGTAACTGGATTGTTGGACGCATGCATGAGCTTGGCTATATTACCAAAGCTCAGTACGATGAAGCGGTCAACTCTCCTATAGGTATCAACCTATATAAAGAAAAGCTCGATGTAAATATGCCTTATTTGGCAGAAATGACTCGAGCTTCTTTAGTCGAACGTTACGGCGATCAAGTCATGCACGGTGGCTGGCGCGTACGTCTCACAGTAGATAGTAAAGCGCAAACAGATGCAGAAGCAGCAGTAGTAACAGGATTGATTGCCTACGAGCATCGCCATGGTTGGCGTGGGGCTGAAGCAAACGATGAGCCTCTCGAAAACTTCCGACGCTACAGCAATATGTCTCCTGCCAAGGTGACTAAAGTCAATTCTCGTAGTTTTAATGCGGTTCTACAATCTGGTGAAGAAGTGACCGTTAATTGGTCTGGTATGAAATGGGCACGTAAATATATTTCTGCTGACCGTATTGGTTATTACCCTAGCCATGCCAGTCAAGTTGTTAAGAAAAATGATATCGTTCGTGTGATACCTACTTCAAATGGCAACTGGCAATTAGGTCAAATACCTAAAATTCAAGGCAGTTTGGTCTCGTTGAATCCAGAGACTGGTGCTGTAAATGCATTGGTTGGTGGCTTTGATTTTAACCACAGTAAATTCAACCGTGCCTTGCAAGGATGGCGTCAACCTGGCTCTATCATTAAGCCACTTGTTTATACCGCTGCTTTAGAGAAAGGTTATCGCCCAGATACCATAGTGTCTGATAAAGCTATCCAAGTAGGTGACTGGAAACCTAAAAACTCTGATGAACGTTTCTTAGGTGATATCACTTTACGTCGTGGTTTATATTTATCCCGTAACCTCGTATCTATTCGCTTGTTACAAGCTATCGGTATCTCAAGTACGCGCAACCTATTAGATGAATTCGGTCTTGATAAAGAAAAGCTACCAACAACCTTGTCATTAGCACTTGGAGCAGGACAAGCCACACCATTACAAATGGCCACGGCTTACTCAACCTTCGCGAATGGTGGTCATCGTGTCCAACCTTACTTTATTGAACAAATTTACAATTATAAAAACGAGCTGTTGTTTCAGGCAAATCCACGTCAAGCATGTGCACTATGCTTTAACGAAAAGCTTGAAAAGGTTAATAGCAGCTTAGTTGAAGAGTATGAGAAGTCAATTGAAGCGCTTGATGATGGCACTAATGAAATAACTACCGATAATTCATCATCGAAAAGTAATGATGATAGCGAAACAACAGATAAAGAGCTTGATTTAAAGGTATATAACGCAGGTCCACAATCAGACCGCCTGAAAGCACCTGCCGTACAATATGTAAGAGCCAAACAAGCACCGCGTATACTGCAACCTAGAGTGGCTTTTGAGATGGCAGATATATTACAAGATGTTGTACAGCTTGGGACTGCGCGGAGAGCAAAAGCGTTGGGCCGTGATGATATTGGCGGAAAAACTGGTACCACCAATAAAGCTAAAGATGCTTGGTTTGCAGGCTTTCACCCTACCAATGCGACAGTAGTATGGATGGGCTTTGATCAACCAGCGACTATGGGTCGCCGTGAATATGGTGGTGTGGCAGCGCTGCCAGTCTGGATGGACTTTATGAAAGCTCAGCTAAAAGACACGCCAAGCCAATGGGTATCTATCAATAACCGCTCAAAATCCAGAAAGCAACAGCAAAGTATCATAGAGATGACTGATGATGGCATCTTAGTTGATGATGACGCCAAGAAATCAGCCAAGCCAGTTAAGACTCAAACTCAGCAGCGTAAGCCTTCGGCTCCAGAGCCTACTGAAAATACCCGTACTCCACCATCAACGAAACCAAGCAACAATCGTAGTGATGATAGCGTACCGGAAAATCCATTGACAGTGACGCCCGTTGAAAGTATGCCACCGATGCCAGAGTAACAAACAAGACAATTCTTAATCAATAAAAAAAGGCTTATTCAGTAATGACTGAATAAGCCTTTTTTATGTGCTTTAGACTATGGCCTACCCTACTTAATCATACTTTCAAATTGTTCAATAAATAGCTATCAAGAATAAATTTGCTAGTTTACTTCCTATTAGAATTCAACCATACCTGCACGCAGTTGTTCAATCAACTCTAAAAGCTGATTACGCCATTCTCGTATTGTGGTCTCATCAGGCAGCCATTGGTTAGATAAAGTGACGACATTGACAATCAAGTCTGGCGACGCTAAATGGCTGCTTGGCGCTTCATCGACGATAGTATCTGGCGGTACTGCATAAAGACAACGCTGATAAGCACGTTCTATATTGGCAATAAAACCTTGCTGCTGTAATTGCTGCAAACGCTGAATCTCAGGAGATACTTGGGTACGCTCGCTCAGTGCTTGCTCAATATCGAGCAAAGTTGGCGCCGTCATATTTAGGCTATAGAAATGACCGAGCTCCTGAATAAATGCTAGCAAAGCACCATGCAAGTGAAAAATAGCAGTCTCACAGTGTGCTTGGTATAACTGCTTATCATTGGTACTTCCTGCAGATTGGCAAGATAAACGACAAAAATATAACTTTTGATTGGTCCGATCTGCTTGATATTTGGCGACGCGAGTTTTACCTGCCATTTGCTAATTATCCTTTTATGAATAGTGAATTAGAGCATATTTCCAGTGTACTATTTTTTTAGATAATAGCACCATGCCTTTCTCAGTTTTTTATACGCACAAAAAAGCCAGCAACTTAGGCTGGCTTTTTTATCAAATTAAGAATGAATCAAAATACTTAATACGATTAATTATCTTGATTTAACTCTTGAGCAAATGCTTCGTCGAAGCTTGCAAAGTCTTTGCTATCAGTGCTTGCAGTCATATCAAACGCTGCATTCAAATCTTTATCTTGTAGTTTCTGATCTGCTTTTTCTTTACGTGCTTTATGATAAGCAAGACCAGTACCTGCAGGAATCAAGCGACCAACAACCACGTTTTCTTTCAGACCACGTAGCTCATCTACTTTACCAGTCACAGCAGCCGCAGTTAGTACACGGGTTGTTTCCTGGAAAGAAGCCGCTGAAATAAAGCTTTCAGTTGCTAGACTTGCTTTGGTGATACCTAGTAATTGACGCTCAAACTGTACTGGGAATTTATCTTCCGCTTCTAGCTTAGCATTCAATGCTTTGATATCTGCATACTCGACCTGATCACCTTTGAAGTGACTTGAATCGCCGCCGTCAGTGATTTCAACTTTACGCAACATCTGACGAATGATAACTTCGATGTGCTTGTCGTTGATTTTTACACCCTGCAAGCGATAAACGTCCTGTACTTCGTTGACGATATAATCAGCAAGTGCAGTCTGACCTTTCAAACGTAAGATATCATGTGGGTTCTGTGGACCATCAGCGATCACTTCACCACGTGCTACCGTCTCGTTTTCAAAGACGTTGATTTGACGCCATTTCGGGATTAGCTCTTCATGTACTTCACCATCTTCATTAGTAATAATGAAGCGGTTCTTACCTTTAGTCTCTTTACCAAAGCTAACCACACCAGTCATTTCTGCCATAATGGCGTGATCTTTTGGACGACGTGCTTCGAACAAGTCAGCAACACGTGGTAGACCACCGGTAATATCTTTTGTACCAGAAGACGCTTGTGGTACACGGCCTAGAATCGAACCTGCTGCTACTTTTTCACCATCGCTCACGCGGATGATAGTTTCAGCTGGTAAGAAGTAAACCACTTCTTTGCCTTCGTCAGTGTTCAAGATAATCGCAGGACGTAAGTCTTTTGCTGAACTTGAACGGTCACGAGTAGCTAGAATCTCAAATGAGCTCATACCAGTCGCATCATCAACTTTTACTGTTGCAGTCATACCGTCAGTGATGTCACTGAAGCGTGCCGTACCAGCAAATTCTGTGATGATTGGATGCGTATGCGGATCCCATTTAGCGATAGTTTGACCGCCTTCAACCTGCTCTTCGTCTTTCACAAGTACGCTTGAACCGTACGGTACTTTATAGCGCTCACGCTCACGGCCAAGCTCATCGGTCAATGCGATTTCAGCTGAACGCGATACAATGACTAAGTGACCATCGGTATGCTGTACTGTTTTCATGTTTTCAAAGTGCGCTTGACCAGCATTACGTACAGAGATGCTGTTGTCTACAGAGGCTGAGCTCGCTGCCCCGCCCACGTGGAACGTACGCATGGTTAACTGAGTACCCGGCTCACCGATAGACTGAGCTGCCATAACACCGACTGATTCGCCGATATTCACTTTATGACCACGTGCAAGGTCACGACCATAACACTGTGAACATACGCCATGTTCGATATCACACGTAATTACTGAACGTACCCAGATATCATCGATTGCGTTGTTATCAAGGACGTTAACCCAGTACTCATCGATCAATGTACCAGCTGGAATCAATACTTTATCAGCATCGTCATTATAAGTAACGTCACGAGCAGTCACACGACCCAGTACTAGCTCACCTAGCTTCTCAATGATTTCACCACCTTGGATATGTGGTTTCATGAGTAAGCCTTCTTCAGTACCACAATCATCGCTAGTGATAACCAAATCTTGTGCCACATCAACTAGACGACGAGTTAGGTAACCCGAGTTAGCGGTTTTCAGTGCTGTATCCGCTAGACCTTTACGTGCACCGTGAGTTGAGATGAAGTACTGTAGTACGGTCAAACCTTCACGGAAGTTAGCTTTAATCGGTGTCTCAATAATTGAGCCATCTGGTTTCGCCATCAAACCACGCATACCTGCCAACTGACGAATCTGTGCCGCACTACCACGAGCACCAGAATCTGACATGATAAAGATAGAGTTGAATGACTTCTGCTCGTCTTCTTCACCTTGTGCATTGATAACTTTATCTGTTGCCAAGTTGTCCATCATCGCTTTAGCGACTTTGTCATTGGTACGTGACCAGATATCAACGACTTTGTTATAGCGCTCACCAGCAGTTACAAAGCCTTGCTCGAACTGATCTTCGATTTCGCGAACTTCGCCTTCTGCCACTTCGATGATTTGCTTTTTAAGTGGTGGAATGACCATGTCGTCGATACCGATAGACACGCCAGATAATGTTGCTTGAGCAAAACCAAGGTACATCAATTGGTCAGCAAACATAACACTTTCTTTGACGCCAACTTTACGGTAGCAAGAGTTAATCAAACGAGAGATGTTTTTCTTCGTCATCTCTTGGTTACACTCATCAAACGTCATACCTTTAGGCATAATGTTCCAGATAAGTAGACGACCAGCAACCGTATCTTTGATACTGATTTCTTTGGTCTCGTTACCGTCTTCGTCAATTTGCGTCTCAGTAACACGCACTTTGATCTTAGCGTTTACATGTAGATCGTTTGAACCAATTGCACGCAATGCTTCATTAACGGTAGCAAAAATCATGCTCTCGCCTTTGGCATTGATCGACGAGCGACTGATGTAATATAGACCTAGTACAACATCCTGAGATGGTACGATGATCGGATCACCGTTCGCAGGTGACAAGATGTTGTTGGTAGACATCATCAAGGCACGTGATTCAAGCTGCGCTTCTAGCGTCAATGGCACGTGAACGGCCATTTGGTCACCATCGAAATCGGCGTTGAATGCAGTACAAACAAGCGGATGCAACTGGATAGCTTTACCTTCGATCAATACTGGCTCAAATGCCTGTAGACCCAGACGGTGAAGTGTTGGTGCACGGTTAAGAAGTACTGGATGCTCACGGATAACCATGGCCAGCATATCCCACACTTGTGGCTCTTCACGCTCTACCATCTTTTTGGCAGCTTTAATCGTAGTCGCTAAACCATGAGACAATAGTTTGTTATAAGTAAATGGCTTGAACAATTCTAGTGCCATTTTCTTAGGTAGACCACACTGATGTAGACGTAGTGTTGGACCTACAACGATAACCGAACGACCAGAGTAATCGACACGCTTACCAAGTAAGTTCTGACGGAAACGACCTTGCTTACCTTTGATCATATCTGCCAAAGATTTCAATGGACGCTTGTTACTACCAGTGATGGCACGACCGCGACGACCGTTATCAAGCAACGCATCTACTGACTCTTGCAACATACGTTTTTCGTTACGTACGATGATGTCAGGTGCGCTTAGCTCAAGCAGACGCTTAAGACGGTTGTTACGGTTGATCACGCGGCGATATAGATCGTTTAGATCTGACGTCGCAAAACGGCCGCCTTCTAGCGGTACTAGAGGACGCAAATCTGGTGGTAGTACTGGCAAGATGTTCATTACCATCCACTCAGGCTTGTTATTAGAATCACGGAATGCTTCTAATAATTTGAGACGCTTAGACATCTTCTTAAGCTTAGTCTCAGAACCAGTTTGTGGAATCGCTTCACGTAGCTCATCAATTTCGAGATCGATATCGATGTCTTTTAATAGGTCTTGAACGGCTTCAGCACCCATCTTAGCTGTGAATTCGTCACCAAACTCTTCAAGCGCTTTGTAATAATCTTCATCATCAAGCAACTGGTACTTTTCTAAGCTAGTTAGCCCAGGCTCAGTAACGATATAGCTTTCGAAATATAGAACGCGCTCGATATCACGTAGCGTCATGTCTAATAATAGACCAATGCGGCTTGGTAATGATTTTAGGAACCAAATATGCGCCACAGGACTGGCTAGGTCGATATGACCCATGCGATCACGACGAACTTTAGCAGTGGTAACTTCAACACCACATTTTTCACAGATAACGCCTTGGAACTTACGGCGCTTATATTTACCACATAAACATTCGAAGTCTTTTACTGGGCCAAAGATTTTGGCACAAAAAAGACCATCACGCTCAGGCTTGAACGTGCGATAGTTGATGGTTTCAGGCTTTTTCACTTCGCCGTGCGACCATGACTTGATGACGTCAGGTGAGGCTAAAGTAATTTGAATGCTATCAAACTCTTGGTTACCGTTGCCGGTAGGGCTTTGCATGATATCGAGTAAATCTTTCAAGTTGCTTCTCCGTTATCTTTATAATCATCTGACAGCGTACCATTGACGCAGATAAGATGAATGAAGGCAATGAATAGGGTTGAGACAAATCACTAAAAGCAGCAGCAATAAAGCAGACTGCCTTTAGTGGACAACTAAGTTAAACAACGGGCTAGTTGCTTTGTTTTAACTCAATATTAATACCCAGTGATTTGATTTCTTTGGTCAGTACGTTAAACGACTCAGGCATGCCTGGATCCATATACTGCTCACCATCAACGATGTTTTTGTACATACGAGTACGGCCTTCAACGTCATCCGACTTCACCGTTAGCATTTCTTGCAACGTGTAAGTCGCGCCGTATGCTTCTAGTGCCCATACTTCCATCTCACCGAAGCGCTGACCACCAAACTGAGCTTTACCACCCAATGGCTGCTGCGTCACTAGAGAATAAGAACCTGTTGAACGCGCATGCATTTTGTCATCAACCAAATGGTTAAGCTTGAGCATGTACATGTAGCCGACAGTTACTTTACGGTCAAACTTCTGACCTGTACGACCATCATATAACGTCTGCTGACCATCGCGATCCATACCAGCAAGCTCGAGCAAGTCTTTAACTTGGCTTTCTCTTGCGCCGTCAAATACTGCTGTGCCCATCGGTACACCGCCACGTAAGTTGTCTGCTAACGCCATGATGTCATCATCACTTAAGCTATCAAGATCAACTTGCTCACCGCCTACTTGGTTATAGATTTTGTCCAAGAAGTCACGTAGCTCTTTGATCGCTGCTTGAGATTTGAGCATACCGTCAATCTTCTCGCCCAACCCTTTCGCTGCCATACCCAAATGCGTCTCTAGAACCTGACCGATGTTCATACGAGATGGTACACCAAGTGGGTTCAATACGATGTCAACGGTATTACCATTTTCATCATAAGGCATGTCTTCAACTGGCATGATGCGCGATACAACACCTTTGTTACCATGACGACCAGCCATCTTATCACCAGGCTGAATACGACGCTTAACCGCTAGATATACTTTAACGATTTTTTGTACGCCATGTTGTAAGTCATCACCAGCAGTCAATTTGCGTTTTTTCTCAGCAAACTTCACATCGATGTCTTTTTGCTTATCAACTAAATAATCAGCGATTTGCGTTAGACGCTCAGAGATTTCTTCTTCTACTGGTTGGATATCAAGCAAGGTCTCAAGGCTCATATCTTTCATATCAGCCAAGGCCATAACCGTACCAGCTTTTAGACCAGCACCGCCGCTGACTTTTTGGCCATCTAATAGATTACCAATACGACCACGTGCTGCTTCTTCAAAGATACGTAGCTCTTCTTTCAAATCTTTACGATAGCTATCAAGCTGCGATTTTTCAATCGCTCTTGCGCGTGCGTCTTTTTCAACGCCATCACGGGTGAAGACCTGTACATCAATAACCGTACCTTTACTTGAAGTCGGTACGCGTAGTGAAGTGTCTTTCACATCAGCCGCTTTTTCGCCAAAGATAGCCCGTAGTAGTTTCTCTTCTGGCGTTAGTTGTGTTTCACCTTTTGGCGTTACTTTACCAACTAAGATATCGCCAGCGTCAACTTCAGCACCGATATAAACGATACCTGCTTCATCAAGACTTGATAATGCTGCTTCACCAACGTTTGGAATATCAGCAGTGATTTCTTCTGTACCTAGCTTGGTATCACGAGCCACACAAGTCAATTCTTGGATATGAATCGTAGTGAAGCGATCTTCTTTAACTACTTTCTCAGATAGCAAGATTGAATCTTCAAAGTTGTAACCATTCCACGGCATAAATGCGATGCGGATGTTCTGGCCTAGTGCTAGCTCACCAAGATCCGTTGATGGACCATCAGCCAAAATATCACCCAAAGCAATCTCGTCACCTTGGTTAACGATGATACGTTGGTTGATACAAGTGTTTTGGTTAGAGCGCGTATATTTGATCAAGTTATAGATATCGATACCCGCTTCACCAGCAGTCATCTCGTCTTCGTTTACACGAACAACGATACGTGATGCATCAACATCTTCAATCACACCGCCACGCTTAGCGATCACACAAACACCAGAGTCACGAGCAACGTGACGCTCCATACCAGTACCTACTAACGGCTTATCAGCACGTAGCGTAGGAACAGCCTGACGCTGCATGTTCGAGCCCATCAAGGCACGGTTAGCATCATCATGCTCTAGGAACGGAATCAAACCTGCTGCAACCGATACTACCTGACTTGGTGATACATCCATATGCGTCACTTTTTCTGGTGGCATACGAACAAATTCACCATAGCTACGTACACTGACCATCTCGTCAGATAACGCGCCATCTTCAGTCATCGGAGAGTCAGCCTGTGCAATGACAGTACCTACTTCTTCGATTGCTGATAGATACTCAATAACGTCAGTCACTTTACCATCAACCACACGGCGATATGGCGTTTCTAAGAAGCCAAAGCTGTTGGTTTTAGCAAAGGTCGCTAGTGAGTTGATTAGACCAATGTTTGGACCTTCAGGAGTCTCAATAGGACATACACGGCCATAATGGGTATCATGTACGTCACGTACTTCAAAGCCTGCACGTTCACGAGTTAGTCCACCAGGTCCTAACGCTGATACACGGCGCTTATGGGTAACTTCAGACAACGGGTTGTTCTGATCCATAAACTGTGACAATTGGCTTGAACCAAAGAATTCTTTAACCGCAGCCGCTACTGGCTTAGAGTTAATCAAATCTTGTGGTGACAAGTTGTCTGATTCTGCTGAGCTTAAACGCTCTTTTACAGCACGCTCAACACGTACTAGACCAACACGGAATTGGTTTTCTGCCATTTCGCCTACTGAACGAATACGACGGTTACCAAGATGGTCAATATCATCGACATCGCCGCGACCATTACGAATCTCGATAAGTTCTTTTAGAACGTTAACGATATCATCGTTAGTCAATACACTGCGTTCGCGCTGGATATCAGGATCATCAGTATTGTCAAATTCTAAACCAAGACGACGGTTGAACTTCATACGACCGACGTTTGATAAATCATAACGATCTGCGTTAAAGAACATGCTCTCAAATAGTTTTTCAGCAGTTTCGACCGTTGGTGGCTCACCTGGACGCATTACTTTATAAATTTCGATCAACGCTTCTTCACGGCTTGAGGTACTATCAGCACGTAGCGTATCGGCAATATAACTACCTTGGTCGATATCGTTCGTGAATAGAATGCTGAATTCTTTGATAGATTCACTGGCTTCAAACGCGCTCAATTTAACCAATAATTCATGGTCGATTGGCGTGTTTGCTTTAGCGATGATTTCGTCATTAACAACGATGTCTTCTGCTAAGATACGCTCATATAAATATTCATCAGGCACAGCAATTTTCGTCATACCTGCTTCTTCAAGCTGACGGATGCGACGTGCGTTGATGCGTTTGCCTTGCTCTACGATAACATCACCTTCAGGTGATACGATATCAAACTGAGCCATTTCGCCACGTAGACGATCAGCAACTAAATCAATCTCAAACTGCTCTTCGCCTTTATAAACAGCAACTTTATCAAAGAACAAATCTAAGATTTCAGAAGTCGTTAGACCAAGTGCACGTAGGATGATTGATGCAAGTAGTTTACGGCGACGGTCAATACGAGCAAATACTAAGTCTTTTGCATCAAATTCAAAGTCTAACCATGAACCACGGTAAGGAATGATACGTGCGTTATAAAGCACTTTACCACTTGAATGCGACTTACCTTTATCATGATCAAAGAACACACCAGGTGAACGATGTAGCTGAGATACGATAACACGCTCAGTACCATTGATAATGAAAGTACCGTTAGCCGTCATCAAAGGCATCTCGCCCATGTAAACGCTTTGCTCACGGATATCTTTGATAGCAGCTTTGCTATCTTTGTCTTTGCTGTCTTTGTCTTTGATGATCAAACGGATTTTGACACGCATAGGCGCAGCAAACGTTGAACCACGTAAGATACACTCACGCTCATCAAATTCAGGCGTGCCTAAATAGTACTCAACAAATTGTAGCTCTGCGTTACCAGAGTGACTCTCAATTGGGAAAATAGAGGAATACGCAGCTTGCAAACCAGTATTCTCACGAGCTTTCGGCTTTTTGTGCTCTTGCAAAAATTGCTCGTAAGAATCTACTTGAATAGACAGTAAATAGGGAATGTCCATTACAGTGGGCAATTCAGCAAAACTTTTGCGAATACGCTTTTTTTCAGTATAAGAATATGCCATCGAGAGTCCTTACAGTAAACGTGGAAACAAATTAAAAGCGTGGCCAGTATGCATAAATACGATACAAACGTGGCGACGTAAACGATAATATAAAACGGGTCTTCGTGTTCAGTTCATGTCTTTTCTGTCAATTACTACTTTACTCTTCAGTGCTTACCTAGCACACTTCACTTAATCTCGTCATTGCTTGCTAAATTCATGGTAAGTGAATCAGTCTATATGACTGTTGCAACCAAAAAATTCAATATTATATAATCTATAACGCATTGCCTATCAGGCTTACTTTACAAATACATTGCTGGGAAATAATGTCTATTAAGATTGCATCCATACTACCTGCCATCTAGACTACTTATTACCGAACTATGTTCCCTACACATACAAACTGTCTATGGGACTGAATATCGACAGTCATGCCACACCAAGTAGGCAACTTATGATCAACAGCTTTTTTAAGAATACCGCTTTTTTCAGGATTAATAATCGGGGTAACTATAACTTTTAGAATCAGTATAAACTATAGTGTTGATAGGAAAGCATGCAGACACAAAAAAATGCCAAACATCTACAGACGTTTAGCTCATATTAACTGATTTCAAAAACTGGCATGTGTGCTTGCATGTATATCGTCTGTCCTTTTGATGGGTATCCACCGTGATGTTGCATACGTATGTTGGCAGACACAAAAGGTCAAGCTACGAATTATAGTAAAAAAAAGCTGGCAATGCAAGGCATTACCAGCTTTTTTTCGTACAGTGTTAAACTTATTTTAGTTCAACAGTTGCACCAGCTTCTTCAAGTTTCTTTTTCAACTCTTCAGCTTCAGCTTTAGATGCGCCTTCTTTGATTGGAGCTGGAGCGCTTTCAACCAAATCTTTCGCTTCTTTTAGGCCAAGACCAGTAGCTTCACGTACGGCTTTAATTACGCCAACTTTCTTCTCGCCAAAGCTAGCAAGAACTACGTCAAACTCGTCTTTTTCTTCAGCAGCAGCAGCAGCAGGACCAGCAGCAGCAGGTGCAGCAGCAACAGCAGCTGTTACGCCGAATTTTTCTTCCATGTCGCTGATTAACTCAACGATATCCATTACTGACATTTCAGCGATTGCATTTAACACGTCATCTTTAGATAGTGCCATGAGAACTCTCCGTTATCTGATAAAAATTAATTGATTCTAATATCGCCTTGATTGCTTGCCTAATGTGACAATAAAGTGCAACCAAAATTAGCGATGTTAAAGTTACGTTAAAACAAGCAATTAAGCAGCTTCTTTTGCGTCTTTGATTGCCGCTACAGTGCGAACGAACTTGCCAGGAACAGCGTTCATAGTCTGGACAAGCTTGGTCACTGGTGCATTCATAGTAGCCATCAAGATAGAGATTGCTTCGTCGCGAGTTGGTAGCTTCGATACGCGCTCTAGCTCTTCTGGACCATAAACTTCACCACCGACTGATACTAATTTGGTCTCTAAAGCTTTGTTATCTTTGCTGAAGTCGAAAACGACTCGAGCAGCAGATCCCAAATCTTCCATAGAGAAAGCCAAAAGTAGTGGACCAGTCATACGGTCTGACATGCTCTCAAACTTAGTGCCTTCGAAAGCGCGTTTTGCTAGTGTATTTTTTACCACTTTCAAAACAACGCCTTTATCACGAGCTTGTTCGCGCAGCTTAGTAAGCTGTGCAACACCAATACCGTGATATTCGGCAGCTACTGCTGAGTAAGCATTAGCAGCAACTTCAGACACTTCAGCCACAACTTGTTGTTTTTGTTCTAGCGTTAATGCCATAAGTTGACTCCTTTAATCTTATCAATCGACTTATAATAAAAGTGCCAAAAACAAGGTTTTTATGCGCTCAAACTGTAAGCTAAGACTGACTTGATACGACACATTACCAGTGGATTCAATTACTAATAAAAGCATCTACTGGTAACGACTGATTACGGCACCGTTATCAGAATGACGTTGAGTAATAGTTTGAAGATTATAAATAACCCTATCGCCCTATTCGCTCGTGTCTTAAACTGTGTGGGCCACCGTCTGCGTAGGACAACTAAGATTTTCATCTGTCGTCGATTAACAAAAGTGACTTATCATCATAAACAACTATCCGAAGATCGCTAACTATGACTCTAAACTACTCTCTACCTACGGTCTTAGACAGCGTAGCAAATACTACGCTGACCTAATTCTTTAAAAACTGTTTGTATTTATCACTCAAAATATTTGAAGATAAAAACTTTAATTATTTAGCAGTACGATAAGGAACAGCGTCGATCGTTAGACCTGGACCCATCGTGCTAGACAAGGTAATTTTCTTAATGAAAGTACCTTTAGAAGTAGCAGGCTTAGCACGCTTTAGATCAGAAAGAATCGCTTGCGCGTTTTGCTCGATTTGATCAGCAGTGAAACCAACTTGGCCGATAGTTGCATGGATGATACCAGCTTTATCAACACGGTACTGAGCCTGACCAGCTTTCGCATTAGTCACAGCTTCAGCAACGTTCGGCGTTACTGTACCAACTTTAGGGTTAGGCATTAGACCACGTGGGCCTAGGATAGTACCTAACTGACCAACAACACGCATAGCATCTGGAGCTGCGATAACAACATCAAAGTCCATGTTACCGGCTTTGATTTGCTCTGCTAGGTCTTCAAAACCAACGATGTCTGCACCAGCTTCTTTAGCGGCTTCAGCAGCAGCGCCTTGAGCAAATACAGCAACGCGTTTGGTTTTACCAGTACCCGCAGGTAGGTTGGTTGCACCACGAACTACTTGATCAGATTTACGTGGGTCAACGCCCAAGTTTACTGCGATATCGATAGACTCTTTGAATTTTAGCGTTGGCAAATCGTTTAGGATTTGAACCGCTTCTTCAATAGTGTACTGTTTTTCGTTATCAATACGGCTTTGAATTTCTTTTTGACGTTTGGTTAGCTTAGACATTATACACCCTCCACGGTAATACCCATTGAACGTGCAGTACCAGCGATGGTACGGACAGCAGCGTCAAGATCAGCTGCAGTTAAGTCTGCATTCTTAGTCTTAACGATGTCTTCTAGTTGTGCACGGTCAACTTTACCAACTTTAGCAGTGTTCGGTGTACCTGAACCTTTAGCAATACCAGCAGCCTTACGTAGCAAGTATGCAGCTGGTGGTGACTTCATGATGAAGGTAAAAGACTTATCGCTGTATACTGTGATCTCAGTTGGGATCGGTAGACCTGGCTCTTGGCCTGAGGTCGCAGCGTTAAATTCTTTACAGAACGCCATGATGTTCACGCCTTTTTGACCCAAAGCTGGACCAATAGGTGGTGAAGGATTTGCTTTGCCTGCAGGCACTTGCAGTTTGATGTAACCATCAATCTTCTTAGCCATGATACTCTCCTAAATGGGTAATAGCGCCAAATCAACGTGGTATATACCTAATTGACTAACAGCTCCCCGGTTGATGAATTTTTTGCTAATTTAGTCTAGTTTTTCAACTTTACTAAATTCAAGCTCAACCTGTGTAGGTCGATTAAATACGTTTACCGTTAGATGTAGCTTAGACTTCTCATAATCCACTTTTTCTACCAACCCTTTAAAGTCAGTAAATGGACCATCGATAACCAACAACTCTTCGCCTGGCTCAAATAGAGTCTTAGGACGTGGGTCAGTTTCAGTCTGGTTCAAACGGTTTAAAATGCGATCAGCTTCTACTTGCGTAATCGGTGCAGGCATCTCAGGCGTACCACCGATGAAGCCCATAATACGAGGGCAGTCTTTTACGATGTGCCAAGTATTGTCGTTCATTTCCATTTGGATCAATACATATCCAGGAAAGAACTTACGCTCACTCTTACGTTTTTTGCCGTCTTTCATTTCGACGACTTCTTCAGTAGGAACCAATACATCACCGAATGACTCAGCAAAGTCACTACGATTAATACGATCAGTTAATGAACGTTGTACTTGTTTTTCATATCCTGAAAACGCTTGGACAATATACCAACGCATATCACGCTCCTGATCATTATAAATAAGTCGTTATAAGTAAATGTCTCGCTAATAGTCACTAATACGTGCCATCAACCGATAAAGATACCAACGAACCAATTAAAAAAGTTATCCAATAACCAAATAAAGAAACCAGCAATCGCAATCACAACAATTACTTGCCATGTGTACTGAAAGGTTTCGTCTTTACCTGGCCATGTCACTCGGCGAAGCTCAACGGCAGCGTCTTTTAGCAATATTTTAAAAGCACGGCCTTGATGCGTTAACGCCAAACAGACTAATGCAAATACAACAAGTGCGACAATAATACCAATACGTACCCAGACGTCGTTGGCAGGTTGCCAATAGCCTGGTAAATATTGATTTACTAAAGTCGCACCGATTAATACAGCTGCGGCAAGTAGCCACAAAATCAAATCTTTTATTGAGCCAGTCTTAGCCACTTCAACAGCAGTAGTACCGCTAGCTGAAACATGCTTATTTTTAGACAGCATTCCACCAGCAACCGCCTTGGCATCAGATAACTTAGTCTCGAGGTTATCTTGATCATTGCTCATAAAGAACTCGCTTCGGAGATGGTGGGGTACAACAAAGATGTGATAAGAAGATGGCAGGCGATGTAGGACTCGAACCTACAACCCTCGGTTTTGGAGACCGATGCTCTACCAATTGAGCCAATCGCCTATGGGTGTAAAGGACAGCATTATACAATATTTAGCATAGAATGCAAGCCCTTGACGGTAAAATTATTAATTTTACCTGATTTTGCACTGCTGCAATCTAAAACAGCTGCTAGCGTTAAGTGCAGCGATAATATAACAAGCTATGCCGTAGATTACAATATGCTATCTAACAAATAATTGTCTCTGTCATGGATATTGCAAATCTATTGATACGCGCTAAGCCTAATTCTATTTTTGAACGTGCTTCACTATCCTCAATAAAAAAAGGCCACCCTAAATAGGATGGCCTTTTTTATGACTAATTCATAAGCTCATTGCTGAGACTTAAGTCTTAGTTCAATACGTTAGCAACAACACCAGCGCCTACAGTACGGCCGCCTTCACGAATAGCGAAGCGAAGACCTTTGTCCATAGCGATTGGGTGGATAAGCTCTACGCCCATCTCAACGTTATCACCAGGCATTACCATTTCAGTACCATCTTGTAATTGGATTGCGCCAGTTACGTCAGTAGTACGGAAGTAGAACTGTGGACGATAGCCGTTTAGGAATGGTGTGTGACGACCACCCTCTTCTTTTGACAATACATATACTTCAGCGTCAAACTTGGTATGAGGAGTGATTGAACCTGGTTTAGCTAGTACTTGGCCACGTTGTACGTCTTCACGCTTAGTACCACGTAGTAGTACGCCACAGTTTTCGCCTGCACGACCTTCGTCAAGCAGTTTACGGAACATCTCTACACCAGTACAGGTGGTTTTTTGAGTGTCACGGATACCAACGATTTCGATCTCGTCGCCAACTTTAACGATACCAGATTCAACACGGCCTGTTACTACAGTACCACGACCTGAGATTGAGAATACGTCTTCGATTGGCATTAGGAATGCTTTGTCGATGTCACGCTCTGGCTCTGGGATATAAGTGTCTAGTACGTTTAGTAGTTCTACAACAGCTGGTTGGCCGTATTTTTCTTCTGAGCCTTTTAGGGCTTCAGTAGCAGAACCTTTAACGATAGGCGTGTCGTCGCCTGGGAAGTCATAGTCGTTCAATAGTTCACGAACTTCCATTTCTACTAGCTCTAACAATTCTTCGTCATCTACCATGTCACATTTGTTCATGAATACGATGATGTACGGTACGCCAACCTGACGTGAAAGCAAGATGTGCTCACGAGTCTGTGGCATTGGGCCGTCAGTTGCAGATACTACTAGGATTGCGCCGTCCATCTGGGCAGCACCAGTGATCATGTTTTTAACATAATCGGCGTGACCTGGGCAATCTACGTGTGCGTAGTGACGGCTGTCTGTGTCATATTCTACGTGTGAGGTGTTGATTGTGATACCACGTGCTTTTTCTTCTGGTGCTGAGTCAATAGACGCGTAGTCTTTGGCTTCGCCACCAGAGGTGATTGCAGCTACGGTTGCGATTGCAGCGGTAAGGGTTGTTTTACCATGGTCAACGTGTCCGATTGTACCGACGTTGACGTGTGGCTTGTTACGTTCAAACTTGGCCTTTGCCATGGGTATTTCCTCTTTTTTTGGGGTTCAAGACTTAACTCATATAAATATGATTATTAAGACGATTTTGACCACATTAAGATAATTGTTAAAAGGTTGCACATACTAATGTGCAGATATTATAAGAAAATCGCGGCCAATAACAAGTCTTTTAACAAGTTATTGGCGTATTCTTTAGTGACAATACACAGACGCACTCTATATTGTCACTTTCAGTAAGCTTTATTTACTCGTCATCATCTTTAGAGTTGAACTTAGAGATGATTTCAGCAGCAACTGATTTTGGAATCTCAGCGTACTTTTGGAATTCCATTGAGTAAGTTGCACGGCCTTGTGACATAGAGCGCATTTGAGTGGCATAACCAAACATTTCCGCTAATGGTACTTCAGCACGAATCTGTTTAGTACCGCCAGGTAGATCTTCCATACCCTGTACCAAACCACGACGACGGTTAAGATCGCCCATGATGTCGCCCATGTAGTCTTCAGGTGTTTCAACTTCTACTTTCATTACTGGCTCAAGTAGCGCTGGATCAGCTGCTAAGAAACCTTTTCTGAAGGCCATAGAACCAGCCATCTTAAATGACAATTCATCAGAGTCAACGTCATGATAAGAACCATCATACAAGGTCGCTTTTACGCCAACTACTGGGTAGCCTGCAAGTACGCCGTTTTTCATGCGCTCTTGGATACCTTTGTCAACAGCACCGTGGAATTCTTTTGGTACAGTACCACCAACAACTTCTTCAGCGAATTCATATTCAGTGTCGCCAGCTGGATCAAGTGGCTCAAGACGTAACCAAACGTGACCAAACTTACCACGACCACCTGTTTGACGTACGAATTTGCCTTCTTGTTCAACAGTGTTACGAATCGTCTCACGATAAGCAACCTGAGGTGCACCGATGTTTGCTTCAACGTTGAATTCACGCTTCATACGGTCAACAAGAATCTCTAGATGTAGCTCACCCATACCACTGATGATTGTCTGACCAGATTCTTCGTCAGTGTGTACACGGAACGATGGATCTTCTTTTGCCAAACGGCCAAGAGCGATTGACATTTTTTCTTGGTCAGCTTTGGTTTTTGGCTCAACAGCTAGAGAGATAACTGGATCTGGGAATTCCATACGCTCAAGAGTGATCACGTTGTCTTCATCACATAGCGTATCACCAGTAGTCACATCTTTCATGCCGACTAGAGCTGCGATATCACCAGTACGAATCTCTGCAAGCTCTTCTTGAGAGTTTGCCATCATCTGTACGATACGGCCAACACGCTCACGCTTCATTTTAACTGGGTTATAAACACTGCTACCCTGCTTCATTACACCAGAATAAACACGCACGAAGGTTAAGTTACCAACGAATTTGTCATTCATGATTTTGAACGCTAGTGCTGAGAAAGGTGCTTCATCTGATGCTTCACGGCTGCCTTCGCTTTCGTCTTTGTCATCAAGAATACCTTTAATAGCAGGTACGTCGATTGGTGCAGGTAGATACTGAATAACGGCATCTAGCATCTTCTGTACACCTTTGTTCTTAAAGGCAGTACCACAAAGAAGCGGGATGATTTCGTTATCGATAGTTAACTGACGAATAGCACCGTGAATTTGTTCTACAGTCAACTCACCATTTTCTAAGTATTCGTTCATCAACTCTTCGTTTGCTTCAGCAGCGCTTTCTACAAGGTGCTCGCGGTATTCTGCTGCTTTTTCTTGTAGTTCAGTTGGGATTTCGCGCTCATCATATTGCATACCTTGAGACGCTTCGTCCCAATAGATAGCTTTCATGGTTACTAGATCAACAACGCCTTCGAAGTCATCTTCTTTACCGATTGGGATAACCAATGGTACAGGGTTACCGCCTAAGCGAGTTTTGATCTGTTCGATAACACGATAGAAATCAGCACCAACACGGTCCATTTTGTTTACAAATGCAAGACGTGGTACTTTATATTTGTTCGCCTGACGCCATACGGTCTCAGACTGTGGCTGAACGCCGCCTACTGCACAGTAAACCATGCAAGCGCCATCAAGTACACGCATAGAACGTTCAACTTCGATCGTGAAGTCAACGTGACCTGGGGTATCGATGATGTTAATACGGTGTTCGTCAAACTGTTTAGCCATACCTGACCAAAAACAAGTTGTTGCCGCTGAGGTAATAGTAATACCACGCTCTTGTTCTTGCTCCATCCAGTCCATAGTGGCTGCGCCATCATGTACTTCGCCAATTTTGTGGCTAACACCGGTATAGAATAAAACACGCTCTGTAGTGGTTGTCTTACCAGCATCGATGTGCGCTGAGATACCAATATTGCGATAGCGTTTTAGGGGAGTTTTACGAGCCATAGTGTTTTCCTAGGAAAAGTCGTGTATATAATAATGTATTGTGTCTCTACCTCATACTCTATGACAAAGCGTTCAGCTTCGTAATATTACTTACTGATTATTGAGCCTAATACGGACAAAAAAAGAGCAAATACTAAGAATAGTGCGGCATCAAATTTGGGATGCTCTCCAGCAAAAACTGTATTTGTTAAGAGAGACATCTGGATAGATGTCCGCCACCTCAGTCATCAATAAATAACATTTATATATGACCGAATGATGATGGCGGCAATCAATAGAATAAACAACAATGTAAGATTAAATGGCATGAGCCACTAATCTCAAGCTACTATTAAAAAGTAGCTTAGAAACGGTAATGAGAGAATGCTTTGTTAGCATCTGCCATGCGGTGAACTTCGTCACGCTTTTTCATAGCAGCGCCTTTGCCATCAGCAGCATCATTCAATTCGCCAGCTAAACGCAAAGCCATTGATTTTTCAGAACGCTTAGCAGCAGCTTCAGCTAACCAACGCATAGCCAATGCAGTACGACGGGAGGGGCGTACTTCCATTGGTACTTGATAGGTTGCACCGCCAACGCGGCGAGCTTTTACTTCTACCATTGGGCGTACATTTTCTAGCACTTCTTCGAAGAAAGATACTGGATCTTCAACTTTACGCTTCTCACTTACTGTCTCAAGTGCACCGTAAACGATACGCTCAGCAGTAGATTTTTTACCATCACTCATTACATGGTTGATAAATTTTGCAACAGTTTGGCTACCAAACTTAGGATCCGGTAGGATCTCACGGGCAGCAACGACGCGACGTCTTGGCATAATAAATTTCCTTATCTTCAGGAGTGTCTAACATTCACAACATCGACTACTTATCATTAGGATATAGCAGTGAGTTATCAGTTAGCCTTACTGCATGGTGGTATGTTTTAAGAGTAAATCCCAGATATATATTTATATAAAAGCGATATTACTACTGACACCAAACCCATGCACAGTTATTGGGTAGTGCAAAAAGCTTATCTAATAACGTTTAGTTATTAAACTTTAGGCTTCTTAGCACCGTACTTAGAGCGACCTTGCTTACGGTCTTTAACGCCTGCGCAATCTAATGCACCGCGAACAGTGTGATAACGTACACCTGGTAGATCTTTTACACGACCACCACGGATTAGAACAACACTGTGCTCTTGTAGGTTATGACCTTCGCCGCCGATGTAGCTTGATACTTCATAGCCTGAAGTCAAACGTACACGACATACTTTACGCATGGCAGAGTTAGGTTTTTTTGGCGTGGTAGTATATACACGAGTACATACACCGCGACGCTGTGGGCACGCTTCCAACGCAGGAACTTTTGACTTTTCCTTGATGGTTTTGCGACCTTTACGAATCAATTGGTTAGTTGTTGCCATAAGGCATCCTTCTCCCGTTTGGTATAAAACAAAAAAATGGGCCAATGCACCATCTATCTGACAATAATTGCAGATTTCGGGGCACCCATTTTTAGGACAGTGTATTATAAAGAGTTGTTGCTGCTATTTCAACCACTTATGAATGGTTTCGCTTTACAACATTTGATAGATATGCATTCAGCCTCTCATTGTATCACTTTATAGATTTTTCGCCGAAAAATAGCGTAAGAAATAAAGTAAACAAAGCGAGCTCAAGCATCATTAAGAAAAGATGTTTAACATTGAAATGGTACTTGATAGTAACTAAGTGGTGGTATTTATCCTAATTTTCAAGTTGTATCGTTCAATCAAACTAAGATAAATACCGTTGTGCTTATAAATATATAACTCAATTAGCAAATTATATGTCTGTTACTTGGCTTTTTTATCAGACGTTTGCTTGTCTGCGTCTTTTTTACTGCTAGTTTCTTCTTTACTAGTTTCTTTTTTATCAGTGACTTTTTCTGAATCACTGCTTTTTTCTTGGCGCTCTGTGTCTTGCTTCGCCTCATCAGTATTAGCCCTTTTTACTTTAGCCTCACTACTGCTGTCATCAGTAATAGCACGATTGGCCAATTTTGCTTCTGGTGCAAAGGTCGCTTGAGCAACACCAATAACTTCATCAATCAATTGGCTGTTATAGTGCATGCCGATCGCTACTGCGGTGACAGGAATAAAACGACGAATCCATGATAAGTTGATCTGATCTAAATCTACACCTACTTGACTGGCGACTTTGTCTATTTGCGCAGCATAGAAATTTACATTTTTATTTTTTAAACCAAGATTTTTAAGTTCACTATGCAATCCGTTGCTCTGAGCGTTATCAAGCAAACCTTTACCAATACCTAGACCAGCTAGTAGCGCTTGTTTTTCTTGCATCTTGCTCAGATCAGCGTTTGATAGTAGTTCGTACGCCATCTTGACGCCTTGCTTACCTGTCAGCGGCTTATTATATACAGCAGCAATCTGATAAACCGTACGTAATGAAACCAGTAATAGCCATAGTGTATCAGCGAGCAAACCTGGTAGACCTGCTAAACCCGTCAAACCACCCATCATTGCAAGCGCGCGGTTTTGATTAGCAATATCAGTAGCTAGCGCATAACGCTCTTCGTCATCTAAAGTAGCAATATTGGCAAAGCGATGTTCATTAGGTAAGTCTAGTTGACTCCAGTTGGCGGCGAGGTTGGCAACTTGGGCAAATGCGCCGTCAACTGTCGATTGAAAAAAGCTATTCGGCACGACTTTCTTGGCATATTTACCATAAGTAGCAAAACGTGGTCCTAATAGTTGCTGCGTAGCCTTTAGTGTTTGCTCACGAAACAAATCTTGTTGGTAGTCTTCATCGCCTAGGTCTACGGCTTTGTATTGACGCGGCTTGCCTGTTTTAGCGTTTACGCTGTCAATCATCGCCCCTACGCGCTCTAGATTGTTTCGAGTAAAAGAGCCAATAGTATTGATGCTTTTAGAAAGAGTACTACGCTTTGCCATCGTGATGTCCTTAATATGATCAGTTGGTTTTTTAATATAATTGTATTTTAATATGATAGTTAATTATTAATAATAATGAATCTATTATTTTAGCCAGTTATCGTAACTGGTGTCAGTGCGAACAATGTTATTAGAATCACAAATTTTGTATCTAAAGTATAATTCCGTCCATAGCCAGTAGCTAGGCTTACGTCTCATCTCTTTACTCAAAACTCAGTCATAAGTGTTATTTTGTCGTTATTTTACACTTGTCCAAAGATTTTCAGTGCTTGATACGTTATCATGTGCCATAACTGAGAGCATAATTGTACACTGAATTTATATTGCCTCTGATAGACCGTTAACAGAATTTCGTTACCTAAATTCATGCTATCGTTATCTACATAGACTATTTTTTCATTATAATGCTCGAATTAACTCATAGTTAAACATCATATATAGATTTACCACGATTATTGCAACCAACTGCTAGCAAGTCGTTACTTATAAGGAATAGCATATGCGCCGCGTCGTTATTACTGGAGCAGGGATTGTCTCTTGTATTGGACATGATTTAGATACTGTCACCACTGCCCTCAAAGAAGGTCAGTCTGGCATCACATTTAACGATTCTTATGCTGAGCACGAGTTTAAATCACACGTGAGCGGTAGCATCAATCAATCAGAACTTGATACCAGTGGTATCGACCGTAAGCTGAAAAGGTTCTTTAGTGACGCCAGTCTCTATGCTTACGTCAGTGCGCTAAATGCGATTGAGCACTCAGGACTATCGCTTGATACTATCAATAACAACCCACGAGTGGGTGTAGTGGCAAGCTCGGGCGGTGCATCAACAGAAAATATCGTCAATGCTATCGATGCTATGCGCGAAAAAGGTCTACGCGGTGTCGGCGCAATGGCAGTACCAAAGACAATGGGCAGCTCGGTATCAGCCGCTTTAGCAACTGGTCTAAAAATCCAAGGCGTCTCCTACTCGCTCGCCTCTGCTTGCGCGACTTCAACACACTGTATCGGTCATGCTGCTGAGCTTATCCAACTGGGTAAAGCGGATGTGATATTGGCTGGTGGTAGTGAAGCTGAGCATTGGACGCAGTCTTGTATGTTTGATGCAATGGGCGCAGTTAGTACTCAGTATAACGACACACCAAAACTTGCCTCAAGAGCCTATGACAAAGACCGTGACGGTTTTGTGATTGCTGCTGGTGGCGCGATGGTGGTTGTAGAGAGTCTGGAACATGCTCAAGCACGCGGTGCCAATATTTTGGCTGAAATTGTTGGCTATGGTGCCAGCTCTGATGGTGCAGAAATGGTTGCGCCAAGTGGTGAAGGTGCTGTTCGCTGTATGCAACAAGCCTTGGCCGAAGCGGGTCTAGAAAGTGTTGATTACATCAATAGTCATGGTACTAGTACACCACTGGGCGATATTACTGAGCTTAAAGCGATTGCTAAAGTATTTGATAATGACGTCAGTAAAGTACCTGCTATCAGCTCAACCAAATCAATGACAGGCCATAGCTTGGGTGCTGTTGGCGCACAAGAGCTGATTTACTGTCTGCTAATGCTACAGGACGGCTTTATCGCTCCAAGTATCAATGTTGATAACTTAGATCCTGCTGCTGAAGGTTTCGATATCGTCACCGAAATGCGTGAAGCAAATCTTGAAACCTTGATGAGTAATAGCTTTGGCTTTGGTGGTACTAACGCTACGCTAATTATCAAAAAGTTTGACGCTTAACCCATGCTTGTATCAAATCACAATACAACTGAGCAGACAGATTCTGCGCCATCGCCAGCTAGCAAACCTAGCTGGCGTTTTGGTGATTTGTCTGCTGCAGAGCTGATGCCGCAGCTACAGCGTCACTTGCTCGACCAAGATATTAAAGCAAACTGGCAACTTGTTTGGCTTAATAACGATGGTCGACCAGTAATCGGCTTACTCCCAAAATTCAGCTGGTCTGTATATCCCAATGATAAGCAAGCTCTTAATAGTTCACCCAATATTTATAAGGTGATTAAGAGTTGTCGCAATACTGACTTGAGTCGCGATACTAATGTAAATAGCGTTGATAATAGTTATGCTAGTACGACAGCTTATATAAGCTATCTAGAGTGGCAAGAAGAGCTAATCGCTTATAGCAATGCTCAAAAAGTTAATCATGACACCTCATATATCAATAACGAAGAAAGCCCAAAACCCAGTTATCATCATGGGCTAATCGGTTTTATTGGTTATGATATTGCAGCTCTCGAACTAAGTCCTGCCGATAGGATTGAATTGGCAATGCAGCCGTGTGCTTCGTTGGCACATTATGATATTTATCTAACACCTACGGCACATGCTGATATAGGTTGGACGTTAAAAACTCATCTAACTAACGATGACACTTATGAGAATATTGGTCATGAGACAAACGATATTCTTATAAATACTCTTACCTCTTACCTAGATGAACTGGATCAAAAACTGTCTGATAAACATCTCAATCAACCACAGTTTAAAGATGTATCAAACATCACTCCTCTAGTTTTAAGTCCGCGATGGAGTAAGCTTGATTATCAACAAGCATTTAATCGCACACAAGATTATCTACAGCAAGGTGACTGCTATCAGATAAACCTGACACAGAAATGGTCTGGCAGTTTAGCGTGTAAAAATAACGATGTTCAATCAGCCTTTTCGCTTATTGACTATTTGCCTGCGCTATATCGCAATACAAAAGCGCCTTTTGCAGGATATATGAGCGTTAAGGGCAATGATGGTGATTACCTAAATAGAAGCAGCAGCTTTAACGCAGATAGTAATCATTTTGAATTGTTAAGCTGCTCACCTGAGTTGTTTTTTACATTCACTAGAGAAAATGACACTGGCAAACACTCTATTCGCACAAAGCCTATCAAGGGAACGATGCCGCGAGGTACTACTGACGAGCAAGATGATCTGTATAAGCAGCAACTGGTCAATAGCGAAAAAGACCGTGCCGAAAATGTCATGATTGTGGATTTACTGCGTAATGATTTGGGCAAATACGCCAAAATTGGCAGTGTGAAAGTACCACAGTTATTTGCAATTGAGAGCTTTAGTAACGTGCATCATATGGTCAGTACTATTACCGCTGAGCTAAAAACTGATACTCATCCGTTGGCTGTATTGTTTGGTAGTCTGCCTGCTGGCTCTATCACTGGCACACCAAAAAAACGCGCTGTCGAAATCATCGCTGAGTTGGAGTCTACGCCGCGCGGTGCGTACTGTGGTACTATGGGTTATATGAACTTTGATGGTAGTGGTCAATGGAATGTGCTCATTCGCACTTTGCAAGCCAACGCTTTGTCGAATGATGACTGTAATAAAGAAAGACACGTTAACCTGTGGGCAGGTGGCGGTATTACGGTCGCGTCCGATTGTGATGCTGAATACCAAGAATGCTTAGATAAAGTAGGTAATTTATTATCAGTACTTGCTCAAAAAACCTAAGATAGCGAACTCAAATATTATTGCTAATTTAAAATTTAAAAAGCCTGCCAACGTTACGTTAGCAGGCTTTATTTTTAAGACTTATCGATAGAGCTTTACGTGATGAGTAAAGGGACTAACCTATTCACATTCTACATTAAGCTATCAATATAAATTTATTCAGCAACAACGCTAGCATCGACTTGCAAGGCTTTTAGCGCATCAATCAAACGGTTATTCTGCTCTGCTGTACCGATAGTAATACGCAAGTACTCTGCAATACGCGGCTTATCAAAATGGCGAACGATAATGCCTTGCTCGCGTAATGCACTCGCGACAGCACTTGCATTGCCATCTTTTGGACGAGCGAATACGAAGTTGGCATGTGACGGTAGGACCTTATAGCCCAATGTCGTCAACTCTGCTGTTAGCGACGTACGTAAATCAATGACTTGCTGACGGGTTTGCTCAAAATACTCAGTATCTAACACACTCGCAGTCGCCCCAGCCTGAGCCAACTTATCCAGCGGATAGCTGTTAAAGCTATTTTTCATCCGTGTTAATGCTTCAATCAATGATGCATTACCAAAAGCCATACCAACCCGCAATCCAGCAAGCGAACGTGATTTTGAGAAGGTTTGAGTCACGATAACGTTATCACACTCATTGATTAAACTCACCGCTGAGACTGGCACGTCTGCATTGCTTTCATCCATCTGAGCAAAATCGATATACGCTTCGTCAATAACAATGACCGCATTAGAATGCTCACTCGCAAGTTTACGAATATCAGCAAGCGACAGCAGTAAGCCCGTTGGCGCATTAGGGTTGGCGATGATAATGCCGCTACAAGGCTGACGATAAGCATCAGGGTCAATGCTAAAATCTTCCTCTAGAGGAATCTGTACAAGCTCTACACCGAACGTCTGCGCATATACTGGATAAAAACTGTAACCAATATCAGGTGATAACAGCGGACGCTCTTTTAAAAAGAAGCTCGCAAATACTAACGCCAAGACTTCGTCCGAACCATTACCGACAAATACTTGATTGATATCAAGGTTGTATGACTGTGCCAATGCAGCACGTAGGTCATTAGATTCAGGAGCAGGATACAAACGTAACTCATCAGCTTGCTGTTCCAAAACCTTGGCAATAGCCTCCCCTACTTTTGGCGAGGGTGGAAATGGGTTTTCATTGGTATTTAGTTTGCATAGATTGTCGTGTTGCGGCTGCTCACCTGGAACATAAGGTGACAAGTTGCGCGCTTTAGACGACCATAGTCTGGTGTCTATCTTTGACTCACTCATAAATTATCCTACTATTAGCCACAAAGACTATTAAAAATAAATATCAAAAGTAAAAGCTAAAAATTCAAAATCAACTACTGATAACGATAACGAGCTGAACGCGCATGGGCTTCTAAGTCCTCACGCTGCGCTAAAATATCAGCTGTCTCAGCCAAAGGCTTACTACCGGATTCACTGCAATAAATGATAGATGATTTCTTTTGAAAATCGTACACACCTAACGGAGAAGAAAAGCGCGCTGTGCCTGATGTTGGCAGTACATGATTTGGCCCTGCACAGTAATCCCCAATAGCTTCGGGCGTATGACGACCCATAAAAATAGCGCCGGCATGACGAATATCATTCAACAGTGCATCAGGATTATCAACGGATAACTCTAAATGCTCAGGAGCGATACGATTGATAAGTGCCATACCTTCGCTACGATCTTTTACCAAAATCAGTGCACCGCGGTTCTGTAATGAGTCACGTGCGATGTCTGCTTTTGGTAGCTCAGCCAATGCTTTTTCTATCTCAAGTGCGACTTCGGTGAGCTGCTCTTCGCTAGTCGTCACAAAGATAGCTTGTGCAATACGATCATGTTCAGCTTGAGACAATAGATCCATCGCTAGCCAGTCCGCTCTATCTTGTGCTTCGCCTTCTGCATATACCAATACTTCTGAAGGTCCAGCAATCATATCGATACCAACTTGACCAAATACTGCGCGTTTGGCTGCAGCGACATATTTGTTGCCTGGTCCTGTGATTTTGTCCACGGCTGGAATCGTTTCAGTGCCGTAAGCTAAAGCTGCTACTGCTTGAGCGCCACCAATAGTGAAGACGCGATCGACTTGGGCCAAATGAGCCGCTGCTAATACTAACGGATTGAGCACGCCTTTAGGGGCTGGTACGACCATGATAACTTCAGTGACGCCAGCTACCTTAGCAGGAATAGCATTCATCAATACTGACGATGGATAAGAAGCCAAACCGCCTGGTACATAAATCCCAACGCGATCAAGTGGCGTGACTTTCTGACCCAATCGGTTGCCTAGCTCATCCTCATACTGCCAGGTTTCTTGTACTTGGCGCTCATGGAATGTCTGTACCCGAGTCGCTGCTGTGGTCAACGCTGTCTTCACTTTTTCATCAAGATTGGCAAACGCTTCAGCAAGCGCTTCTTTAGACAACTCTAACTCTTGCATCGACGTTGCTGGATGCTGGTCAAACTGCTGAGTCAATGCCAATACGACGCTATCACCATCAGCACGTACTTGGGCGATGATATTATCGACGGTATGTAATAGTTCAGCATCATTGACTGTTTCAAAGGCAAGCAATTGTGTCAATTGACTATCAAAATCGGCATCTTGGGTACTTAACTGGCGCATGACCTAATCCTATATCTGAGCGTAAAGTAGTGCTAAAAATGAACGGTTTGGAACTGAGTAAAGTAGGTTTATCTTTCAAAATATTGCGACTTATTCGATGTCTTCTTGTCTGAACTTTACGGTGATTTTATGTTTTCGCAAGCTAAGACAACAAAACCAGTTTAGCACGCTACGTCACTCATAGCCTGCTAAACTGGTTTAAAAATTTGTATAACCATGCTTTATATTACCAATGACTTGCACTGGATAGTTAGCCATTGGCGATACTATTTTTAAAGCTATCTAAGATTGGTTCTAGTAATGCAAATTTGCGCTTATAGCTGACCTGATTGACGATCAGACGTGAGGAAACATCACAAATATGATCGCGTGCTTCAAGTCCATTGGCGCGCAATGTGTTACCGGTGTCGACCACGTCGACGATCAAATCTCCCAAGCCGACCAATGGCGCAAGCTCCATCGAGCCGTAAAGTTTGATGACATCGACTTGTTGACCTTGGCTTGCAAAATAAGCACGAGCGACATTGACATATTTGGTCGCGATACGCAGGCGACGATTTGGCAGCGGTGCATCTTTCACACCCGCAGTCATCAGTTTACACTGAGCAATCTGCAAATCGAGCAATTCATAAACATGATTGGCACCATGCTCAAGCAGCACATCTTTACCCGCCACCCCAAAGTCAGCAGCGCCATGTTCGACATAGGTCGGCACGTCACTGGCACGCAAAATCAATACACGCACATTTGGATTTGAGGTTGGAAAAATAAGTTTACGTGACGCTTCAGGATCTTCTAAAAGATCAACGCCAGCTGCACGTAGCAATGGCATGGTCTCTTCTAGAATGCGGCCTTTTGATAAAGCCAAGGTTAGACCTGAAAACTCATCGTTTACTTCGTTTAATAAACCGCTGGCTGGTAAAGATTTGCTTGTCTCAGTCATAATGACATCGTGTCCATGTGCAGTCCCCTATTGAAAGGGGAGTTTTTAATTTATAACGTAATATGGGTAACAGTCGATATTGAGTCAATCAATATTAAGCGTTGGTATTAATACGTTCAATGTTCACGCCTAAGCTACGCAGCTTGTCTTCAACATGCTCATAACCACGATCGATGTGGTAGATACGGTCAATCAGGCTCTCGCCTTCAGCAGTCGCCGCTGCCATTACCAACGACATAGACGCACGTAAATCCGTCGCCATCACTGGTGCTGCGGTAAAGTTTTCGACACCTCTTACTACCGCAGTATGACCATCAACCTGAATAGACGCGCCCAAACGATTGAGCTCTGGTACATGCATATAGCGGTTTTCGAAGATGTTTTCGATGAAAGTACTTGTACCATCCGCTAAGCAAGCAATCGCCATTAGCTGAGCTTGCATATCCGTTGGGAAACCAGGATGTGGCTGAGTACGGATATCAACCGCCTTCGGGCGGCCTTTCATTTGCGCGCGAATCCAGTCATCACCGCTCGTGATAGTTGCACCCATGTCTTCGAACTTCTCTAGCACTGGCGTCAATAATAGAGCAGATGTTTTTTTGGTCAATACGTCGCCACGCGTCATTAAGGCGCCAGCAAGGTATGAGCCTGTTTCGATACGGTCAGGGACGACTGAGTACTCACAGCCGTGTAGACGCTCTACCCCTTCGATAGTCATCGTTGATGTACCGATACCGCTTATTTTGGCACCCATTGCAACCAACATATTGGCCAAATCTACCACTTCTGGCTCTAACGCACAGTTGCCTAAGACAGTTGTGCCTTTGGCCAACGCTGCTGCCATGATGACGTTTTCAGTACCGCCAACAGTGATCATATCAAATGAGAAATTACAGCCTAATAGCTTGCCACCTTTTGGTGCTTGAGCTTTTACATAGCCATTCTCTACACTGATTTCGGCACCCATCGCTTCAAAAGCTTTTAGATGCTGATCAACAGGGCGTGAACCAATCGCACAACCACCTGGCAATGAGACTTCAGCTTCGCCAAAACGTGCAAGTAGCGGCCCTAGCACCAAGATTGACGCGCGCATGGTTTTTACCAAATCATACGGGGCATAAAAGTTATCGATACTCTTGGTATCGCAAGTGACCGTATCATCTTGCTTCTGGATTTTGATACCCATGCCACCGATCAATTCAATCAACGTTCGCACGTCTTGTAGTGACGGCACGTTATGCAGTGTCGTTGGAGTCTCAGCCAATATCATAGCTGCGAGTAACGGCAAAGCGGCATTTTTGGCGCCTGAGATGGTGACTTCCCCTGCGATACGACTACTACCAGTGATTAAAAATTGATCCATAAAGGTGACAACCTAGCGATGAGTATAGAAAATTATGAAAACCAGAGTTACAGCACTCAACCATATATATGGCCGATTCAGTAATATCCAGTCATATAGACAGCTATTTGATTAGCCTTTTGATTGAACGTCCCACTCAGCAGGCGTCAGCGCTTGGATATTGAGTGCGTGAATATCGCCACTCGCAATCTTGTCATTAACTAACGCATATACTGCTTGCTGACGTTGAACCGCGCGTTTGCCTTCAAAGCTGGCATCGACCACGCGTACGTCAAACTTATTACCTTGGTTGGCAGCTTGAATAAAAGCGTCTGGGAAGTGAGTCTGTAAAAATGCGATCAAATCGTCAGCGTTCATGCTCATAGAATAGTCTGCCTTAAAGTTTAGAATAGGGTATAGATTTAAAGTGATGACATTATAACAAGAGTTTGCATATCTTACAGTACTGTCTTACTCAAGTGTGTTTAAGCATTGAGACAGTGCTATCAATTAAATGATCAAAAATTATAGATATGCATAGTGATAAGCTATTTGAGTGTTTTATCCAA
Source organism: Psychrobacter sp. NPDC077938 (assembly GCF_044542635.1). Taxonomy (NCBI): domain Bacteria; kingdom Pseudomonadati; phylum Pseudomonadota; class Gammaproteobacteria; order Moraxellales; family Moraxellaceae; genus Psychrobacter; species Psychrobacter sp. NPDC077938. The sequence continues at coordinate 173,058 of NZ_JBITUW010000006.1, forward strand.
GTACGTCAACACTTGCGCACGCACATCATTGACCCAGCGCAGCGGCGGTGCCATCGCGCCAATACTGGTTGCATGACTGGCTCCTTCGATTTCGCCCGTTTCAACGGTTACGCCTGCTTTTTTAAACGCTTCTGTCATTTTGATTGTATTAGTCACATGTACAATTTTGTCGGTTTCTGCGGTTAATAATAAATACGGTGGCTGCGCGCCTTTAATCTGACGATCTGGCATCACCTCATCAGGTGTGGCATTGGGGCCAAACGCCGTTGCACTACTGAACTTGCGGAAATCATAGCTATAAGGACCCGCAATTCCGATAACGGCTGCAATATCTGTTGGCTTAATACCATAAGGTGCCAAAAAGTCTTCGTTGGCAACGGCTGCAACGGCATTAAACGCGCCAGCAGAATGCCCCATCACCGCTAGGCGTGACGGATCTGCATGGAGACTGGTCGCATTTTCAATACTCCAAGCAATTGCTTGAGCCGCATCTTTGACATAATCAGGATAGACGTGTTCAGGCGCTTTACGGTAATTAATTACTGCAGTGACATACCCTGCTTTGGCTAAGCTCTGACCGACAAAGGCATATTGTTCTTTATTACCGCTCTCCCATGAACCACCATGGACAAATACCACCATAGGATAGCTAGTATTAATAGCACTCTGAGATTTCATAGCTTGTGCTAGCGGTTTTGGATAATAGATATCTAGGTCTTGTGAAGGCTGATCACCATATAAGATATCCTTACTCACCCCAACGCCACCACTGGAAGTAATCCCATTGACGATAGCTAACGGTGATAGTGCCTGTGCGTTTTGCGTAGCTAACGCGATACTGCCCAATGCCAATATTGCCGCACCACCAAATCTCAATGTTCGTGTTTTCTTATGAACAGGTTTATTGTGTATGCCTACATTACCAATGGCACTTTTCTCTTCATTTGGTTGTATATTTGCCTGTGAATCCTTCATGACCAGTATCCTATTATATTTATTTATCAATCAGTAGTAACAGCCTAACAGCGATAATGTGTTATCCACTAGCCAATGATATTTTTGATATTAGTATCGTTGGCTAATGCGCTGACTCTGCTACCTTTTACTATTGATATAGTAACCACTGGTCAAAGATTTCTCGTGCCTTTACTGTTATCACTATTTAGGCTTATTGTGATTAACACTATTTATCGCTTAGCGAACTAAGGATGCTTACTGGTTCTGATAAAGGTCAATATAAGGGCTTGAAGACGGCTGCGTAGTAGTGGCCTCTTCTTCCGTTATGACAATAGGCGTTGCCGTGCTGATAGTAGTATCTTGGGCAGCTGGCGCTGCTGCAGGATTTACCAAATTATTCTCATACATGATGTCATCATTATTTATTTTGACACCTCTATCGTCGACGACAGTTGTCAGCAATACCAACTCGGTGACCCCAACAGTGCCATTGGCGATATCAATCAAATGGCTCTGCTGAGTGGGTGTCATACGGCCCATAATATAGACCACACCATTATTGGTAACGGCTTTAATTTGTGACGCACTCACACCATCGCTAGCGGCTATTTTCGCCAGTAGTTTTGAAGTGATATAACCATCATGAACTGTTGAGCTATACCCTTTTGACGCACTGACTTCCATCTCATTATAAACACGGCGTACATCTGGCATAGAGCTAACGACTTTTTCTACTTCTGCTTTGAGCGTTTCAGTTGGTACTTCACCTGTAAGCAGTACTTCGCTATTGAAGCTATCGATACCCATACGGCTGGTTTGCTGCAGGTCTTCTTTTAGCCCGTATACATTGATTTTGGCAGTATGTTCAATACTACGATCGAGCAGACGCTGCGGAATCGTGCGCTCAGTCATTGGCACGCCGTAAGTCCCTTCTGTACTGTTGGTCAGATAGTTGGTGGCACAACCTGTACTGACAACGCAGGCAGTAATCATAATGCCAGTCGTAATACGGCGTGATGAACCAAAAATAGCAGTGCGCAAATGCATCCGTGTCATTATTTACCTCTTAGAACATGGTTGTGACAATTTTATAAGTAGTGACGAGCTAAACGTAGCGGTAAGATAATACTGTATCTGATTTATAGAGAGTTGACTATAACCGCTACTTTACTTAATTTTGACCATCAGCGGTTAGCTTTTTAGTAACGAACCTTACTTGTCAGATATGGTTAGATGCTTCATTTGGCAGCATCTATCTCACTTATTCTATTACCAAGCACTGGCTATAAAAGCATTTTGAATCCATTCTGGTTGATGGTCTAACTGCTCATTTCTTGAATTTGACTTACTCATCGTGTTGTAAGCAATGACATCAAATCGGCAATCATAATGGGCATACTCAGGATGCTGCTGCAAAAAGGACTGCGCTGTCTTAATAACTTTGCGCTGTTTGCTTGCTGTCACGCTGAGTGCTGCATCGCCATAATTCGAGGACTTGCGCTGACGAACTTCAATAAATACCAGTGTTGACCATGCTGAACTTGTCTCAATCATGACCAGATCCAGCTCACCTATCTTTGGCTGTTGCCAATTTTGTGCGACCAGCCTCAACCCTTGCGTTTGTAAATACTCACACGCCTGCTGCTCAAACCGACTACCTTGGCGTTGTTTTGGTGAGGTTAAGATTAAAGGCTTATGGTTCGGCATAAGGTTGATTGGTCTGATTAACATTTGAGAATTATCATAGCACAACATGCTAAACTAGCCACTTCTGCGCATTCTACTCTCAAAATCTATCGGCTCCCTCACTTATTATTTGACTGAAAAACCATAGATAACGACTGTACATACTAGCGCACTATCATTTTCTAACGTCTTTTTAACGACCCGAGGTTTTCATGTCTACCCCTACTGCGATGCCAGCTTGTCTCTATATCGTTGCCACGCCGATTGGCAATATGTCCGACATGACAACGCACGCAATTGATGTCTTAAAGCAGGTCGCCATCATTGCCTGCGAAGACACCCGCACCTCAGGTAAACTACTGTCACATTTTGGCATCGATACCAAAGGCAGTAAGGCTGACGAGACAAAAGACTCAGAGACTCGTCCTGCCAAAAGCAGTATCGAAAATGATGACACGACGACAAAGCAAAAAGGTCACAATAAACTATGGGCCTATCACGAGCATAATAGCGCCATTCAAACGCCCAAAATTATTGAAATGATTGAGCAAGGTCATTCAGTTGCCTTGATTAGTGATGCGGGTACACCTCTAGTCAGCGATCCAGGTTATCAACTGGTACAAGCCGCGCATGAAGCTGGCGTGACCGTATCACCTATCGTTGGGGCTTCTGCTGCAATTGGCGCATTGTCAGTAGCAGGGTTACCCTCTGATCGATTTAGCTTTATTGGGTTCTTGCCCGCCAAAACGCATGGTCGTCAAAAACAGCTGAGCGATCTAATCGCACGTACCGAAACTTTAATCTTTTATGAAGCGCCGCATCGTATCGTATCTAGTCTAGAAGACATGGCAACGATATTTGGTGCAGACCGTGCAGTGACTTTTTGCCGTGAATTGACCAAGACGTTTGAGACGGTACATAAGAGCACCCTTGGCGAGTTGGTTGAGTTTGTCAAAGCAGATGACAATCAGCAACGCGGTGAGATAGTTGTAGTTGTCGCTGGCGTCGGTGTGGCAAAAGATACGGACGACATCAGTACGCATGATAAATTGCTACAGCGTTTGCTAGAGGATTTGTCAGTCAAAAAAGCAGCCGCACTGGCCTCTGATATCACTGGTGTGAAGAAAAATGCGCTTTATCAGCGTCTGCTAGAGTTGCAAGCTGACTAGTTTTTAATAATAAAAAGATAACCATTTATAAATGAATTGAGGAGAGATAAGCAATGTACGATGTAATGGCAATAGGCAATGCGTTGGTTGATCACGAGTATGTGCTATCAGATGCGGCACTAGAAGAGACCGAGCTGACCAAAGGTAATATGACGCTGGCTGATATTGAAGAGCAGCAGCAACTACTGGCTTATTTTAAACTGGCTGAGATTGAGCCATCAAAACAAGCAGGCGGCGGATCAGCAGCCAATACGATGTTTACCTTTGCCAGCTTAGGCGGTAAGCCTTTTTATGCTTGCCGCGTCGGTGATGATGATCAAGGGGCGTTTTACCTTAGAGACTTGCACGAAGCAGGTGTCGCAACCTCAGACAAGTCTATCCATGCAGGCGGCGTGACCGGCTCATGTGTGGTTGCCGTTACTGAAGATGGCGAACGCACCATGCAGACCTATCTTGGCACCTCAAGTGAGATTGCCGCTGACAATGTTGATTTTGACGCGTTGACGCAAGCAGATTGGCTATATATCGAAGGCTATCTGGCGATGTCTGAGAGCATCCAACCAGCGATGACTCAATTACGTCAACAAGCTGGCATTCATAATGCAAAAATCGCGGTGAGCTTTGCTGACCCTGCGGTAGTAAAATTTGCCAAAGATGGCTTGCTCAATATGCTCGGCAACAAAGTCGCAGTGATATTCTGTAATAGCGAAGAAGCCAAGCTATTCACCGATAAAAAACAAGTCAAAGCAGCAGCGCGTGCCCTGCTTGAATACTGCCAAATTGCCGTCGTCACTGATGGTGCCAACGGTGCAGTCATCGCCCACCAGCCTAATGACGAAGCAGAAATTGAAGTCCATGACGTTGCAACGCCAGTAGTGGCCGATGTCATTGACACCAATGGCGCAGGCGATAACTACGCTGGTGCTTTCTTATATGCGCTATCGCAGCAGTATAGTCTGCCAGAATGCGGTCGTCTTGCCAGCGAAATATCAGCACAAGTTATTCAGCAGTTTGGACCGCGTCTTGCCTCGCAGGATTATCGAGATATCGCGCAGCGTGTACTTTCTGCTTAATTGTTAAACACATCTGTTGGACACAAAACAAAAAGCCCATATCAAATCGATATGGGCTTTTTTTATATCATTCAGACTTGTTCAAACAGTTTGCTCAATTTAATAAGCTCTTTGTATTAAGCAGTAGCTAATGCTTGCGCGAGATCGGCTTTGATGTCTTCGATATGTTCGATACCAATCGACAGTCTTACCATATCCGTACTAACGCCTGCATTTTCTAGCTCTTGCTCATTTAACTGACGATGGGTCGTCGTCGCTGGATGACAGGCCAATGATTTTGCATCACCGATGTTTACCAAACGAGTAATCAGTTGCAGCGCATCGATAAAGCGCGCACCAGCTTCTAGTCCACCTTTGACGCCAAAGGTCAAGATAGCAGAAGGCGTGCCTTTCATATATTTTTTGGCAAGCTCGTGCTCAGGATGGTCAGACAGACCTGCGTATTTCACCCAAGCAACTTTATCATGGTCACGCAGATATTCTGCGACGGCTTGTGCGTTTTGCACGTGACGCTCCATACGCAGACTTAGCGTTTCCATACCTTGCAAGATACCAAAGGCATTTAGCGGGCTAAGTGCTGCGCCAGTGTTACGTAGTGGCGCAACGCGGGCACGGGCAATAAAGGCTGGCGCGCCTACGTCTTTTACGAAATTTACCCCATGATAGCTATGATCTGGCGTATTCAACAGTGGGAAACGCTCAGGGTAATCACCCCAAGCAAACTTGCCACTATCGACAATCGCACCACCGATTGAAGTACCCGTTCCGCTCATATACTTGGTCAATGAGTGAACTACGATATCTGCACCGAACTCAAATGGACGACATATCGCAGGCGTCGCCACCGTATTATCAATCACGACAGGTACGCCGTATTCATGAGCGACATCACTGAGCGCTTGAATATCGACGATATTACCTAGCGGGTTACCGATACTCTCTGCAAACACCATTTTGGTCTTGTCATCAATCAAGTCACGAATGGCTTCTGGGTCTTTATGATCGAAGAAGCGCACTTCGATACCTTGACGCGGCAATGCATGAGCAAATAAATTGTAAGTACCGCCATATAGCGTTGATACAGCGACGATATTGTCGCCTGCTTCGCAAATAGTCTGAATCGCATAAGTAATGGCAGCCATACCAGAGGCTACGGCAAGCGCCCCAATACCGCCCTCTAGTGCTGCGACTCGCTCTTCTAGCACCGCGTTGGTCGGATTCATGATACGAGTATAGATATTGCCTGCGACTTTTAAATCAAACAGATCTGCACCATGCTGAGTATTATCAAACGCATATGAACTGGTATGATAAATAGGCACGGCGACTGCTTTGGTCGTTGGCTCTACACTATAGCCGGCATGAATCGCTAAGGTCTCAAGACGTTGAGGGGTTTCTGGTTGTTGGGCTGTTTGCTGGTCTGCTGATCCGTCACTCATAGTACATTCCTTTATTTTGATAAAAGATGATTTGTTGACGACGTATCGCTCAAAAATCACCTTAAAAAGCTGCCTTCTAAATCATAGCAATAAAAAAAAGCTGAGTTCATCATAACTCAGCTTCTTTATTAAAAGAATAGCAAAACACTCATCTCTTCATGACAAATATTCATAAGCAGCAAACCAAACAGGCATATCTATATTAAAGGTAATGGTCACATTTATAGCTGCCAATTGCTTTTAACTATTTTTTATTTTATTTGTAGTAAGCATTCTCTGTACGAGTATGGTCAGTCTCGTCAACCACTTGGGTCAATTCTGGAATTTGCTGTTTTAGCTGCACTTCAACGCCTTGACGTAGAGTCATATCAACCGCTGAACACCCTTGGCAACCACCGCCAAATTTCAATACAGCGGTTAGACCAATACCTTCTTCATCAATCAGTTCAAGCAACTGTACGTCACCGCCATGCGCTGCCAAGCCAGGATTAATCTCTGACTGCAATACATAGTTGATACGCTCTTCAACACTAGCATCAGCACCTACTTTAGGTACTTTAGAGTTTGGCGCGCGGAAAGTCAGCTGACCACCGAAACGGTCTTTATTATAGTCGATGACCGCGTCTTCTAGATAAGGTACTGACGCCGCCTCAATAAAGGCAGAGAAGTTTTCATACGTAAAACGCAAGTCAGCGCTGTCTTCTTCGCCCGGCTGGTTATAAGCCATGCAACACTCTGCACGCGGCGTACCAGGATGCTCAACAAAGATACGCACACCGATACCATCAGTATCTTGCTTAGATAACAAATCTGCCAAGTAGCCTTGAGCTGACTCAGTGATAGTGATGTTACTTTTCGCTTCGACTTGCTCGGTATCTAGAGCTGATTCATAGCCAGCAGTTTGGTCTAGTTGGTTATCAGCTTGGTTTTGCTCACTCATAATGTTTCCTATGCGTTATGACACAAACGCTATATCTATTATGGCTACTGTGTCGTGAATTTGGATTTTTAAAATGTTTACGATTCATATAAGACATGCAGACTGGCAATGATTGGTATTTATTATTGTATGACATTGGTCGACATGAGTATAAAGTTTAATCCGTCTATAGCAGTCATTATACCTGAATCAAGCATCAATTCCGACCACGCTACTGTGAATTGAACCGAGGCTATTGTAAATGGTCGTCATTGGTTTTTTTAATGATGCTAACAGATGGCAAAGTAACTCAATATTTAAACCATGACAGATAAACACGCTAAATGATTATGTTGGCTGCCAAGTTATTCTCTATATAAAGACAGCGGTACCATTTATCAAGCGCACTCAGCATTTTCGATATGCCATACCGTTCACATCTAGTCCGAGCAAGTCATCTGGTTTTGACGTAGTATTAATAATTTGAATGATTTTGTGCATTAGCGTTATGAGCATGGTAGCTTTTAATTGCCTTGTATAACTATCAGCTTGTATAAATATCGACTTGTATAAAGATTACGTATTTTTTGGATAGGATCATTTTATGATGACACGGACGTTACACCTAGTAACCACCAAGGACGATGAGAAAATTGCCGTTTGGAAAGTAGCCGATAATCCAGACAAAGATACGATAGCTAACACGTCAGAAAACAGCCTGCCTGACATCACACCGCAAAACATATTTTTGACGCATGGTACGTTTTCTGACAAGCAAACTTGCCTCAAAATCGCCGAATATTTTGCGGGGCTTGGTCATCATTGCTACATCATGGAATGGCGTGGGCATGGTGATAGTTCGCTACCGAAAGAAAAATTCAACTTTGAGACCGTCGCCACTTACGACTATGAAGCGACTTTTCGTTATTTCTTTGAAGAATTAAAGATCGATAACCTACATTGCGTCACTCATAGTGGTGGCGGTGTTGGTTTGACCATGTTTCTCGTCCAAAACCCAAGCTATATCGATAAGGTCAATAGCATCAGTATGTTTGCCTGCCAAGCTTTTGGGGCGGCGCAAGACTCGACCAGCTACGCAAAAATCCTTACGGCCAAGATAGTTACTCGACTGGTCGGCTTTATACCCGCTAAGCAGTTCAAGGTAGGCCCTTTTAACGAAAGCTACTATACGATGACCCAGTGGTACGACTGGAATTTGCGTAAAAACTTTCAAAGCAGCTTTTTGAATAGGGCTCATTTTGATAAAGGCAGGACGAATACAGATGAAGTGAACGAAAGCATTAATCAGCAGAAAAGTACTGGTGATGATTTTGTTGACTATCGACAGCATATGCCACAGATTACCATTCCTGTTTATTCTATTAGCGCAAAAGGCGATACCTTCATCTCCCCTACTCGCGGCTGTCGTTTGTTTTTTGATGGCTTTAACAACTCAACCAATGTCTTTCGAGAGTATTCGCTCAGTAACGGCGATTTAGATGACTATACACACAGTCGCATCATGATCAGTCGTAACGCAGCCACAGAGATTTGGCCAACAGTGACGGCATGGATAGAGAAGCATGCCCGTTAAAGTAGAGATGTCGTTTGGACGATTTCGATAATGACACACCCCTAAACATCTTTATACTTGTCAGAAAGTCATGGGCTGTGTCAGTATTAGCGTCATTAATTTTTAATCAATAAAAATAAGTCGTAGGAAGTTGGCGTCTATGAGTGAATTATCAGAGCAACAGTCAGATAAGCAAAACCTAGATCAGAAAAGCAGTAAACACTATCGTTATCTGGTCTTTATCGGACGCTTTCAGCCGTTTCATGCTGGCCACAAAGCCGTCATCGATGAGGCACTAAAACGCTCAGACGAAGTAATTATGCTGATCGGCTCAGCCAACTTGCCACGTAGCTTACGCAATCCATTTAGCGTCGCTGAGCGTGCCGCAATGATTAAAGGTGCTTACTCTGAAGAAGAAGCCGAACGCATTCACTGTGTTGGCTTAGATGACGCACTCTACAATGACACCCGCTGGCTACAGTATGTGCAGGCAGGTGTAAAATCTGTCACTGGTGACTTGCAGACGGATATTGGCTTGATTGGTCATTCAAAAGACAGCTCATCTTACTATCTGTCACTATTCCCCAACTGGGACTCTGTGTCAGTGCCCAATTATCATAATTTATCAGCCACGCCTATTCGTGACAGCTATCTGATGGGTGCCACGCCGACACCTGAGCGTACGCCTGAGTCGACGCGCAACGTCCTCGATGCATTCAAACAAACTGACGATTACCATCAACTACATGAAGAAGCAGACTTCATTGATAAATACAAAAGACAGTGGGAATCAGCACCATACCCGCCTACCTTTATGACAGCCGATGCATTGATTGTGCAGTCGGGCCATATCCTACTGGTTGAGCGACGCAGTATGCCAGGTCGTGGACTCTGGGCGCTGCCAGGTGGATTTCTAAATCCAAAAGAGACGCTGTTTGATGCTTGTATCCGTGAACTGCGCGAAGAAACTCGCCTCAAGGTGCCTGAGCCAGTATTGCGCGGCTCTTGCCATAGCCAACATACCTTTGATGACCCATATCGCTCAGCGCGTGGTCGCACCATTACTCAAGCGTTTTATTTTCAACTCAAAAACGATCCGAAAGGTTTGCCAAAAGTAAAAGGCGGCGACGATGCGACCAAAGCATTTTGGCTACCCTTAGCTGAGCTCGATGCCAAAATGATGTTTGAAGATCACTATGCAATTATTACTAAAATGGTTGGCTTATAGTTCGCTGCTGATCGCTTTTTCTAGTAGCTTTCTTTAGTAGCTTTTTATAATAGCTACTTGAGCAAATTATCATCAATAACAGCTATCCCTAAATAATGCACTAATGATTTGATACCAACGCCGATAGACGGCAATCAACCGCCGCCACTGTTCTTTTATTAAAGCAGCTGCGGCATTTCAAAGCAGAGGAGTTCTGTGATGTATACCAGTAATTTAAACAACTTAATCTTAAATAGCGACAGCTATAAAACCTCACATTGGGTCCAATACCCGAGCGGTAGCGAGTATCTGTCAAGCTACATTGAAGCCCGTAAAGGAGACTACGATGTGGTGTTCTTTGGTTTACAAGCCTTTATCAAAGAGTACTTAAGTACGCCTATTACTCATCAAGATATCGATGAAGCCGAAAAGGTCATTCAAGCGCATGGCCTGACCTTCAATCGTGCTGGCTGGGAACATTTAATCGAAAAACATGACGGCTATTTGCCACTGCGTATCCAAGCCGTACCCGAAGGCAGCATCGTGCCTGTGTCCAATGTAGTCTGCCAAGTGATCAATACCGATCCTGAGTTTTACTGGCTACCCAGCTATATCGAAACAGCGCTATTGCGTGCGATTTGGTATCCATCCACGGTCGCTAGTGTTTCTCACTATTGCAAAGACATTATCCGTCAAGCGTTAGAAAAATCAGCGGACAATACAGAATCCCTGCCTTTTCGCTTGCATGACTTTGGCGCGCGCGGTGCATCGAGCCAAGAAACAGTTGCACTCGGTAGCTTAGCGCATTTGGTCAACTTTGCTGGTACTGACTCGATGACAGCGCTTATCGCTGCTAGTCGCTGGTATCAGATGGGTGATGATATGCCGGCATTTTCTATTCCAGCAGCCGAGCACAGTACGATGACAGCTTGGGGACGTGATGGCGAGACTGCTGCTTTTCATAATATGATCGAGCAGTTTGGCGGTAAAGACAAAGCCTTTTCGGTCGTTTCAGATAGTTATGATTTATGGAATGCAATCGACAATATCTGGGGCGATGCCTTAAAGGATGAAGTCAAAAATATGGGCGGTACCTTGGTCATTCGACCAGATAGTGGAGAGCCTACCAAAGTCGTCCGCGAAGCGTTGGAGCGCTTGGCAGTGAAGTTCGGTACGACGGTAAACAGCAAAGGCTATAAAGTGCTGCCCGACTACGTACGCATCATCCAAGGTGATGGCATCAGCTCGCAAAGCTTAAGCAAAATTATTGATGTAGTAATCAAAGCAGGCTTTAGCATAGAAAACGTGACGTTTGGTATGGGCGGTGGTCTATTGCAGCAAGTCAATCGCGACACCATGAGTTGGGCAATGAAATCTAGCGCTATCTCTATCGATGGTGCATGGAAGGATATTTATAAAGATCCTGTCACCAGCCGCTCAAAACGCTCGAAAAAAGGGCGATTGGCACTGGTAAAAGACGACAGTGGCCAGCTAACAACCATAAAAGAAAATGAGATGATTGACCCAACTGACAATCTATTACGTGATGTCTACGTCGATGGTCAATTGTTAATTGAAGACAGTCTCACGACTATTAGGGAACGTGCAGGATGGTAGATACTAGTAAGCTGACATCGGTCGCAAAGGACGTTTTACTTGCCCCTGTCTACCTCTATCAAGGTCGCAAAATCAAGCGTGATACAGTCCGCTTGCCTGAACCACATGGCGAAAGGCACGGCGTAATTGAGCTGCCTCAAGCAAATAATAAGGTATCAACGCGAGACGCTAAGACATTTAACCTCATGGTCGTCGGTGATTCGGCAGCAGCAGGTGTGGGTAGCCAAACGCAACAGGAAGCGTTGGTCGGTAAGCTTATCCCGATACTGGAACAAAACGAAACTATCCAAGCAAACTTTGCTCGACTCAATTGGTCATTGCAAGCGACAACAGGTCATACCAGCTTTGATATTCTACGCAGGTTATATGTCTTACCTGCTCCTGAGCGGCCTATCGATGTGATGTTACTGAGCGTAGGGGTCAATGACACGACGTCCAATGTCTCTGTGCACAAATGGCAACAGCAAATTGAAGACATTATCAATATTGCACAGCGCAAATTTGGCGTACGAAAATTGGTTTTTTTAAGTTTGCCGCCGATGGCGCAAATGCCTGCAATCCCTGCCCCGCTCAATAACTTTGTAGGTGCAAAAGCGTCGGTACTGGATGAGATATTACAGCAGGTTTGTGCGGCTCATGCTGGTGTCACCTATATGGCAACCGACTTTACACGGATGTTAGAAGAGCATGCAAATGGCTCGGCTATCGATATCAATGTGATGTTTGCCAGTGATGGATTTCATCCTAGCAGTCTGATGTACGGCTATTGGGCACAGCAAATCGTAGAGACTATTATTCAGTTACTAGATTCCATTCAGTTATCGGACTCATCGACTACTGAATTTGAGCGCTAAATAGACTGTTAGCTTTATTTTTAGATCATAAAAAATTAAACCAAAAAAAACCGCTGAATAATCAGCGGTTTTTTATTGCTTAGCGAAATATATTTACACCATAAGTGTAAATTATTCAGCAGCGTCTGCAGCTTTCTTGCTACGGCCACCAAATGCGCCAAAGCGTTTGTTGAAGCTTGCAACACGACCTTCAGTAGAAGTTTTACGTTGCTCACCAGTATAGAATGGATGCGACGCACTTGAGATATCAAGTGGGTAGTATGGGTATTCTTTACCTTCGTATTCACGAGTCGCTTTAGTCTTAGCAGTTGAGCGAGTCAAAAAGAACACGTCAGCGTTAGTGTCGTGGAATAAAACTTCTTGGTAATTAGGATGGATATCTTTACGCATAATATACTCTCTAGGTCCGATGTATGTACAACGTCTAAATACAGCATCATCGATGATGTATCAAACAAATAATGACATACGTAACTGAGGCACTAAGGACATTACAAGTATGGCAACTGCGTCACTGGCTTATTCCAGCACCCAACACCACCCTTCTGTTCGCTTAGCCTTTCCCCAGCGGGAAAATTAAACCGCGATTTTAACGGTTTTTGACGTAAGACGCAAGGAGCAGTTGTGATAGAGATATGTGATAAGTTGTCACTGAAAGGTCGAGAGTGTTGAGATAGATGATTGATTTTAGTACAGTAATAAAGTTAGTTAAATTAATCAATGATATCCACTATTGTAGATAATCTAACTAAATACAACCTTAGCTATTAATTATACATAGTATGCTTAAAGGGTACAGCTACGCGATACAAACTCCATTTAAACATCGCTACTAGCAACTCATTTACTTCTCAATCACCCATAACTTAATTAGATTAAATAAGGATCATTTAATGATAAATACTAAAATAAGCACGGCTACCAAAGCACTATTTATTGGCTCAGCATTAGCAGTTACTACCATGGCAAGCGCTGCACTACCAACTCAGTGGGAATTAGACGACTCACATACTCGCGTCGGATTTTCTGTGAGTCATATGGGATTCTCAACCACCATGGGCCACTTCAATGATGTCGAGGGTATGGTGAATTATGATATGAAAGCCCCAAATCAAACCAGCATGAACTTTACCATTGCGACTGACAGTATCGATACCAATTGGGATGCTCGTGACAAACACTTAAAGACAGATGAGTTTTTTAATGTTGTAAAATATCCAACCATGACTTTCAAATCTACTCAGGTCAAATTCATCAATCCGCAGCAGGCTAAAGTAACGGGTGACTTTACTTTACTTGGTCAAACCAAACCACTAACCTTAGATGTCACGTTAAACAAAATCGCTAATAGCCCTCTTACCAAAGAGCCAGTCGTTGGTTTCCGTGCCACTGGTACACTTGATCGCGCTGCTTATGGTATGACCGCTTACGCTGACGGTATCACGACCAACGTTCCTATCCAAATCGATGGCGAGCTAGTAGAAAAAAAATCAAAGTAAGCTTATAGCTCTCTAATAGCTTTCGACAAAAACGAGAAAAGCAGCCTACCCTCATTTATAGAGGCAGGCTGCTTTTTTATTTTCTATAGATTCTTCTACGCTCTAATTATATATTCATTATTTTACATAAAAGGTTTTTATATACTTGAAGGCTTCATACTTTGTTGTTATATTCGTATATACGGATTTACGAATATATAACGCAACACTGAGGGAGCAGCAACGTGGATACAGTACAAGTTGATTACATAGCGATAGATGCTGAGTGGGATAAGAAGGTATCAAATCATCATTTTGATATATATCACTTATCTGGTTGGATTGCGGCCTCAGCTGTTATCGACAAGGGCAAACCTCAAGGCATCATCGCTCATTATAAAAATAAAGAAGTATTGTTACCCATTATAATTAGAGACATTGACTCAGAGCACTGGGATGCTACTTCCACTTATGGCTACGGTGGCCCGTTGATGGACAAAACCCTCACTGATGCCGAGTTAGACGTCGTACTAGATGAGATAAGAGCTTTTCTTTGCGAGAGAGGCTGCGTGTCTTTATTTATGCGGTTACACCCGATTATTAATAAAGAATGGATACCTACAGTTGGCAAAGCACTGACTCACGGGCTGACCTTGATGTCTGATTTGAGTAAGTCAGAAGAAGAGCATTGGAGCGAAACACAAAATCGACATCGCCGCGGTATCAAAAAAGCCATAAAGATGGATGTCGTGACAAAAACAGAATTCTTGACTAGGCAGAATGCGATGGTGTTCTCAGACATTTATAAAGAGACGATGCGACATGTCAAGGCCAGTGATTACTACTTCTTTGATGATGATTATTTCTTCAATTTGCTTGAGAACCTTCAAGAAAAAATACTGCTGATAACTGCCTATCAAGACGATAAAGCGATTGGGTCTTCTATATATACGCTCTGCCAAGAGTCTGGCATTATGCAGTTTCATCTTGGCGGCACGCTGAACGCTTATACACATCTACAACCTTCTAAACTTATCACTCACGTTGCTCGCAATTGGGGACGAGAGAACCGTTATGAAGTGCTACATCTTGGTGGCGGCGTTGGCTCCAATTTAGATTCTTTATATGAGTATAAAAAAGGCTTTAGCTCACAAGAGTTACTATTTAAGACTTATAGACTCGTTGTTAATGCAGTGAAATATACAGAATTAGTAGCTGATATCTGGTTCATGGAAAGTGATCTGCTCTCAGACTTTTTTCCTTTATATAGAAAAGAGCCTAGCAAAGAAGAAGTGTTAGAGACCATTCCGGTTGAGCCTTTAGCAAATGTGACATAGTACAGATTGCATCTAATACTAGAGAATATATGAACGCTACTATTGATACAATAAAGAGTAACCCCAAGCAAATAAAAAGTAGCCTACCTCTATGATTGAGGACAGGCTGCTTTTTTATCTTAACATTTTCGATTCAGTTTATATCTAACACCTGCTATTTACTTGGGATAACGTGCCAAACGCCAAGTTTATCATCACCGTCTTTGTCACCAACTTTTGTGTCATTAGCATAGAAGTATAAAGGCTTACCGTTCATTGCCCATTGATATTTACCATCTTCATGCTTAAATGCAGCAAACTGACCTGAGGCTTTAGCATCACTAGGTGCTTTGAAAATTGGCCACACAACTTGGCAGGCTGCACCGCAATCTGACTGGTTCATAGAGTCTTTATCAAACGTATATAACGTCATATGGTTGGTAGCATCTACCAACACCCCATTCTTGCTAGTGACTGGTGCTGTATTATTGCTCGTTGCCTGTACTTCATGCATACCCGACATATCATTACCGACTACGTTTTTTAAAGTAGTACACCCAGATAGTGCCAACACACCTGTTAGTGCCGATAACATCATTATATTTTTCATCATAACTTCCTTGTAATTTTAGTCGTATTTTTTATAGCGATAAGCTTGTGGTTGTTTACTTTATCGACTGTCCCTTTTGTTAATTCTGATATTTGTAATTTTGAACAGTCATCAAAACAGAACCTACGCTTCTTGTTAAGCAAAATAAATATAGCATATGCTCTTGAGTTATCTTGGTAATCAATATCCACGCTTACAAAAGTGGTCGAATTTTACAAAACAATAAAACGAGCTGATTTCCGATTTCACAAGTTTGCCACTTCTCTCGTTTACTCTATTTTTAGACAGGCTCGTTTGTCTGAAAAACTTCACACATATAGCGACTCGTTGACAAAACTCATGCATCTTCTTACGTATTTCCCATCATATTGTCTGTAGTTCTTCGTAAAATAAACCTATAGAGATGAAGAATGGCTAAACAATAGAAAAGATGACTATTGAAGTTCAGATTTGTGTGTTGAACTTAATTACCTTCACACGCATATCAAGAAATATAGAACATTGAATAAATATACCGAACACGGCCTAATACAGATGCTATTAAGGATACAACGACGACAATGACTCAGTCTTTTGATAAAAACTACGCTCAATCCTTTAATCGTGACGCTCATTCTGGGGTGTTATCTTACGGGGCGCAAAACACTCAACCTAAAAAACGTGTTGGCATTTTGGGTGGCGGTACTGCGGGATCGACGATTGCGATTCGACTTGCTGCGTTAGGATTAGAGACCTACTTATTTGAGAAGAAAAAATCTCTCATTGATGGACCACCTATGTGTCATTTGCATGCAGGTGGTAACTTGTACCGTGAAATACCGGACGAGGATTGCGTAGCACTGCTCAAGCAATGTATCGATATTTTGCGCTTATATCCGCATACTATTGACGTTCGTCCTACTGTGTTTGCTGTACCGACACGTGATGAAGGGTTGCCTGAAGACTTACTACCGCGTTTAGATATTTTGACCGATGCTTATCAAGAACTGATCGAGCAAGATGCTAATAATAAAGTATTGGGTGAGCCTGAAGATTACTACCAACTTTATAGCCATGAGCAATTGATTGAGCTGTCTGAACGTGAGCAAGTTGCTGTACCAAGTACGGTTGATGAGTGGATGATTCCAGTCGCTAGATACTTAGATTTGAACAAAGTTAAATTTCCGTTAATTGTCGTTCAAGAGTATGGTTGGAACATTTTTCGTTTAGCCGCTTCTGCCAAGCTTGCGCTCGAAGAGTACGACAATGCGCACGTGTTTACCGAAACTGCTGTACAAAAAGTCGTGCCGGTAGATTGTGAAAACTGTACCAACGCTGACCATCATGTCACCAAGTGGCGTATCGACTATCAACAAATCAATAGTCAAGAACATGCCTCTCAGCCTGAGTCTATCGAAGTTGATTACCTAGTTAACGCTTGCGGGTTCCGTACGGGTGTTATTGACGATATGGTCGGTGTCGAAGTTACGCGTATGGTTGAGTTCAAATCGTCTTATGTGACCCATTGGGGCGATGCTGGTGGACAGATACCAGAAATTATCGTCTATGGTCAACGAGGTACGCCAGAAGGCATGGCGCAGCTTACTCCCTACCCTGGTGGATATTTTCAGATTCATGGTATGAGTAAAGCCATTACTTTGTTTGATGATGGTCTTGTCGCATCAAGTGAAGACAGTGCGCAGCCTAAACTGCCACAGCAATATGTGCACTATATTGAAGACGGTTGGGATAAAGTACCCCTACAGGCGCGTAGTCAGCAAGCGATTGAGTATGTGGCGGAGTTTGTACCGACATTTAACAGCGCACGTACTGTTGGTAACGCGCTATATGGTGGACAGCAGATTCCTGGACAGGATGATACACTGCGAGTCGCTGATGTGAGCTTATACTCTAATATACGCTATGCCCGTGCAGAAAACGTCAAAGCATCTTCGACCTTGATTGCCGCTGATCAAATAGTTAATGAGCTGACAGATCTAGGTTTGATAGATAATGATACACCTCTGAATCGTAGTCGCTATGCCCATGAATGGTCGTACCTTGTCCATAACGATAGTCTCGCTGTTGATGAAGTCGCACGTGAGCTCGCTGAACAACGTGGATTTCCAATCGCTATGGCTCATGTCAATCATAGTATTCGTGAAGTAGCATTGGACGATCTCACGCCTGCTGATGCTTAGTCGGCATGAGTCTCTGATAGGTTGTTAATACATATAACAAAGGAGCAGATAACCGAGATTTGGTTATCTGCTCCTTTTTTGCAATAGCTTTTAATATTTAAGCATTTGCTGTGTATGAATAGCTATACGGCCTAACTATTACTACCAGCCATTTTCTCCGTATCCACAGAATCATCTATGGTCACTACTGTTTGTAGCATATCGATCGCTTCACTGATGGTATTGCACACCACTAGACGATCTAAATCTTCCTGCTTCATAAAGCCTTGCTCAGTGGTATATTTCAAATGCTCAATCATACGGTCATAAAAACCATTGATGTTCAAAATAATCATTGGTTTTTCGTGTTGGTACAATTGACGCCACGTGGCGATTTCCATAATTTCTTCTAACGTGCCTAGCCCGCCCGGTAGCGTGATAAAGGCATCGGCATACTCTGCCATGACGGTCTTACGCGTGTGCATAGTGTCAGTCAAATGCAAGCGAGTCAGCTGCTCGTGAGCGATTTCGTGCTTAAGCATAAAGGTTGGAATCACGCCCACTGCTTGCGCGCCGCCATTAATTACTTCATCCGCAACTGCGCCCATCAGACCGATACTAGCGCCACCATATACTAGCCCCATACCATTGTTTGCCAAGGCGCTACCGAGCTCGCGTGCTGCCTGTTCGTATACGTCACCGTTGCCCAAGCGCGAACCGCAATACACAGCCACGAGCGGCATGGACAAGGCAGATTTGTCGACTGCTTTTTCAATATTTGTAATGTCTTTGCTTGTGATTACGTCATAAGTATCATCGTTGATTTTCATTTGCATATAGCTTCCTTAATTACCTGTCAGTTTTTATTGAGTGCTTGTTATTAGTGAAGGCTGCATACCGACACCTATCATTTATATTGTCATGCACATGATTCATAAGACAAACTCAACCAAGCTATACGAAACTTGGAAGTCATATTTGAGCAACTGTCTTGCTAGCATTTATCTTAACATAAGCAATGCTACCACATAGTCACAACGATTTATCACTACGCAACGACTACAATTTCAAGGTGCGCATTTATTGTTCATCATAGCCCGATATTCATTATCTACTAATAAAAATACTAAGGTATACCCATGGATAATCACAACGCCTCTCCCACTGCCGAGCTATCAAGCTCTGTGCTTAATGGCACTCTCACTAATAAAAGTAATATGAATGACGCGAGCAATATTGATACTTACTCATTAAGCATCATGACCGATCGCAACCAAGCATTGGCAGCCACTGTCTATCGCCCTAAAGGTGCGACAAAAAAAGCTATCATGATGGCACCCGCCACAGGTATTAAGCGCCACTTTTATCATAATTTTGCGACCTACCTAGCAGAAAGCGGCTTCGGGGTGCTGACCTTTGATAACGAAGGAATCGGTGAGTCACTATCGACCGATCTGGCAAAATGTAGCGCTTCCTTGATCAGTTGGGGTCGCCATGACATGCCGGCTGTACTTGATGCCTTACAAGATGAGTTTCCTGATACGACTTATCATCTCATCGGTCATAGCGCAGGTGGTCAACTCATCGGCTTGATGCCCAACTATCAGGCGATTGGCTCAGTGTTCAATGTCGCTTGCTCGTCAGGACGTATCAAAAACATGGGCATGCCATATAAGCTCAAAGCCATGGGATTTATGGATGCGTTTATTCCATTCACTAATTTAACACTGGGCTATACGCCATCAGACAAAATCGGTATGGGTGAGCCGCTGCCACGCGGTGTGGCTCGTCAATGGCGTGAATGGTGCAATGGCGCAGGCTATATCAAAACCGCATTTGGCAAAAGCATACATACGCATTTCTATGATGAGCTCAGCATGCCAGCACTATGGCTTGGCTTTAGCGATGACGATATCGCCAACAGTGAAAACATGGACGATATGATAAGGGTATTTACAAAAATGCCTGTCGAAAAGCGTTTCTTGGACCCTGAAGATTTTGGACTAAATCATATCGGTCATATGCGCTATTTTAGCAGTAAGACCAATATGAAAGCGCCGCAGCTATGGCAGATGGCGGTGACATGGTTGCACGACCAACCATAAGCTTAGCAGCATGTCGCACCTTACATAGCAGACCCATGATACTTTAGATTACTTTTTCGCGTTTTCTGCTTCTTCCAGTTTTAAGCGCTTAGTCAGTGCCGAATACAGCGAAGGTTGCATGTTATGAATATTGCCTATCATCCATTTAACATAGCTGATAGGCACATCCTTGATCGGCTTGCCTTTATGCTTACCAAACGGCATCTTGTTCACAGGAGTCGCCTTATTGGAGATAGCATGTGCCGCTGCAAAATTTGTCGGCGCAATTTCTAGACGCTCGCAGCATGCTTGATACAGCAGATAGCACATCCGAGCATCGCCAAGCGCATCATGAGCGGCAATCGTCATTGCACTCGCCTCACCCTTGCCCAACAGCTGCTCGATACATTTGGACTGACCGTAAGCACGCCATTCTGGAAAAGCTGCCCGCGCAAGTCTCACCGTACAAATCAGCTTAGCAGAAGGACTGCCAATCACTCGCCAATCAAAACGTACGTTATGACCAATCAAGTACTCTGGTAATTCAAACTGTTCTAGCTCAAAACGTTCTAGACCGGCTACGTCATTATCGGTAATACCATGCACCTTTATGACAATAGGTGAAATAGATCGACCACTGTTAAAGTATTTCATCCACTCAAAACCAGTTGCTACATTGATAGTAGCAACTTGGATAGGTCTAGGATCACTGCCCTGATCTGTTTCGGTATCGATAACCAGCGCCGTTTCGCGCATGGTAGAAATATCAGCAGGCTTAAAAGCATCATTCATAAAGTATTAACCATCAGTAGCAACTATCTATGCTCAGCAGAAATGTTAAGTAGATAAAACTGTATTTGCTGTCTATATCCTTAACCATAAGAATATCTATGGGGGTAAAAACGATAGATAACAATGCGATACATACGTTATCAAACGAAGCTTTTATAATAAAAACTCAAATGACATCAAATATATATGAGACATCAATGCTAGCAGATGGAAATAACCAGCCTCCCAGACCTTCTTTTTTCAGTCGTTTAATAAGCCTATTGATTAAGGCTGTTGTATTGCTAGCACTGTTATTTGTCTTCGATAAGCTACTACCCAGTATAAGTCAACAAACGCAGTCATTTGTGGTTGCCAAATGGCAACAATTGAGTCTATTGCAACAAGAACTGCCGACCGAAAACAGCTTGCCCAGTCCACTACCAGAACGAAACCTGACAGACACTTGGGGCGCGGCACGTAGTCAAGGCCGCTCCCACGAAGGTATCGATATCTTTGCGCCGCGCAACACTCCCGTGCAGTCGACCACGCAAGGCGTAGTAAGCAAGGTTGGTGAAAACACCTTGGGTGGACGCGTAGTCGTGGTGGTAGGGCCTGGTGGCGCAGGACATTACTACGCTCATCTAGAAGACTATGCTGACATCTCCCCCAATGACTGGGTCAATCAGGGCGATGTGATAGGTTATGTAGGTGATAGCGGTAATGCAAAAGGTACACCGACACATGTACATTATGGTATCTATATTAATGGCAGTGCGGTCAACCCTTATCCGCTTTTGCAAAAGGATTAACGAATATAGAAAAGTATGTCGTTATCCTAATTTGAAGTCATGCTAGGTTTATATTAATCACAAAACTGAAGCCGAAAAACGAACGCTAATACAGACTAGAAATCATATTAATTGGCTGTGACGGATCTGACATAGTTTGAGGGAAATACCACACTGAATGTCGACCCTTCCCCTTCTACTGAATCGATTTGCAATTGCGCTTCGTGCTGGTGCAACACGTGTTTTACAATCGCTAATCCCAACCCCGTACCACCTGTCGCACGGCTACGACCTTTGTCGATACGATAGAAACGCTCTGTCAAACGGGCGATATGCTCTGACGCAATACCGATCCCATCATCTTCGACCGCGAAACGGCAGCCATCAGACGTCCTTGTCCAGCTAATAGTAATATTGCCACCCTTTGGTGTATATTTGATTGCATTGATTACCAAATTGGATAGCGCACTATTCAAGTACATCTCTGATCCGTACAGCCCATCATACGTATCTATATGCAAATGAATAATATGTTTGTACGCTTGATTGTAGGCCTGTGCATCGTCGTAGATATTGGTCAGTAGCTTAGTCATATCTATATAATGCAGCTCGTGTGACTCTTCGATTTCGATCTTAGACAGTAGCAGCAAGTCGTTCACAATTCTGTTCATACGGGCAGTTTGCTGGGTCATCAGCTCAAAACCGCGACGCCATTGCGGCGGCATATCTGGCTGATCGGAGAAATTTTCCAGATAGCCCATCATCACAGTTAACGGTGTTCTAAGCTCATGCGAGACATTCGCCACAAAATCCTGACGCATTTGCTCTAAGTGCCGCAGGCGAGTCACGTCATATACAAACAGCAATTTTTCATCGCCAAAAGGGGTCAATTCGCACTTTAAGTAGCGACTAGGATCTCGCCATGATTCTATATGGACGCCATCGTTGGGTATCGTTGTACCTTCATAGTACTGGCGGAACTCAGGTACAGTAATAAAGTCAAAAATATTTTGACCTTTGTCCTCTGGCTGTAGCAGCAATAAGTCTTGTGCTGCCTGATTCCACCACTCTAAACCGTCAGTATTATTGAGCAAAATCACTGCATCACGCAGGGCTCGTAGTGCACTGCCGATTTTTTTGAGTTGCTCCGCTGTACTTTGAGTAGATATTTGCTCTAGTAGAGCTGATTGCTCACTTTGTGCTGGCGCTATCTTGTCCATTTTTTATCCTTACCACTATCCGCTGCCTCAATATTGCTGCGGCATTATTTGTACAAGATTAACTTGGCTCAATCAGGCTAGAAAATCGGTAGCCTGTTCCACGTACCGTCTGTATCAATGTATCACAGTCATAAGGTCGCAGTAATTTACGTAGACGTTTGATATGCACATCAATGGTTCGGTCTTCGATATATACATTGCCGCCCCATACCTGATCGAGCAGCTGCGTGCGTGTATAGGCGCGCTCAGGGTGACTCATAAAAAATGCCAATAGACGATACTCTGTGGGCCCAACATCAACGATTTTACCTGCAGCTGTCACGCGCTGACTCTTAGTATCTAGACTTAACTGTCCAATTTCGATAGGTTTGTCGCTGCTCATCGCGCTACTGCGGCGTAGTACGGCTTTGATTCTAGAAATCAGCTCACGAGTCGAAAAAGGCTTGGTCATATAATCATCTGCGCCTGCATCAAGACCATGCACCTTACTGTCTTCTTCACTTTTTGCTGTTAGCATAATGACTGGTATTTCAGAGAGTAGCTCATCGTTTTTGAGCATACGACAAAAATCCACACCGCTCTTGTCACCCGGCAACATCCAATCTAACAGTATCAGTGACGGTCTATGATCGACCACTTGCTGATGCGCCTCTGATACGTCAGCCGCTTGCAAGCTATCAAACCCAGCCATCTCTAGCGTCATGACAACCATTTCACGAATCGCAGGCTCATCTTCAACAATCAAAATTTGCTCATTATACATAGGACATTCTCGGTGTTAGCGGACAAAATCTAGCATGTAAAAAGGCGATATATACTCACCAGTCTCTACCTATTAAACGGATTAATTATGACAGCTTGATGACACTCTAAAATCAGATTTCTAGTAAAAAATTAAGCGGCCCATCATTGACGCTCGACACTTGCATATCAGCACCAAACTGACCAGTTGCCACGTTCGGGTGTTTCGTTTTGGCATAGTCGACCAGTTTTTCAAATAACGCTTGCGCCGCAGCAGGTGCCATCGCTCCACCAAAGTCTGGTCGGCGCCCTTTGTCTGTTTTTGCCATTAGGGTAAATTGTGAAACTAAAAGCAACCCACCAGCAACCTGCTGAACGTTTTTATCCAGTTTACCAAATTTGGCCGGATCATCGTCATTTTCAAAAATGCGATAAGTCAGTATTTTGTCAATCATACGCTGGGCAGTGGCAAAATCGTCTTCGTGCCCTAAGCCAATATATGCCAACACCCCATGTTCAATCTCGCCAATACACTGCTGATCGACGACCACACTAGCCTGCTTCACCCGTTGTATGAGTGCTTTCATTTACTAATTCCTTAACAGATTATGGCCATACAATAATATGCTGTCCATGATAAAATACCGTCATTAACTTAACTATTATTAGGGCGTGTTTGATATTCACAAATAGGTACTGCGGATCGCTAAAACTGTTCCAGACAAGGTGTAAAACGACGATAATGCTCATGCCTTATCTAGATTTACAACGTAGTATGGCGCAATTTTATCCACTGTCAGTGCCATGGTCGAATTTCCAACACGCCCCTATTACATTACACCTTATTTTGGTAGCCTTATTATGAATGTATTTACCACCTTACAACAGCTTGTGCCGCAGCAAAAGCTCAGTAAAGTCGCTGGACGTTTGGCCGCCAGTCGTCATCCTTATGTCAAACGCACCTTTATCCGTAGCTTCGCCAAAGCTTATAATATCAGCTTAGACGAGTACGAACGCCAAAGCCTCAACGCTTATGAAAGTTTTAATGACTTTTTTACCCGCGAGTTAAAAGAAGATGCTCGTACTATCGACGCCACTGCAAATGGTATCGTGAGCCCTGCAGACGGTATTATCTCTCAGCTAGGACAAATCGAAGACCACAAACTACTACAGGCAAAAGGTCGTCACTATGATGTCGGCCAATTACTTGCTGATAGTGAAGATGGCAGTTATTTCGCTGATGGTAGTTTTGCAACTATCTACTTAGCACCTAGCAATTATCACCGTGTGCATATGCCGTTTACTGGCACATTGACCAAGACTCGCTATGTGCCTGGCACCCTGTTTTCGGTCAACAATACTACGGCGGCTAACGTGCCAGACTTGTTTGCGCGTAATGAACGTCTGGTCTGTATGTTTGATACCAAGTATGGCAAAGCAGCTGTTGTGATGGTTGGTGCTATGATTGTCGCTGGTATCGAAACCGTCGCGACAGGCAAGATTGCTCGTACTGACGACATATTCGAGTCTGATCATGATATGCAGTTTGCAGCAGGCGAAGAGCTCGGACGCTTCTATCTAGGCTCAACGGCTATCGTAGTATTACCAAAAGCAGCAAAGGCTGACTGGCTAGATGGTATGCAAGCCAATAGCGTCGTGCAAATGGGTCAATTGCTAGGAATGGCAAACGCTTAATAACATGCTTGTATAAAAGCACTTAAAATATCAGCCCAGTTAAGCGTAAATTATCATGCTTAATTGGGCTTTTTTTATGCAGACTTACGCGTCAATTAACCAGCCTTTCTGAGTTGCGTATGCAATATTATGTGAGAGCCAATCATGAATAGGAGGAAAGCTGTCTTTGATAAATGCATGCGCATCCGCCACTTGCGAGCGCGTAACGCCAAGCTCAATCCACGTTTTACCGTTGGTATTTAGATTGAGTAAAAACGGCAATAAGCGATCGACCACTTTGAGTAACTGACTCTCTTTGCTACTTCCTGTTTCTTGCGCTTCCCAAACCTCACTCAAATCACTAATGCCATTGCCTCGCTCACGTTGCAATCTGGCAATGCCTGCACGCTCTTCGACGTGTGCATCAGTACGCGTATCAGCATACAAAAAAGTATCTCCAGCATCAATCTCACCCAAATCATGGACTAATGCCATCTTCAGCAACTTTTCATGATTGACGTCTAGCGCAAATAATTCAGCAATCGACCAACAGGCCATCGCTAAATGCCAAGAGTGTTCGGCAGAGTTTTCTTTGCGAGTGGTCTGTGTCACATAGCTGCGGCGATTCACGCGTTTGAGCGCATCTAACTCCAATAAGAAGTGAGTGACATCATCGATATCGATAGATGAAGTAGATTCGGAATGAGTGAGTGATATAGAGCTGGCTTGCGACATTGATTTTCTCTGGCTTTCTCTAGTTATTGGTTTTAATACTTATAATTTCTGGCGATTTTAAATTTCATTGCTCAAGGTATTATGGTTAGTTTGATATCTAGCAATGATTAAAAGACTATTACCGTTATCAAAAAAATAGCGCTTATTTTACCAAGCGCTATCTATTATAAATTAGAAGATAAATGGTTAAATTGACATTTATCCAAGTCTTTAAGCAACTAAAGCTTAACCACCTACTTAATCAAATTAATAATGGTTTTAAACGCAGGATCTTCGCTGCTACGGCACAGTTCAAATAAGATTGATTCGACAGTACTAATCACCCCACCTGCACGGCGAATACGGCGAATTGCTTGCTTTTTGTCATAAGGAAAACGAGAACCCACCGCATCCCCAATAATGACAGGCTGCATACCATTATCCAATAAATCCAGTGCCGTCTGCATAATACAGACATGAGCTTCAGCACCAAAAAGCAGAACAGTACTACGGTTCTGCTGCGCTAGATGGTGCCATGAATCATTATTATCGCAGGCACTAAAGGTAACCTTTTCAAAGCTCTTGGCATTATCTCCTTCAAGTACGTCGCGCAGCTCTGGTAAGGTATCGCCCAAGCCTTTTTTATATTGTTCATTGAGCATGATTGGAATATTGAGCGCTTGCAGCCCTTTAATCAAGGTAACGGTTTTTTTGACGATATTTTCGTGGTCATAGATATGCGGCGTTAAGCGCTCTTGCACATCAACAATCATCGCTTGGGTATTCTCACGAGCGATTCGATAGGTGCGATCATTAATCATAGTAGACATAGTACACTCCTTGTACGGCTGACAGTTGCAACTAAAAACTATTTTAGAATTATCATAAACAGTGCCATGGTTCATCTTTCTCTTATTTAGTCATAGTTTCATGAATGCGTCAATGGAGATAATTTTTAATCGCCGTAATACTGTGTTTTTCGACTCTGTGATTTACTAACTGGCTAACTATTAATTTAACCCATAAAAAAACCTCTAGCCGTTATGACTAGAGGTTTTCCGTTAGCGAGTAGCTGTTTATTGAGTGTTCAAATAAACTTGTTTGTATCAATAAGATTAAACACGCTCAATAATAGTAGCGATACCTTGGCCAAGACCAATACACATGGTCGCTAGACCGATTTCAGTATCTGACTGCTCCATCGCGTTTAGCAATGTCACTGTGATACGAGCACCTGAACATCCTAGTGGATGACCTAGAGCAATGGCACCACCGTTGATGTTAACAATGTCTTGCTTATCAGATAGGTTTAGACCTTTCAATACTGATAGACCTTGAGCAGCAAATGCTTCGTTTAGCTCGATGGTTTGCATGTCATCGATGCTCATGCCAGCACGCTTCAATGCTTTTTGGGTAGCAGGTACAGGACCATAACCCATGATAGCGGCATCACAACCAGCAACAGCCATACTACGAATACGGGCACGTGGCTTTAGACCTAGATCTTTGGCTTTTTGTGCACTCATTACTAGCATCGCTGAAGCACCGTCGGATAATGCAGATGAGGTTGCCGCTGTTACTGTACCGCCTTTTGGATCAAACGCTGGACGTAGCTTTTGCATTTGCTCCATCGTTGCGTCTGGACGAATCACTTCATCAACCGTACATAGTTGCAGACGACCAGCAGCATCATGACCTTCGATACCGATGATTTCATTGTCGAAACGACCTTCAGTGGTTGCTGCCCATGCACGGCGATGTGACTCAAGACCAAACGCGTCTTGCTCTTCACGCGTGATGTTGTTCATACGACCTAGCATTTCAGCAGTCAAGCCCATCATGTTTGACGCTTTTGCATAATGCTTAGAAGCAGCAGGGTTCAAATCAACACCGTGCATCATGCCTACGTGACCCATGTGCTCAACACCACCGATGATGAATACATCACCTTGGTTGGTCATGATTTGTGCAGCAGCAGTATGTAGCGCCTGCATAGAAGAACCACATAGACGGTTAACCGTTTGGCCACCAGCAGTCTTTGGGATACCAGCTAGCAAACCGATGTTACGACCGATGTTCAAACCTTGCTCTAGCGTCTGGTTGACGCAACCCCAGATAATGTCTTCGATATCATTGGTGTCAAAGTCATTACGTTCTACTAGCGCACGTACTAGTTCCGCTGACATGCTATCAGCACGTACATGACGGAACATACCGTTTTTGGTCTTGCCCATTGCCGAGCGTACGCCATCTACGATGACCACATCTTTTGGACTTAAAGTTGTCATACCATATTCCTTTTCAATTTTTATTGTCAGTGTAGTCAGCCCAATTTACGCCTATTACCTTGTCAATCCCGCTCAAAGTACAATAGGTACATTTGTGCTTGATTCCCTCGTACTAGCGTTAAACCGAACCAACTATAATCGTACGTTCGCTATTGGAGACGGTTCATGTCTCAATTGCTTTCATGCAAAATAGCAAACGTACTGCACTTCATCCTAGTAATGACTGACTATTACGCTGTTGCGTAAAAAGTCTCGCCTGCGGCTGCCATGTCGCGAATCTTTTGTGGCGCTTCATAAGCTTTGCCAAGATGTGCGTATTTTTCACATAGTGCCAAGTAGTTATCTAGACCCATTTGGTCGACATAACGGCATGGGCCACCACGGAATGGAGGGAAACCTACGCCCATAATCATCGCCATATCGGCCTCGCTTGGGGTGCTTACGATGTTGTCTTCTAGGCAGCGAACGGTTTCGTTGCAGAAGGCAATCATAGTGCGATCGATGATTGCTTGATCATCAAACGTTTGCTTTTCGCTATCGGTCGTGGCTTTTAGCAGCTCGTAAGTGGCTTCATCAGCAACTTTCTTCGGCTTACCGCGCTTGTCCATTTCGTACTTATAGAAACCGATACCGTTTTTCTGACCCAGACGCTCATTGTCATATAGATGCTGGATAGCACCTTTATAGTCCGGCTTCATGCGATCAGGGAAACCATCAGCCATCACTGCTGCGCCATGTACACCTGTATCTAGACCGACTACGTCGATTAGGTATGCAGGACCCATCGGCCAGCCGAATTTTTCCATAACTTTATCAACATGAGCAAAGTCAGCACCTTGCTTCAGTAGCAAGTCAAAAGCGCCAAAGTATGGGAACAATACACGGTTAACTAAGAAACCTGGGCAATCGTTAACCACTACTGGCACTTTACCCATTTTAGAAGCAAGTGCAACGGTAGTCGCGATGGCTTCTTCAGATGATTTCTCACCGCGGATAACTTCTACCAATGGCATACGGTGTACTGGGTTAAAGAAATGCATACCAACGAAGTTTTCTGGACGCTCAAGCGCTTCTGCTAGGAACGTAATAGAGATAGTCGAGGTGTTTGACGCTAGGATACAGTCGTCTTTTACTAGACCTTCTACTTCTTTAAGTACCGCACGCTTCACGTTTGGATTTTCTACGACCGCTTCGATAACGATATCAGTCTCAGCAAAATCACCATAGTTCAAAGTAGGACGGATACGGCTTAAGGTTTCACCCATTTTTGCTGGGGTCATCTTGCCGCGATCAACCATTTTGCCAAGTAGCTTGCTGGCTTCACCCATACCAAGGTCTAATTGCTCAGACTTGATGTCTTTCATGATGATTGGCAAGCCTTTGCTGGCTGCCTGATAAGCGATACCGCCACCCATGATGCCAGCACCTAGTACGGCGGCTTCATTGATTTCATGTGCTAATTTGCTATGCTGTTTCGCTAACTTTTTAACCAATTGATCGTTTAAGAACAAACCAACCAAGCTTTCTGCTTGTGGGGTTTTAGCCGCTTTTGCAAAACCAGCCGCTTCTACTTCGATCGCTTTGTCACGTGGTAGGTTAACGTGTTTTTCAATGGCTTCGATTGCTAGCGCTGGTGCTGGATACTGCTTAGGATTGGCTTTAGCGAAAATAGCACCTTTAGCACTGTTAAACGCCATTGCTTGCTCAAGTTGGTTTAGCTTAACTGGAGCCAGTTTTTCTTCACGTTTTGCTTTCCAATCAAGCTCACCTGAGATACATTTTTTGACTAGATCAATTGCTGCATCTTGTAAGTCGTCAGCAGGTACAGTCGCGTCAACCAAGCCTAGCTTCAATGCTGCCAATGCTTTCTTTGGGCTACCAGTCGCGATCAGCTCAAGTGCGTTATCGATACCGATAATACGCGTACTACGAACTGTACCGCCAAAACCTGGGAAGATACCTAGCTGAGTTTCTGGCAGACCGATGATGGCTTTGTCACTCATGACACGGTATTCACAAACCAAAGTCATTTCACAACCGCCGCCCATCGCCGCGCCATTGATAGCCGCAACTTTAGGGAATGGTAGGTCTTCAAAACGATTGAAAGCGTCATTAACATGAACGACCCAATCTTTGATCTCGCTTTCTGATTTTTTGAAAGAACCGACGAATTCTGTGATATCAGCACCAGCGATAAACACGCCTTTGGCTGAAGTAACGATAAGACCTTTTACGTTGTCGGCTTTTTCTAACGCACTAACTGCTTCACCGAACTGCTTGTTGGTTTCGGCATCAAATTTGTTCACGCTCTCATTTTCGGCGTTGTACTGCATGTTGGCGATGCCATCCTCTAGCATTGTCACCGTGATGCGATTTCCTTGGTATACCATTTGAAACTCCTTTCTATATAACGAAAGCTACGTTTTGAATTAAAATAAATAGCCAGTTACTGTTAGTAAAATGGGTAATAGCACTGTGCGCTTGTCATGTTATAAAGACAAACATATAACCAGCTCACAAGTGAAGATGTCTTTATTATCCAGCGTTCATCATGATGCACGTATTTTGCATCTCTTGCATGACATCATATGACGCTTCATTTATGTACTGCTGTTGCAGGTACTGATGTTCAAAATATTGACTGAGACTTGGTCTAACACTCGGTATCGACGATTGAACATCCTGAGAAAAAACCCAGTAGGGTCACCATCAGACCATTTTCACGTCAATTAGTGTAGGGGATTATGCCCCTAACTGTCACAAGCTAATACCATACTCGCAAGTCACTCTTAAATCACTTACAGGCATTTACCTTACGATAAAAGTGTTTTAGTGAATAAATGTATACTGAATTGTTATTTTAGATTTATTTCGTGTTGCTCATTTTCATGCCTACCGCCTCAAAGATGATAGGCCGTTGATGCGATACGATTAATGCACCCCGCTTAGCTTGCTCTTTTATCAGAACATATTCAACCAGAGAGTGACATCATCCATCGGTAACGAAATCTTGTCGTTATATTGCAGCTAAGATTGCTCTACTTTTAAATAAACTTCGGTAGAAAAATGCAAAAAACAATCAATTGATACGGTGTGTCACATAAGCGATATGACCTATCATGCTACACTAATAGCGTTTTTTCCTTATCCCTAATAAGTTTTACTGTATCCCTGATAAATGGTTGGATTATGACTGTTTCCCTTACTTCTAGCACTACCTCTACTGGCTTCATCCCTTCTAACTTTGTCTCTTTTCAAAGCACTGAGCAGTTTCATGGTGCTGTGCGCGAGCAATTGGCGCAAGATATTGAGGTGTTGTTTGATTATGCCAAGCTCCCTAGCCCGCTAGTAGATGCTTGCCGCTATGTCATGACTGGACAAGGTAAATTGGTACGCCCACTGATGGTTGCCAGCGCTTTTGCCAGTATTAATAGCAGTAATAATGCACGTACAGACGAGCCTAATGACGACATTGATGCTGATCTAGACGCACTACTAGAAAACGACTCAGACTACGATATGTCGCGCCGTGCTGCATTGGCGGTAGAGCTGCTACATACCTACTCATTGGTGCATGATGACCTGCCGTGTATGGATGATGATGAGCTGCGCCGTGGGCAGCCGACTGCGCATATCGCCTTTGATGAATCGACGGCACTACTGGCAGGAGATGTATTGCAGACGCTAGCCTTTGAAGTCCTAACCGCGGAGATGCCAACTTTTGCGCCATTTAATGCAAATATCGCAAGTCAGCTTATGGCAATATTTGCGCCGCGCGCCAGACGCATGGTGTCGGGTCAAATGCTAGACCTCAATGCCGAAGCCAGTACCAGTATTGCGCAGGATGATTTGGAAGCCATCCATCGTGATAAAACAGGAGCGTTGATTGAAGCGGCAATGCTCATGGGCGGTATCTGTGCTGGTGCAACGGCTCCACAACGCATGGCATTGCAAGAGTGCGCGCAGCATATTGGTCTGGCATTTCAAGTTCAAGACGATGTACTAGACGTCACGATGACGACTGATACACTTGGTAAGCCTGCAGGTAGCGATGAAAAACTAGACAAATCTACCTATGTAAAACTAATGGGTGTCGATGACGCGACCAGCTATGCGCAATCACTATTTAATGAGGGACGTGCAGCCATTTCTCATGAACTAAATAGTCGTGAGCTTAGCGACAATGAAGATAACATTGGCACAGCTAATGATGCGCTACTGGCACTGATTGAATGGCTCTGGTCGCGTAAAAAGTAGCTTGTCGAATAGCAGCCGATAACAGATATCGTAGTAAATTTTATTACCCAAAACGGCAGTGAGTGGTCAACATGGACAGTTCCCCTACCCCGCGCATTTATCTTGGCACTGGTGGCTATAGCGATACCGATTTGCTCGGTACGCTTTATCCCACCGGTACCAAAAAAACCGACTTCTTACGTGAATACGCCAAACAATACGGCGCAGTCGAAATCAACAGTACATTTTATGCGCCCATCGGACAAAAAGCCTTTGCTGGGATGGTTGATAAAGCTTATGTACAAGCAGACAGTCAGTTGAAGTTCGCCGTCAAACTGCACCAAGATTTCACTCATGCACGCAAAGGCACTGCCGAGCACGCACAGGCATTTCTAAACGCCTTATCTCCACTTATCGAAGCAAATGCTTTAGCGCTATTATTGCTCCAATTCCCACACGGCTTTGACCGTACTCGTGAACATCGTCTCTATTTAGCAAACCTCGTTAGCTGGTTTCAAGACTATCCGCTCGCCATTGAATTTCGTCATAACGGCTGGCACACACCGCAAGTGGTTGATAGCTTTCGGCAGCAAGGTTTGATTTGGTGCAGCGTCGATTATCCCAAGATTAGCGGACTGCCACCATCACGATTGATATTCACTGAGCGCACTGGCTATCTACGTATGCACGGCAATAATCTAAACTGGTGGGATGCGATGAGCGCGGCTGATCGCCATGATTATCGCTATAGTGAGTCGGAGATGCAGGACTGGGCGCAAGCGATTGCTAATCAGCGTCAGCACTTTGATACGCTCTATATTTTCTTTCAAAACACCGTCAATGCACACGCTTATTATAATATTGCGATGCTGCGAGAAGCGTTGGGTAGATTTGGGTTTGAGGTACGGTAAACTTATTTATGATTCCATGAGAAAAACCCATCTGTTCCTTTTCATTTACTCTGTAATCAAAAATCACTTTTTTATTGCATATCTCTGCAAGATCTATTCAATACCTGCTATCAACCAAATAATATTTATAGTATAAATTTTTCGATAAACTAAGAAGGATAGTAACTAATATGGATTTCTTAAAAAGAGCATTTATAAAAAAAGTTGTAGATGATCTCATTTCGTTAAATGGAACCGAGTTCGAGTATTTTTGTAAACCAATATTTGATTTAATTGTTAACGAAGTATCTATTCATAAAGGAAGTAACCTTTATGCGAAACCGATCAGTAGAACAGTTGACTTTTCAACTAATAATTTTGAAACTGTTGGGCAATGTGGGACAGATAATGATTACTTCGATGTATTTAGCAAAAAATATGATGAGCTTTTAAAATTAAAGCTAGAAAATACGAAGCCAGTAAAGGATATATATTCTACGTTAAAAAATAGTGATCAATGCTCAAAAATCATTCTATTTGCCAATCAAGAAGCAAAGGCTGGGCGGCTAGATAATATAAATAAAGTAATTAGGTACTTAGATATCAAACAGGAAGTTATTGTTGTTGACTCTGAAAGCATTGCTAACATCATTGTTGATAATATCTCCAACCAAAAATTCATTCTATCACTAATTGACTATCTCCCTACGGCTAGTACAGTTTACTCAGCAATTTCAATGCATAATAAACTTCCGCCATTGCCCTCTGACTTTGTGGTTAGAAAAGAGGAACCTTCTATTATTGAAATGATAAGCAAGAATAAAGTCTCTGTTGTTCATGGAGTCAGTGGTATAGGGAAAAGTAAAATAGTCCTTGGTATTGCTCATAAACTAACGAGTGAATTTGATTCGATAATCTGGGTTGGCTTGAATGAGCAAAAGGAATTCAACTTTAGCTCGGTTAAAGTTAGTGATTTTGATAAAAATTTAAATGTAGCAAATCTTTGCGCAACGTATAAAACCTTAATTATATTAGATAATTTTTTTGGAAACGTAACTGACATTGAAGATGAATTCAAATTATTTGCACAGGATGACAGCAGAGTTTTAATTACTTCATTAGACAAATCTACTGAAGGGGCAAGCTGCATTCATCTTTCTGAAATGAGTGCTGATGAATCTAAGGAAGTTATAAATAAACGAATAGATATCGATAGTAGGTATGTGAATAAAATTATTGCTCATATAGGTGGGCACCCTCTATGCTTGGAACTTGTATGCCAAATAATTAGAGATGAAAAGTACAACGAGTCCGAAATGCAGCAATTTCTCCAAGAAATTCAAGATATTCCAAATGAAATAGTTCGTGGAAAGTCTCAAACTATATCAGATTTAATCATCGGAAAGTACGTAGATAAATTCCAAAAAGAGTTCTCTCTCATATCACTAATCGATTCAGAGCTAATTAGTAACTATATATTCAATAAACTTCTTGGAATGAAAGCGATTAGGAATCTTGAAAAAGCCTCCCTCATAGTTCGTTCAGGGTTATATCATTCAAACATCCATTCGATTGTGTTGCTTTCTATCAATAATTTGATTGGAAAAAACCCTACAATAAAAGAGCTAAAAGAAAATATTTGCAACCTTCTTTTAGTTGAAAATGAATACAAAAAATCTGGATATTACAACTTTTGCGTAACGCACAATAAGCTCTTAAATGACCTATATCAAGATGATTTGAGTGCTAATTATCGCAAAGCTCTATTGTATGCAATTATTCAAACCACAGATAATTTGGTCTTCAAAGCAAATCTTATTAGTGAGGTAGAGAGCTTTGATTTAAGTAGGAACACTCTAGAGGATCTTCTGTTACTAATTGAAAAGTTTGAATTAGAACTAATATCAATAGATAGAAAAACTGATGAAAGACGATATCAGATAGAATCAACTAAAGCAGTTGAAGAGCTTCAAAGAATCAATTTAGAAGTTAAAGAAGAAAACAACATCAAATTGCTTATTGAGCATCATATTGCAAAGATTTACTATTGGAAAGGAGATATTTCTACTTCTGAGAGACTATTTAATGAACTACTTTCAAAATTCCCAAATAGCGAGCAATGCATGCTACAACTTGCAAGGATTGCGGATAATAAAAAACAGTATAAGGAAGCTGAAAAATACATAGACGAAGTCTTAGGTAATATCAGAGCTGAGTCATCTCACTCTATAATTCTTTCTTTTTACGACTTGATATCTAATTCTAAATACAAAACCTCTAGAGAGAAGTATATAGATAATAGGATTGAAGAATTTATATCAGATATCTCTGTAACACTGCTTTCTTCATTTGACCATCCCTATAGAGTATTAAGCTCTTTGTCAGGCCATCTTGGTTATAACTTGCCAGATGCGTTCGTGTCACTCTGTACAAATTTACCGACCCCTGATAATGGTAGCCAAAATAATAAGCTTATGATGTCATATGCTGATATTCAGATGGCGCTATATCGCTTATACAAATATAATAACTATGAGTACAAAGATAAGAAGCTAAGTGAAACCTCCTATTTAGCAGAAAAATACTATGTTGATTCTCAACCAACTAATGACTTTGATAACCTTAAAGTAGCAAAATTTTATAATGAATTAGGTAAATTTGGCAAAGCGGAGGAGTACCTACTAAAGATAGAAAAGAAAGACCCTTTTTATTATCAAAATCGTGCAAAACAACTGAAAGGATGTGGTGATACTGAAAGTGCTCTTGAAGCAATTGACAGTGCAATTGAAGGCCTTAGACGCAGAGAGTGTGGTGATTGGTTTTTATCTAGCTTTTTAAATGATAAAGCAGAAATATTATATAAAGGAAATATAGAAAAAGCTATAGAAGTACTCACTGACGCAATAGATAAACAAAATAATATTAAAACAAAAAAAGCTTGGGAAAGTAAAATTTTAAGTTGGCAAGCTAGTTGCTAACAACCAATTTCAAATGGAGATATTATTCAGCGTCGGTATAGTTCACTAATGAGTATGGATTGTTTTTTGAGTTAAAGGTACAAAGAGAACAAGTAGTTTTTACTCAAAATGATTATACTTATCTACAGTAAATCAGCTTCACCATTATACTGTAACTTTATTCTAGATATTGTAGAATAAAAAAAGGACACCTCTCGGTGTCCTTTTTTATTAATCAAATACTTAGCTATTGAATATTATGCTTCAACGCCAGCATCTTGACCTTTATATTTTGCGTTTGCGTAGTCCCAGTTCACTAGCTTGTCTAGGAACGTGTCAACATAGTCAGGACGACGGTTACGGTAATCTACATAGTACGCGTGTTCCCATACATCACAAGTCAATACCGCTACTTGGTCATGTGCAAGTGGGGTGTCAGCGTTAGCAGTTTTGGCGATTGACAATTTGCCACCGACTTTATCAGCAACTAGCCATGCCCAACCTGAACCAAACTGAGTCAATGCTGCGTTTTTGAACTCTTCACGGAATTTATCGTAGCTACCGAAATCTTCTTCGATTTTTGCTTTTAGATCGCCAGTAGGTTCGCCGCCGCCGTTCGTTGGCGTCATGCAGTTCCAGTAGAACGTGTGGTTCCATACTTGAGCTGCTTGGTTGAACATACCTTGCTTGCTGTCATCTTTAGCAGTCGCTACGATGATTTCTGGCAATGTTTTGTCTTCTAGACCAGAACCTGGCAACATGTCTTTTAGCTTGTTTACATAAGCAGCATGATGCTTGTCATGATGATACTCTAGCGTTTCGGCACTGATATGTGGCTCTAGTGCATCTTTTGCATATGGTAGGTCTGGTAAAGTAATGTTTGACATAATTATTTTATCCTTGCTGTTTAGCCGTTAGTTTATAAAAACTTGCTTATAGAAACTGAATTTTACGCTATTTTTACACCGCAAAAAACACTATAAAATAGCGGACTAAATTGGCTGAGTTTATTGTTTGAAATGAACTTTATCGCTTGATACACGGTACTGCTCAATACAATATCACGTATCATTATGAATCCAAAATTAACCTAGCGGTTACTTATTGCTATTATTCTTCGCCAAAAAGTCAAGTCTCTGACTTTATAGACTTTTATTAACTTAATATTCACAAGCTATAAGATATAATTCACTGTAGCTTGGTATCTATTATAGCAATAGTGACCAATAATATCAGTTACCAAATGTTATAGCCCGTACAATCTGTATAGCGATTGGTTATTTATTAAACGGTAACTGCATTCACTCTAAACTCATGCGCTATCATGATTAGTATAACTACTTCAATCGACAAACAATTTATCAATTAACGCTACAGAAGATAAATAAAGCTCACTCGAATAATAATTTTTCATCATTTTCATATAACGGACTGACTCTATGAGCACCACTGATACCTCGTTAACTGCTACCCATCCGACATCTGGTAACCAATGGGTACTGGCCAGCAACAATAAAGGCAAATTGGCTGAGTTTAAACGGCTATTTGCCGAAGCGAACTTGGACGTGACGATTGTCCCGCAAGGTCAGCTCGATATTGAAGACGCCATCGAGGATGGTTTAAGCTTTGTAGAAAACGCCATTATCAAAGCCCGCCATGCGAGCCGTATCAGTGGACTGCCTGCGATTGCGGATGATTCAGGACTGTGCGTGCCTGTACTAGGTAATGCACCGGGGATTTACTCTGCTCGCTACGCTGGTGAGCACGGTAACGATAGTAAAAACAACGCCAAGCTCATCGCCGACTTGCAGCCTATCCGCGCAGCGAAGCCAGATGTTCCTATTAAAGGTATGTTCGTTTGCGTACTGGCAATGGTGCGTCATGCCGATGACCCGCTACCGATTGTCGCCCAAAGATTATGGCATGGCGAAATCTTGGATACGCTACATGGTGACGGTGGTTTTGGTTATGATCCATTGTTTTGGTTACCTGACTTGCAAGCCAGTGCGGCTAGTCTGAGCGCTGCTGATAAAAACAGCATCAGCCATCGTGGTCAGGCAATCCAGCAGCTATTGGCGCAGCTACCTTTATAAGTATTTTATAGCGGTTCTATCCATAACTATCCGTAAGTGCGCTTAATGCTCATAGTGCGCTTACAACCTTATCGCTGTTTTTTATCCATTATCTGATTTATTGAATACGAATATGGCTAACCCCTTATATAAAATTAAGCTATATAAGAGCAAGCAACATAAGGAAACATGCTGTCAAAGAGATAATTTTTACTTTAATAAACAGATAGATTATACTGTTCTACTTTTAAAATTTTGTTGAAATCCGTTATTTGGCTGTATAATTCACCAAAAAGCGTTATTATGCGGTGCATTAACGGTTTATTATCGATATTTGATAGCATGGACAACCTCAGCAGGTTCACCTTTTGGTATCAGCGGCGATTGCTACTGGCACTGAATTTGACGTTGTGCGCTATCGCTATTCCCTATTTATTTCAACGGCAGCCCGTCGTACATGCCCGTAATTTGAGGCGCGGTCTGTCTATTACAATTTAACCCTAAGTACTATTTCATTAATCAAACGTACTACTTAATCCTAAAGGTGTAATTAACATGGCTACAGATTTACAAGTCACAACCAACAAGCTATCTAATAAAGAAACCCAGCTAACGGTTAAAGTGCCCGTTGAAAAAATTCAAAACAAAGTTGAAGGCCGTATTCGCCAAGTTGCGAAAACTGCCAAGATTGACGGTTTCCGTAAAGGTAACGTCCCTATGTCACACATCCGCTCTCAGTACGGTGCTGGCATTCAACAAGAAGTTATCAACGATGTCATCCGTGATACTGTATTTGAAGCGATCAAATCTGAAGACATCCGTGCTGTTGGCATGCCTAACATCGACGACGTAAAACTTGAAGACGATTTCTTGGTATATCAAGCCACTGTTGAAATCTTCCCAGAAGTAGATGTACAAGGTATCGATGAGATCGAAGTTGAGCGTCACACTGCACAAGTTAGTGAAGAAGACGTTGACACTATGATCGAAAATCTACAAAAGCAACGTGAAGAGTTCGTTGAGAAAAAGGGCATGGCTGCGAAAGACAACCAAGTGACTTTTGACTTTGAAGGCTCTATCGACGGCGAAAAATTCGAAGGCGGCTCTGCTGAAGACTTTAAACTAGTTATCGGTAGCAACCAAATGATTCCTGGCTTTGAAGCGGGTATCAAAGGCATGAAAGCTGGCGAAGAAAAAATCATCGACGTAACTTTCCCAGAAGATTACCAAGCTGAGAACCTAGCTGGTAAAGAAGCTCAGTTCAAAATCAACGTAAAATTGGTTGAAAAATCTAAGCTACCTGAAATCAACGAAGAGTTCCTTGAGCTATTCGGCGTAAAAGAAGGCGGCGTTGAGAAGTTGAAAGAAGACGTGCGCAAAAACATGGAACGCGAAATCAAAAACGCTGCACGTAGCCAAGTTAAGCAAGCGACTTTTGACGCATTGCTAGAAAAGAACGAGTTTGACGTACCAAACGCGATGCTAGAGCAAGAAATCGAGCGTCAACGCAACATGATGATGCAACGTTTTTCTCAGCAGTTCGGCGCGAATGCTGATAGCTTCGATAAAGACATGCTGCCAAATGAGCTATTTGAAGAGCAAGCACTACGTGCTGCCCGTCTTGGCATCATCGTTGCCCGTGTTATCGACACTAAAGGCTTAGAAGTAGATCAAGAGCGTGTAGAAACCTTCATCAAAGAAGCCGCTGAAAACTACGAAGATCCAGCAGAAGTTATCGAGTACTACACCAATGACAAGCAGCAGCGCGCTAACATTGAGTCTGTTGTACTAGAAGACCAAGTAGTAGATTACTTGATCGCACAAGGCAAAGTAACTGATAAAGAAGTTAGCTACCAAGACTTGCTAGCGGCTCAGCAACAACAGCAGCAAGCAATGTAATTGATACGACAGGCTATCTTTTTAGATATGCTGTAGTCGGTTATCAAAACTAAAATGCGCCCCCGACCTTTTGATCGGGGGCGCATTTTTTATGGCGTTCGTTAACTAAATAAAATCAGCTACAATTATCGACTCTACAAACATCGAACCTATAAACATCGAATCTACAAGCATCGTACTTGTAATATAAAGCACGTTTTACACCAAAACAGGCGCAAATACAGCACTCAATCCTAGCAGCACTAGCCCGCGCTGTAACCACAAGCTATCACTAAAGCGTTGCTGCAACTGCTGACTAACCAGCGTACCAACTGCATATAGCGCTAGCATCGTGACCATCATCCCTGCGTAAAATCCCAGCTGACCGCTCACACCGACATTCGCTGGTACTTCCATCGCGTGTGCCATGCCATGAAACACCGCCAGACCACCAAAGCCAAATAACGATAGCTGCTGAATGCTTGGCGTGCATGCTGTATGAGTCTGCGCAGAGAATGCCTCTTGTCTGCTTTTTTGGCTCATTAAGACCATAGCCAATACAACCACCGACAGTGATATCGCCACTTCAATTAGCCCAGATGATGCAGCAAATGCGATACCGCCAATTAGAACGCCAGCCGTGCCCAATATCGCGCCTAATGACAACCCTGCCGTCAATGACATCATGCCTAAGCGCTGCTTTTGTAGCCCATAAAACAACATGCCCATGCCTACTGCCAAAAACAGATGATCAAAGCCAGTCACTGGATGCATCAGTCCTGCTTGCAACGTACCTAAAAATGATGACGCTTGCGCGGTAGTCGAGTGAATATGACCTGAGTGTGCTTGTGCCAATGACGGTAGCATTAGTGATGTCATCATCACAGCCGAACCAGACATGATATGACGAGCTGAGAGCACTTGTGAGAAGCGAGAATTTTGGGTGTGAAGACCTTTTGTATACTGTGTCATGCGGTTTTTCCTTATTCTTTATATTTTAATGGTAAAAGCTTATTTGCTCTTTAGGCAAGCATGCCATGTTCTTTAATAAAGGCGATAATCTCGTCTAGCCCATCACCTGTTTTCATATTGCTGAAAACAAAAGGTTTGTCGCCACGCATTTTTTTGGCATCGCGTTCCATCACTTCAAGCGAAGCACCAACCATTGGTGCAAGGTCGGTCTTATTAATAATCAACAAATCAGACTTGGTAATGCCGGGGCCACCTTTACGAGGTATCTTATCGCCTGCAGAGACATCAATGACGTACAAGGTCAAATCAGACAACTCCGGGCTAAATGTCGCGGCTAGATTGTCGCCACCTGACTCAATGATAATCAACTCCAAACCTTCAAAAGTCGATTGTAGCTCAGCAATCGCAGTCAGATTAATAGAAGCATCTTCGCGGATAGCTGTATGCGGACAGCCACCCGTCTCTACGCCGCGGATACGCTCAGCAGGCATGGCATCATTGCGGGTCAGAAACTCTGAATCTTCTTTGGTATAGATGTCATTGGTCACCACTGCCATATTGACCGTATCGCGCAGGTTTTGGCATAGTCTTAATGTCAAAGCAGTTTTACCACTACCAACAGGCCCACCAATACCAAGGCGTAAGCACGATAAGGCAGAAGATGGTTTCTGGCTGTCGCTATCAGTCTGCACGTCTGACGCAGCGTGAGAGTTTTGTAGTTTAAGCGGAGTTAGAGACATATTAATTTCCTAAAACAGTTTGTATATTAATAAGTATAAATAGAAATAAAGGTACATTTATGAGCGGAACAACCGACTGTATTGCTCCTCGTGCATGCTCGAAAGAATAGCCAAATTGGGCAAGTTATTCGAGATATTAAGCGATTCATAGAGGTCTTGGCATAACTGCTGACAGTCTGGTTCTTCACTTTTATCTACAGTATTGGTAGTGTTTATCGACATAACTAGAGCATCAAAGGCCTGTTGTACATCATCGCTTAGAGCATCAACCTGAGCACCCAAATCGCTTTGCAATTGCCATAAGATACGCTGACCTGCCATTTGTCCTAGCGGTACGGTCTTGACAGCAGCAAGCACCATATTCTCTAGTTGAGCAAATCCATAGGTAGTCATCGACTGCGCTAATGGCAGCTGCCAATGCTGAGCAACATGAGCAAATAGCGGCAAAAATCCATTTTCAGGTATTTCGGGAGGTATACCAAGACTCAGCACTTCGTTGAGCCAAGACACCATCGCCTGTGCCAACTGCTGCGACTCCAGTACAAACTCTTTACTCTCGAGACCAGCGTGATAATCATGTGCTAAATTTGCTGCTAGCGCTTCATGACCTTGGCTGAGTGCGCACATTATCAGCCCTAATACAGGCAGCTCGTAGCCAACAACCGCAAGCGCTAGGTAGTCCTGCATAAATGTAAGCGTACTAGCTTCATCAGAGACAACCCCTGACTCAATCGCTGACTCCACACCTTGCGAATAGGTATAGCTACCAATCGGCAAATTGCTCGATGCCAGCATCAGTAGCTGTCCAAGTTGGGCAGACTGAGTAGGCTGAGCACTGGTATCAACCATCATTTGAACGACCTACAGGCGCATCATGATGACTATGGCTATGTTGATGTCCGTGGCTGTGGCTTTTATCATGGCTATGGTCATGACTTTCCTTATGACTATGAGAGTCACTATGCGAGTGTGCATGGGAGTGAGAGTGTCCATGCGCATGCCCTTGGCCCGTTTGATAAGCGCCTGTTTCAGGCTCAAATGGCACTGAGGTAGACTCGATATGTAAACCAAGATTTTCTAACATTTGTGCCAGCACATGATCGTTTTCAAAATATAGCGCATAGCCTGCCTCACCCTGAGCAAAACTGTGGTCAAACATCAATGGCACATGACGATTGCCCAAATGATAAGCGCCTTTCATTAGTAGAAAGTCATTGTCAGCAGTCACTTTGGTCACCGCTTGCGACTTGGCGATGACTTGCATCAACTCCCCTGATTCATTGATAAGGACATCATCGCCTTTCAATACGCCTGTACGAGGCAGGTCAACACCAACTGCCTCACCTGAGACAGTAATGGCTCTAAAGCGGGAATGCTGACGAGTATCAAAATCCAATAGCAGGTAATCGTCGGCTTTATACTGTTCTGCCAATTGTGTTTTTTGGACATCGCTAGGCGTACTTAGACGGGTATTAAATATTTTCATAAAGATAAGGCTCTGTTTACTGTTGCTCAAACTATTAAGGTATAAAACTTAAAATTTTAGAATACTAAAACACTTAGAATAACAAAGTGTTTAGAATAAAAAGTAACGCTGCGCCATGGGTAGTACATCAGCTGGTTCACAGGTGAGTGTCTTACCATCCGCACGTACTTCATAGGTCTCAGGATTGATATCCATATCTGGGCAGTAGCTGTTAAAACGCATATCACTTTTACGAATTTTACGGATGCCGTGTACTGGCTGAATGAATTTGGTCAATCCAAGCTGCTTATCCACTTGTTTGTCGATCGCTGCTTGCGACATAAAGGTAATGCTAGTTTGAGCGACTGATTTTGGATAT
Source organism: Psychrobacter sp. NPDC077938 (assembly GCF_044542635.1). NCBI lineage: Bacteria > Pseudomonadati > Pseudomonadota > Gammaproteobacteria > Moraxellales > Moraxellaceae > Psychrobacter > Psychrobacter sp. NPDC077938. Next base: position 216,984 of record NZ_JBITUW010000006.1, read on the forward strand.
GTAGCAAACATAGGACGATAATGCACAGGCTGAGGGGTGGGAATAGAGGCATTAATATCGCCCATCGGTACCGCAGCGATAAGCCCGCCTTTTATAATGCACTCAGGTTTTACCCCGAAAAACTTGGGCGACCATAGCACCATATCTGCCCATTTTCCCACTTCGAGTGAGCCGACCATATCGCCAATACCGTGAGTAATCGCAGGATTTATTGTATATTTTGCGATATAACGTTTGATACGGAAGTTATCGTTGTCCGCGCTTTGGTCATAGTCTGTCAAAGTGATGTACTGTTGCTCATCTTCAATGGTCGCTGTTGCATCTGGTGCTAGATGGCCACGTTGCACTTTCATTTTGTGCGCGGTTTGCCAAGTACGAATAACCACTTCACCCACCCGTCCCATCGCTTGCGAATCACTACTCATCATCGAAATTGCGCCCAAATCATGCAAGATATCTTCTGCAGCGATGGTTTCTTGACGAATACGGCTTTCAGCAAAGGCCACGTCTTCAGCAATAGCAGGACTCAGGTGATGACAAACCATCAGCATATCGAGATGCTCATCAATGGTATTTACAGTGTATGGGCGCGTTGGGTTAGTCGAAGATGGCAAAACATGCGACTCGCCAATAGCCTTTAGAATATCGGGCGCATGGCCACCGCCTGCCCCTTCAGTATGAAAAGTATGGATACAGCGGTTTTTAAAAGCAGCGAGCGTACTTTCGAGATAGCCACTTTCATTTAAAGTATCGGTATGAATGGCCACTTGCACATCATAGTCGTCAGCGACGCTCAAACAGTTATCGATGGCTTGCGGCGTTGTACCCCAATCTTCATGTAGCTTTAGCCCCACGGCACCTGCTTCGATTTGTTCAGCAATGGGTTCTGGTACACTCACATTGCCTTTACCCAGTAGTCCAATATTCATAGGGATGCTATCAGTAGACTTTAGCATTGAGGCAATATGATATGCCCCTGGTGTACAGGTGGTGGCAAGCGTACCTTGAGCTGGCCCTGTGCCGCCGCCCAGCATTGTAGTTACCCCTGACATAAGCGCCGTCTCACACTGCTGAGGCGCGATAAAATGAATATGACTATCGACGCCACCTGCTGTGAGGATTTTGCCTTCGCCAGAAATGATTTCGGTAGCACCGCCAATAGGAATATCAATAGCAGGCTGGATATCAGGATTGCCCGCTTTGCCAATGGCACTGATGCGACCATCTTTGATACCGATATCCGCTTTATAGATGCCTGTATAGTCAACGACCAATGCATTGGTAATAACTGTATCGGCAACTTCCGCGCCTAGTAACTGTCCTTGTCCCATACCATCACGGATGACTTTACCACCGCCAAATTTAACTTCTTCACCTTTGATTTCAATAGGCTTGCTGCTACTTTCACTACTTTGTGACGTATTCGCTTGGTCAACAGCAGTATCTTTATGACTGGTTAAATCTGCTTCAACCTGTAGCCAAAGCTCGGTATCGGCAAGACGGACTTTATCACCTGTGGTAGGACCAAAATGCTCAGCATAAATGCGACGACTGACTCGCTTCTGCGAAGTAGCAGTTGCCTTTTTATCAGTAGTGCTCTCTGATATTTTGTCTGGATGAGCGGCGCCCATGACGCGCCCAGCAAAACCATATACATCTTGCTTGCCAGCGTATGCTACCAATTCGACTTCTCGCGATTGACCAGGTTCAAAACGTACGGCAGTCCCAGAGATAATATTCAGGCGAAAACCTCGAGTCTGCTCTCTCTCAAAACTCAAGGCATCATTGACTTCATAAAAGTGATAATGCGAGCCGATTTGGATAGGTCTATCACCAGTATTACTGACACTGATAGTCTGCACCTGTCGACCTTGGTTTAAGATAATATCGCCATCTTGGATATGGTATTCGCCTGCTTGCATGGTAGCCGCCTTATTTTATAGTGAGCATTTCAGTGCTATAACAATGGTATACAGCGTTACACGATGGGATTATGTACCGTGACCAGTTTGGTGCCATCAGGAAAGGTCGCCTCAATTTGCACTTCATCTACCATCTCTGCAACACCTTCCATGACATCATCAGCAGACAAATACGTAGCACCTTCACTCATTAATTCGGCAACTCTTTTGCCATCTCGTGCGCCTTCCATCAGCAACATACTGATATAGGCAATAGCTTCAGGATAGTTAAGCTTAACACCGCGGTTTTTGCGGCGCTCTGCTACCATACCAGCCGTAAATAGCATGAGTTTATCTTTTTCTGTTGGGGTCAGGTGCATGACTGTTCCTTGTTGTACTTATCATTATATTTATAGCAGATTAGAGGCTTTCAAAGCATTTGATATCGATTAAAAATAGTCGCAATATATCTTAGTTTCATTATTTAAGGTGGCCGTATTAAGTGTCCCAAATACGTGGGCGACAGGGCTCAAGTTGCCACCAATGGTCTCGTAAGACTTCTCTCAGCTGATAAAACGCCTCAAAACAACCACGTACATCTGAGCCGATGTAGCGGATATTGATCGCTTGGCAATTATGAGTGCAGTAGACAGGCAGTTGTGCTTGAGCAATGACTTGGCGCAATGCTGCTACGGTATTGTCTAGATAGCGGGTTAATGACTGTTTGATAGTTGCTTGGGCCGTTTCGGTCGATTGCGTGGTTTGTGATGCAGAGAGTGCAAGATTGTCATGGACGTCGCTCAAGCTTGGGACTGCCCAAAACGATCCATAAATGTGCTGGTTCGCTAATCCTAAATTTGAGGTAAACCAGCGATTTTGTGCTGCCTGTGCCACTCGCTCAGCAACGATAACCTTACTATCTCGATAAATATTCAATCCAGTATGATAACGCCCTTGCAAAAACTGCTCGTCGTAAGCTTGCCGCCCAAATACGCTAATCTCCCATGTCAGTAGACTAGATGAATCCGTCAAATCGAAACGGCTCACTGCATGCATATTGGCTTCGTTATAAATGATACTCTCTTGCGGCAGCCATTCTAAACGGGTATCTGCTGCGAGGTTGGCTTGTACATGTTGACTAGCATAATCAGCTATCTCGTCTTGACTCATACTTTGGTGAGTGTCGTTGTCGCTCAACGGAGCTTTATGTTTTTGACTAACACTGTCTTTGCCGTACCATTTACCTGCCCCTGGTGTGGTGATAACAGCATGGCTACCACTATCTAAGTTTAGGTCTATGGTCAGCGTATCACCGCCTGCGATACCGGCTGGCGGGTACAACATCAGTATGTGACAAATACCCTGCTGCACGCTTGGCTCAGGATACAGAGCACGCTGTACCATCAAGGCACCCGTGTGCTTACGATGATAAAGCCGCGTTTTTGAGTTATCAGCCGTACCTTCTTTGGCCGTACTTGTACTGCTAACAGTGTCAAAGCTTAATGCTAAAGAAGAGGCCCAACTCATTTTATATACTCATTTACCAATTAAATATGTTTCAGTGTTTTATGTGGCAGCTATCATTTGCTATGTGTTAAGAACTCTATTGCCAATCGTTAATTACAGTTCATTAGCGACAGTAATATCAGAATAATAACGGAGGGATATAGCCTACACCATTTATCGTGCCTAGCGCACCATGATAAATCAAAGCGTCAATATTTTTATTGATACAAGCATTGTGCCAACCCTTGATAGCAGATAATCAAATAGACAACCTTACCAACTCAAAACTTTGATTTGTCTGCGCTTTTTCTTTTTTGGATTAGACGATAAAAATAACCGTATATTTCCAACTATTTTCTAAACGTTTTTTGAGCCTTATCTATTTATAAAATCAGCAGATATTTGCACCAAAACAGTACATTTTGTCCATAATAGTGCATTTTTTAGCGTTATTGTTAGCGCAATACTTTATGAAGATTTTAGATAAGCAAAAATACTAAACGCATAACTATTTGCAGGCTTAGTCAGTAAGATAGGTAGATTGTAGGGCTATTAATCAGGTATTCTATGTTAAAAAGTCAGGTCAAACATGATTTACGCTATTTGTATCAAGACAGATACTGTCGATACAGATACTATCAATATCCGTCCGACTTGATAATAGATAAGATAGTATTTATCTACTTTTAGACGTATTTTTAGTGCAAGTTTCAATATAAGCAATGAGTCCTAGACATATCGGAGGGTCACTTTTTCAGCTATTTTATGCACAAACCCGTTTTATAGGCTTGAATAGTGAGCGCAGCCCCCTTATAAACAACCCATTAGTCAAAAACTACTAGACAATAAAATCATTCAATCCATTTTTATTTTATACATTTATCGATAGGACTTTTCTATGACAGATTATGATCGCATCACTGCCAACCCGCATTTTGATATGCTGATGAGTGCACACAAAGAAGTACAGACCACGCAAGCGGCTTTAGTACCTATGGTGGTTGAACAGTCCTCACGCGGTGAACGCTCGTTTGATATTTTTTCACGTCTATTACGTGAGCGCGTTATCTTTTTGACCGGTCAAGTCGAAGACAATATGGCTAACCTTATCGTTGCCCAGTTGCTATTCTTAGAAGCTGAAAATCCTGACAAAGATATCCATTTGTATATCAACTCACCAGGCGGCTCAGTAAGCGCTGGCTTGGCTATTTTTGATACCATGAACTTCATCAAACCTGAAGTGTCTACTATCTGTATGGGCGGTGCTTACAGCATGGGTTCATTCCTATTGGCTGCTGGTCAAAAAGGCAAGCGCTATTCACTGGCTAATGCTCGCGTTATGATTCATCAGCCTTCAGGCGGCGCGCAGGGTCAAGCAACAGATATCGAAATCAACGCTCGTGAAATCCTTAAAACTCGTGCACGTCTAAATAGTATCTTAGCTGAGCGCACTGGTCAGCCAGTAGAGAAAATCGAAAAAGACGTTGAGCGTGATTATTGGTTAGATGCACAAGAAGCCAAAGAGTATGGTTTGGTTGACGAAGTATTAGAGCGTCGCCCTGAATCTTTGTAATCTAAGCATTAACGTGATGCCTCTTAATTAAGAGTGCAATCATAAGACCTTTTATAGTTTATTTGCCGTACAGTAAACCGTTATCAATGTCATACCTGACCATTAGAAGGTATGACTATTGAATAAATACGATAATCGACATACTACAAATAAACTAACCAGTTTTAAATTTTAGGAGCGCCTTTTATGGCAGAAGATAATACCCCGCAGTGTTCGTTTTGCGGTAAAGCCAAAAGCGATGTACAGCAACTGATTGCTGCTGACGATGCCAACATCTGTAATGAATGTATCGAGCTATGTACTGACTTAATCGCAGACAGCGCAGAGCACGGTGATGACGATAGCGAAGTAGATACTTCTTGGGTCAATAAAAAATTACCAACGCCAAAAGAGCTGCGTGCCAAGCTTGATGAATACGTCATCGGTCAGGACGCTGCCAAAAAAGCATTGGCTGTGGCCGTCTATAACCATTATAAACGCCTAAAAGTTAGCCAGACGCTAGCCAACGACAGCAAAAAAGCTAAAATTGGCGCTGACGATGCAATGGTAGAATTGGCTAAGAGTAATATCTTGCTAATCGGTCCAACTGGTTCTGGTAAGACGCTACTTGCGCAAACCTTGGCTCGTCTGTTAGATGTACCTTTTGCGATGGCTGATGCCACGACCTTAACCGAAGCTGGTTATGTTGGTGAAGACGTTGAAAACATCGTACAAAAGCTCCTCCAAGCTTCTGACTATGATGTAGCCAAAGCTGAGCAAGGTATCATCTACATTGATGAAATCGACAAAATCAGTAAAAAAGGTGACAACCCATCTATCACTCGTGATGTGTCAGGTGAAGGCGTACAGCAAGCGTTGCTAAAGCTAATCGAAGGCACTGTGGCTGCTATCCCGCCGCACGGTGGCCGTAAGCACCCGCAGCAAGAGCTGATACAGGTTGATACTAGCAATATCCTAATCATCGTTGGTGGTGCATTTGCTGGACTTGATAAAGTCATTCAGCAACGTACCGAAAAAGGCGGTATCGGCTTTAACGCTGATGTCAGCTCAAAAGACGATAGCCGTCGCAGCTCAGACTTGCTACAAGAAGTCGAGCCAGAAGATTTGATCAAGTTTGGTCTGATTCCTGAGCTAATCGGTCGTCTGCCAGTACTTGCGGCACTGCAAGAGCTAGATGAAGCAGCCCTAGTACAAATCCTGACTGAACCTAAGAACGCACTGGTAAAACAGTACAAGTACTTGTTCGATATGGAAGGTGCTGAGATTAGCTTTACTCAAGAAGCTCTAGATGCCATCGCCAAAAAAGCAATGGAGCGTAAAACTGGTGCACGTGGTCTACGTTCTATCGTAGAAAACGCCCTGCTTGAGACTATGTATGAGCTACCTTCTATGGAAAATGCTAAAACTGTAATGGTTGATGCGGACGTTATCAATGAAGGTAAAGTGCCTAAAATTGCTTAATTTATAATTGATATGAATATTCCGTTATTATTAACGGACTACTAAAAAAGCGTCTGGCTGAATAAGCTCAGGCGCTTTTTTTTATGCCTATTATTTAACCAATTTATCTGTTAGATAGCTTGCCTACTAGATAACTTGCCTACTGAAAATTGGCGACTTTCATTACACCTGCTCCGAAATGACAGTAGCGTTTATCAATCGCGAGTAAGCATCAGTGCAAACCATGCTAATGTAGATAGTCTGTCTTGACCTTTATACTTTATTTCTATATACCACTATATATAGTCCGTAAACTCATATGATTAATAAGACAAAGGATTGTTTATTATGCTCAACCATGTGACCGCTATGGCGACTTCATTGCGCCAACATCTACCGTTTTCTTCTAACCGTACCTCGTTGGATGACTCGGACGTTGCATCCTACTATCGCAACCATGTCGCTGCCATTACAGGCGGAGGCTCTGGTATGGGACGTGAGCTGGCCATTCATTTAGCGAAAATGGGCTGTCATGTTGCACTATCGGACATCAATCCTGAACAGCTAGCAGCGACCAAACAGTTACTTGCCAATTATGATGTCAACGTCACTATGACCGTACTCGATGTATCAGACAATAAAGCCGTGGAAGCATGGGCTGATAGTGTGATGAGCGATCATGGCAAAGTAAATTTCATCTTTAACAATGCAGGTGTCGCACTCTACTCTACCGTCGAAGGCAGTAGTATTAGTGAGCTTGAATGGGTAATGAACATTAATTTTTGGGGCGTGGTTTATGGTACTAAGGCATTTTTACCGTTAATCAGAAACAGCGTTAAACAGAGCCAGTTTGGCGAGCACGGACATATTATTAATATCTCAAGTCTGTTTGGTTTGACCGCTCAACCATCACAGTCAGCCTATAACTCTAGCAAATTTGCCGTACGCGGCTTCACGGAGAGCTTACGCCAAGAGCTAAACATTCAGAACTGCGGGGTATCAGCAACTTGTATCCATCCGGGCGGCATCAAAACCAATATTGCCAACAGCGCGCGCGGTAATGAGAGCATCCATGATATTGGCATGAGCACTGGGCCCAAAGCCATCAGAAGTTTTAATAAGTTCTTAAAATTCGATGCCAATGAAGCGGCTTGGATTATCCTACAGGCAGCAGCGACCAACCAGCAGCGTTGTTTAATTGGTAACGATGCCAAGATGATTGATGCCATTCAGCGGGTATTTCCATCACACTATAGCCAAGTGCTGAACGACTTCCATCAACTGTCCCGCAAACTAAAACCACGTCGTCATAAGAAGCTAAAGACGGTCGAATAATATTTTATAAACACTCCCTATTTCATGGGAAATTGATGAATTTATATATAAAAAGCCCAGCTATAGTTGTAGCTGGGCTCTTTTAAGCGTTGTTGTTGCTGATTAAGGATAAGACTGAATTTTGAGACTATTGATGATATTTCAGTTCAATACTTCAAAGATTAAGGCAGTTTCATATCACCAGCGACCAACCAGCCCATACGGCGCATGATATAAGCCACTAACCCTGCAATCATCGCAGGCAATACAAACATCAATAGAATAATCGCTGTCCACAGCTGACTAGTGCTCATAATCTCTTGTGACGCTTCAATCACCCCAAACACACCAACCAAACCAGCAGTACCCATACCCGCACCTGTCGCGGTACAAGCCAATCCAAAACCAACGGTTGCGATAGGCCCGACGATAGCGCTAGCAATGACAGCAGGTAGCAGAACGATAGGCTTTTTGAGCACGTTAGGGATTTGCAGCATACTGGTACCCAATCCTTGAGAGATGACGCCACTAACGCCATTGTCTTTAAAACTTGCGACAGCAAAACCAACCATATGCGCTGCACATCCTACCACTGCTGCCCCGCCCGCCAATCCACCAAGCCCAATAGCAATACAAATGGCTGCACTCGACGTTGGTAGGGTCAATAAAATACCAACCACTACGGCAATGACGATACCCATTAGCAGTGGCTGTAATTCAGTAGCGGCATGAATACCCTGACCGATAGCTGCGACCCCTGCTACGATAGGCGGATTAAGCAGTGCGCAAATTAAGAGAGCAATACCGCATACAACCAATGGTACCAATAAAATATCAAGCTTCGTCTTACCAGCGACCCAAGTGCCAGCACGATAAGCAAACACAGAAGTCAGATAAGCGCCAATTGGATTGCCCGGCAGTGCTACAAAAGTTGCAGGCCCACCCACTTGCGGCGTAAAAAGCGTGCCTGCCATTAGTGCTTCGGAATGGGCACCAAGCATACCTGCCACAAGGCAGCTGAGCATCACTAGCGTTGGCGCTTTGAGATAGTAAGCGATACCTACACCGATGCCAGCACCCATCAATATCGAGGCAAGCTTCCCGACCGCGACTAATGCTGGCAAATCTAACCAGCCACCGATTTGCGAGATAATCAGACCTGCAATCAACGTGACGAATAGCCCTAAAGCCATACCAGTAAAAGCATCGATAAAGTACTTTTGAAAGAACGCTTTAATAATGCTTGCTTGCGGTGTTACTGAGTTAGATACGGTCATAACCATACTCTTAATGGATATTTAATAGGATAAAACAGCTAGAAAGCTTTTGATAAAATAAAGAGATAAAAAAAGCGTCACTACGACGCTTTTTTAATAAATACAATAACTGTAAACGACTGAACCTAGCGACGCTGTTCAACGATAATAGAATCTATACCATTGTTTTGTAGGCGCTGCTGTGCCGTCGTCACTGCTTGACGGTTATTCAAAGGACGCGAGATGACTTGATAAATTGGCAAGCCATTACCCGTTGTGTTTTTGACCACGCGAGCATCGACACCTGCCATCAGTACTTGCGCACGGCGACGATCCGCTTCATCTGCATCACTAAAGCTATTAATCTGCAAGATATAGGTCGCTGCAGGTTTGGCAGCTTGGATGCTGGCCGTACCTGCTGCTGTATTATTATTATTGCGGGTTGTAGCGTTGCTAGTAGCAGGCGGCGTACCATCATAAGTTGCATCTTCTTCAACGACAACGATATCCTCACTAGACCCAGCATTATTACTACCAGCAGGTTCGACAGTCGCATTTTCCGAACTACCGAAGCTGCCGGTTTCTGTACTGCCTGCATTGCTCTCTGGTTGAGTAACGACGACGTCTGGTTCAAACGCACCGATATCGCCTATTTGATCATTATCAATATCAGCGATATCTTCATCAGGGATGGTTGCCATCTCTTGATTTGGCAAAATATCGTAGAACTCATAATCGCCATTGTCGGTATCAGTATCCACACGTGGCTGTACTTGGCGATCAGGGTCATTCTCAGCACTACCATCAGCGGGGCTGAAATTGAATAATGGTGAGAGGTAGATAAACACCCCGATCATAAGGGTCAATACGGCCCCAACAAACATCCACAATAAGCCTGATACGCTACTTGATTTGCGCTTTTCTGTTGCGCCTTTAGGTTTTTTGGCTAGCATGGATCTCGTTCTCCCTACTGGATTTAACTATCATCATCGAATTAATGCTATCAGCTGTCTATACTCATGTCACATTTTAGAAAAGTACTACATGCTAGACGGTGCAGACAAGCCTAGCAGACTAAGGCCATTTGCCAATACCTGTCTAACGGCTTTTGACAGACGCAAACGTGCTTGCATTAAGTCTAGCTCATCCTGACTTGGCGTTTCACCTGACGTCAAGCTCATTGGCAAGATACGATTGGTGTCATACCAACCATGGAACAATGCCGCCAGCTCTTTTAGGTAGTTGGTCAAGACGTGCGGTTCATAACCAGTCGCTGCACGAAGTAACGTCGCTGGATATCCTGCTAACAGTTTAATCAGCTCGTCTTCGTTTGGCGCACTTAGCAAGTCTTGATGTGCCAAACCAATGGCATCATCTACGGTCAAATCGTAGGTTGCCAATTTTTCTAACACGCGGCAAACGCGCGCATGAGCGTACTGAATATAATACACTTGATTGTCTTTGCTTTGTGATTTGGCAAGTTCTAAGTCAAAATCTACATGCACTTCAGGCTTACGCGCTACATAGTAGAATCGTGCAGCATCGTTACCGACTTCTGCACGTAGCTCACGCAAGGTCACAAACTGACCAGAACGCGAAGACATTTGTACTTTTTCACTACCGCGCCATAACGCGACAAACTGTACAAGCACTACATCTAGACGTTCTGCATCGATACCAAGAGCCAGTAGCGCTGCTTTTACGCGTGGGACATAACCATGATGGTCTGCGCCCCAAACGTTAATGACTTTATCAAAGCCGCGATCGAACTTATTTTTATGATAAGCGATGTCAGAGGCAAAATACGTCGACTGGCCATTGGCACGGCGTACCACACGGTCTTTTTCATCGCCGAAATCAGTCGATTTAAACCAGATATTGCCATCTTTTTCGTATAGGTAGCCTTTGTCATCTAGTATCTGTAGGACAGGCTCAATCTCGCTATCGATAGATCTTTCGCTAAACCAGCACTCGTAGCTCACACCAAAGTCATTTAAGTCGTCTTTGATATCTGCCAAAATACTGCTCAATGCCGCGTTTAAAAATAACGCGTAGCTGTCACCTAACAAAGACTTACTATTGGCAATCAAGCCATCAATGTGTGCTTCTTTATCACCTGAGATAACGGTTTTTTCGCCATCAGCATTAATCTCAAACTTAGCGTCTTCTGACACATCTTTGGCAACGTCTGCGAAACTATGTACGTAGCTATCGCCATGCTGGGTTTTTAGCGTCTGTGCGATGTCACTGACATAATCACCCTGATAGGCGTTGACTGGGAAAGTTATCTCTTCACCATTTAGCTGTAGATAGCGCAAATATGTACTGGTGGCTAAGATGTCCATTTGACGACCAGCGTCATTGACATAATATTCACGCGTGACGTCATAGCCAATAGCTTCTAACAAGTTAGCGACGCTCATGCCAAATGCAGCACCGCGACCGTGACCGACGTGCAGACTTGACGTTGGATTGGCAGAAACGAATTCAACTTGAACTTTTTGACCGTCAAACTGATTACTCAAGCCAAAGCGATCTTGCAACGTGAAAATATCGTCCAATACAGAAAACTTAGCTTCCGAGTTTAAAAATACATTGATAAATCCTGGTCCTGCGATTTCTACTTGGCGAATGTCTTGATTGTCAGGCAATGCGCTGACGATTTTTTCAGCAAGTTGACGCGGATTGGCCTTGGCTGCTTTCGCTGCCGTTAGTGCGATATTACTGGCAAAATCACCGTGACTTAAATCTTTCGTACGGGTAATTTGACTGTTGTTTTGCCAATCGCTTGGTAGCGTACCATCTGCTTGTAGGGTTTGAATTGCATCGTTAAATAGGGATGCAAGCGTATCAATTTGGGCTTGTGACATAAGAATTTGAACTCAATTAAATAAACAACAAAAACGGTGCGAATGCGAGCAATCGATAACGGCTTATTATAATAGCGACCGACATTGCAGGGATAGAATAATGTAAAAAGATAAGTAACCTGTAAATATAACAATCTTTGCGCTTTATTGCACCATTTGCGCCAAAATTAGCACTAAAATCTTACCGTTATCAGGATTTGGGCTGACTAATATCAATGATCCAAAACTGATAAATAACTCATAACAGGAATTGTAGCGTTACTGTTGCTCAATACTGGGCAGTCGTTTATACCTGACTGCTTCCACGTTATAATAATGGTTTGTACGGCTCTTCTAAGATATAGAAGACGCGTTACTACTCTATTATAGGATTACGCCATGTTTGCTATTGCCGCCAGTACTGTCACCAGTTGGGGACTGTACGTCTTGTTGCCGATATTCATCGCTTTCTTGTTTTTTATTATGTGGGATATCTCTAAAACGTCTGAAGCTGGGCGCGCTGGTACTTTTTGGATATTCTTAGCCCTAGGCGCAGGTTCTGTTGGTTTTATCCTTAAGATAGTCATGGAAGTCGCTTTCAAAAAATGGTTAATCTAATTGGCCATTTTTATCACTATCCTTTGATATCGCTTAGGACATAAGTAGCAAAACTAAAAACGTAATATACAGCCTATGACTGCTGCGCTTGATAAGGTGTCAGTCATTTAAATCAAAGTCTTTTGAATCAAAGCCCCTCAAATCAAAGTCTTCTAAATAAAAGAAGCTACTGAGCCTTAGTATTATTTTTTATGACCTGACTCACATACGTTGGTAGGTCCCACGCTCCACCAGCAAAACCTCGGCACATGCCCGTACTAGACTCTTCGCTCTTAGCAAACGTTTCACCATTCCACGTCCATGTAGTACGATTCCAGCAGTCACCGATACCTCGGTCTTTGTGAGTAGCGGAAATCTCACCATCAAAATAATCATTTCCTGCTGTCGTGATAAGCGTAGGTTTGCTAGGTTTTGCATTATCAATGAGCCAATAGCCGTTACTGGAATTGTAAGCGCCTAGCCAGCAACTATGCGCGGCTAACGTATAGCTATCATCAACCGGTATAAAATCCCAACCAAGCATCGTAGAGCCATACTCTGACATTCGCTGATATGTTTCAGTTTTTGGGTTGATTAGCTCACAGTCGCCCATTATGTCTTTGGACCCTATAAGCTGCTCATCGTTAATATCGACCCAGTTATCAATATTTTTCTGAAAATACGCCAGCTTTGATGGAGCAAGTGTTTTGTTGTCTTTTGCTGAATATGCAAATGCTTTTTGAATGATTGGTTTTGGCAAAGCTACTTTAGGACGTTGACGATTTAGATTATGCTTACTGACCAATGCTATCGGCGTCCCTACTCGACCTTGTACATCGTCTAGTTTGAGCAATACTGCCGACATGCCTTTATCGCTGATCTGCCAGTGGTTGTCGCCCGCTCTAATCGCTATCTTGGTCGCTATACGAGCATGATCAAGCAGTGCTTGGGTCTGCTTGGCTGACAAGTCGTATAGTAGACTGTCTTCTTTATTGGGTTGCAGCAGTCCATAGTTTTTATTGTTTAGCCAAAGCTCAGCAGGCTTAAGATCATCTAGCGGCACTTCTGAGACAAACTGAATTTGCGCTTTTGGTAGAGCTACTTTTGGCAATGCTGTGAGCAATATTGAGGCAGGCTCATCTATGAGTGCTTCACTAGCGTATCCAGCAGCTCGACAAGTGCGCGTATTATCACAAACCACTTGCCAGTCGTCTTGTACAAAGCCCCAGCCTTCGGATACATCCCCATAACCTGCCATAGCAGGTAGCGATAGCAAGCTGATGGTAGCTACAATCAAAGTCTTTGATGTCTTCATAATGCTTTCCTTATATTAGCTACCACCATCAACGCTACTTTTTGGCAATCAAAGTCGCACGCATGGGAGCAGGATATCCTTCGACGGTCTTAGTAGAATCATTAGGATCCAAGAAATCTGCTAACGAATGATAAGTCATCCATTCGGTTTGTCGTTGTTCTTCAGTCGAGGTGACTGCCACATCGACGCAGCGCACATCTGAAAACCCTGCTTTCTCTAACCAGCCAATTAATGCCGCCACCGATGGCAAGAAATAGACGTTATTCATCTGCGCATAACGGTCGTGCGGTACTAGTACAGTATTAGCATCACCTTCAACCACCAACGTCTCAAGCACCAGCTCACCACCTTTGACCAATTGTCCTTTAAGCTGTTGTAAATGCTCAAACGGTGACTGACGATGATAAAGTACGCCCATGCTAAATACGGTATCAAACAGCTGACTGTGCTCAGGTAACGCTTCAAGCGGTACAGGAATATAATGCGTCCGATAGCTGCCCGCATCACTAGCGTCTGCGGCACCAACAAAGTGACGAATCGCCATAAACTGATGATAAAACAAACATGACGGATCAATAATAATAACGGTATCCGCGCCAGCCCCTGCCATGCGCCAACCATGATAACCGGAGCCACCGCCCACATCCAATACGCGGCGACCGTCCAATCTACTTAAATGCGGCGCAACACGTTTCCATTTCCAATCACTATGCCACTCGGTATCAATCTTAATACCTGACTCATCATCGCCGATTTGACCACCAATCTGAAATGGCCCTTTACGCCATGGCATCAACTGCTTTAATAGTGCCATTGTTTGCTTGCGCTGAGACTCATTTAGACTTGCCTCAATCGTCAAAGTATCGCTGTTTAGATCGACATGATTGACAGCTAAGTTTGGCAAACGAGCGACTGACGCTTGGTAGGCAGGCGCATGCGCATAGTTAGCTTTGTCTTTTATATCACCTAGCCATGTTGGTAATCGTTTGAGCCATTCATAAGCGTTTGGCTGCTGCTGTGCCAACTCTAGTAGAGTTAGATATAATTCGCGTTCGGCGTTGATGATAGTGTCGTTGAGCATAAAAGCAGGTTACCGTATTGATTAAGAAATAACTGTGTTAAAAGTAAGGATTATTTAAACGCCACAATAGAGACGAAGTTCAAAAACTGAAACCATGTCAGATGACGCGCAAACCCAACTTGATCTAACCGTGCATGATGCTCATCTAATGTGTCAGTAATCAGCACATTTTCTAACGCATTACGCTTGCCACTGATTTCCATTTCGGTATAGCCATTGGCACGTTTAAAGTCGTAATAACGCTCTACTAACCACGCATCATATTGCTCATCAAAGGCATGGGTTTTTTCAGTCAGTACCAATATGCCGCCTTCACTCAATGCCGCATAAATTTTCTCTAGTACTGCTACCCTATCAGCAGCTGGCAAAAACTGTAGCGTCAAGTTTAGAATCACCATGTCGCACGGCTCAAGCTCAATATCGCGGATATCTGCTGTGATCACTTCGATGTCATGCTCAGGATAATTCTCACTCAATAACGTCGTAGCTTCGGTTGTCATCGCAGGCGAAATATCAATTGCTTTAATCTGTAAGTCTTGTGGGTCGAACTCACTAGCTAGCGTCATACTGGCTGCACCCAATGAACAGCCCAAGTCATAAACACGACTAACGCGCTGACCACTATCGCTCTGCTGGCGATACTTGCAATGACGACGGGCGAATATAGGCAGCATCGCCAGTACCTGCCCATAACCGGGTACACTGCGGCGAATCATGTCAGGAAAACAAGCCACCACTTGCTCATCAAATGAAAAGCGTGCGGCCTTATCCAGTGGCGTGGTAAACGGTTTATCAAATAGGGTGTCATGTTTGATAGCAGGCTGGGATTGGCTCATGGGACGACTCATTTTTTAGAATAGAACTGAAATTAAGAATTACTTGGTAGTTTTTGCTTGGTAGTTTTGCTTGTCATTATCAGGTGATAAAGAAGTAAGATAGCAAAAGCCCATTATAACATTACTGTTTGTTACTTATCGCCTTTGGCTTGCCTGCTAAGCTGAATAAATAGTGCCAAGGGTAATGAGACGTTTGAAAGAAGCATTGAAAAACGAGAGCATCACTACCAAATATAGCGCTTAACCCATATTTATAATAATAGGAAAAAATTATGCAAACGATCGTATTAGGTGGCGGCTGCTTCTGGTGCACCGAGTCTGTATTTTTATCGGTAAAAGGTGTGCAATCTGTCGTCTCAGGCTACATGGGCGGCGATGCTGTCTCTGCCAATTATGAAGCTGTCTGTAGTGGTACGACTGGTCATGTCGAAGTCATCAAAGTCGAATTTGATGAGTCTATCGTCCCCTTAGAAGTAATACTCGATGTCTTCTTTGCCACGCATGATCCCACCACGATGGATCGTCAAGGCAATGACGTCGGTAGTCAGTATCGCAGCGTGGTCTTTTACACCGAAGACAGTCAAAAACCGACCGTTGATCGTACCATCAATAAGTTACGCAATATGGGTGTCAATGTGGTGACGGAAGTACACCCTGCCGTCGAATTCTATCAAGCAGAAGACTCACATCAAGATTTCTTCAACAGAAATCCAGGACAAGCTTATTGCAACTTTGCAATACCGCCAAAGCTTGCCAAACTGCGTAAAGAATTTAGCAAATATATGGTTAGCTAAATGAGGGTTAGCTAAATTGAATAAAACGTTATTTATTCAAAAGATTTCTTAGCCTAATGTTAGATACCAGCCAAACACTTATACTATAGGTGTTTGGCTTTTTATTAGTTATCCCTTTTATATATCAGATAAAGATTAGAACATTATATATAGAAACTTGCAGATAGAGGATTGCAGTATGAACCCTGAATTTTGGCAAAAACGTTGGCAAGAAGGTCGCATTGGATTCAATCAATCTACGGTCAATCCATTGCTGACTGAGTACTTTAACCGCCTCAATCTAACTGCGGGTAGCCGCATTTTTGTGCCGCTTTGTGGTAAATCTATCGATATGGTTTGGCTAGCGACGCAAGGCTATGACGTGGTGGGCGTTGAGTTGGTCGAAACAGCCGTACAAGAGTTTTTTGCTGAGCAAAACATCCAACCTACTGTCTATCAACAGGCAGACAATCCAGCGATTAAATACTATCAAGGCCAGTTGTCGGGACAGATCATCACTTTATGGGTTGCTGATATCTTTGCACTGACCGCTAAAGATATTGGCTATATTGATGCAGTATATGATAAAGCGGCATTAATCGCCCTACCAGACGATATGCGTGTGAGATATAGTGAGCAAGTGCGGAAACTTAGTAGCGATAACAGTAAAGTTAATGGTGCTAACAATGAAATAACACCTCAGCTTTTACTCACGCTAAATTACGATCAGCGTAAAAAGAATGGACCACCCTTCTCTATTAATAACGAACAACTAGAGCGATATTACGGCGATCACTACCAAATCTATGAGCTAGCAAGCGTGCCTTCTTCTATAGGTTCTGCACCTGATATCACCGTCACAGAACAGGTTTGGCTATTGAGCAATAAATGAACCAAACTCATATAACCTTTAATACACTGCTAAGTCGCAACGGAGAAATTGAATGAAAATGATAGTCAGTCTAATGAGTGTAATTGCAATTCTGTTAGTTGCTCTGGCAGGCCCATTGTATAAGTTTGGCGTTGTAGAATTAGGCACTGCGTTTGCAGGGTTTAAATTTGGGTTATTTGCTGGTATCGCAGCATTGGTATTGTTGGCTATACAGCTATTATTTAAACGCAATACAGCCAGTCTTGGGAGCGCATTAGCCTCAGCCGTATTTGCTGTCGCTGCAATCGCTATCCCGCTCAGCATGATGAATACGGCTAAAAATGTACCGCCTATTCACGATATTTCTACCGATTTGGTGAATCCGCCTGAGTTTGTCGCGACTGCTCCACTACGTGCAGATGCACCAAATCCCGTAGCGTACGCAGGTGCAGAAGTGGCTGAACAACAACGTATTGCCTATCCTGATTTGCAGACATTGACCTATGCTCAGTCAAAGCCTGAATTGGTTGAGGCATCTAACCAAGCCATTGAGAATTTAGGGTGGGAGCTTGTAAATACTGATGTAGACAAAGGCATCATCGAAGCAACAGAGACGACTGCTTGGTTTGGTTTCAAAGATGATGTGATCATTCGTGTGACTGACAACGATAGCGAGCGCTTAGTTGATATTCGCAGTAAGTCACGAGTTGGACAGAGTGATTTGGGCAAAAATGCGGCGCGTATTCATAGCTTTATAGAAGAACTAAATAGTGTGCTAGCCAAATAAACAAGTTCTACCTTCTAAGGAATAGTCCTCGAGTTGAAATACTGTTTAACGCTTTGCATTTTCAGCTCTATGAAATCCTCTTCTAATCTCACGGCAGCGTCAATTTATCGTAACCATTTATAACCTTGGTACTTCGACAGCTTTTCTTTACTGTTTAGATTGGTTACTCTACGTTAATATCACTTTTTGCCTTTCGATAACTATTTTAACGTTTATAGGATATTTTCATGCGTTTGACTCCACTCTCTACTTTGTCGCTGCTTAGTGTTGCTGTCGGCATCAGCCTTGCTACCACTGCTCAAGCCGCGCAGCCGCCAGCACCTGATTTATCCAATAGCGAGTTTCAGCAGTGCTTGGACAATCTAAAAAATTCTAGCAAATTTAGCGGTGTTGATGGTTATACCTTTAATAACTATCGCCCAAGCCAGCCTGATCCTAGTGTCATTCAGTCACTGAATTATCAACCAGAGTTTCAAAAAGACGTCTGGGACTACTTATCAGCATTGGTAGACAAGGAGCGTGTCGAGGACGGTATCCGAGCTAAACGCCAATGGGGCTCGACTCTACGTCAAATCGAATCGCGTTATGGCGTAAAAGCTGAGCATGTGCTCGGTGTCTGGGGCGTAGAGTCTAACTTTGGTCAAACGCTAGGTAAAAAACCATTATTTGAGTCTTTAGCGACATTGTCTTGTTTCGATCGTCGTCAAAGCTATTTCCAAGGTGAGTACGCCAATGCGCTAAAAATTGTGCAAAACGGTGATATCGCACCAAATGATATGACAGGATCATGGGCAGGTGCCTTTGGACAGACGCAGTTTATGCCGAGTACTTTCTTAGAGTTGGCAGTAGATTTCGATGGTGATGGACGTCGCGATTTGGTCAATAGCGTACCTGATGCACTAGCCTCTACCGCAAACTTCTTGGACAATCGCGGCTATCGTACTGGTGAGCCTTGGGGTTATGAAGTCAAACTACCTGATGGGTTCTGGGCTGCTTCTAATCGCAAAGACAAAAAGTCGATAAGCCACTGGCGCGACCAAGGCCTGACATTAGCTAATGGCAGTCCGCTACCGTATGACTTGAGCAGTGCAGGCTTGTTATTACCAGCTGGGATGGAAGGCCCTGCTTTCTTAGTGGGTAAAAACTTCGACACTTTCTACTCTTATAACGCATCAGAAAACTACGCGCTGGCTATCGCACACTTATCAGATCTAATCACTCGCGAAGACAGCAGCAAAACAGACTTTATCACTGCGTGGCCGACCGACGATCCTGGTATCAGCCGCCAGCAGGCCAAAGACATTCAGCAAGCGTTGTTAAATGCCGGTTATGATATCGGTGGTGTAGATGGCATCATCGGAGACAATACTCGTACCGCTATCCAACAATACCAGACTAGTCGCGGTATTTTCCCAGCTGACGGACGCGCAGGCCAGAAGTTCTATCGCGCCATCGTTGGCAATGCAGCGCCGAGTCAAACTCAATACGGCCAGCCTGCAAACAGCCAGCCCCTGAATCCTGCACCTGCCGATCGCATGGGACAATTAATTCAGCGGCAAACGACTGCTCCTAGTAGCTACTCATCTCAGCCATCAGTGAGCCCCTCAACTTCTAGCAATACACGTTATCGCCGCGTTACTGATGCCGATGGCACTATCAAGCTTGTTCGTATAGACCAAGGTTCATAATAGCAAGATAAGTAATGCTATTTAGACGCATCAAAAAAGCCACGCTAATAGTAGCGTGGCTTTTCTATTTATAGATAGTTATTAATAGAACTTATCTAATTGACTCAAAATACGTATCTAAACAATAGGTGGTGGCTTAGGCTGACCATTATCACCATTCCAATTTTCACGAGCTTTGTCGTCTAAATCGGCTGCCGTTTTTGGCTCCCACTTACCATTTTCTTTCCAAGTCGCATCGCCCCAATCTTCATCTTCTGCTTTACTGTCTAAATCTTTGTAGGCTTTGCTAGGATCTATACCGCGGCGTTTCATATCTGCTACTTGCTCTTCTAACGTATGAAACTGATCAGCATCATGCATAGACTTTTCTAGACCATCAATCTCTCTCTTTAGTTCGTCATTTTTAGCATTGCTCATCGTACGCTCTCCCTAATTATTAATATTATAGTTGTCATTCTCAAATAGCCAACGTTGTTAGCATAGTTAACTGACTGACTTCATTATTACGGGTCTGAGGAATATTCACAAGCATTGCACGTATGCTTTGTATTACAAAACGTAGTCGTGATGCCAGAGTGGACGTTTTAGATGGCTATTATTGAGCACGCTAGCGAATAATTACTCGTCTTGTTTATTCGTATTTGAGGTATGATTTTGCAGTAGGTTTTTTGCGTAGAAGGTAAGCTTCCATAGCTCTTGTGATACCCGCGTGCCATAAGTCATCAGTTGTATCCAGTTTGCACCGACTAGCTTACGTTGCAAATTATTGATATCAGCTTGAGAGATTTGGCAGCGTGAGACAGCATGAACGTTTGGCATCTCTTTTTTAATGTCTACTTCCGCTTTAGCGGTAATCAAACGATTGATGGCATTTTGCAAGCCATAGCTCGAAAAAGTAGACGGTATTCTCATGAGTGTCATGAGTATCTCGTGCCACGAGAGTGTGAGTGATCTGGTTACGTCCGTTAGATTGCCACCCTCATAAGCCTGAGCACTATATTGAATCTCAAAAAACTCCGTTAACTCAATTGGCTCACTAACCTTATCCGATATAAAGTCTTCTTCATCAGGACTGTTTTTCTCTACCTCGGTAGTACTAGGTAATACATCGACTGGCTTCTCATACACGACCTTTTTACTAGTAGTATCCTCTTCATCATTCGCTCTGACCCAGCCACCTACCATTTTGTTATTGGCGACGGCATTATAATGAGCCTGTACTAGCAATGGCTCAATATCTTCTTCCGTATCATAGTAATGTAGTTGATTATCTTGCTTGGTGACTAACTTAATAAATTCTTGAAGTTGTCGGCTGATGACGGCGTCTTGAGAGTGGTTTTTGACCAGAACAATTAGCGGCTTAAGCTTCGCTTTGGCATTTAGATAACTTAAGTGCATTTGGCTAACGCCGTTTTTTTGCACAGTTCCGTAGCTGTCACCAACGATCATGACTGCGTAATCACAAGAGTCAATACACTGGCGCCCATAAAAAGAGGCTTTAGATAATTTACTAGAAACATCATAGGTCAGAAATGCGCGTGCCTGAAAAAATATCGCTAAGCTGTCTAGAACCAACAACTGGTCGTTGTCAGCGCATATAATATGAATATGATAGCGACGATTCGGCACAATTACCTCTAAGCGTAGGTCGTGACATAAAAAGGATAGGATGTAAAATAGAACACAAAAATCTTGTCTTGCTCAGCCTAGCATACTCTTGGCTTGAAAAGATGCACTCAATTTATTTTAACTGAGTCAGCGTTGCATACAGCGTATTGATATCACTAGCTTTGATGATAACTAGTGAGAGTAGTATTGCAATGCCATTTCTGTACCGAGTAAGCGCTCAACTAAAGCGCATAGTCTATCACTATATTTAGTGGCGTGAAAAGTTAATGGCGGTCTAGTAATGGTATTTTTATTACTAGTTTTTTGTGACAGATTTTCTCGTTTTTCACTCATCAATGATGCAGACAAGTTGTTTGCAATCAATAGCTGTCTAACCCGTTCAGCAATCGCTTGACCAGAATCAATGACTTGTATTGATAGCTGCTGCTGCACAATCTCATCTAACAAGAATGTCTTAAAAAATGGATAATGCGTACATCCCAGCACCAACTGATCGACACCTTCATTAGCAAATACTCGTATCTGTTGACGTAATCTTTCAGCTGTCTCGTCTTGTTCTGACATACCTGCTTCTACCCAAGGAACCAATTGCGGATCAAAATACTTAGTGACTACTGTGTTATTAGGTTTAGCAAAATTGACAATGACATCGTTTAGCAAGGTGCCATTCAAAGTCGCTTTGGTTGCTAGCACCGCTACATGAGCACTCTTACTGGCCAATACTGCAGGCTTTAATGCAGGGACAAGTCCCACAATAGGTATATGTGGATAGCAGCGTCGGGCAGTATCTAGCGCATATGCTGAGGCACTGTTGCAAGCAATAACAATCAGCTTACAGCCTTGCTGATGTAACCACTCTACAGCCTTTAGCGTTAGTGCTTCAATATCTTCGCTATCACGATTACCATAAGGTACATTTAGCGTATCGGCATAATATACATAACGCTCAGTAGGCAGCTGCTGTGCTAAATGCAAATAAACAGACAAACCGCCAACACCAGAATCAAACACGCCAATGGGCGCGCTACGGTTTTTATCGCTTACAACTGTATTACCAGCATGTTTATTGACATCTACTAGATCAATAGCTTTGAGACTCTGATCAACAGATATATCGACACACGGTCTGAGTTTTTCGACTGTCTGGTTTTTGATATCCATTTTTATGCTAATGCCATTATTATATTACTCATCAATCTCATTACCCTATTAAATGCGCTATATATATTGCGTGTATGGCGTTACTCTACATCGGCTCTCTATCGACTACCTTTATACGATAATAATTTTTCAACCCAATAGATAATCAAGCGACATTATAAAATTATAGCATTCATCGGCGTACAGCAATTAATAGATAAACATAATACTTAATCAGTAGGCATCGATAACGAATAAGACTGACCACCACTCTGTAGCGTCAATATCGTCTTGCCATTGTCTTCTGATAACGCTCCAATTTCAGTTAGGTGATAAAAAGTATTACGCCCGATAAGTGCGGTTAATCCATTTCTAACTATCATGTAAGGGCGTACCTGTTCTGTAGACGCTAATTCCTGAGAATCTGCAACATCGTCAGCTGTACTCACTTGATTCGCTTGATCGCTTTCACTAAAGTCACTGTTATTAAAGTCGCTGTTATTAAAGTCGCTGTCATTAGAATCGCTCTTATTAGAATTATACGCCTTTAATACAATCGAATGCTCATCGTCTAAGCGAACCACATCTCCTGTCGTCGTTGTAAACTCCAACCAACTCATATCATCTTCATTGACAATACCGACATCATTAATAAGAAGTGGTGCATCTTCAACTTGGATACGGATTTTCTGTACAGGGGTCTTTAAAAAGTACTCAGTAGTGCCATTATTTTCTTCTTTCCATAGTATCGTGGCAAACAAGCTGACCAATGACTCACGGGTCATTTGACCGCCTTCATGCCACCACTCTCCGTTTGCCTTGATAGTCAAATCCATATCAGCAATATCTTCAGGATGCCATTTTTCAAGTGGTGGTATCGCACGCCCTTCGCGAGTGCCTTTCGTAGACTTAATATACTGGCTTAGTGCATCCAAATTATCTAAGCTATCTAGGCTAGAAGTCTTACTGATCGGGGCTTCCGCTATTCTTTCATTGCTGTCTTCAGTACTGTTATTATCGTTATTCATTATTAATTCCTTTATTTAGTATTCAAAGTTTGGCTTATCTATTATTACTATAAATTTTTGTTTCAGGTATGATGAAACTTTATCGTTATAACAACCTCATTTTCTTAACATTACCTTAGCATCGATACTCATAAATGCGTATCGTGTTTGTAGGACTTTTCTTTTATAATGAGTAACGATTTTTTATTGAAATGGTCAAGTGGGTGTTGTATTGATGACACATCTTACGTTATGCGTTGATATCCTTAGATAAATTGGTATTAACCATGACGGGTCAATTGATGCCGCAAAGACAGTTTTATCGGGCAGCCATATGTCTGAGTGACGTTAGCGCCGCAAGTCTATTATTCAGTTGTTAAGCTAATGATGCCCTGAGATAAGCCACTAAAAGTTTAGGAGTAGGTATGCAAGAGCAAGACAATCAAACGCCAGTTATCGATGGTAATACTGTGAATGCTGACGCACCAGTAGCGACAGAGACCGCAACGCTAGATAAAGCAGAACCAGTCGTAGCGCCAGTTGCCGCGGAACCTGAAGTCGAACGCGAATCAATGGAGTTCGATGTCATCATCGTTGGTGGTGGACCTGCAGGTCTGTCTGCTGCCATACGTTTGCGCCAGCTCGCTATTGAAGCTGGTAATGATGAGTTTATGGTTTGTGTGGTCGAAAAAGGCTCTGAGTTTGGTGCCCATACGTTGTCTGGCGCAGTCATCGAGCCACGCGCTCTAAATGAGCTAATCCCTGACTGGAAAGAAAAAGGCGCACCGCTTAACGTGCCAGCGACAGAAGATCGTTTCTATTATTTGAACTCTGCCACACGCTCAACTAAAGTGCCTGACTCTTTGATTCCAGGTCCGATGCATAACGACGGCAACTATATTGTCTCGCTAGGTAATGTCGTTCGTTGGTTAGCCGTACAGGCAGAAGAGCTTGAAGTTATGATGTTCCCAGGCTTCCCTGCCGATGACATCTTATACAATGACGACGGTTCGGTCAGAGGTGTGTTAACGGGTGATATGGGTGTGGCCGCCAATGGTGAAGCCAAGCCAAGTTTTGAGCCTGGTTATGAGCTCCTTGCCAAATATACTATTTTTGCCGAAGGTAGCCGTGGGCATTTAGGCAAACGCTTAATCAGCCGTTTTGATCTAGATAAAGACTCTGATCCTCAGCATTATGGTATCGGTCTAAAAGAGCTATGGGAAGTTGAGCCTGAAAAGCATGAGCAAGGCGTTGTTATGCATGGTCTTGGCTGGCCATTGACTGAAACTGGCTCTACTGGTGGCTGGTGGTTATACTTTGATGAAAACAATCAAGTAAGCTTTGGTCTTGTGGCTGATTTGTCTTACCACAATCCTTACATGTCTCCATTTGATGAAATGCAGCGCTTGAAAACGCACCCTGTTATCAAAAATGTTTTAGAAGGCGGTAAGCGTATTTCTTACGGTGCACGTGCGTTGACCAAAGGTGGTCTAAACTCATTACCGAAGTTCACCTTCCCGGGTGGCGTGTTGGTAGGTGATGACGCTGGTTTCTTAAACCCAGCAAAAATCAAAGGCACGCATACCTCGATGAAGTCAGGTATGCTCGCAG
Source organism: Psychrobacter sp. NPDC077938 (assembly GCF_044542635.1). Lineage (NCBI taxonomy): Bacteria > Pseudomonadati > Pseudomonadota > Gammaproteobacteria > Moraxellales > Moraxellaceae > Psychrobacter > Psychrobacter sp. NPDC077938. Next base: position 242,158 of record NZ_JBITUW010000006.1, read on the forward strand.
CCGAAGCTATTTTTGAGGCGCTGCAAGCTGACCGTCAGCATGATGAAGTGGTTGCTTATAGCACAATGTACAAAGAGTCATGGTTGTATCAAGATAACTATGAGTCGCGCAACTTCTCACCTGCGATTCACCGTATGGGTCTGTTCATGGGCGGCGCTTTCACCTTTATCGAGCACAACTTGCTAAAAGGTAAAATGCCATTCACTTTACATGACAATATCCCAGATTACGATCAGTTGGAGCGTGCTAATCATGCTTATCAACCAACCTATCTTAAGCCTGATGGTAAGTTAGTATTTGATAAATTGTCGTCGGTATTTATCTCTAACACCAACCATGCAGAAGATCAGCCAACGCATCTAAAACTTACTGATCCAACGGTACCTATTTCAATCAACTTACCGTTGTACGCTGAGCCTGCACGTTTATACTGCCCAGCGGGTGTATACGAAGTGGTCAAAGACGCTGAAGGCGCTAAGTTTGTCATCAATGCGCAGAACTGTGTGCATTGTAAGACCTGTGATATCAAAGACCCTTCACAGAACATCACCTGGGTAACGCCAGAAGGTGGCGGTGGTCCTAACTATCCAAACATGTAAATCAGGATAATTCTGATTTGAGCTGGTACAGTTAATATCATTAAAACTGCGCTCCAATAAAAACCGCCCTTCTCTTCGTAAGAGAAAGGCGGTTTTTTAATGCTTAGAACAAGCAACTTTTACCAATCAATGCTACTTAGTCTGTCCAAGCGTCACGGTTGGCTTCATCTCTGAGTTTTACAAAGTTATCAGGATCAAACTTAATCTGATCGCCTGTTTTACCCTCTTTTACCTGACGCTCATAGTCACGTAGTATTCTTAACGCAACAGGAGACAAGAGCAAAATAGCCACTAAGTTGACCAAGGCCATTAGACCCATAGATAAGTCAGCGAAGTTCCATATAGCAGGTAGGCTAGCAACAGAGCCAATAAATACCATACCTAATACTAGGAAGCGGAAAATCATGATCATCACTTTGGCGTTTTTGGCACCAGAGATAAACTCAAGATTTGACTCACCGTAGCTGTAGTTGGCGATGATAGACGTAAATGAGAAGAAGAAAATCGCAATCGCCACAAACACCACACCTAGGTCACCGACATACTGTGATAAAGCTAGCTGAGTTAACTGAATACCTTCTTGCTCGATATTAGGATCGACCACACCAGACAAGATAATAATCGACGCCGTCGCGGTACAAATGATAAGGGTATCCATAAATACACCTAGCATCTGCATAAAACCCTGCACTGCTGGATGATCAGGATGACTCTTTGCCGTTGCTGCAGCATTCGGCGCTGAACCCATACCTGCTTCGTTAGAGAACAAACCACGTTTGATACCGTTAATCATTGCCTGCGCAATACCATAACCGATGACACCGCCTGCCGCCTGCTCAAAACCAAATGCTGATTTTACAATCAACGCGATCGCCGCTGGGAATTGACTAAAGTTAGTCACGATAATGAATAGCGCTAGCAAGATGTACAAGATGGCCATCACTGGTACGATTTTACCCGCGATACGAGCTACTGAGCGCAAACCACCGAATACCACTGGCGCTACCAGTACTACCAATACCAAACCTGTCATCCACGTTGGCACACCAAAGGCTTCATTAGTCGCTTGAGCGATGGTGTTGGATTGTACGCCATTGAACGCCAAGCCAAAGGCCACTAACAAACATAATGAGAAAAACACGGCAAGCCAGCGTTTGCCTAGACCTTTTTCGATATAATAAGCTGGGCCACCGCGGTACACATTATCGTTGTGCGGTACTTTATATGCCTGTGCTAAGGTTGACTCGATAAAGCTGGTCGACATACCGACCAGTGCCGTCATCCACATCCAGAATACAGCACCTGGTCCACCCAAATAGATGGCAATTGCCACACCTGCCAAGTTACCAGTACCAACACGTGCGGCCAGCGACGTCATCAATGCTTCAAATGAGCTGATACCACCATCTTTGCGTCCTTGATTGGACACGCGTAGCAACTTCCACATATGACCAAAATGACGAAACTGAATAAAACGTGTCACGACGGTGAAGTAAAGACCCGCACCAATTAGTAAGAACATCAGTAATCCATACCAAGGGTTGCTAGCAATCAGCCAGTCATTGTTACCCCAGATAATACCGACACCATAATTTACGATGTTATTAAACCAACCTACTATCCCTTCGTTCATATGGGCTCCTTATTCATTCTTTATACGCGTTACTTAAGTTTCATATCGATATCATATTTTGATGGCGATGGACTATATAAGCCTCTGTGCAAAATACCTGATACCAAAAAGACACGTGCATGATATAGATATTGAGCGACATGTGACCATCACGTTTACTTATCGACTTCATATAATTATTTTTAAAATAAATAATGCTTATGTTTCAGCTTATATAGAATAGATTAAGTGATAATTTAATCGCACAAATTACACGGTTGCCGTACCGTTTCCGTAACGTTAGGTTTTTTAATGAATGCCAAACAAACTAATTGTTAGTAATTTAATTATTACTCATGCGCAGTAGTTTGCAATTATATTTATTAAACCGTGCTAATATAAATTCTATATCCGTTTAGCCTGTTTTACGGTTATCGAAACTATTAAGCAGTACAAGAAGCTATCAAGCTGTACAATAGGTTAGCGCGTTAAAAAGATTAAAACTCTTGTCAGGAAGACGAGATTGTTAAAAAGACACTGGATAGTCCACCCTTCTGTCTTCCTCAAGAAACGTTATTTTTGCCATTCGATGGTTTAAGTCAATGCGATGCTTAAATAGTTAACTACTTTTATTTGAAGTAAAGAACTACCGAGCATTAAACGTACTATCACGCATCATCGTTTTCACTATATAAAGCAGTACCTGATTATTTTTTATCCTTCTGTTGTAAGAAATAATCGCAGTTCTTTTTATATTGTTGGTATTTTTTAGGGAAGACAAAAGGAGTTGTCCTATGAAAGATCATAACGATCCATCCGGTTATTGGCGTGCCAATGTCCGTCTCATCTTAGGTAGCCTAGTAGTTTGGGCACTATGTTCTTATGGTTTTGCTATTTTATTGCGTCCTCTTTTAGCCGGCATCAAAGTCGGCGGCACTGACTTGGGCTTTTGGTTTGCTCAGCAAGGCTCTATAGGAGTGTTTATCATTTTAATTTTCTTCTACGCATGGCGTATGAATAAGTTAGATAAACAATATGGCGTAGATGAGGAATAGACCATGAGTCAGTATTTAGTTAATATTATTTTCGTAGGCCTATCTTTCGCTCTGTATTTTGGTATTGCGATTTGGGCTCGGGCTGGGACAACCAGTGAATTCTATGTGGCGGGCGGCGGTGTACATCCAGTAGTTAACGGTATGGCGACAGCTGCTGACTGGATGAGTGCGGCATCTTTTATTTCTATGGCAGGTTTGCTTGCTGCTGGCGGTTATGGCGCATCAACCTATTTGATGGGTTGGACAGGTGGTTATGTACTACTAGCCATGCTACTGGCGCCTTACTTACGTAAATTTGGCAAGTTCACGGTGCCGGATTTTATTGGAGATCGCTTTTATTCAAAAACGGCTGCAATGATTGCCGTGGTTTGTTTGATTATTGCCTCTACCACGTACGTTATCGGTCAGATGACAGGTGCTGGGGTCGCATTTTCACGCTTCTTAGAAGTAGATAACAACACAGGTCTTATTATTGCTGCGGTTGTTGTATTCTTTTACGCAGTTCTTGGCGGTATGAAAGGGATTACCTACACGCAGGTTGCGCAGTATGTGGTTCTGATGATTGCTTATACCATTCCTGCTGTCTTTATTTCACTTGAATTAACCGGCAATCCAATTCCAGGTTTGGGCCTATTTTCAAACCATATCGAATCTGGTGTGCCTATCCTAACCAAGCTTGATCAAGTCGTGACCGATTTGGGATTCACAGCGTATACGGCTGACGTACCTAACAAGCTAAACATGGTGCTGTTCACCTTATCACTTATGATTGGTACGGCTGGTCTACCTCACGTTATTATTCGCTTTTTCACAGTTCCTAAAGTTGCCGATGCACGTTGGACGGCTGGTTGGACATTAGTATTTATCTCACTATTGTACTTCACAGCACCTGCTGTTGGCGCAATGGCACGTTTAAACCTGATTGATACTATCTACCCACAAGGTGTTGCAGAGCCTGCCATCGACTATGATCAACGTCCAGACTGGATGAGAACTTGGGAAGATACTGGCCTGATCAAATATACTGACCTTAATAACGATGGTCGTATTCAGATGTACAACGATAGTGGACTGGGCGCTGCAGAAGTAGCACTGACCAATGCACAGACTGAAGGCGGTGATGTAGGCGCTGCAACAACTGCGGTTGAAACAGCACGTGCTGCACATGACCTAGAACTTGATGGCCGCTTTGCAGATGCAGGCTGGGCTGGTAACGAGCTCGACGTCAATGCTGATATCTTGGTATTGGCTAACCCAGAGATTGCACAACTGCCATCTTGGGTAATTGGTTTGATCGCTGCAGGTGGTCTAGCCGCTGCATTATCAACTGCTGCTGGCCTATTGCTCGCTATCTCGTCAGCGATTAGTCATGATTTAATCAAACGAAACCTCAATCCAAACATTACTGATAAAGGAGAGCTCAAGGTCGCACGTATCACGATGGGTATTGCGATTGTGGTTGCTACTTATTTAGGTATGAATCCACCAGGGTTTGCGGCACAGGTAGTTGCATTGGCATTTGGTATCGCTGGTGCGTCCCTCTTCCCTGCACTAATGATGGGTATTTTCTCAAAACGTATCAACAACCTTGGCGCTATCGCCGGTATGTTGACAGGTTTGATTAGTATCTTGGTTTACATCTTCGTCTTCAAAGGTTGGTTCTTCATCAGCGGTACTGCCAACTTCCCTGATACAGCAGAGTACTGGCTATTTGGTATCTCACCACTATCATTCGGTGTGATTGGTGCCCTGCTTAACTTTATCGTTGCATTCATTGTTTCTTATGCAACCAAAGCGCCACCGCTACACATTCAAGAGTTGGTTGAAAGCGTTCGCTCACCACGCGGTGCAGGCGGTGCGGTCGACCATTAATCTGACGAATGATGATATGTCTTCTGTTACTATACATCACTCACTGGCAGCCACTGCTGGTGAGTGATTTTTTATCTAATACTTATTAAAATAATAGTTAGATGATGGTTTTGCTTTGTCCAATTGAACATACCTGACTAAAAGTGCCTAGCGCATTAAGGAATATTTTATGCTTTTTGAGTTTATCGCTACCATAGCTGCTGCATTTGGCATGGCTGGACTAGCACTTATCATAACTCACCTCTGTAAACTGTCAGGTAAGCGCGCGCCAAAGTGGCTGATCCCGCTATTTGCTGCGATTGGTATTTTTGGGTTTCAGGTACATCAAGAATACAACTGGTACGGTCAGCAAGTCCGTCAGCTGCCAGATGGTGTTGAGGTCATAAAAACTGCCGAAAGTACAGAATGGTTTCGTCCGTGGTCTTATATCAAACCACAAATATTACGTTTTATCGCTGCCGATACGGGAAATGCTAGCATGCATGCTGACAATCCAGACATGCACTTAGTTAATTTGTATTTGTTTGAAAGACGCAGAAGCGTGCAGAAGATTTTACAGGTAATAGACTGCACTACTCCTGCACGAGCGGACTATGTGATACCAGAAAAAGGTAGCACACTGACGGTGGATGAACATGTTAAACAGACCACTGCATGGCGAGAGCTGACTACAGATGATCCTTTATTTATCAAAATCTGTACTGATGAAAGCGTCTGATCCAATAATGCTTAGTATGATAATGCTGGTTCATGAAATACTGACATCCAGTTGCGTTTAATAGCGTTGAGAAGCGGCTGAATAAGTATGCTTTGAATTGGCGCCCAGCAATAGCCCCGCACACAAACCACCAAAATGTGCCGCAAACGAGATACCTTGTTGCGGCATCAATCCTTGCTTAATGGTCAGCCAATAACCAGTTCCCATGACGATACAAGCAATCAGATAACCCCAGCGCCGCGCAAATATAGCTCCGCCTATCATATAACCTAACATTGCAAAACAAAGCCCTGATGCGCCAATATGGATAGAAGATGGCGACCCGATAATCCAAGTGACCAGTCCTGAGGCGACCACCAGTTTAATCACTGTGCGATAAGCATTCTTCTCAAACAGTCCAAACAAAAACAAAATCTGCAATAGCGTCACCGTATTGCCAGTCAAATGCGACAAATTGCCATGCATGGTCCACGAAGCAAATACCCCTATCATACTACCCACATCCAAAGCACGTGGCACGATACCAAAGATATTCCACATACCAAATAAGGCCACTTTATTTAGAAAAAACATACCCCACATCGGTATAAGCACAAAAGCATACAGTCCGATGACCTGCTTTATTCGTACGACAATTAAGTGAAGCAATTGCTGCCAATTCATATACCAACCTATCCTTATTATCTAGATTTTTTATGCCTATTTAATGATTTACAGCAAACAATGGGTGCACAGCAGGTTTGAACGATAATAGTGATGCATCTTCATCAGCCGTGAGATAGTTATCACCATGCAATAATGACGTCGAATGATAAGGAACCAAGGCCGTAGGAATAAAACGACGTGCTGCGTCGATATGCTTGATGGAATCATCAAAGAAGATATGTGGTGCAAATGTTCTGAGTACTGCTGTTTTCTCTAATCCTCCCAAAAAAAACGCCATATCAACATTCACGCCCCATTCTCGTAGTGTCTTGATAGCACGTAAGTCAGCTGGTGCATTACGCGCGGTCACCAGCGCAATTTTTACTGGTGAGTATTTAAGACCAGCAGGGAGGCGCTCTTGCAGATTTGATAATTTAATCAATAATTCAGCATAAGGGCCTTTTTCAATCGGCAAATCACGCATTTGTACTTCACGATCATGAAAAGCTCGTAGCCCTTTTTGTTTGTATAGCAGTTCACCTGAATCATCAAAAAGCACCGCATCCCCATCAAAGGCAATGCGCAGCTGCTCAGTATCCAATTCATAAGTATTGACAGGCGTCGCATCTAATATGGCACAGGCACAGATATTGGCATCCGCAACTTGCTGGGCATCGTCGCGATTGGTGGTCAAGAACAGATCAACATTAAAGTCTTTGATATAAGGCGCAACAGGGCTACCTGAAATAAAAGCAGAACGGGAGATATTGATATCATGTTCTAGAATTGCATTAAGCACCTGAATACCAGTGTCTGGGCTGCTTTTTGAGACAATCACGACTTCGACCAATGGTGTTTCAATGTCTGAATCTCGTCCATCACTATTATCAGAATACTTATTTAGGTTTAGTAACGCTTTAATCAGCGGATAACCTGCACCGATATTCAAGGAATCATTTTCACGCTCGGTCATGTACTCCCTAAATTCTTTTATAGCACTTGTAGGTCGTTGCTCTAGCAGCTCTAGCAAATAGTTTTCTGACTCAGTCAAATCAAAAAGTGCCGTCGCAGAAATTGCGACGATGAGCGTATTACTAAAATCGACAGCCATGACTATCTCTACTTATAAGGTTATATAGGAAAATGAATGAAAACCAGTTTACTACATTCATAAGCCTTTATAACACTAAGAAAAGTTACCATCACGCAGCATCGCAAATTGTAAGTTTCTAAAATATCCTTCTCTTCATTCTTGGAAAAAGTATTAGCCAATAAAAAAGCCACACTGCTTTATTAGCAATATGGCTTCATACAATAACTCTATAAGCTATGGTTTAAGTTTAGGTTCAGCCTACCCCAATAGCACAAGCGAGATCGCAGGGAACATCACCAAAATAACCAAACGAATCACATCAGAGACAATGAATGGTGCCACCCCACGGAACATATCGCTCAGCTTGATGTGCGGTGCCATCGCCTTAATCACAAAGATATTCATCCCCATCGGCGGCGTAATCAAACCAAGCTCCACCGTCAATACCGCAATGATGCCAAA
>NZ_JBITUW010000007.1:0-179182 GCF_044542635.1 Psychrobacter sp. NPDC077938
GGCTTATCCTATTTAGCGAGCTGACCATCATATCATGTTTTAATAGTCTGTCAACTTCTTTTTTTAATTTGTTTCAACAAGTTAACTGGGTTATTTATATGTAATCTACATATAAGCTACTTCCAGCTCGTCTTGATGAGGTGCGTATTATAGACGGTTTATCTTTTGTGTCAACCCGTTTTATTAATGTTTTTAATCTTATTTTAGTAGATGAATAAATCTGTATTTTTTTCAATAGGTTATGATTTAATTAATTTCAATAGGTTTAGAGACTGACTATAGATGTGCTTTTAACTATACTTTCTATCATCAAAAACGCTTAGCTTTGTTAGATAAATACCTTTTACTATCTTTGAGCTTTATCTTCTATTAGTGCAACCATTTCTCTATTTCCATTTTATAACTTACCCATCTTTTCAAAAAACGCCTTATACGCCGCGACTTTCTTATCCAACGATAATGGATAGGCACGTGAGGTTGACGGTAATCTATATAAGGTTAAGTCATTAACATCCGTTTTTTTATTATTCGCATTCTGCCATTGATAAGGGTAATCCATACTTTGATTGGTTTTCGGATGCTTTGATTTAGCAATTGGCTCATCTAATAACCCAAGTAGCACTTCGGTCGCCTTACCTCCTGTCGTAAACAATGACGCTACCTTCGGCACTTGTGGCAAGATAACCTCTAAATCAACAGGTGTGACTACTGTTAGATTTTTATCCGAAGCATTACCCGTCTCACGGATCGCCTGCTTTACTGTCGGACAAGAAGCAATGCCACGTTCAAACATAAAATCTCGGATACGCTCAGGGTCAAAGCGTTTTTCATCGCCTACTCTAAAGTAGTCAGCATCGTCAAAAAACACTCGGCCATATATCCGCCACATATCATTATAAAAATTGGGATAATGAAAGCTCATCGCCCATTTATCAGCAGTCGGTGGAAACGTACCCATCATCATGACCGTGGCATTGGGCGGTAAGACAGGCTCGAAAGGATGGGTTTCAAGCTCTGTGGCTTTGCTATCAGACAATTTCGATTCAGTATCAGTGGTTTTTTGAATGCTTGGTGTTTTTATAGTCATGATATTCTTCATCAGAAAAGCGGTTTTTTTGGTATCATAGCAAGTCTAAACACTACCTCACTTATAATCACGTTATATAGTCAAACTTAGTCGGTTCAATCAGTTGACTTAAGACAGCGCGATATCATTTTACTTAGCCTGAATTGCTTAGGCTTTGATGGCAGCTGTGAACGCAAATATTGTCATTGCGATAAATGAGCACTGTCGTAAAGTAGTTAATTAGCTTGACTGTGAAGGATTTAACTTTACTATTTATGAGCTAAGGATATGGTTAAAGTGCGGTAAGTGTTTGTATCTTTTATACTAATAGCAACCGCAGTAACTGCGCAAGCATCAGACAAGAAACCAAGAGAGTACTTATGAGTGACTTAAACAGCGATTTAAAAATTACGGTAATCGATCATCCACTAGTCCGTCATAAACTCAGCCTTATGCGCGAAAAAGACTGTAGTACTTATAAATTTCGTACATTGACCAAAGAGCTTGCGCGCTTGATGGCTTATGAAGCAAGCCGTGATTTTGAAATCGAAACTTTCCCAATGGAAGGCTGGTGTGGCGAAATCACTGGTGAGCAAATCATCGGCAAGACGGCGACGATCGTACCGATTTTACGCGCAGGTATCGGCATGCTTGATGGAGTGCTCGACTTGATCCCTACTGCTAAGATTTCTGTGGTCGGTCTACAACGTGATGAAGAAACGTTGCAGCCAGTTCCTTTCTTTGAAAAGTTTGTTAGCCATATGGACAAACGTCCTGCGCTGATCATTGATCCAATGCTAGCCACGGGCGGCTCAATGGTTGCGACTATTGAGATGCTAAAGAAAAACGGCTGTACTAACATTAAAGCATTGGTATTGGTGGCTGCACCTGAAGGCGTACGCTTGGTAAATGAAGCGCATCCTGACGTGACTATCTATACCGCTGCGCTAGACAGCCATTTAGATGAGCACGGTTACATCATCCCAGGTCTAGGCGATGCTGGTGATAAAATATTTGGTAAGCAGTTATCTAATAGATAAGTCGCATTAGGATAAATAAAATCGTCACCAAAACTATGGCAACAGCAGACAGCATCAATAATAAGGACAGATAATGAACGTATTGATTACAGGAGCGAGCGCGGGTTTTGGTAAAGCGTTGGCAGAGCGTTTGGTTGCTAACGGCCATCGCGTGATTGGTTGCGCCAGACGCCTTGATAAACTGAATGCTTTGGCAGAGACTTTAGGTGAGGCTTTTTTACCTGTGATTATGGATGTGAGTGATACAGCTTCTATTCCACAAATTATTGCTGATTTGCCTGATGATTTTAAGCAAATCGATGTCTTGGTAAATAATGCAGGGCTGGCACTCGGTGCAGAGCCTGCTCACAAAGCCAGTCTTGATGACTGGATGCGTATGACTGATACCAATATTAAAGGCTTGATGGCGTTAACCCATGCAGTCTTGCCAGCGATGGTCGCTCGCGATAGCGGCTATATCATTAATGTCGGCTCGATTGCTGGTAGCTGGCCTTACTTTGGTGGTAACGTCTATGGCGCGACGAAAGCGTTTGTAAAACAATTTAGCTTAAACTTGCGAGCGGATCTGATTGGCACTCAAGTACGCGTGACCAACCTCGAGCCTGGCAACGTGGCTGGCACTGAGTTTTCAAACGTGCGCTATCACGGTGACGATGACAAAGCTGCCAAGGTGTATGATGGCTTTAAAACCATGATAGGTGAAGATATCGGTGATATTTTGTTATGGCTAATTGAGTCACCTGCTCATATTAATGTCAACCGTCTAGAAGTAATGCCAGTCGCCCAGACCTATAATGGATTGACGATTGCCAAGCAAGCTTAATATTAACTGCTCGGCTAGTTTTAGTATCAATGTTGATTATCAATATAACACTTATCAACACCGAACCTATTAGCGCAGTTCATAAGATCGAAGCAATATAGAGTCATCTATATTGCTTTTTTTTATGTCTTCGACAGTCTGCTCATTGACCAAACGCAAATCCTGAAAGTCCAAAATCAGCACTTCGTTACGCAGACGTTCGCTAGTACGTTTATTGTGACGTATCGCAAACCCCAATACTTGCTTACCAGTGATGGTTATCTGATTAATAATTAACCTTGAATTATTCACGGTCAGCTTGTGGGTCAGATTCTGAGTCATTTTCTGAGCATTTATGATTACAGTCGCTGGATTCACCGTAGTGGTTAACGTCTTAGTTTGTCGTACACTTTTGGGCATATCTCCTGCAAAAAACAATACCTGACCTAATGGTAAATATTGCGCATGCCGTATTAATTCTTGTCGGAACAATGCAGGCATATCTGTGTTAAAACTGTCTTCTGTCTGCTGATAAAATGCGGTAAAGTTACGATGCAAATAACGCCCAAACACTGTAGTATTAATCCATTCTTGATAAACATCATCTGCTAATAACTGCTTGGTAAAAGCACTGGCATCAATTGTGACATCCCTACTCAAAGTAGCAGACAACATCGACAGTAAAAGCGCTTGCGGACTGGCAAATGTCTGCTGCTGCCATACTTGTGGATATAGACTACTATCGAGTAATGGTAATGTCGATCTACTCATGCACTTGTATCCTCAACGATAATTTTCAGCCCCTACATAGCACTGATATAGTCTCACTGTTGACTTCTACCTTTAGCCAAATTCTATGCTATGGTCAGGTGACAGCTTTAATATAGCAATCTTTTATTCGCGGTATAACTATTTTGTAGCTGTGTATTCTGCCGCCATACTTTCTTAGCTAAGTTGACCGAGACAGCTTGAAAAATCAAAGAGATATCACTCTATGAAAAAAGACCTCTTACCCTTTCCTACTCCCTACCAGCTAAAGACCATTACTGTCCAAACAGCTGATGGAACGTTGCTGCCCGTCTCTGTCATCGGCAAAGGTAAACCTGTCCTATTAATGCACGCTTTTGGTATGGATGCGAGGCAATTTTTGCCATTTATTTTACCGCTCATTCGGCACTACTGCTTTTACTTGCCTCATTTTAGAGGGTTTGGTTTGGCCAGTAACCTAACGCTGCCAACGTTTGATTTTATCGAGCAATATGCACAAGATACCCAAGATGTATTTGAATACGTGAGCGAAGAAACCGGCTTTGAGGTTTTTCCTGTTGCCGCGATATCGATGGGAGCATTGGTCATGTGGGCGTATTTTCAGCGCTTTGGTACTCAGCGCGTGAGCCATTATCTGAACATTGATCAAGCACCGATTATTCATAATCAGCCAGACTGGCAAGGTGGCGGTGTATTCGGTACACGACAAACCGAATTGTTTGCGCAATTTACACGGTTGATTACTGACACTGCCCCTTATTTACAAGCCGAGCAAGTGGTTGACTTCCGTCACCTGCCCTATCGATTGAAAGTAAATTTATTAGACATGGAGCGCTCTTTTTCTCTGCTCTCTGTCAGTAGTAAACCTTCGCAATTATTGGTAAAAGCCCTCAGTTATCGGGCACCGCAGAAAATCTCATTAATGGAACACGCGACTTGGCAACACAAACTGCGTTGCCTATCGGCTTATGTTGCATTGCCCTACGATTACCGCGAGGTTTTGCCCACTGTCAATATTCCGACTACCTTGCTGATTGGTGCGCGCTCGCAGTTATATAATGCAGAATGGCAACAGCGTTTGACTACTCTGCTGCCCAATGCACACAGTATTATTTTGCCAACATCAGGCCATGCCGTGCCGATGGATACACCAGTTAGTTTTTATAAAGTATTGAAAGAGTTTCTGAACGCTTAATTGTGAGTTTGCGATAATGCACAAAAAAAACGACCTCAACGGGTCGTTCTAAATTCAATCTAAATTATTGGCTAAGTATTAATCATTTAATGGTTTAATCAATTCAAATCGCGGAATTTCTTTACCATTAACCGTGACCGTCTCAGCGAACATCGCAAGCGGGCGTACCCACACGCCATACTCACCGTAAAGACAGCGATAGACTACTAGTGACTCTTCGGTCTCTGAATGCTGTGCGGTATGCATCACTTGATAAAGACTGCCTTTGTAATGGCGGTAAATGCCTTGGGGAATGGTTTTAGTCATAGCAAACTCCTACTATTAAAAATGGCTGCTAACTATCGCTTCATAAAAAAGGTCGACAATTACTGCCGACCTCGCTATTAATTATTTTTATAGATTATCTAACCAACCGTCACTTTTGCATAAGCCTTTTTACCTGCTTGAATCACGACCGTTTGACCTGAGGTTAGACTAAAGCCACCATCAACGACTTCGCCATCTACTTTGACCACGCCACGTTTTACCATGTCTTTGGCAGCCGAGTTGTTTTTAGCGAGCTTAGCTTGGTTCAATATCTGGGTGATAAATAATGCATCTTGCCCTTCTAGATCTAACATGATTTCTGGCAAGTCAACTGGTAGCTCGCCATCTGCTAAAACGTTACCCGCAGATTTGTGCGCATTAGCAGCGGCATCAGCATCATGAAAACGCTCGATTAATTCTTCGGCTAAGATACGTTTGATTTCTTGCGGATTACGGCCATCTTCCATTTCGCGCATCAATCTTTCAACTTCTTCCATTGGCTTAAAGCTTAAAAATTCAAAGTAACGATGGATAAGTGTGTCCGGCATCGACAGGATTTTTTGATACATGGTACCTGGTGCATCATAGATAGCGACATAGTTGCCCAGTGATTTGGACATTTTATTGACACCATCTAGCCCTTCTAAGATTGGCACAGTGATACAAACTTGCGGCTCTTGGCCATAGCGCCCTTGCAACGTGCGACCCATTAGCAAGTTAAAGGTCTGATCGGTACCACCAAGCTCAACGTCTGCTTTTAGGGCGATAGAGTCGTAGCCTTGTACTAACGGATAAAGAAACTCATGGATCGAGATAGGCGTTTGTGATGCATAGCGTTTTGAGAAGTCATCACGCTCTAGCATACGCGAGACGGTTTGCTGACTGGCAAGCTGAATCATGTCAGCGGCGCTCATGTCATTGAACCACTCAGAGTTAAAGACCACGCGGGTTTTTTCTTTGTCCAATATTTTGAATACTTGCTCAGCATAAGTCGTTGCGTTGGCTTTGATTTGCTCATCGGTCAACGGTGGACGTGTGCTGTTTTTGCCAGAAGGGTCACCAATCTTGGCGGTATAATCGCCGATTAAAAAATAAATCTCATGACCCAAATCTTGAAAATGCTTAAGCTTATTGATCAGTACCGTGTGACCTAAATGCAGATCAGGTGCGGTAGGATCAAAGCCTGCCTTGATACGTAGCGGACGATTTAGCTTTAGCTTAGCCACTAAGTCATCTTCAGATAATATCTCTTGCGTACCGCGCTGAATAAGGGCCAGTTGTTCTTCTAGGGTGTAAGTTTGATTGGTCATGATGCTCTCTATATATCACTTTAATTGGGATTTTTATGAATGACGGTTACTGGCTCAACACCTTAGGAAGTTTAGAACCTCAAAAGGTTGGAAAAAATGCTAGAATTTGACGGATATACTAGCGTTTTTTAAGGTAAATTGCCATGACCAACCCCGCATCGATTGCTGATACTGACCATAATGCCCTCGCAGACTTGCTTATGAATAATGGTTTGGACAACCCTTCAGACGATATTGATGATTTGACCTCTGATAATTCGAACTATGCCACCTTAACTGATGCCCTTGAGCAAACGGTGTTTGAAAGTTTCGATGATGGCTTATATATCGGCATGATGTCTGGCACCAGTTTGGATGGTATGGACACGGTGCTTTGTCAGTTTAATCCTGAGGTGAGTAACGAAGATGGCACCCAACCGCCAATGCGACTGCTTGCGACCTATAGCCAAGATTTTCCGCCACGTCTGCGTGAAGTGCTACTGGCATTGTGTCAGCCGAATGGCGTGAATCAACTCGTACCAGAGGCCGATGAACCAAGCAGTGAGTTGGATTGGTTCGGCTGGGCAAGTCGCGCGTACGCTGAGTTCGCGAGTGAAGTGGTCAATGCCCTATTGCAGCAATTAAATACCGATCCTGAGTCAGTACTGGCGATTGGCTGTCATGGACAAACCGTACGCCATCGCCCGCAAATGGGATTCACGTTGCAACTGGTCGATGCCAATATTATCGCTGAGCGCACAGGCATCAGTGTGGTCAGTGATTTCCGACGTCGTGACATGGCAGTTGGTGGTCAAGGTGCGCCTTTAGTACCTGCGTTTCATCAGGCACTATTTGCCAATCCTGATAGTACCCGTGTGCTATTGAACTTAGGCGGTATTGCTAATATAACCGTCTTGCCAGCTAGTGAAGAAATTCAAGTTGTTGGCTACGATACTGGACCTGCCAACTTGTTATTGGATGCGTGGACCTCATTGCATACAGATAATAGCTATGATGCAGGTGGCGCTTGGGCGCAGTCTGGAACTCTCATTGAATCATTATTACAGCAACTTTTGACACATCCGTTTTTTGCTCAGTCTCATCCAAAAAGCACAGGTCGTGAGGACTTTAACTTAACTTGGTTGCAGGGTGAGCTACAGGCTTTTGAGCAAGCCAATGCTAATATCAGTTATTCAGCAGCCGATGTGCAAGCAACCTTGACTGAGCTAACGGCCATCAGTGCCAGTACGCAAATCAATATGTTTGTCAGCCCTTCAAAAAACAGCTCGGTCTATGTTTGCGGCGGCGGCGCGTTGAATGACTATTTAATGACACGCCTGCAAGCACACCTACCCCATTGCAAAGTAAAAACTACTGAACATTTAAGGCTTGCGCCAACATGGGTAGAGGCCGTTGCTTTTGCATGGTTAGCCAGACAAACATTGATGGGTGAAACTGGTAATTTACCAGCGGTAACTGGTGCAAATAAAGGCGTGGTATTGGGTCAAGTATGTTTTGCCTGACCAGTTAAATTTTAGTTTACATACGTGCACCTATGTGTTTTATAATGACTTTTGAAACGCCATCCTCTTAGGACCTGTAAGTATAGGATATATCGCATGAGCCAGAATAGTAGTTCACCTATCGACCAAGCCACCACTGATGACACAAATAATATGACTGCAGCACCTGTACATAAATCGCGTCAAAAACCACCTCACTACGAGCGTTCTGATGATACGCGTGTGGTAGTCACAGGTATGGGCGCCATTACGCCGCTAGGTCTAGACGTCGATAGCTCATGGACCAAATTGCTCAATGGCGAAAGTGGTATCTCACCGATTACGCATTTCGATGCCACCGGCTACCGTGCGCAAATCGCAGGCGTGATCAAAGATTTTGATGCCAAGCAATATATGAATGCCAAAGATGCGCGTCGCTACGATGAGTTCATGCATTATGGGGTTGCCGCTTCTGCCATGGCACTCAAGCACGCTGGTTTTATCGATGAAGTCAGTGCTGCTGATGCACCTGTGCATGGCGTCGACCAAGATCGCTTTGGTATCATTTTAGGTTCAGGTATTGGCGGTATC
Source organism: Psychrobacter sp. NPDC077938 (assembly GCF_044542635.1). NCBI lineage: Bacteria > Pseudomonadati > Pseudomonadota > Gammaproteobacteria > Moraxellales > Moraxellaceae > Psychrobacter > Psychrobacter sp. NPDC077938. The sequence goes on from NZ_JBITUW010000007.1 coordinate 8,560, forward strand.
CAAACGATTGAAAACAGCCGTGATACCTTACACGAAAAAGGCGCCGGCAAAGTCTCACCTTTTATTATCCCAGGCTCTATCGTTAATATGGCCGCTGGACTGGTAGCAATTAAGCATAAGTTAAAAGGTCCAAACCTTGCGACATCCACGGCTTGTACCACGGCGACTCATGCTATGGGTCTTGCTGCTCGTTTGATTGCTTACGGTGATGCCGACGTTATGCTGGCAGGCGGTAGTGAAAAAGGCTCTAGCCCACTTGGTATAGCTGGCTTTAGTGCGATGCATGCACTCTCTACGCGCAATGACGAGCCAACCAAAGCCTCGCGTCCATTTGATAAAGGTCGTGACGGGTTTGTCCTTGGTGATGGTGCTGGCGTGGTGGTATTAGAAAGTCTTGCCCATGCCAAAGCGCGCGGTGCAACGATATTGGCAGAGCTAGTCGGGTTTGGTATGAGCGATGACGCCAGTCATATTACTGCACCACCAGAAGACGGTAGCGGTGCGGCAAGAGCGATGCAAAATGCACTAAACGATGCTGGTATCGAGTCATCAAGCGTCGGCTATGTCAACGCTCATGGTACCAGTACCCCTGCGGGTGACGTGGCTGAGTCTATTGCTATCGAAACTGTATTCTCTCCTGTAAAAGACAGTATCCTAGTCAGCTCAACCAAGTCAATGACCGGTCACTTACTTGGTGCCGCTGGCGGAGTTGAAGCTATCTTTACAGTACTAGCGCTACAGCATCAGCATGTACCGCCTACGATTAATCTAGACGATGTCGAAGACAACTGTAATCTTGATTATGTGGCTAATCAATCACGCAAAGTTGATAACTTGCAGTATGCAGTATCTAACAGCTTTGGCTTTGGTGGTACCAATGGCTCATTGGTATTTGCTCGCTGGCCTGTCAATCAATAACAGCCATCCATCTACATCGCAGCGCATGGTAATAAATGCGTTGTAACGTTGGTGTCAGATTTGCTACGTTTGTCCACTTGCAGCCCCTTATCGTACTTGCGTATGATAAGGGGTAATTTTTGGAACATTTATGGAAGATACCATGTCAAGCTACTCATTTTCCCATCAGTTTTATCAACGCTGGACGTGTGCACCTGAGCCAGTACGTGCAGCGATTACCCAAGAACTAAAAGACATCACTACTCTGCTGCAATCTGACACCTCATTTGAAGACTTCACTTTTAATACCCATGACTTAGATGCGCATGTAGACGAGCTATACGACAACTACAATGCAGAGCAAGCCATTGCGAAAGCGATCACAGACAAACAAGATCTAGAAGACGCAGCCGCTGCAAAACAAAAACTAGAAGACGAGCAGAAGAAAAAAGAAGCAGAAGAAGCCACACGCAAGGCAGAAACGACTCAAAAAGAACAAGAAAAAAATGAGCAGGCAGCGTTAGAGACAGACAACGACAAAGAAATGGCTGCTACCGACGTAGCTAAATCAAACACAGATAAAGTCGTGGCAGATAGCGCTGTTACTGACGATTTTGTTACTGATAATTCTAGTGCAAAGACTGAAAAAGCGGCATCAGAAGTCGTAAATACTGAAAGCAATGTTAGCGATAGTAAAAATGCTGACAATAAAGCCATTGGCGAACAGGCTCATACGCTTAGTGATAACCACATTAAAGATATTAATAGTAAAGCCAGTGCAGCGATTAATTTGGCCTTAAAAGACGCTAAACTAGATGCAACACATCAACAGCTAATCCGTGAGCTAGAAACACAGGTCGATGACTATTTAAGTGAGCAAATGATGCTAATGTCTGAAAACCTAAAGTCTTGGCTACGTGCTGAGGTCACTCAACACTTTAGCGAACAGAACGATTCAACTACTAATAATGAAGCTGCTAAGAAAAACATCCACTAACAGTGATTGTTTTTCAGTGTGAAACCTACAGTTAGAAACAGTCGCTCAGTAGTAAGTATTAGATAACAAACACTAAAAAGCCCCGTAAATCATTTACGGGGCTTTTTAGTACTTTTAGTTAATGTTTTGAGCTTGGTATTAAATGGCTTTAGTACGTTCAGTCAACCATTCAAGCGCTGCACCTTCAACACGATCTTTTAGCTCTGCGAAGACTTGGCTATGATAGCTATTTAACCAATCAATCTCGGTTTGATCCAACAGTGACGGCTCAATCAGACGCGTGTCAATTGGGCAGTAAGTGATGGTCTCAAAGTTTAAGAAATCACCAAACTCTGTCTCAGTAGGCTTAGCAACTGGCGTATTTACTACCAAGTTCTCGATACGAATGCCCCATTTTCCTTCGCGGTATAGACCTGGCTCATTACTTGAAATCATACCGACTTTCATCGCTCGCTCTTTTGGTGTGCTAGCACTATAGGCGATGACTTGTGGGCCTTCATGTACGTTTAAGAAATAACCAACGCCGTGACCTGTACCATGACCATAATCCATCTGTGCTTGCCACAATGGCGCACGGCAAATAGCATCGATCAACGGTGAGGCGATACCATCAGGGAAATGCGCACGAGCTAGCGCAATGTGAGCTTTTAGCACAATCGTAAAGTCGCGTTTATGCTCAGCAGTGACTTGCCCAATACCGACTACGCGGGTGATATCAGTCGTACCGTTTTGATATTGTGCGCCTGAGTCAATCAGTAGCAATCCGCCTTCGCCCTCGGCCACATCAAGGTAGCTGAATTTTTCTGGCGTTGCGCGGTAATGTGGTAATGCGCCATTTTCGTTAAAGCCTGCGATGGTCGGGAAGCTTGGCGAGACATAATGCGGCTGACGACTGCGCACGTCTATCAGCATACTATCAACATCTAGCTCACTTAGGCGCTCGCCGTTTGCTAGACGCTGCTCAAATGTGGCAAAAAACTCAGCCAAAGCAGCACCGTCTTGACGCATCGCTTCACGGACATGATCGATATCTGCATCAGATTTCACAGATTTGAGTAATGTACTAGGCGCCATTTGCTCAATAAAGCCAACATCATCTGCCATTTTTGAGAGTGTACCTACTGCGACTTTGCTCGGATCTAACAGTAGTAAATCGTCTGGCGTTAATACGCTCAACGCCTCTTGCACAGCAGAATAATCAGCTAACGTGATACCGCTGTCTTTTAAACTTTGTGCAATATCTTCGCTTACTTTATCAGTATCAACAAACAACGTTGCTTTGTCGGCATTAATCAACATGTGTGACAAGAATACCGGATTATAATCAACATCAGCACCGCGCAAGTTCGTCAACCAAGCGATATCGTCTAAGCTTGAAAGTAAATGATGGGTCGCACCCGCTTCTGCCATGCCTTCGCGTACTGCAGCCAGCTTTGAGGTGGCAGACTGAGCAAGGAACTGCTCATCATGAGTATATAATTTGGCCGCTGGTAGTGCTGGACGATCTGTCCAAATCTCTGTCAGCACATCACGCTCAGTGATCAAAGTAATGTCATGGGCATCAAAAGCATTTAACAGGCGATCTTGCTCAGCGATAGATAGCACATTGCCATCTACTGCTACGCTATCCCCTTCTTGCAAATGCTCGGCTAGCCAATCGATATGATTTGACTGACCTGGCGCAAGCTTTTCTAAAGTAATACCTGTGCCTTCTAACTGGTCGGCAGCATGTACCCAATAACGGCTATCCGTCCATAGACCTGCAAAATCAGCAGTCACAACAAGTGTACCGACAGAACCGGTAAACCCTGACAGCCATAAGCGTGCTTGCCAGTACTCTGGTAGATATTCAGATAAATGTGGATCAGCAGAGGGTACGATGATTGCGGTCAGATCTTGCGCGGCTAAAGTGCTACGTAAATTAGCAATACGTTCGTGAATGGCTTGTTTATTCATTGAATGTGTCCTTATAGAAGTTATAAAAATTTGATGTTGGCGCGATTATTTACAATCGTCTTGTTCTAATAGTCGTCTTGTTTGAGTTGTTGATACCGCTTTAGTTTTAATAAGATATTTATTATCGATAACAATTATTCAAGCAAACAGTCTACTTATTTAGCTATCTAATTATGTTTGTTTGGGTAATTACTTCTACTTATTGAGAATAAAAAATTGAATTAATATAGGCTTATAAAACGCTGTACTGCTGTTTATCGTGAGCTATCATTAGATGTTTGGGCAGATAGTAAGCTTTCAATGGCTTGTGCCAAATATCCCACTAACTAAAACAATAAAACGTGCTACCAGTAATGGTAACACGTCTCATCATGTGTCACTTGTGCTGTTGTTAATCACAAATGTACATCAGATTATCTTATTGCTTGGCCAATTGTTTCTCACGCTCGCTTTCTTTAAGCATCTTATTAATAGGTTTTGCTAGTATCAATAGTAGTACAGCGGTAACTACCAAGAAGATGGTCATGGTAGTAAATAGACCTGGTAAGCCTTCGATTTTGTCAGCAGATACATGCCCACCAAAGAAGGCGGCAACCAAGTTACCCATAGCGATAGAAGCAAAGAACAGCCCCATCATTTGGCCTTGCATACCCTCTGGCGCCAGCTTAGTCATGGCAGATAACCCAACTGGGCTTAATGCTAACTCACCTAGCGTCAATAATAATAAACTACCTACCAACCATAGCGGCGATGCCAAGCCAGCACCAGGCGCTAAAATGCTTTTTGAGGCAAAAATCATCAAGGCGAAACCTGCGGCTGCAAGCAGCATACCGAGTGCAAACTTAGCCATACTGCTAGGCTCAAGACCTCGGTTACCAAGCTTGACCCAAACAATACTAATGATGGGAGCTAAGATCAGAATAAATAAAGGGTTCAATGACTGAAACCAAATACTCGGTATCTCAAAACCTAAAACATTCAGATCAGTATAACGATCGGCAAATAAGTTAAAAGACGTTGGCTGCTGCTCAAAGCTTGACCAAAACAGCGTCGAGCCAATGATTAAAACAAAGCAAATTAGCAAGCGTAGTTTGTCTGTCTTATCCAATCGTGGTGAGATAAACATAATAGCGAAATACAAGATGACCACCGCAGCAATGATATACGTCATATACTCTGCAACCATCTCAGGATTGAACGATATCATGCCGGTAGACACTAATAGCACTGCGGCTACTAGCAAGGCGACAAAACCACCAACCCAGCGACCGATGTTTTTGTAATGGTCGTTAGATTTTTCCCACTCGGCTGAGATACCTTTAGCACGTGCATAACGCGTTAAGTTCTTTTGCGCGAAAAAACGATAGATCAATAATGAAACCAGCATACCCAAACCACCAACGCCAAAGCCGACATGCCACATGCCTTTTTCTTTGAATACGCCAACGATAAGTGCTGCTAGTAACGCACCGATGTTAATACCCATGTAAAACAAGGTAAAACCGCCATCACGGCGAGAGTCGCCTTTGGGGTACAAGGCGCCAACCATCACTGAGATACAGGTCTTAAATAACCCTGAGCCCAAGACAATACAGATTAAACCAACAAAGAACAGCGTCATACCGAACATCGCTGAAAGCGCGATACACAAGTGACCAAGGGCAATAATAATACTGCCCCACCACAACGCACGCTCTTGACCTAGCCAGTTATCTGCTAACCAGCCACCTGGTACTGCTGCTAAGTACAACGAACCCGCAAAAATACCATAAATAGCAGAAGCGGTGACTTCATCGAAGCCAAAACCGCCACTGCTCACTGTTGCCACCATAAATAAAACTAATAGTGGACGGATACTATAATAGGAGAATCGCTCCCACATTTCGGTAAAAAACAATGAGCGTAAGGGCGCAGGATGTCCCATAAAGCCATTGTCTAGTGCTTCTAGCTCTGCTGCACTAGCCCCCGATTTTGTTTCTGTGCCCATAACTTTATTCCTTTAAAGATCATATTTGTAATGACCAAACCCCTGATTATTCAGATGGACGGTCATATAGGCGGAACATTGTTTCACTTGGCTATAATCAAGTAAAGAAAAAATTGGTCAAAAATTACACAAATACCCATAAAAAAAGCCCGATCTCAATGGTTGAGAACGGACTCTTTTTATGGGTATCTAGGACAGTGATATTATGCTTATAGCACTGTTGATACAGGCTTCATAATGCATCTCATCTGACAATCAAGTAGCACTATTTTAAATCATTTATATAGCCATACTACAGCTTACTGTGCTGCGACCTCATCAGTAGCGTCGCCAGCATTCCCAGCATCTACATCACCATCCGCTTGCTCAGCTGTCAAATCAGCATCAGCAACAGCGGCTTGGCTCACAGTACCAGAGGCAGTTGCGGTACCAGCTTCTGCGGTAACAACTGCACTATCTGCATCTGCCACTGGTGTTACGGTTGCATCTGCTGCAGTATCAGGCGCTGTAGCATCTGATGCTTCTTCTGTTGTCGCAGCTTCTGCATCGGCTGGAGCCGCTTCTTCTTCAGTAGCAGTGGCTTCTGCTTCATCTGCCGCAGCTGATGCTTCAGTCGTCTCAGCAGTGATATGCTCGCCTGCTGGACGCAAAAATGCAGAAACACCAATAAGTAAGACAATACCTAAGAACATGGCAATGCCACCTAAAGCGAATAACAGCTCTTTTTTTGGATTGTTATTAACGATACCTTCTGACATACCTTATCCACCTTGCACAAAATATTTGAAATATTGACCTATTATATCGCAATTTATACTGATTTGTGAAAACCCTTAAGTATTTAAAGGGTTTATTATCCACAATTTAAATATTCATTTTTGACACTTGTGACAGCTAACTACTTAATCAGTTATCTCTTATTCGCTATCGTCACATCTTACTTAATAATACTACTTAACCAAACGTACTGGAGACTTAGTACGTTTACCCAAATAGCTAAGTATTAGCAACAGTGCCATGATAAACAAAATAGGATATTGACCAAAGCGCATAAATGGCGTGTTGCCAACTCGTGCTTGAATATCACCGCGCAATACAGTACGTTCAAACTGCGGTGCTCGCTCTACAATACGACCTTTGTGATCGATAATAGCCGTCACACCTGTGTTGGTCGCACGCATAAACCAGCGACCGTTTTCTAGTGCGCGCATCTGTACCATCTGTAAATGCTGTAGTGGGCCTGCCGACGTACCAAACCAAGCATCGTTTGAGATGGTCAATAAGAAATCCGTACCAATGGCGTTTTTGCGCGTGGTATCTGGATAGGCCACTTCATAACAGATGGCTGCACCTAAATTATGCCCTCGCACACGTAGTGGCGACTGCTGATCACTGCCGCGACTATAGCTCATAATGTCTTGGCTGCCTGCCAGATTAGGCAGAATATCAAGCACTCCTTGGAATGGAATGTATTCCCCAAATGGCACCAGACGTTGCTTTTTATACAGCCCCTCTGCCTGTGCCCCTAGCGCTATCACGCTATTGTAGAACGGCGGATATTTATCTGTACTGGCATCAAACGCTGCTTCATCCTTATAAGGAATACCAGTCACCCATGTCGTGTCAGTCTCTTTGGCCATCGCGACCATTTCACTGATAAAACCAACAGCTTCTGTCTGAAACATAGGAATCGACGATTCAGGCCACAGCACGATGTCACGTCCCCACTCGTCACGGGTCAACGTTGCATAGATTTTTAGCGTCTCAATCTGATATTCGGTGAGCCATTTTAGATCTTGCGGGATATTGCCTTGAATCAAAGATACCGATAAATCAGGAGTGCCTTTTGGTTTGGTCCACTGCGGATTAATCAACCATAGCGCGCTACTAATGATTAGTAATGCTATCGATGGAATCATATAGCCACCGCGGCGACGCAACAGCTCAATGATACTGGCAGCCAATAATACCGCTACGAAAGAAACCGCAAAGACGCCAGCTACAGGCGCTAGCGAAGACAGCCAATACTGTTCAGTAAACGCGTAACCGACGAATAGCCAAGGAAAACCAGTAAACAACCAAGTTTTCATCCACTCTTGGAGTATCCACAGAGCGGCAAAAGATAAAGGCTGCTTGCCGACCACACGATTAAAGATGAGCGCCAAAAAGCCATGGAACAAGCCCATGCCTAGACCCATGAGCGCAATCATAATCAAAGAAAGCCATGCGGGCGTATCACCATAAACGTGTATTGAGGTATATAGCCAAAACGCGCCAACACACCACAGCCCTGTACCGTAGGCCTGACCAATTAGAAAGGCGCGGCGACCTGTCATCGCTGGTACCAGTAATGCATATAAGATGGCAGGTGATACCAAGGCAACTGGCCAAATGCCATAAGGCGCGAGCGCGAGTATAAAAGCGGCCCCTGCCAGCCAAGCTATTAGTACCGTCAACCCCATATGTAAACCTTTTGGCTTATCGGGGTTCAGACGTTTTTGTAAATCAACAGTAGACAGACGCATAGCAGTTATCCAAAACCATATTTTCTAAAATTTCTCAGCTAAGCGATGAGATAATACTCACGCAAAACCTGACTGCATAATGCTTTATGCAGGGCCACAAATAAAACCCACCCATGATACCAGTCAAAACCTGCAAGTGGGTAAATTTGCGTAGCTAAAACCTCATTCTAAAGACCAAAAGGCAGAAAGCAAAAAACACGATTTTTCATCGTGTTTTTTATTGAATTTGCTAACAAGTTTTATTCATTGACCAATTATCGTGACACTATAAGCAAGCTAGTGGCTGCCTATCAATATCTGTTGCTCGGCATTGGTTTTGGTCAGCTCTAGATTTTGGATAAATCGCCCTTCGACATCGGTAATGGTAATTTTCCAATCATCTATCACGACGCTCTCGCCTTCTAAATCACCAACGAAGCCAAGTGCTTGCATGACCAAACCGCCCATCGTATCGACATCGGTATCGTCAAAACGACTACCTAGCTCATCATTACAGTCTTCAATTACTGTAGACGCTTGGACACGCCATGTATTTGGCTTTTCTGGATCAGGGACGATGTTATTGATATCGCTATCTTCATCAAAGTCATCGTGCTCATCGACGATGTCGCCAACGATTTCTTCCAACAAATCTTCCATGGTGACCACACCACCAAAGTTACCAAACTCATCAACGACAATCGCCATGTGTACTTGGGTACGCTGCAATGAGCGTAGCAAGGTATCAGAACGAGCCGTCTCACTGATATATAACGGCTGGCGCACCAAGTCTCTGAGACGCTTACTATCAATTTTGTCTTCTTGGTTGCGGACCATATGTACCAGAATCGGAATCAAGTCTTTTGCTAATAAGATACCGATGACGGCATCATCATCTTGACTGTCAAAAACAGGATAGCGCGAGTGAGTGGTCTCAAGAATAATATCCATCACTTCGGCAAGACTGGTGCTCTCGTGCAGACCAATCACTTGCGGACGCGGTGTCATGATTTCGCGGACTTGTGTCGCAGGCAAATCTAGCACGCCTTCTAACATATCGACCGTATCAGGCTCTAAAAACTGGCGCGAGTCTTGTACCAGACGAATCAATTCATCACGGGTTTCGGGGGCGGTCGATAGCCAGCGTTTTAAGCCGCGCATCGACCAACTACTCGGGCTGGGAGTGTCGTCAGACATGGTGGTGTGATTTAACCTCTTTAGTTAATAAAAATCAGAATAGTATTCAATAGAAAAATGAACAATACTCAATAAAAAACAAGTAGAGCCTAGATGGGGATAAAAGTAGCAAATAAAACAGCTGGTTTGTTATTAATTACTGCATGAATAACAAATTTGCTAGTACAAATTAGCTTCACTTTATCGCAAGGCTCACCGACATTCAACGACAAATTCACTCAAATTGTATTGTCAGCGTGTTATAAACTTTGCTATGGTCAAAGCCTTTATTTATCAAAGCAAACCCTATGTCGCTACGTTCCGTTTTTTCTCGCTTACTCTCGTCGCGTTCACGCAGTCGACTGTCAGACAGTCGTGGCTTAGAGAGCCGTGGTTTAGAGAGTCTGGACTTAAAACGCAAAACATTAGAACGTAAACAGCCAAAGCCTACATGGCGCCATCGTCTTATGACTTTTTTAATTGCTGTTACGTTGTTGTTATCAGCGCTATGGTTATTACTCGCGATTTGGTATCAATACGGCGTCAGCTCAGTATTGACTTGGCTTGCGACAATAGCGATTGTAGGTATATTAGCTGCGCTGCTAAGTACACGTTATTGGAATGCTGTCACAAAAATATTGCAAAGTGACTCATTGTCTAATAGAAAATCGATTGGTAAAGGCACAGCAACCAAGCTGCTTATCGGCGTATATGGCGCTGTTTGGCTTGTGGGTCTAGGTTGGTTTTTTTCTATCGAACCTAAACAAGATCGAGAATGGATGGCTGAGGTCGACCAGCGAGTCTCCTATGAGCGCGATGCGACTAACCCTGATTTGATTACCTTAACCAATGTTCGTAACTTTGATTGGCAAACTGAAGAGGATGCTAACGAGCATTGGGATACCCGTACGATTAATTTGTCTAAACTCTCTGGCGTTGACGTGACCAATTCTTATTGGATGGGACCACTAATTGCTCATACCTTAGTTAGCTTTCGATTTGAAGATGATAGACCACTTGCCTTTTCATTTGAGATTCGTAAAGAAGATGGCGAGTCTTTTTCAGCGCTGGCTGGTTTTTTTCGACGTTATGAGCTGAGCCTGATTGCTGCAGAAGAACGCGATATTATCTACACTCGCAGCAATGCGCGCGGCGAGCAGGTTTATCTGTTTCCTATTAGCAATTTGCAACAGCATGAAGTGAGGTCACTATTTGAATCTTATCTAACGGCGGCCGATGATTTGAACGCTAAACCTGCTTGGTACAATACATTGCTCAGCAACTGTACCAATATCATCTTTTATATGGCGCGTATCGTGAGTGGCGATCGCTTGCCATGGGATTATCGGATTTGGGTGTCTGGTTGGTTACCGAATTATCTATACGATGTAGGTATGTTAGATGCGGCTCTAGAAAAGAACAACCAGCCTTGGTCAATGAACACGTGGTATGAGCGCACTCATATCAACCCAAAAGCAAAAGGCTTTGATAATCAAGTCAACTCACAGTCTGATATCGATAGAGATAAAAACAGCCGTAAATTCTCACAGCAGATTCGTCAAGATATTCCGATACCAGCATTGGCTAACTCGCAAGCCAGTGCTGAAGCAAAGGCCAAATCTACTGCTCAGGCATCTGACTAATGGTAGACTAAGGATTAACCCAGTTAACCACCCGTGTCTCCATTTCTTCATCAGACATACCGATTTCCGTGACACAGCGACCAGCGACGCCTACGTTGGCCGCTCGCATTTGTTGTTGTGTCACCACAGCATCCCCAGTCAATAATAAATGCCAACTTGGTAAGCCCTGCTCTTTATACAAACGCTTATAAGCGCAGTGCGATGGTAGCCACATCATCTTGGGCAAGTTGTCCATAGTCAGCTGAATACAATCTGGCACATGCTCCTGACGCGTCGCATAATGACTGCAATATCCTGTCGCGCAGTCCATCAACTGGCAGGTGACATCGGTATATTCGACCAGTTCTTCATCCACATTACCGCTTTCATCTTCATCGATGTACTTAATCAAGCAGCAACTGCCGCAACCATCGCACAACGCTTCCCACTCGCTATGGTTTAATTCTGTTAACGCAAATCGCGACCAAAACTGCGGACGTAGTGGTTCAGACTCATACTTAGAGTCAGCATTAGCATTAGAATCCACATCGGTACTATCAGGGAACAAACTTACCGGTTGCGTAGGCTTGGCCGCTGCATCGAGACCTAAATTCAAGTCAGATTGGTCATTATTTTTGTTTAACAAATTTATAGTCATAAAGTCGCAGTAGCATTTTGATAAAGAGCGTTACAGTATTATAGCTGTTTTTGCTGGACATGGGCGTTAAGGTAGTACGAGTTAGAAAAACGAACCATCACAATGACGAATAATTAAAACTCATAACATAAAAAAGGACAATAATATGTCAATTAAGACTTTTGAATTAATCAGTACTACCGAAAACGGTGTAGAACTTATCAGTTATGTAGCACTACCAGAGAACGCTTCAGATGGAAATCCAGCAGCAGGTATCTTGGTTGCACCAGAATGGTGGGGCGTGGTCGATCATCCAAAATCAGTGGTTGAGCGTTTGGCAGAAGCAGGCTATGCAGCAGTCGCTATGGACGTTTACGGTGAAGGCAAACTAACCACCGATGCGGCAATGGCAAACATGTGGATGGAGCAAGTACTGGCTGATCAAGACATGCTAATGGCACGCTGCCGCTTAATCCTTAATGATTTCAGCGATCAGTTATCAGTCGATGGTGACAACCTAGGCGCAATCGGTTACTGTTTCGGCGGTAAAGTCGTACTAGATATGGCTCGCGAAGGCATGCCACTAAAAGCCGTTGCTACGTTCCATGGTAACCCAACGCCAAAACAACCAGCAGACAAAAACTTTGCGGCAAAAGTGTTGGTTGCTCATGGCCGTGACGACTCAATGGTATCAATGGATGCTATCGAAGGTCTAAAATCTGAGCTAGACGCAGCCGATGTTGACTACACTATCGACGTCTATGACAATGCCAAACATGGCTTTACCAATCCGCACGCCGATGAGCGCGCAGCCAAAAATGAAGTAGATCTTGGCTACAATGAAGCCGCTGCTAAACAAAGCTGGGAAAACATGCTTGAGTTTATGAAAGCCAATTTAGCATAAGAAACGATTTGGTATAAAGACCATTAAAAAGGGTAGCTTAATTATTAAGCTGCCCTTTTATTTTGAGTGTCATCTTAGCATCTGTCTTTTAGTCCAGTAATCAGAGTAGTCTTGTGCTTCTTATTAAATCACGTCATTATCACTTTACTATAAACTGGATTGAGTGACGAAGATGTTGTATCTAATGGTGACCCAGTTGGGCTGGCTGGCTTTTACGATTTTATTGATCGTAGTGGTCGCGTTATATACTAGGATAGCTCGAAAAATCGAGCATCTACGCCGTGATGTGACGACGCTGCAAGCTGAGCTGGAGCAGCAAAGACATCGTAGTATGACGCCTCCGTCTGCACCTTTAATCGATAAAAATGATTATACACGTAACACTGCTACTGACGATAATGATCTTAAAGACAATGTTCCTAAAGACAGTGACGCTAAAGACCATGATGCTAAAGAAATAACTTTTGACTCACAACATTCTTCTGCAGATAATCGGCTGCCTGTATCACCACCACCGCTTCCTACCGTTGCTTCAAACTCGACCACACCTGCAGCATCAAACATCTATGACGATAAATATATAGACGATAACGCCTCGATAAATACTAAAAACACGGCGTCTACCGCACCGATTGAGCCAGATGAACGCTCATTGCCTATTGTGACCTCACTGATTCATTCAATCAAAAACTGGTTTTTCGGTGGCAATTTAGTCGTGCGAGTCGGCGTATTGGTGCTATTGGTAGGTGTGGTGCTCCTGCTTCGCTTATTAAGCGAATATATCGAGATTTCGATTGCGACGAAGCTGATAGCAGTTGGCGTTACAGGATTAGCATTGGCAGCACTTGGATTAAAGCTGACCGCAAAACGCTTCTCATATGGGATTACGCTACAAGGTGCAGGCTTAGCAATTGCGTATCTAAGTACCTTTTTTGCTTACAGTGTTTATGAAATCATTTCTGATATCCCAAGCTTTATCGGGCTTGGGTTATTGTCTGCCATTACCATTGCTCTCGCCGTACGTCAAAACGCCTTCCCATTAGCGTTACTGGCATTATTGGGTGGATTTTTTGCACCGATTCTGACCAGTGAAGATACTGGCAGCTTGGTCATCTTATTCAGCTATTATCTACTGCTAAACGTCACCATTGCCGTGATTGCTCATTATCGACCATGGAAAATATTAAATCTATTCGGTGTGACTGTGACATTTGGTTTGGCGTACTATTGGGGTATCAGCGAAAACCTGAGCGCCGTCATTGAGACGCAGCGCTGGGCATTGGTAGCGTTAGTAACCTTACACTGGCTGCTTTACTTATTTGTCGTCATTCGTTATGCGCAGCAAATCATTACCTATAACGCGCTAAACGAAAAAGACCTCAGTCATGCTGATAATGTAGATAATACAAAACACTTGGACAAAGCCCATGTAGGCAGCTCCTATGTACTCCCCATTGATACGGGTTTACTGTTTTCAGTACCGCTACTGGCCTTTGGCTTATTTTCTGCCTTACTAAACGACATCGCTAACGCCCTCACGATTACCAGTGCCATTTTGGCTATGGTTTATCTTGGCTTAGGCTGGCTATTTATCCAGCGCAGTAGACGCTATGCTTTAATCACCGAAGGGATGCTGGCATTAGGGTTAGGATTCTTTGCACTAGTCATTCCGCTGGCGCTAGATGCTGAATGGATTGCTTTTGGCTGGTCAGTACAAGGGTTGGCGCTAGTATGGTTTGGACGACGCTCATTGCGGTCGTGGTCGGTATTGTTCGGCTTACTATTACAGCTCGTCAGTATTGGTATGCTAGTGACGACAGCGATATTCTCTAGCAAAGACTATCCCGTTTTAGCCTTTAGTATTTCAGCGCTCAGTTATCTAGCGACCGTCTTTATATTACGCGCTAGCAATTCACCTGCCGCGCTGATTAATAGCTTAGATAGTAGTAATAACCTTAATAGCCTTAACAATAAAGGCCCTACAACAGCCTCGGTCATACAATCACAATCCTCAGTAATGAAAACACAAACATTGGACATCACATCAGATCCATTAACTAGCTATGCCCATGCGCTGGGCGTCAGTATACAAGCTGCGCAGCAATGGCTGACCTCCATCGATAGTCAGAGCCGCGTATTCAAATTCGTTTGGCATAGCCCTAGATTCATCAAATTTTTGACATTGACCGCGATGGCTTGGATGCTACAAGTACTGATGCTTGATTTGCATCATTGGTTTGATATCTGGCAATCAAGTACGACCGTAATTGCACTAGCAGCACTTATGAGCTTGATCGCTTATTGGGTCATCAATCGCTATCGTCCGTGGGCGGAAATTAGACAGCTTAGTCATGGATTGCTAGCCCTGTTCTACTTCATGCTAATACTGCAACTACCGCAAAATTTTGAGCGAAATTTAACATGGTCAACAGCGGAATGGTTGGTGTTTGTAGGCTTAATAATCGGTTGGTTAGTCATGGGTCAGCTATGGCTAAAAACATGGTCTGATACATGGTCCGATAACAAACATACCTCACGTTATACTGTTGCAAGCTGGCTAGGTACAGGCATCTTACTTATCGCTGCCGCTGCGCATTATGGTCTACCGAACTCTGATGGCGTGATGGCTTTCTTGTTTCCAGCAGTACTCATATTGATTGGATTATGGTTCAATCATCGTTATCTCAGTCAAAATGAAGAAAGCACCTCGACTAATAAAGTTTCAGAACAAGGTCTGCTGTATTGGTTTGATTGGCAGCAAGCACTGTTAGGATGTGCCGCCATCTTTGCTCCCATTGCTTTACTGTGGGTTGTTCTTACCAATTGGTCTTATGACGGTGTGATTTGGAAACTGTCTTATTTTCCATTATTCAACCTATACGACATCACATCGTGGCTGACGCTATCGGTTGGTTTTAGTCTGTATTACATCAGCCAACGTCGCCACAATGAAACCGTTATCGAGTCAGGTGCAACTGCCAAACCTAAGCGCGTATTCACCACTGAGAATTTACTAATTATATTGGGACTAATCAGTTTTTTGGTGATCTCCAGCATGTTAGTCAGAACGCTACACGCCTTTATCGGCACGCCACTTTGGAATGACTATCAAGGCGGCGCATGGCAGAGCGAGCAAGTACAAACAGGGCTGACGATTCTATGGACGCTCTTGGCATTGGTCGCTACCATCATGGCGAGTCGCTATTGGCAGCGTGCGCTTTGGTTTATGGGTATTGGGTTGTTAGGTATTGTCGTACTTAAGCTGGTCTTAGTCGATTTGTCACAGACTGAGGCAATTTGGCGAGTGATATCCTTCCTTGGTGCGGGCAGTTTAATACTATTGATTGGATATTTGGCGCCCTTGCCGCCAGAAGCTGAGGAGAATATTGACAAGCCTCAGGATTAGCATTCAAAAACGTATCCCAATTTTAAGAAAATATGCTGAGAAAGGTAATCGCTAATACTTTACAAACTCGAATTCATCAGGAGTGTTATTAGCTACTCATGGAGCTATAACTTCAGTATAATTGTCCTCGTTTTGGTTGTTGAGAGTGTGCAATGGTACGGAAGTTAACAGCAATAGATTTGTTTTCGGGGGCAGGTGGTTTTTCGCTTGCAGCCTATAATGCTGGCGTTGATGTACTTGCTGCGATTGAATTTGATCAAAATGCAGCCGAAACTTATCAAAAAAACTTAGTAGATCGACTGGATACAAAAACAAAAGTTTACGCTGAAGACATTACCGAGTTTGATATTGACTCACTTATTGATAGTATAGGAATAGAAAAAGGTAGCTTAGATATTCTGCTAGGTGGTCCACCATGCCAAGGTTTCTCTTCTCATCGTATTAAAGATTCTGGTAAAAACGATCCAAGAAATGACTTACTTATTCGTTATTTCGATTTTGTTGAACATCTACAGCCCAAAGCTTTCTTAGTTGAAAATGTTCCCGGTTTACTATGGCCTCGTCATGAAAAATTTCTTAATAATTTTTTAAGTCTTGCCAAGGAGCATGGTTATACGATTGTTGCTGATGAACCACTTATTTTGAATGCGCGTGATTATGGTGTCCCTCAAAATCGTCGACGTGCTTTTATATTTGCAATGCGTAATGATGTAATGCAAGAAGATATCGATTGGCCGCCACCGCCAACACACCATAAGTCCGGCGATTCTCCATGGTTAACTGCCTCATCTGCTTTTGAAAAGCCGAATTCAAAAATTTTAGATACCTTCAAACAACGACTTGAAGAAAAGTTTGGACATTCTAAAGAAGAGTCGGCTAAGATAATTGAATCATTAGAATGGGGCGAAAAACTTGAGCCTCAAGATTCATGTAACTTAAGTATGACTCACTCTGAAACCTTAACTAAAGTATTTGAAAACACACCCCTATTAGGTGGTAGAGACGAGTCAGGCAGGGAGCTAAACTGTCATAAAAACTACAAAGGTCATAAAGATGTTTATGGCCGCATTTATCCACACATACAAGCAAATACAATTACAGCTGGTTGTAATAACCCCTCGAAAGGACGCTTTGTACATCCTTGGTTAAATCATGGAATTACTTTACGTCATGCTGCACGCCTACAAACCTTTCCAGATGATTACACATTTACTGGCGGCTCTATGTCAGTAGCAAAACAGATTGGAAATGCAGTACCTTTTAAATTAGGGGAGGCTCTCATATTAAAAATATCACGGTTACTATCGGCTCAATAGAAAATCCTACCTTCTTTAATTGCGAGATAGAAGTATTTCTAAAGGACTCTACTCAGGAAGATGCAAAATGACTGCACCAGTTACTTTCCAAACACGAGCAAGAACTATAGACCACCTAGGTCGTGAGCAAATAGCTGACTGTCCTACTGCAATATCTGAGCTATGGAAAAATGCTTACGATGCTTATTCTCGAAATGTAGAGCTTCATTTATTCGATGGGGATGTTAAAGTTGCCGCTATTTTAGATGATGGTCATGGCATGAATCGTCAAGAGTTCGAATCAAAGTGGCTAACAGTCGGCACAGAATCTAAAATAAATGGTTTTGAGATAGCTATAGAAGATCGTAATGGTTTGGACCCTCGTCCTAAACAGGGCCAAAAAGGTATTGGTCGTTTGTCCTCTGCCGCATTAGGCCCACTTTTGCTTTTAGTGTCGAAGCGGAAGAATGAAGACTACGTTGCTGCCTTGATCGATTGGCGATTGTTCGAAAATCCATTCCTTTATCTAAACGACATTCGAGTTCCTGTCACTGAGTTTTCAAAACCTACTCATTTAATAGAAAATATACCTATATTATTCGATCAAATGATGGGTAATATTTGGGGTGACAGTGATGATCAAGCTAGAAATCAACGTTTGGCAGAAGCTTGGAAAGCATTTTCCCTGCAGGAAGTTAAAGATGGCAATGAAAAAACAACTCAAACACAGATAGAAACTACTCTTATCAAAGACATTTTCTTGGAAAAGCACTTTAATAAGTGGTCTGTATATCAAGGGTTATCTGAACACGGTACTGCCATGTTTATCGCTGATATCATTTACGATCTTGAAGTTCAGCTATCTCAGGTGCCAATATTTGAAGCAGATGAATCAGAAAAGGCTACTCGAGATCGTTTTCATCATACTCTATCGAATTTTACAGATCCTTTTTCCAAAGGTGTTGAACCTGTCGCCCAGAACTTTAAATGTCTGGTCAGAGGTTGGCGAAATGGGATTCCTTTTGATTTAGTTAGTGAAGATCGTGAATTTGACATTAAAAACCTCGCAGACCTAGAACATATAATTGAAGGTCATGTAGATGAAGATGGATATTTTAGCGGTCGCGTGAAAGCCTTCGGGAAATGGACTGAAAACTATATTGTAAAACCTAGATATTTGTATAAAACACGGAAAGATAGTGCTTTTGGACCTTTTGATATTCGAGTTGGGACATTTGAACTTAATATAGGTAGTACATCGTTGTCTGATCAACAACATGCCTTTTTCTCTCAACAAGCTGAGCGTTACGGTGGCTTTAGGGTTTATCGGGATGGCTTACGTGTTATGCCTTATGGTCGCGTTGATAGTGACTACTTTTCAATTGAGTATCGTCGTTCTAAAAATGCTGGCCGTTACTTTTGGGCTAATCGTCGTATGTTTGGTAGGGTGGCAATTTCACGACAAGACAATCCAAACCTGAAAGATAAAGCTGGTCGAGAAGGTATTATTGAGAATAGAGCATCTAAATATTTTCGAGAAATTGTGGAAAATATTTTACTTGATTCTGCTGATAGGTACTTCGGTAGAAAATCCGATGTTCGAAATCCTGCTTTAGCAGATATAAAAGAGCAGAAAGAATTAGAGAAAGCAGAGGCAGATCGCAAGAAGCTTCAATCTAAAGAACGAACACGGATTCGTACATCGATTAAAAAAAACCTCAATCAATTAGTTTCTCATGTGGACAACTTGTCTGAGCTAAGAAATACCTTTGAAAGTCGCTTGTCTTTAAATTCAATTGATGAGCTTCAGAAGTTGAAAGCCGAAGTGGATCATTTTAACGAGGTAACGCAAGACTTTTCTTTGAGTCCAATTCCTTCGAATTTAGGAAGATTAGAAGATGATTATAAAGGTTATAGAAAGTATGAGCTTGCTGCTAAAGAACTTATAAAAGAGCTGACTTATACTGTTAATAAAGCTTTAACTGAATCGACACAGAAATCCGATTACGAAAAAGCTTCAGAAGTATATCGGAGTAAGTTAGCAAGTATCAATAATAGCATTACTCGCTTTTCTGCTAAAGGGAAGGCCATGTTAGCTAAGCAGCAGCAAGAACTAGAAGAACTTACTAAATATTGTCGTGAACAATATAAGATTCAAGTTGAAGATGATCTAGAAGACCTCAAATTGGAGAGATTATCTCTCAATGTAGTGCTTGAAAAATTAGACGATATACAAGCAAAAATTGAAGTTGAAAATACTCAAAAACTTTCTCCTTATATTACAGCCTTAGAACGAATCAATGAGCAAATCGATCTAGAAGGTTTAGCAATTCATAGTATGAATGAATCATTCAAGTATCGAGAGGAGTTGGCTAGATTACATTCTTTAGCACAATTAGGTATTACTGTTGAAATTATCGGTCATGAGCTAGAAGGATTAGATCAAACAATCGCATATGGCTTAAAGAATCTAAATAATGACAATCTAACTGAGAATCAAGAATCTCTACTAAAGAATACTATGCACGCTCATCAGTCCCTGATGGACAAGCTACGTTTCCTTTCACCTCTTAAACTTTCTGGTAAAAAGACCATCGAAAGAATGACTGGCTACAAAATTGAAGATTTTATTCGATCTTACTTTGGAGATCATTTTGAAAAAGCTTCTATAGATTTTAAGGTTACAGACAATTTCAGGGCAATGGTTTTACAGGAAGTACCTTCTAGAATCTATCCAGTTTTCTTAAACCTTATCAACAACTCTCTATATTGGTGCCAGCGTAGTGACAAAGACAATAGAAAAATTTGTTTGGACTTAAAAGATAACGAGGTTTTCATTTCAGATTCTGGACAGGGAGTAGACCAAGACGATTACGGTCAACTGTTTACATTGTTCTTCACGCGCAAGCAACGTGGAGGTAGAGGTGTTGGCCTTTACCTTTGCAAACAGAATCTTCAAGCTGGTGGACATAAAATCCGCTACGAAACACGACCAGATAAAAAGTTGCTGTCAGGAGCAAACTTTGTCATTGAGTTTAAAGGATTAATCAATGAGTGAAATAGTAGAAACTTATCAGGATCTGATAAGAGAAGCATTCATAGACCCAATAAGAACTGTAACAGTCATTGATGATGAGTATCCGACTTTTCAAGAGTTACTGCTACAACCTGATAATGAGAAACTAAAGCAAAGTAACAATATAGACCGATTGATGAAAATATCGGAAATGTGTCATAGCACTCATAACTGGAGTTTAGATGTCTTTGATGGACAATCACCTAGGATAGGTGAAAACGATGAAATTCCAGATCACTTAAATCACAGTGATCTTTTGATTATTGATTACCACTTAGATGGTGAGCCACCTTCAGATGATGGAAGTAGGGCAAGAAAAATCATAAAAAAACTAGATTCGAATAATCATTTCAATATTATTCTTGTGCATACTAAAGGTGATGACGGGGAAATTAAAGGCATTTATGAAGATATACTCTTTGATCTTAACACTATAAGAAAAGCAGATTACTTTGACGTAGAGCCAGAAAATATTGATAAGATTGAAACTTGGTTAGATCAGAATGAAGATGGAGCTGAATATAATTGGTTATCTGAGAGTATAAATTATTCAAAGACAGAAGTTTTAAGCCTATTAGAATGTACTAATGAAAGACTATTTTTGAATACTAGAAATCCTAATCATTTATTCAGTCCTTATCACAGTGAAATAGATGACTTATCAAAAAAAATAGACATAAACAACAACGACTTAATCAAATGGCGTTTACTTGAGATCTGTAAAAAACAGAATATAATATTCACAGAAGAGTCTAGAAGTGATTTGAATTGGAAGTGGAATGATTCTGGTATTAACCATATAGCGACAGGAAAAGTTTTCATCTCTGTCGTGCGCAAAGTTTCTGAAGATCCTAAAAAAGAACTTTTTGATGCATTATGTACCTCTTTAAATCAATTTAATGCCCCACCTATGCACTTGCTAATGGCGAAAATTCGTCACGAAATAGATGAGACAGGTTTTGAACAGGCACAAAATATTATTTCAAATCGACCCGCTCAAGCAGGGTGGCTATACACCCTTCTTTCTCAATCAGATGACATTCTTGCGCATGACAAAGCTATAGATCTTCATTGGGAACAACTAGGTAGAGCCTCGAAATACTCTCTTAGAAAATTTTCTCAAAAGATGATTAATATTCTCGGACAGCAAGATAATTTGAAAAATACCGTAAAAGATTTTTTCAGAGAATGTATAGCCGATGCTGATGCGTCATGTGGTCATTTAAATGCGTTTACTTGCTCCATGCCTGTAGTCAGCAGATATCTTAGTACAGGAGCAGTATTTGTTTTTGATAAAGAGTTTTGGGTGTGTCTTACACCTGCATGTGATCTAGTTCCTAATCAAAAATTAATTCAATGGGAGTCTAGGATTGGTTCTAACCATTTAGCATTCAGGGCAGTCAAGTTACATGAAGCTAAATTATCTACAGCGAATGGTAATGCAAACAGTAATGAATTTTTGTATTTAAACTTAGAAGATTCCTTAGAACTTAAAGCCTTTTCTTTTTCCAAAGGAGAGAGTCCTACTTGGGATACGTTTTACGCATCTAATCAGGGGCGTTTTGATTTAGAAAACAATATTAGTCTTTCCTGTGTCCGGTTCTCTGAAGGCAGCCTAAATATTAATGAATCTGAAGCGCAAATTGTCTCAGAGTTGCGCTACGAATATGCACTAAACTTACTTCAAAGATTGGGTTCAAGTCAAACAAGAGTCGGATTAGACTTTATTGAAAAATCTCATCTCTGGTAAGTAGAGTGTCAAGGTTCACCATGCAAAATATAATATTTTTTTATAAAAGTGCGTAGTAGAAATTGGATTGTATATTGGTAGACACATACTTTAATGTCTTAAAGATCGACTATTTCAAGATATAGCATTCATAAATTATATTTTCTTCATCTCAATCTTTCACCTAACTATTTTAATTATCTGCATATCACAGTCAGGTGAAATTGTGCCGTGAGCAAGATGGTTCTGTAGTAAACTGGACACCATTAGAAAGTAAACGTTGATTGTTTTACTTTTAGCATTTTTTATAAAAGGTTATGAAAGCAGATGGATAAGAGAGCAAGTATTCAGTGGTTCCCTGGGCATATGAACAAAGCCCGTAACGAAATCAAAGAAGTCATGCCGCAGATGGATTTGGTCATCGAGGTCATCGATGCGCGTATTCCGTATAGTAGTGAAAACCCAATGGTCGCAGCACTACGCGGCGAAAAACCTGTTATCAAAATCCTGAACAAAGCTGACCTTGCCGATCCTGAGTTGACTCAAGCATGGATGGATTATCTCGAGCAGCAAGATGGGGTCAAAGCCATTGCTTGCGATACTGAAAAAGCCAATGATGTAAAACGCATCATCGCCATCTGTAAGCATCTTGTACCCAATAAAGTCGGGACTGGTCGTCAAATCAAAGCGATGATTATGGGTATTCCAAACGTTGGCAAATCAACGCTAATCAATACGCTAGCAGGACGCGCTGTGGCAAAAACAGGCGACGAGCCAGCCGTGACCAAGTCGCAGCAGCTGATTAAACTCGACGATGACATCATGCTCTATGACACACCTGGTATGCTATGGCCAAAGGTTGAAAACGAAAACTCTGGCTATCGTTTAGCAGCGACGGGCGGTATCCGTGATACTGCTTTTGACTTCGCTGATGTAGCCAGCTATACCGCTGAGTACCTAATGCAAGCCTATCCTGAGCTGCTAAAAACTCGCTACAAAATTGAAGCGCTGCCGAAAACCGACTGGGAGTTTTTTGAAGTGGCTGGACGTAATCGCGGCTGTGTACGCGCGGGCAATCAAGTCGATACATACCGTATGTCTGAGATTCTCATCAACGAGCTGCGTAGCGCAAAGATTGGTCGTATCACGCTAGAAACACCAGCGATGACTGAAGCTGAAGAAATCGTCGTCGCTGAACAACGACTCGCTGCTGAAGAGAAGAAAAAAGCGAAAGAGGAAGAAAAACGCTTACGTCGTCTAAAAACGCGGAAGAATCGGAAGTAGCGTTTATCTAAAGGCTCATTACTCAAAAAGCTATTACCTATATAAAAGCCCTTATGGGCTTTTTTTATGTCTGTATTATCTGTATAACATCAGTATCGTATATCAGAATTATAAATATAGAGAGTGCTCAATGACAGATTACAGCGTAATGAAAGAGTTAACTTTTTCTAGTAGAGATGAGTTCACGCGGAAGCCTATCGCTGAAAAAATCATTAAACTCTTGGACTCAGATATTGATGTCTCACCACTTATCATCGACGGTAAATGGGGTACAGGTAAAACCGAGTTTTGCTTCAAGCTTAAAAATCTAATTCAAGCACATAATCCCAATAACTATAAAGTTGGCTACGTGAACGCCTTTCAAGCTGATCATGCTAATGAGCCACTGTTAACACTTATAGCTGAGGTGGCTAGTTTCTATGATGAAAAAGATGAAAAGCGCAAGAATTTTGTAAAAAATGCAGTTCCTTACTTAAGGTTGATTTCTGGTATAGGTCTCAAAGCAGGGTTAGGATTTGCATTCGGTAGATATGCGGCAGATATTCCTGATGCACTAGTAGATGGAGTAGAAGAAATAAAGGACGGGTCAAAATCTCTTATCGACCAATCACTTGAGTCTATGATTAAAGACCAAGTGGAAGCTGAAAAGAATTTATCGACATTGCGTGATGCTCTATCAGATATTGCTTCCACAAACCCTATCATTTTACTGATTGACGAGCTTGACCGTTGTCGTCCAGACTTTGCAGTGATGATGCTAGAGACCATCAAGCATGTTTTTGATGTTAAAAATGTGCAGATTATTTTGATTACCAATGCTGAGCAGCTTAAAGCGACTATCAAACATAGCTATGGTAGCGAAACCAACTCTCGCGATTATCTATATAAATTCTTTAAATATCAAATCAATTTGCCAACTTCTATAAAAGATATCGAAGGTAGGTCTATTGAAAATAACGTTACTTACTTTAAAGCTACGGTACAAGCTAGTAAAGTTATCCCTCAAGAATTTAAAGATAATGAATTCATATATGAAATCCCAACCTTCTTGGATCTCAGTGAATTATCACTTCGTAAAATTGAACAGACTGTTCGTTGTATAGAAACGCTAATAATTTTTGAAGACAAAGAACAAAGTAAGTCACAGATTGTTGAGCAAATTCTGATGGTTTTCCTATCCTTTGTCTATATGATTGATGAAGAAATATTTCAGGAGATAAACAATAAAGAAATTGATGACGTTAAGTTTTTACACTTTACTAATGCATCTCAGCTCACTGTCTCAGAGTATAGCTCAGTGGAGGAGGTAGGATTAAGGGATATAATTTCCATTATTTTTAACAAATACTTTGGAGAAGAATGTTTATACTTGCCTACAGGCCATTTTGATCGCCGACGTGCGGCTCAGACATTAAGTGAAATCCTAGATATTTATAAGTTTAGTGCAGAAACAGATTATTTAATAAAATTTAAAGACAATAACTCTTATATCTATAAATACATCGACCATACTATCAATAACCTCCTACTTTTCGACATCGTTAAGTAGTTATTTTTATTATATTATTTCAGTACATTACGTCAGAGTTGGGTCGTAGAAAATACGTATCTCAGGTATAATTGTTTACCTTCAAAAAACCAAATATAAGAGCCTATGACCCAGCCAACTGCCAACTCTACACCTTCTGATACCAACTTTAACCACTCCACCTCTTCCCTCAGTGCCTTCGCCCCACGCCTACTCGATTGGTTTGCCGAAAACGGTCGCCATGATTTACCTTGGCAACAGCATCAAACCGATACGCCCAATCCTTATATCGTTTGGTTATCCGAAGTGATGCTTCAGCAAACGCAAGTGACCACAGTACTGCCCTACTTTGCACGCTTTATGGCATCGTTTCCGACCGTGCAAGATTTAGCAGCAGCAGAGTGGGATACCGTAGCAGAGCATTGGGCAGGGCTTGGCTATTATGCACGCGCACGTAATTTGCACAAAGGTGCTAAGCAGTTGGTTGAGATCATCGATGAAACGGGCGAGTTTCCGCAGACACTAGCAGGATGGGAAGCGATTTCGGGCGTTGGGCCATCGACTGCTGGCGCGATTATGGCGATGGGATTACATCATTATGGCGTCATCTGCGATGGTAATGTCAAACGAGTGCTGACACGTTGGGCCGCTATCGACGGCGATATCACTAAATCTGCTACCACCAAAGATTTATGGGCATTGGCAGAGCGACTGACACCTACAGAGCATTCAGGATTGTTTGCGCAAGCCATGATGGATATGGGCGCGACATTATGTACCCGTAGCAAGCCTGCCTGCCTATTATGTCCATTAAAAGAAGACTGCCTAGCCCATGCGCAAGGGCGCGAGACTGATTATCCCGTCAAAGCAAAAAAGCAGCCCAAACCTAATAAATTCAGTGATGCACTGCTAATCGAAAGTGCAGACAGTGAGATATTGTGGCTACAGCGCCCTGACAACGGTATCTGGGGTGGATTGTGGAGTTTGCCATTACAGTTCGTGGAAAAAGTTAATGGTAAAGCGAACACTAAGGCTACCGTTAAAAAGACACTAGCTAACGATGACAAACTATCGAATATGCCAAATGACGTACGTAGTAATGAAAAAGTATACGAAGCAGAATTTACTACTGCTGAGCAAATCATAAATGAATGGCTGATAAAAAATAAACTGGTGGCAAAATCAGTTAGCAATACTTTACTCGATGACGCCCCTATTAAGCATTCGCTGACGCACTTTCACTGGTATTTGACCCCGCGTAAATTGACGATCGACGCGACGCAGGTAACTGAGTTAAATCAGAAATTAGCAGCGGCTGAAATTGACTTTAAGTGGTTGACCGAACAAAAAGCGCAAGACAGCCTAGGGCTACCTCGCGCGATGGTTAAAATCTTAGAATAAAAATTGGAATAAAAAAAAGCGACCCACTATTAATAATGAGTCGCTTTTTTATGATGACAATCTAAAGGTAGCTGAGTCTACAGCACTCTAAGACTTTGGTACACGTAAACGCATGAGTCCTTCTTGTTGCACAGTAGCGACCAGTTTGCCATCTTGCCAAAACTGACCATGGTTCAAGCCTTTCGCATTAGACGTGGTATCACTCCACATGTCATACAGCATCCATTTATTCAAATCAAAATCGCGATGGAAATGCATCGAATGATCGATACTGGCAGCTTGTAGACCACTGGTCATAAAGCTAACACCATGTGACATTAGCCCTGTGCCAACCAAATAAAAGTCAGACGAAAATGCCAATAACGCTTGCTGAATAGCCACTGGCTGATTGCCCAATTCACGAATGCGTAGCCAGTTTGCTTGCTTAGGTTTCATTGGTTCTGGGCTAATCGGATTACGCGGCTTAACTGGTTTAATCTCGACATGACGGCGGCGCATAAATCTTGCTTTTAGCGCTTCTGGCACTTTTCCGACATTCTCTTCCTTTAAATCTTGCTCTGTCAGCAAGTCTTCTGGCGGTGGATAGACAGGCATATCTTCTTGATACTCAAGCCCATCTTCCATCGGCGAAAACGAGGCAATCATTGAAAATATCACTTGCTCAACAGGCGGCTTACCACGTACTTCTTTGTACTGGATAGCCGTGACTTCACGTGCAGACAAGCTACGACCATCACGCAATCGACGGACTTGGTATATCACCGGTTGGTTGATATCGCCACCACGCAAAAAATACCCATGCAGTGAGTGACAAGGTTTGTCTTTATCTAATGTATGCGCCGCTGCCATAATCGCTTGGGCGAGCACTTGCCCACCAAATATACGACTGCCCACATAGTCATGGCTTTTACCCTCAAACACATCAGGGGTAACTTCAATAAGCGCGATAGTAGCCAGCAGCTCATCAATCAGTTGTAGATTATCGGACATGACGATATGTTTCCTTATTTTTATCAAAAACGCTCAGCATCTGATGATATTGATGCCATATAGCCATCATATTTGAATGTAAAATAATGCGAGATCACTTGTTAAGATCTGTCGAAGGAGACCTTAAAATAAACATACAGACATCGTTAGCGATGTTATTACCGAATATTTATTTTCTATAGAAAAGGTAAACATCTTACCCAATATTGGTGGCTTTGACTAGTTACTGTCGACTTACTCATAAGTATTGCTTAGCTGTTTTTGCTAGACAAATCGCAACTAAAGAGCAAAGCAAGCAATCTCAACCATAAAAAAACGAGATGTATAATAACACCTCGTTTTTGACAAATACGCCGATATTTATGGCTTAACTGCTACGAGTACGCGAATAGAATCCGGTACTAAGGACAAGTTACCAAGCGCTTGCTCACCTTGAGCTTTAAGCTGCTCTAAACGCTCAATCTCTTCAGGACGTACGTTTGGATTGATCGTCTGTAGATGTTTTAGACGTTTGATTTCGCGTGACCACTGCTGGCTAAAGCGGCTATTTGCTTGCTCACCAATTTCAGCGATCTGCTGACGAGCAATGTCTTCAGCTTCGTAATAACGCTGCTCAATCACATCACCGCGTACTTTAATGACTTGGCGGGCACGGTTTTTATCCAAACGCTCAACGTGCGGCATAATCATCTCAGCACTGATACGAGCCGATAAATCACTGCCCTGCTCACTGATAAAGACACGGATATTTTGTGTGGACAAAGTCGCTGGCAGATTGAGCACTTTTGGCGCAATCGCTTCAACACGGAAATTCACCTCTAGCAGTACCATACCTTGCGGAACAGCGGCACTTTTGAGCATAGCAACTGTCGTATTACCAAAGGTGCTGGTGCTCGCTAGCTCATAAATTGCCCGCATCAATGGATGCTCGTGAGTGATAAACTCGATGTCTTCACGCTGAAGCGCTTGCTCACGCTCAAAGGTCAACGTCATACCGTCTTCATCACCAAGTGGCAAGCCATCAATATAATCACTAATTTCGGTGCTATCGATCGGTGCGATCACCCACGAGCCATCACGTTGAATGTTATGATCGATATTGGCAGACGCAAAGAAACGCTCGATAAAGTGCGGCAGCAAATTATTACCATCAAAGTCACGCATAGCATCAGCGATACGACCAGCGACACGCGGACGGCATGAGTTGTACTCTAGCAGACGGTCACGACCAGCTTGTAGCTGTGCTTCTAGTCCCAAACGTGTCTGTAGCGCCTCGTCAATGATGTCTTGCAAGATGACATTGTTCTCAGGATTATCAGCACCCTCAAGCATTGGCTTAAGCTCTTGGATATATTGCTCTTGCACGCTTTGTGCGGTTGGCGATATCTGATTGAACATATTCAGCGCATCGTTATACCACTGATACAGACGCTCTTGCGCTGTACCTTGCACATAAGGCACATGTAGCATGATTTGCTGTGTCTGACCGATACGATCTAGACGGCCGATACGCTGCTCTAAGGTATCTGGATTAGCAGGCAAATCCCATAGTATTAACTGGCTTGCAAACTGGAAGTTACGACCTTCTGAACCAATCTCCGAACACAGTAGTATCTGCGCACCTTCGCTATCTGCAAAGAATGCGGCCGCTTGGTCACGCTCAAGCAAAGTCATCTGCTCAGTAAAGATAGCTGTTTTGATACCGGCATGCAGACGCAATACCGCTTCTAAACTCTCTACCGTCGCACCACTACGAGCAATTAATAGGACTTTTTGATGCTTAAGCTCACCGCGTAAGATATCAATCAACCAAGAAACGCGTGGATCATCTTCTAGCCAGCCACCATCTGGTTGGTTTTCTTCGCCCCATAGCTGCTCACGCAACTTACCATTGGTTTGATAGCTGTCTTTCCATGCTTCAGGTAATGGCAGTGGATATGGTTGGCTACTACGGCCGTAGAAACCTTTGACACTCTCACGAGTATTACGGAACAAAATACGACCGGTACCATGACGATCTAATAGCTCGTTTAGCGCATGTGTACGCAGTTTTTCATCTTCATTGATTGAGGATAGCTCTTCAATACTAATATCTAATAGACTACTTAAAGCAGCGATTTGGCCTTCATTCAATGGCTTTTCTTCTATTAAGACACCAGCAACTGCTGCTGTTTCTGCAAAAGCTTCTTGACCATCGATAAACTCATCTAAATCATCAAAGCGATCTGGATCCAGCAAACGCAGACGGGCAAAGTGACTTTGCGCACCAAGCTGCTCTGGCGTCGCTGTCAATAGCATCACGCCTGGCGTTTCTTCGGCGAAATCCGCAATCAAGTCATACTTATCATTGCCGCCCTGTGCTTCATCCCAATGCAGATGATGTGCCTCATCGACGACCAATAAATCAAACCCTGCATCCATCGCTTGGTCATATAAGTCTGGGTGATCGAGTAACAGATCCATGCCACCGATGATACATTGCTCAGTGGCAAAGACGTTTTGTTCAGGGTCGTGTTCTTTAATAGCTGCAGTACGCACCAAGTCAAACAAGGCAAAATTCAGATTAAAGCGACGACGTAACTCAATCATCCATTGGTACTGCAAACTATCTGGCACCAAAATCAACACACGTTCAGCTTTGCCTGTTAGCAACTGCTGATGAATAATCATGCCCGCTTCGATAGTTTTACCAAGGCCAACCTCATCAGCCAGTAGTACACGCGGCGCGATACGCTTGCCGACTTCATGTGCGATATATAGCTGATGCTCGATGATATCGACACGTGCACCCATTAGGCCTTTTAGTGGATGACCTGCCAGCGCCGACTGCATGCGCAAGATATCTTGACGCAGCTCATACCAGTCACCACGTTCAATACGGCCAGCAAGCAAACGCTCAAGCGGCTTGGCCAACGTGATATTGGCAGCAAGGCGGGTTTCCATGATGCCGCGCTCGTGCTCATCGACGCCATATTTCAGTACGCCCATTACTTCATCAACGGCATTGACCGTATAGCTTTTGCCATCTTGATCGTAGATGCTATCGCCCACCTTAAACACCACGCGCGATAATGGCGCAGAGTTTTTTGCGTAGACGCGTGTCTCTTCACTTTGCGGAAATAAAATATGCACACATCGGTCGTCAACATCGATGACCACACCTAAGCCAAGCTCAGACTCCGTATCAGATAAATAACGTTGACCAACGGCGAATTCAGTACTGTGCAATGAAGCAATAGAGATAGTCATAAGGCGATGTCTTTTGTACTCAGGTAGTAAGAAATTAAATAGATAGCTTAGAAAACAGCAATGGCGGCTAACAATGGCTAAATAAGGTTGTTCACACCATAAAATGTCAAAAAGACATAGAAGAAGTGCCACAACACCAATCAAGCCAATCGTTCAGCCCAACCATTATATAACGTTAGCGGGTAGATGAGTGCGTTAAGTTGACTTTTCAAGAGCAGATTCATACAAGATGACGCGAATGCTAAGCATAAGTTGGTCATATAAAACAATAAGATAACGACTCGCAAGTATAGAAAAAACATTTACATCATAAAATTGTTTCTATACTGTTACTTTATGAAAATAGATGTGTTTTTCGTTACGTCAATTGTTCATGTGTATAACTAAAAAAAATAGTATTTAGCACTTTCCTTCTACTTATCGACCGCTATCAATGTTCACAGGTAGACGGATTTACTATTTGTTATAGGGACTTAGTTTGTAGATAAGCGGATGGGTTTATGGATTGCGCCCTTCCTTAGAAGTAATGGCTTCACATCGTTGTGCTATTTATTCAGACATTTAGACATCAAATTATTCAGCATTAATAATCGCAGCTCTTTTTATACAAAAAATACTGCTAATCGTATTTTTTGTACTTTATATAATTCAAGGATGAATACATTTATGAGTGCCTCCAAAAAAGTTGGCTTATTTAACCAAGTCAGTACCCAAGTTACCATTATTTTGTTTCTTGCTTTTGCCGTTGTTGTTGCCGTTGTGGTTTACATTGTCGAAAAAGAAGGCTATGAAAAAATCAGACTTGAGTCAGGAAAACTAGTGGCTCAACGAGGGAATACCGCCGTCAACAGCATCTCGGCTGATGTCAATCGCGTCATGCGTAGCGCGTTGCAACTGCAGCAAAGCGCTCAAACACTGCCAATCGAAGAAAATATTTTGCAGACCAGTACGGCTAACGCTTTTGATAAGCGCGATTATAGCTTATTAGGTAGTGGTGGTATTTGGCCTGATAATGGTGCGCTCGGAGACAGTACGGCGACTCATCCCTTTTTGATGGTGCGCCAAGATGGCGATTACCGAGCAATATTAACGGATCCAAACCCTGCTAATCCTTATTACAATGAAAACTGGTTTAACAAAGTAAAACTACTCAGACCTAATGGCTGTATATGGGCTGATGTAAGCCCCACTCAAACCAAAGGTGAATTGGCAATGAGCTGCGGTGTCGCTATTGAACGTGACAATCAGTTTTGGGGTGCAAGTACCGTTAACTTTACACTCAACCAGCTACAAGAAAACATCGTTAAGCTGAGTGAAAGCTCTGGCTCAGGTTATATTTTATTGATTGATAACAGTAATAAGGTTATCGCTTCATCTAACCCTGAGCGCTTAAACTATATTGACGAAGAGACTGGTGTCCCACTGGATATCAAACAAGTCATTGATTCAGACCCTGCGTGGCAACCTATCTTAGATTTTTTAGATGCTCAGCATAGTGAGATTATCAAACAAATTGCCGCAAAAATGCCTCCTGAAATACAACAAGTCATTGCAACACTTGATAAAAATGAGGCCACTGCTGTTAGTAATTCTGAGCTTATCAACTATGCTGCTTATTTGAATGCTAATGCAAGCAATACAAGCACGATGGACAGTCGCTTGCTACAAAGTTTCGATCTAACCAATGACAGCTACTACAATGGTAGTCAGGCATATGTTTTCCAGATTCCTGAGACCTACTGGAAACTAATCGTAGTTCAACCAGATGCTGCCGTTAATGCTATCGCAGATAACTTGAGCAAAAACCTAATCAACTTAATCATGCTAGCGCTGTTTATAACCGCTGCACTGATCTATTTCATGCTGACATTCTTAGCATTCAAACCATTGAAAAAGACCACAGACAAAATCTCTCTCGCAGAAAAACTAATCGATGATAAGCAATATAATAAGCTTAGTGACGTCAAATTTTCAGGCGGACGTAATGAAATTGGCCTAGTAAACCACTCTATCAGTGAGCTACTCCATCGTATCCAATCTAACGAAGGTAAGCTTGCCAATATCAATCAACAGCTAGAGGTTAAAGTCGAAGAACGCACCGCTGAACTACAAGACACACTAAAAGAGCTGAAAAACTCTCAGCTACAGCTGATCCGTTCTGAAAAAATGGCCACACTTGGTCAGATGGTTGCAGGCGTTGCTCATGAAGTAAATACACCTTTATCTTATGTACAAAATAACCTCGAAATCATCGGTCAATTGACTGAGCAATACGAAGAGCTGATTGAGTTGGTACAAGGGTTAAAAGGCGTTCAATCTGAATCGGCTGCCGATGACAAAATAGATAAACTGCTAGCAGATATTGTCCGTGCTTCGGATGAAATCGAAGAAGATGACTTATCATCTGAGCTAAAAGAGCTGATAAAAGACTCTTTGTTTGGGGTAGAACAGATTACCGAGATGGTACTCAACTTACGTAACTTTGCACGTCTTGATGAGTCAAAAGTGAAGACCATTGATGTACGCGAATGTATAGAATCTTCTCTCAAAATTGCTGGGAACTCTATCAGACATCAAGATATTGTCACCAACTTTGGGTCAACGCCTGAAATCAAATGCTCACCATCGCAAATCAATCAGGTATTAGTTAACCTATTGAACAATGCTTCGCAAGCAATGGAGGGCAATCCTGATGACAAGATTGAGGTGCGTACCTACGCTGATGAAACCAACGTCTACATTGAAGTAACTGATAATGGTAAAGGCATGAGCCAAGCAGTATTGGATCAGATATTTGAGCCCTTCTTCACTACGAAAGCAGCAGGTGAAGGCACTGGCCTAGGCATGGCAATCAGTCAGCAAATCATGGAACAACACAATGGTACGATTACCGCCACATCTACTGAAGGTGTTGGCACGGTGTTTACCTTAACCCTACCTATCAACAATAATTTAACGGAACAAAGTATGTCGGCATAAGCAACACGCTTATTATATTGTCGGCGCAGCTCAGTTATGCGCTGTGCTGACAACAGACATAATATTTACAATCTAGCCTCTATTATTCATCGTAAGGATACGATCATGAATGAAGTTAAAGACAACATACAACCCTCTGCTCTAAGTACTGGACCTAAACCGAAAATTGCGTTTATTGACGATGAACAACGCATTTTACGTTCTATGAAACTCCTCTTTCGTAAAACTCATGATGTTTTTATCACGACCGATCCCACTGAATATATCGACTATATTAAAAATAACCATGTATACGTAGCAGTCAGTGACCAACGCATGCCTGAACGTGTCGGTGTCGATATCTTACGTGAAGTAAAAGATATATCACCGTCTACCATGCGTATTTTATTAACAGGCTATGCCGATTTGAATGCCATTATTGGTTCTATCAACGATGGAGAGATTTATCGTTATTTGACCAAGCCTTGCAAGTCTGAGGAACTCATCGCTGTGGTTGGGCGTGCCACTGAAATCGCGTTGACTTACAATCCAGATGAAGATGCCGATCAGATTGATAGCTCAGACAATAAGCAAACCCTGTTGGTTATCGATGAAACAAATGAGCTAATCGAACAAATTCGCAAGCAGTTTTCCAATAATTATAAGGTACTGCATGCTGAAGGTTTAGAGGAGGCTTATGACTATCTGGCAAACTATGACATTGGTGTATGTATTACTGACATCAATGTTAGTGGCGAAAACATCGCACCAATAATCTTCACTTTAAAGCAAGATGCACCGCATTTGGTCGTTTTGGTGCAAACTGAGTTTCAAGATGCAGGTTTGTTGATTGATTTAATTAACAAGGGTCAGGTCTATCGATGCTTGCCGAAGCCGATGCGCGCGAGCTTGCTAGAGATTAGTGTTAATCGTGCTTTCCAACATCATACTAAACTCAAAGCGAGTCCTGACTTGGTAAAACGTTATGAAGTCGAACACGACCCTGACAATGATGTGCGTATTGATTTGAGTAATCGCGTACGCAGTTTCATTGGCAAATTGCGCAAGCGTTTTTCTTTTTAGCATTTGTTATTAACAGTGTTTGCAAAGTTGGCTTGATAGCGCTTGTAATACAAGCTGCATCAACGAAAAAACGTATTGTCTAACTATAAGACCTCTACTTCGATATTGAAATAGAGGTCTTTTCTTTGTTTAAAGTAACATTCATTTTATAGATACTGCTTTCACGCTAAAAACAGAGTGAAAATTCCTTTTTGCTGCTTACTTCTTTTTGACTAAAAATACCAACGTGCTACATTAAGCCGATAAGGATTCATGCAATAGCCGTTTATTCGCTAACTATCTATAAGACAACAATAAGTAAGGACTAGCCATGCAAGCCGTTTTTTTAGATAAAGGTACGTTTTCTGAAGGTATTGACCTGCCAGCGCCAATAGGTGTGAGCGATTACATCACTTATAACGACACGCCAAAAGACACGTCTGTCATCATTGAGCGTTGCAAAGATGCTGATATTATTATCACTAATAAAGTACAAATCGGTGCGGAAGTGATAGAGCAACTACCGAAACTTAAGCTGATCCAGCTGACTGCTACTGGCATGAACAACGTCGATCAAGAGGCTTGCGATAAGCACTGTGTTGCGCTGTCCAATGTCGCTGGTTATGCGGTCAAAAGCGTACCCGAGCATACCTTTATGCTCATGCTGACAGCGATGCGTGCTGGTATTCATTATCATCAGAAAGTCGCTGATGGCACATGGCTGGCAAACGGCAATTTTTGCCTGCTAGATATTCCGCTGATTGATTTGGAGGATAAGACGCTAGGTATTATTGGTATTGGCACTATCGGCAAGCGCGTGACCGAGATTGCTCGTGCCTTTGGTATGACCGTACTATGGGCAGAACACCAAGGACGCGAACCACGCAGCGACGACTATACTGCGTTTGATGAAGTGCTAGCACGTGCGGATGTGATCAGTCTGCACTGTCCATTAAATGAAAAAACTGAGCATCTTATTAACAAAGATGCTCTGGCGAAAATGGTTAAACAGCCGCTCATCGTCAACGTCGCACGTGGCGGCATCGTTGATAGCCAAGCATTAACTGACGCGATCAATAGTAAGCAAATCATCGGCTATGCTAGCGATGTGTTTGAACAAGAACCGATCGCTGACGATGACCCATTGCTCAGTATCAGCGACCATCCGCGAGTTATCTTTAGTCCGCACAATGCATGGGGCAGCAAAAGCGCCCAAGAGACCTTGTGGCAGATGTTAAGCAAGCAAGTGGCCGATTTCATCGACAACCATCATCAATAATTACCAAGATACTAACGACTAAACCGTAACCAGTCGTCTTTTATCTTACGATACTTAAGCATGATTCGATCGCTTAGATAGTTGTTGGTCACGAACCAAGGATAGCGCTCGCCTTGCTTAGGTAGCTCGTCTTTGCCGCGTCTGACATAACCAGACGATAGCGAACCCATTACGGTATCTGCTTGAGCACAGGCTGTCATATCGTCAGTCTGTGCTTGTGGCATGGCGACTTGATAACGGTTTTTATGCATATATCCCAGCAGCCTCACTACATACTGACAAGCCAAGTCAATTTTAAGCGTCCACGAGGCATTGGTATAGCCAAACAGTGCCGCCAGATTAGGTATGCCTTCTATCATAACCGCTTTGTAGGTCATACGCGTGCCAATATCGACAGCTTGACCATCGATATATACCGCTGCCCCGCCCAACATCTGTAGCTTTAAGCCAGTCGCGGTAACGATGATATCAGCGTCGAGATACTGGCCAGATTGCAGCATAATTCCCGTTGCCGTAAAGTGACTGATTTGATCGGTCACTACTGTTGCGCGTTTGTCCTGCAGGGCTTTGAATAAATCACCGTCAGGTACCGCACATACTCGTTGATCCCACGGATTATAGTCAGGCATAAAATGCTTGCTATCGACGCCGCTACCTTTCAGCTCTTTTTTCACCCCACTTCTTAAGACTGCCTTCATCACCTTGGGTGCATGAGTCGCAACTTTGTACAGGCCTTGCTGTCTCAACACATTGCGCGCGCGCAGTAGCGTATAAGCTTGCTCTTTTGATAATGGTGAAAACTTGCCAGATAGCCAGTCAATAGCATAGTCATCGCCCGGCACGCTCGCCACATAGGTCGGCGTACGCTGCAGCATCGTGACATGACGCGCACACTGATTATTGTCTTTATCTACTAGCGCAGGTAGCAACGTCATCGCCGTGGCACCACTACCAATAACGACGACTTTTTTATCATTATAGTCTAGATTATTCCAATGCTGTGGATGAACGATTTGACCGTGGAAATCCTCCTCTCCATCAAAATGAGGGCGATAGCCTTGCTCATAATCATAATAACCAGTGGCCCCTACGATAAACTTGGCAGTCTTAACAAACCTCTCACCGTTTGCATGATTTTTGATGGTTGCTGACCACTGTTGATCCTCACTAGACCAGGATATCTGCTGAACTTCATGCTGATAATGGATATGTTCGGTCACCCCAAACTCGCGTGCCGTATCAGCGATATAGCGTTTGATATCATCGCCTGCTGCAAGCATTCTATAATCAAGCCACGGCCTAAAATTATAACCAAAGGTCAAGGCGTCAGAGTCAGAGCGAATCCCCGGATAGGTAAATAAATCCCATGTACCACCCAAATCAGCACGCTTTTCTAAGATAGCAAAGCGCTGTGGAGGTTTTTGCTTATTAGTCGAACTTACCTGCTTTTGCTGCTTGGGAGCTTTATGGCCGAATAGGCCTTTATGCTGCTGTTGCTGTAAACGGCAAGCCATACCAATACCTGCGATACCCGCACCGATGATCAATACTTCATAGTCGGCTACCTTATCCGTCTTTGATTTTTTACCTTTAAGGCGGTTCTTGATAGCCTGTTTGGTCGTGGTGATATCAAGCATACTTTCATCCTTGTATTTGCATGACTGGCATTTTATAGCTGGCTTTAGAGCCGTTGTTTATCGCATCTATTGACAGTAAGCGGCAAAATCTAACTCTTAAAATGGACAGGGACTTTCCCAGTCCATCCAAGCACCCAGTACTGGATGCTTTAAACGCAATTGCTGTGCATGTAAGTTGAGCCTTGGTGCTATCTCTAGTGCGGCACCTTCAGCATAAATCGGATCGCCAATCATCACATGATCGACATGGACCATATGTACGCGTAGCTGATGGCTACGGCCCGTGACTGGCTTTAGCATGACCCTAGTAACTACCTCGCCATTACAGGTTTCGTGAGCCACAACTTCGTATAGCGTCAGCGCATGCTTTGACCAGTCGTGATCGACGATATGGCGCGGTTTGGTACTTGGCTCATAGCGTACTGGCACTGATATCTCACCAGTTGCGCCGACCTGCTCCCACTTACCAAAGACACGTGCTTGGTATTTCTTTTGCGGTAGACGCTCGATAAATTGCTTACTGATATTGGTTTGCGCTGCTGCATTTTTTGCAAAAATAAGCAGTCCCGACGTGTCCATATCTAAGCGATGAATCAATTTGACAGCTGGATTGGCACGCTCAAGACGAGCAAGCAGACTGACTTTGAGTGTTTTACCATCGACGCTTAATAGGCCTGCAGGTTTATCAACTACCCAAATATCATCGTCTTCGTAAACCGTAATCTCTTGCGCAAATTTTTTGAAAAACTCAAGCGGATAAGCGCTTTCTTGGGCATTGAGGGCATTAACTTCTTCATCGGTAAAAGGCATAAATTTAACTACTTATGTAAATTGGTTTTAAGATAAGGATTTCTGGTGGTTAATCTTTTGGAAATGATAGCTATATTTGGCACGATAGCCATTTTAGGAACGACGGCTATTTGGATAAAAGGGCAAAAATTTAGCTGATTTTTAACGTTATTAATATCGCTAGCTACTAATCACTAGCTACTACGCAAACGAGGTAAACATAAAACTTCTATCTTGCTGAGATACATACTTTGATAAGGATAATCGTATTAAATAACAGATTAGACACTCTTGTGCTGCACCGTTTCGATTTATTGTACTAATACTAGTTGTTAAACAATTTAACCAGCCTGTATCTGTCAAATTAGAGCAAACATGTTAATATAATGGCACATTTTCACCCCTTCTAAACAATTCTTTGACCACCAACTGATTTATTATTAAACCAATATATAGGTTGATGAGTGGTGATAGAAGTAATAAAACAAGAGAGATAAAATTATGTCAGACCTTATTGTACATACTACCGACACGGACTTTGATCAAGACGTTCTACAATCAGACGTACCTGTACTAGTAGACTTCTGGGCGCCATGGTGTGGTCCTTGTAAAGCCATTGCTCCTATTTTAGAAGATCTAGCGACTGAGTACCAAGGTAAAGTTAAAATCGTTAAAGTAGACGTAGACAACAACCCACAAGCGGCTAGCCGTTTCGGTATTCGTAATATCCCAACGCTATTTGTATTCAAAGATGGCGAAAAAGTTGATTCAGTAATGGGCCTACAGCCAAAAGCTGAATTGGCTAAAGTACTAGACAAGCATTTATAAGTTAAATTTGCTCGCTCTAGATTACCTTGAGCAGGTAAAATAGAATAACCGAGAAAGCCATTATCTAACTAAGATAGTGGCTTTTTTGCTTGTTTTTTGTGCAAAAAACTCGATAATGTGACTTTTTTGGCAAAATTTATTGACAACGCTATTGTGAAGACCGTATAGTCTGCTGACAAGAGAAAACCAACTGTTTTCCTAAGTATCTTGTCGCTATTCTCCTCGTGTTTATCAACAAAAACACAATCGTCATTATAAACACCATTGCTGAACAAAATGACTAAACGCAATTACTGATATTGAGTTTTTGACGCAGACTCTTATGTAGCCTTTTTTATCCTTATTTCTTATTACCTTGCCTCCAATGATGGCAATGCGTACATAAGCAGACATATAAAACCAAAACTACATAAACTACAGCGCTGTGCACACACCCATATCATCATATTACCGTTATTTTAATCACTGTCGTGACTTGTGCTGCTAATGGCATCTCTCATCTGATCAATTGCTAATGACCTATCTATGAATCTTACTGAATTAAAGAAAAAATCAATCGCTGAGCTATTGGCTATCGCCAAAGAAATGGGTCTTGATAATATGGCGCGTAGCCGTAAACAGGACATTATCTTTGCTATTCTAAAAACCCATGCGCGTAACGGTGAAGCCATTTATGGTGACGGCGTACTTGAGGTTCTTCCTGATGGTTTTGGATTTTTGCGCTCATCAGAAGGCTCATATTTAGCCGGTCCTGATGATATTTATGTCAGCCCTAGCCAAATTCGCCGTTTCAGTCTAAAAACTGGTGACAGTATCGCTGGTACGATTCGTCCACCAAAAGATTCTGAGCGTTATTTTGCATTATTAAAAGTTGGCGAAATCAACTTTGATACGCCAGATCGCTCACGTCATAAGCTTATCTTTGAGAACCTGACGCCTCTCTTCCCAACTGAGCATTTAAAACTTGAGCTTGGTAACGGAACTACTGAAGATTTGACTGGTCGTATCATCGATCTAATCGCTCCGATTGGTAAAGGTCAGCGTTCTATCATCGTCGCACCGCCAAAAGCGGGTAAAACGATGTTGCTACAGACCATCGCGCAATCAATCACTCGTAATAACCCTGAATGTTATTTAATCGTACTATTGATTGATGAGCGTCCAGAAGAAGTCACCGAGATGGTACGTACCGTACGCGGTGAAGTGGTCGCTTCTACCTTTGATGAGCCGCCACAGCGTCACGTACAAGTTGCTGAAATGGTCATCGAAAAGGCCAAACGTTTGGTTGAGCATAAGCAAGACGTGGTGATTTTACTTGATTCAATTACGCGTCTAGCGCGTGCTTATAACACGGTCATTCCATCGTCAGGTAAAGTGTTGACGGGTGGTCTGGATGCCAATGCTCTAGAACGTCCAAAACGTTTCTTTGGTGCGGCGCGTAACGTGGAAGAAGGTGGTAGTTTGACCATTATTGCCAGTGCATTGATTGATACTGGTAGTAAGATGGATAGCGTTATTTTTGAAGAATTCAAGGGAACGGGTAACCAAGAGATTACGCTTGAGCGTGACTTGGCTGAAAAACGTGTATTCCCTGCGATTAATATCAAAAAATCTGGTACACGCCGCGAAGAGCGTTTATTGGACGAAGACAAGCTGCGTAAAGTATGGATTTTACGCAAACTACTTCAACCGATGGATGGCGTACAAGCTACTGAGTTCTTGTTGGATCGCTTGAAAGAAGCGAAAACCAACGATGAATTCTTTGAGCAAATGAAGCGTAAATCACAAAACTAATTTTTAGTCAGTTTACCAGTCATATTCAGCTTTGATTTGATATTAAGACTACCTATAGGTAGTCTTTTTTATAGCAGTATCGAAGTATTAATAGTTACACCCATTAGGACGTAATCCGCACTGTCGTTCACAGGCGTTGCTGATGATACAGTACGGCAACATCGCTTACATCTCGTTTGCAAAGTTTAGCGTTTTTACTACGACTATATTATTAGTAACCGACTATTATGACAGACAGTAGGAATATACTTGAAAATATCATGGACACAGTATTTTGAAGGTATTGTATTTTAAACTTGATGACTTAATAGGTGATAATATGAAATTTGCTAAAACGATCGCAATGACTGCAATTACTAGCTCAGCACTAATCATGACTGGTTGTAACTCTTATAGCGGTATGAGCAACACTGCTAAAGGTGCTACTGCTGGCGCAGCAGCTGGTGCTCTTATTAAAAGTAAAGGTGACAGCAAAGATATCGCTCGTGGCGCATTGGCTGGTGCAGCGATTGGCGGTGCTGGTGGTTATGTTCTTGACAACAACTAAATCTTTCTACGCTGATGTTACTTGATAATTGATTGAGTAATATCAGATAAAAGATGATAAAAAAGCCTGCAATTCGTTGCAGGCTTTTTTATGTCTTAATTTTGATTATAAGTCCATGCACTAGACTTATAATAAAAAACATCAACCTTAAAAAACATCGTTAGTCAAATACACGATTATTAATATATATGTCTATTAAAGTGCACCGCTGAACGTATCACAAGATTGTACATTACCGCTTTCTAGACCACGAGTGAACCATTCGACACGTTGTTGACTGGTACCATGAGTAAAGTTATCAGGCACTACTGCACCACCACTCGCTTTCGCCAGACGATCATCACCGATTTGACTAGCTGCATTCACCGCTTCATCAAGATCACCAGCTTCTAAAAACTGTACGCGCTCTTGATTGCGCTGAGCCCATACACCGGCAAAACAATCCGCTTGCAATTCTTGCAATACTGATAGCTTATTAGACTGTGCTTGAGTCACTTGCTGACGAGCTTCATTGACCTGTTGGCTAATGCCCAATAGCGTCTGTACATGGTGACCTACCTCATGTGCTATCACGTAGGCCTGTGCGAAATCGCCAGCCTTGCCTTGGTTCTCTTCACCACCAGAGCCTTGCTGATCGCCTGAAATACCAAGATTCTGACGCATCTCTACAAAGAATGACGTGTCTAAATAAACAGTCTGATCCCCTGGGCAATAAAATGGCCCCGTTGCAGAGCTAGCACTACCACATGCTGAGCTGACTTGACCATTAAACAAAATCAATGACGGCTCTTGATAAGTGCTACCAGCCTCATTAAAGATTTGATGCCAGACTTCTTCTGTATCTGCCAGTACAACTTTTACAAATTGCGTGTCTCGGTCTGTGCTGGTTGCCAGCTCAGTAGATGACTCACTACTACCACCTGTGACCGCCTGTCCTGTCTGTAATGCGGTCATTGGGTTTACCCCAAATACCAACCATAAAATACCAGCTATAATAATACCCCCAATACCGCCACCGATCATCTTACCGCCACCTGTGCTAGAGCGCACATTCGAGCTGCCTCGTCTACCTTGCCATTTCATAATTTTATTCCTCAAATATAGATTGATTCACTATTTCTATTAACTACTATCTCTATTAGCCACTACTTCTATTAATCTTTACTTATGTTATATGTTATTTAGCCAGTCAACTTACGCTATGATCTAGTCTACTACCCTAAAAGCAAGTAGAAACTTATAAAATTGCTAACTTAACTAGGATTTATGTAATATAGGACGATAATCAGACTATTTAATTCAATTCTTATCCATAAAAACGAGGCTAATATCGACAATTCGAGACAAAAGATGATAACTAAAAAAGGGCTCAATCCCTCTGATGTTATTGATTATACGTCGATTAATCTGGCTTCTTGTATTAAAAAGTATATCGGATAGCCAAAGTAAAATATTATTTTAAATTTTATTGTTACTTAATTGTACAGGCTATTTCTATTTACTTAGAAAACCTATAGAATGCGTGGAAGCTGAGTAGCTGTGACTAAGACTAGTTGAATTCTGAGAAATCTCGGATTTCGACCTTTGTTGCTGCTACTGCTCATTTCATTTTTCCGGAGAAAACCATATGAAACTTAAATTACTTGCTCTAGCTGGTATCATGACTGCAACTATGGGCCTTACTGCCTGTGATAGCAGCAAAGAAAACGCTGCTGAAGATTTATCTGACGCGCAAGAAGAAGTGCAAGACGCTTCTGAAGAGCTAAACGAAGCTGCTGCTGAAGGCGAAATGACTGCTGATGCTGACGCTGCTGTTGCTGGCGCTGAAGCTGACATCGCTGATGCTCAAGAAGCAACTGCTACTGACGAAATGGACGCTGAAGTTCCTGTAGACGGCGACACCACTAGCGTAGACGTAGCTAGCGAAACTGATACTGCTGCTGTTGAAGCTTCTGACGAAGTAGTAGTTGAAGAAGCTCAGTAATTTATTGTTCATACAATAGATAAACTGTAGTAAAAAAAAGAGAGCCTATGCTCTCTTTTTTTATGTCTATCATTTATGATTTTAGTAGGTTCCTACTTTATAGATAACTCTAATATACGATGCGTGCTGCAATATCGAAATATATAGATGTACGCAAAAATAACTAAGTGCAAATACGCACTAGCATTCTTATAAACTCACGATAAAACAGACACACTATCGTTCAGCGCAGTGCCAAACTAGGTATTAGCTATCAAACAAACGCTCGTCAACCTTCTGACGAAATTTCTGCCCTGTCTTAAAAGTAACCACACGGCGCGCGGATACTGCAACAGGCTCCCCTGTTTTCGGGTTACGGCCTGGACGGCTGTTTTTATCTTTAAGCTCAAAGTTGCCAAAGCCTGAAAGCTTGACCTCTTTGCCATCAATCAAACTCTCTGACAGCTCATCAAAAAAGTTCTCCACCAGACAGCGGCCTTCTTGGCGTGTTAGGTTTAGGTGACTCATCAAATGCTCAATCATGTCAGATTTGGTTAAGGTGCTCACAGTACGACTCCTATGCTATGTCGTGATGTCGAATATCATGGTTTAGCGGTATGAGGGTTAAGGCTAGCTATTATAAAGGTTTTTTGACCATTTTTTAACAAAGTCTTCATTAAAATCCTTTATTAATAACCACTTAACTTATTCTATGAATAGCAATGCTCCGTAGCCTCATGGTAAAAAGACTACAGAGCATTGGGTATAATACTTACTAAATGTTA
Source organism: Psychrobacter sp. NPDC077938 (assembly GCF_044542635.1). Classification (NCBI taxonomy): domain Bacteria; kingdom Pseudomonadati; phylum Pseudomonadota; class Gammaproteobacteria; order Moraxellales; family Moraxellaceae; genus Psychrobacter; species Psychrobacter sp. NPDC077938. Next base: position 52,840 of record NZ_JBITUW010000007.1, read on the forward strand.
GCTGTCGCGCAGCTGTACAGAATGCTGGTCAGTTAGCGCTTGTACCACTTTATCTGTGGCAGTCTTGACGGCTTCGTCAGACAACGTTTGCGTACTATCTTGCCATATCAGTGCAAACGCTAGTGAGCGCTGGCCTGCTGGTACTTTGTCACCTTGATAGACATCAAATAACCAAAGATCAATCAGCATATTACCTGCTGCAGCTCGCACGGTTGTCTCTAGCGTCTGCAAACTGATGTCACTGTCTACCAAGATAGCAATATCGCGGCGTACTTGTGGGAACTTGCTTGGTGTCGTGATAGCATGCTGCTCACGTGCAATCGTCAATAGCGGTGCCAGTGACAATTGAGCGACCCAGGTAGTCGGCAGATCTAATTGCTTAGCAGTATTTGGGTGCAACTGACCCAACCAACCAACATATACATCATCAATATACAACTCAGCGCTTTGTCCTGGATGCAGGAAGCTCAGCGTACTACGCTCGTAGCGAATACGTGCGCTATCGATTTGTGCTGGTAATAACTGCTCAATATCATGCTTTAGGTCATAAAAATCTAAGGCACGGTTTTGATAAGCTTGCTCGCTCCATATATCACCAACTGCGACTAAAGCAATACTTGGTGTTTGCACTAAGTCACTAATACTTTGTCCAACAAAGCTAAGACCTGTCTCAAAGAAACGTACACGTGGCTGCTGACGATTTAAGTTATATTGCACGCAAGGCAGTAGGCTCGATAGCAAGGTACGACGCATAACGGCTAGATCACTAGAGATAGGGTTTGCCAGTGCCAATACCTCCCCTAGCGCTTCGTCGTCAAGCAATGCTTCTAGTTTTGCATCACTAAAGCTAAAGCTGATCGCTTCCATATAGCCGTTGTCGACCAATGCGAGCTTCATCTCATGGGTCAAATCCGCAGTATCATCATAATCCATACTTACTTGCAAATGTGGCAGGACGCTTGGAATATTGTCATAGCCATAGATACGAGCAATCTCTTCGATTAAATCCTCGCGGATACTCATATCAAAACGATAAGATGGCGGCTTGCAAACTAGTGAATCGCTCTGCTGCTCTACGTCAAAACCCAATTGGGTCAAGATACGTACCATCTCAGTTGGTTCAATATCAATCCCAATGACATCACGAACTTTCGCGATTGGCAATGTAATCGGTGCGCGTGCTGGCAAATGCTCAAGGTTTTCGGCCGTGACTATTTGTCCAGCTTCACCGCCAGTAATACTGGTGATTAAATCACAAGCTCGTGCCAACGCTAATGCTGGCAATTCAAAGTCGACGCCACGCTCAAAACGCTGTGATGCGTCCGTATGTAGTCCGAAACGACGTGCGCGTGCAGCAATGGCTAGCTGATTAAAGAAAGCACTTTCTACAACGATATTGGTGGTACTATCAGTGACACTGCTACGCTGACCACCCATAATACCAGCCAGTGCCAAGGCACCTTTGTCATCAGCAATCACAAGCTCATCACCCGTCAAGGTAACGGTTTGTTCATTTAGCAAAGTAATGGTTTCATCAGGCTTTGCCAAACGTACAACGATATCACCTTCGATCATGTCTGCGTCAAACGCATGTAACGGTTGACCCAACTCCATCAATACATAGTTGGTCACATCTACCAAGAAATTGTGTGAACGTAGTCCTGATTGTACCAGCGCATCTTGCATCCATTTCGGCGTATCGATGCTACGGTCAATATTGCTAATCGACTGCAGCAGATAGCGAGGGCACGCTTCCTTTGCATTGACTGTCACAGCTGGTGTTGCGGCAGTGCCAGCGGTATTGGCCGAGATTTCTGGCGTTTGTACAGGTAAGTCGTTGATGACAGATATTTCACGAGCGATACCACGTACGCTAAAGCAATCACCACGGTTTGGGGTGATTGAGATATCTAATACTTGATTATCTAAACCTAGATATTCACGAATATCTGTACCAACTGGTGCATCTTCAGGCAGCTCAAGCAAGCCATCTATATCATCGACTAAATCAATTTCAGAAGCGCCACATAGCATGCCATTTGAGGCCACACCGCGTAGCTTACTCTTTTTGATTTTAAACCCTTTCTTATCATCGCTTGGCAATACCGCACCAACGGTAGCAACTGGCGCTTTCATACCGACGGTCACGTTAGGAGCACCGCAGACAATTTGTAATGGCTCAGCGTCACCGATATTTACCTGAGTAACACGTAATTTATCTGCATCAGGATGCTGCTCAATGCTGATGACTTCACCGACAACCACACCGCTAAAAGCACGGGCAACCGCATAGCGATCATCAATCTCAAGACCTGCCATAGTCAACTGTTCGGCTAACTGTTCGCTAGTATTTGTAGGGTTTACCCACTGACGTAGCCACTGTTCGCTAATTTTCATAAATATCTCGGATCAGAATTTTATAATAAAGATGTTGGAGTAAAGCTTGGCGAATTCACTTGCTATAGTCAATCCTATATAAACTAGATACAGCGTCAGGCTCGCTCAGTCTACAATTGGTAGCACTTTCACACGCCTTCCTTAGATCTAAATTATCTTGAACTGACTATATAGGTATAAAGAAAACTCTAGCCAAATTGCTTTAAGAAGCGCACGTCATTTTGGAAAAACAAGCGCAAGTCATCAATACCGTAATACAGCATCGCAAAGCGCTCGATACCCATACCAAAAGCAAAGCCAGTGTATTTATCGCTATCAATACCGCAATTGGTCAATACTTGTGGATGCACCATGCCGCAACCCATTACTTCAAGCCACTTGCCATTGTCATCTAAGATATCCACTTCTGCAGACGGCTCAGTGAATGGGAAAAACGACGGACGGAAACGTACGGTCAGCTCTTTGGCAAAAAATGCTTCTAGAAACTCACTGATTAAACCTTTTAGCTCAGCAAAAGTGCTCGACTCGGTGACCATAAGGCCTTCTAGCTGATGGAACATCGGCGAATGAGTTTGGTCTGAGTCGTTACGATAAACACGGCCTGGGCAAATGATGCGAATCGGCGGCTCATTTTTTTCCATGGTACGAATCTGGACAGGACTGGTATGCGTACGCAGTAGATAATGCGCATCGAAATAAAAAGTATCATGCATCGCGCGCGCAGGATGGTGCGACGGGATATTCAACGCTTCAAAATTATAGTAGTCGCTCTCGACTTCAGGGCCAGTTGCGACATTGAAGCCCGCTTGAATAAAATACTGCTGCATACGCTGAGTAATCATAGTTACTGGATGCAGATGACCTTTTTGCCCACCACGAGCAGGCAAAGTGATATCAATACTCTCGCTTTCTAGCTTGGCATTGAGCGCTGCGACTTCTAGTTGCTGCTGTTGGTCTGTTAGTGCTTGCTGAATGCGGCTACGTACTTGATGCAACCAGCCGCCATAAGTTTTTTTATCATCAGCATCAAGCTTGCCCATCTGCTTTGACCAGCCCGTTAACGGACTCTTTTTACCAGTCAATTGCACACGCAAATCTTGTAGTGTGCGCGCATCAGTTACTTGTAGGATTAGAGCTTCAGCAGCATTTGCAAATTCGGTAAGCTGAGCTTCGTTAAGCTCATTGAGCTCTGAAGACAAGGTCGGTAGCGCCGACAAGTCGTTGGTGGCAGCAGGGTTAGTCATAAGACGCATTATTCCTGATTTGAACGGACTATTAATTGTAGGGATTTGACCAAATATTGCAAACCATTTATCCAACTATGTTTATATAAAAGATTGATATAAAGGCTGGTTATAAGAATGGCTTGAATATTTAGACGATGATAAGCGTATTTTTGCTCGACAAAGTTCAATATAGAGCACGCTTAAAATAATTTAATATAAAAAAAGCCACCGACCAGCGGTAGCTTTTATTAATATCATACTATTAATCAATATTAGTCCTATCCATTTAGACAATTGCTTATAAATCATTATTTAAAAGCATCATACCTAAAGGACGGTTAATATTTAGGCCAATTCCGCTTTTGCTTTTTCGACCAATGCTGTGAAAGTCGCTGCATCATGCATAGCGATGTCTGCTAGAACGCGACGATCGATTGCGATGTTTGCTTTTTTCATGCCATTGATGAAGCGGCTATAGCTTAAGCCGTTTAAGCGTGCACCAGCATTGATACGTGCGATCCAAAGACGACGGAAAGTACGTTTCTTGTTGCGACGGTCACGATAAGCATATTGACCAGCTTTGGTCACTGCCTGTACCGCTACGCGGTAAACACGTGAACGGGCACCGTAGTAGCCTTTTGCGCGCTTTAAGATTTTTTTGTGACGGCGATTTGCCTGTACACCACGTTTTACACGGGCCATAATTTACTCCAAGATTTTTTAATCACTGTTAAGCGAGTGATGATGCCGTTAAATAACAAACATCATTGTCAGATTGCAAAGTCAAATATTTTCAATCAAAGATAGATGACGGTAGGCTATTAAATGTATGGGCACATACGACGAACTGCTGCTTCGTCAGACTTGTGCACCAACTTAAGACCACGCAATTGGCGAATACGCTTAGCTGATTTCTTGGTCAAAATATGGCTTTTGAATGCTTGCTTACGCTTGAAGCCATTCGCTGTTTTTTTGAAGCGTTTAGCTGCGCCGCTTCTGGTTTTCATCTTAACTTTCATGATGATTTGCCTCTTTTTCTGTTTTAGAACCTGGTCGTCAAATAGTCATACTGAATAATCGTTATATAAATAACCACTAAACCTCTATTTGCCTCGAGGTGGGAGGCGCTATTTTAGCAGATAGTGCCTTGTTTTGCCAAGTAAAGTTTTGGCAAGGTTTTAGTAGACAGTATAGACAAGTAATCAGCATCAAATAAGCGATAGCAGCTCTCTTAAAAGCCTTAATAAAACGGCTGAATTTTATCCAAATAGATTGAATGTCAGCCTAAGCTGTGCTTAAGTAGAGACTAAGCTATATCTTCATATAAACACCATTAAAACAGCTTATTTACCATGAGTATTTACGCTGTAATGTATAGCTATAACGATAACAGTACTACTAACCTACAGCATGATAAATAGAATAATCTTTGGCCATCACTCTAGGAGATAGTGTGTCAAAACAAGAGTTAGTATTCGACGACGACTTGTTTGTTTTTGAGACAGTGATGCGTGTGCGTCATACGGAAGCCGACGCAGGACAGCATATGACGGTCGAATCTCTGACAGCGCTATTGTCCGAAGCACGGCTAAGATTTTTATATGCTAAAGGTGTCAAGGAAATCAACGCAGACCATCAAGGCTTGATTATTGATAAATTGCAGCTAGATATTGTTAGCCGTATCCGCGTACGAGAAGAGTTGTTATTTGAAGTTGGTGTTGAGCCAATATATGATAATGGCGGTAATATAATCCTAAAAGTCACACGGATGCACACGGGCGAGATAGTAGCAAAAGCGCGCCAGCATTTTAGAGGTTACGACTTTAACCTCAATAAAGTGACTAAGCTTGATAATACGATCAAAGAAGCGCTGTATCCACATTTATTTAGACTATAGAATCGCTTGAGTACAAGTAGTATGCTGTCATTTAGCATACTTGCACTCTATAGCGCATTTAGTTGACATCATATTGCGAGCTGTCAGCATATTACAGAGCATTTCAGATAATCTCCCCGCTTTAATCATAAGTAGTATAATTGCTTATCACTTTTTTTCACTTTCTACCTATAAGACGACAAATACATTATGACTTTACCTGCTTGGCTGACTGCCGTAACTTTCAATGATGATGGTTTGATTCCTGCAATTGCTCAAGATCATCAGACAGGTCGTATTTTGATGATGGCGTGGATGAATGCAGAAGCATTACAGCTCACTGCACAAACACAGACAGCGATTTATTTTTCGCGCTCACGTGCCAAGCTATGGCATAAAGGTGAGTCATCAGGTCATACGCAAACCGTACATGATATTCGTCTAGACTGTGATGCAGATGTGATTGTGCTTAGTGTCACTCAGGCTGGCGGCATTGCTTGCCATACGGGACGCGAGTCGTGCTTTTATCAGCGTTTGGATTTATCAGGTCAAACGCCTGAATGGCAAACTGTCGATAAAGTATTAAAAGACCCTGCGGATATTTATCATTCTCATGAATCTACTAGCGACACTCGTGAAACTGAAAACACTGGTGCGAATACTGACTCTGATACCATCCAAGCACAAACTGATACTGCTCAAGCACAAGTCGATAAAGCCTCTGTATTGCAGCAACTTGATAGCGTATTAGCAGAGCGCAAACAAGCCGATGCCGACAGCTCTTATGTGGCCAGCCTGTACGCCAAAGGATTAAATAAGATATTAGAAAAAGTTGGTGAGGAGAGCACAGAAAGTATCATCGCTGCCAAAGATTTTGCTAACTGCGATGAGAGTACAGACAAAGCAAGCTACGATGAAGCGCGTCATGAGCTGATCTATGAAGTCGCCGATGTCTGGTTCCATACCTTAGTCGGACTGGCCTGGTTTGATATAGAGTCGGACGCCGTATTAAACGAGCTAGGCAGACGTTTTGGGTTATCAGGTATCGATGAAAAAGCCGCTAGATAAGCCTAAATAAAAAATAAACGTCTATTTTATTGGATTATTGTTGCTTTCACCTATTTGTAATAAGTGCAGGTTATAATATAGCTCTGTTTTATCTCGCATTATATGTCGATGCTTTTTGTTTGCTAGATAGACCTTTTTGCAAACTAAAAGCAGGCATATAAAGACTGAAAACCAAGTCACAAAACCAAGTCACAAAACCAAGTCACAAGGATACCATTATGGGTAGTTTTTCTATTACACATTGGCTGATACTATTGGTCGTTGTCGTTGTCGTGTTTGGCACCTCAAAACTCAGAAATGCTGGTAAAGATTTGGGCGGTGCTGTCAAAGGCTTTAAAGAAGCTGTTAAAGATGAAAATACAGAGCATGCCAAAAAACACGCGGTTCTTGACCACGATGCGACGGCACACACTGAAGAGCGCTCAACCACCAAGGTTGATGATAAGCATAACGTATAGCATCTAAACAGTGACATCGGACCATTATGTTTGATATCGGGTTTTCTGAACTACTTCTCTTTGGCGTTATCGCCCTAATCATACTGGGCCCAGAAAAACTGCCACAGGCAGCGCGCACGGCTGGGCAATGGTACGCCAAAATTCGCCGCACAGTCTCAACATTGCAATCTGAAATAGAGGCTGAGCTTGACTTGGCTGAGACACGTCAGCAAATGCAGAAAGAACTCGCCAAAATTCGCCAGACCGAAGCCGAAATGAGGCGCGAGATGGCTGAGATGCGCGGTAATATGAAAGCTTTTGAAAGCTCGCATAGTCCTGCTTCGATAGCTTCTGAAACATCTACGAATGCTGAAAACAGCAAGGGTGACGAAGCTCATAAAAATAGCCGCACACAAAAGCAGCAATCAGCCACACCAAAAGCATTCGACTATGCTTATGCCACTGACGAGCAGCCAGATACATTAGAAAATAGCCAATTATCGAAGCGCGGTCACAGCGGTGACAATATAAATGATGCAAATGTAGATGATGCAAATGTGAGTGACAACGCCAAAGCAGCACCAGTTGTTCAGACCATCACTACCCGACCGTGGGAAAACATGTGGTTTCGACTTGGCGCTTATGACAAAGCACGTCGGCTTCCAATGCCGCCATACGTGCCAAACTATAAAGCGGATGCCCTACTCAACAGTCCTGCCAACATGCAGACTTCTGACCATAAGCAGGAGACTGACTGATGCAACTACTCAAACGCAAAAAAAGCCGCCAAGAAAAACTCGCGATTTCAGATACTCCTGCTTTAGATGGCATTGATCAAGACGATAAAGCAACAACTGATAGCACTCAAAACGAATCATCAGATGATATTTTAAGCCCTTTGGCCGATATGCCTATTACTGAGCATTTGATTGAGCTGCGTCGGCATTTGATCAAAATATGTGTGGCTGTACTGATAATATTTTTAGGCTTGGTCGGCTATTCGCGCGAGCTATATAACTTGTTGTCTGATCCACTAGTTGCGCAGTTACCTGCCAACTCGACCATGATTGCCACTGATATCACGTCAAACTTTATGGCGCCGATACGTCTGACCGTATTCGTAGCCGCGTTTTTGGCGATGCCCTATATCCTTTATCAAATTTGGTCATTTGTAGCGCCCGGCTTGTACAAGAAAGAAAAGAAAATCGCTATTCCAGTGCTGCTATCTTCTATATTTTTGTTTTATGCTGGTGTGGCTTTTTCTTACTTTATTGTGCTCAAAGGGGTCTTAAAGTTCTTTATCATGTTTGCCCCGCAAAACGTACTACCCATGACGGATATCGACAGCTATCTCAGTTTTGCCTTAAAATTATTTATGGTATTCGGCTTAACCTTTGAGATTCCAGTTGTCACTTTGCTATTGATATTGGCAGGTATTGTCTCCATTCAGAGCTTAGAAGAAAAACGTCGTTATATCATTGTGGGCTGTTTTGCTGTGGCTGCCGTTGTCACGCCGCCAGATGGCGTATCGATGCTCATGCTAGCGATTCCGATGTGGTTGCTGTTTGAGCTTGGTTTGTTTTTGGCGAAGATTTTAATCAAAGAAGAGCCCAGTCCTACTCTCGTATCGACAGACAAAGAATAAAACACTTACCAGTCTAATCTAGACTAAAATAAAGTTATTGATTACATATAGCTATGCGTTAAACTACCATTACACCGTTTTATTCTTGCCTCATTAGTAAGCTGATTGCTTATTATCACGTTTTAGCATCACCACCATCTATAAGCCATTGTTTACCCAGTGGCTTTTTTTGCCCCTTTTATTTTTAATCAATTTTTGTATTTAGGTAGCTTTATTATGTCCGCATCTATGCCAGCTTATATGAGCGATCCCACTGACGAGCAGCTGAGCGCGCTGAATATGGCGATGGATCATAAGTCGTTTAAAGTGGTTGCTTATGCGGGCGCCGGTAAGACAACGACGCTCAAGCTAATCGGTGAGCGCTTACGTGGCCGCGGACTGTATCTGGCTTTTAACAAAGCGATTGCCAATGATGCTCGGTCAAAGTTTCCGCCGCATGTAGAGTGCCGTACTTTTCATTCATTAGCTTATCGTCATGTTGCTCGTGATATTACCGCCAAGCTATCTTTGCCGCGCTTTTCACCTAAGCGTCTCGGTGATGATTTAGGACTACAGCCTGTACAAGTACGTCGACAAATGGATGGGGTTAATAAATACATTACGCTGACACCCGCACGACTATCGCGTTTCGTCAGCGATGCAGTAAGTAATTTTTGCAGCACGCATGCCAGCTACCCTGCGCCAAGGCACATACTGTTCCCAAGTTGGCTCGATGACTCAGATGCAGAGCAGCTGCGCGAAATGCTCTACCCTGCTGTTGAGCAGCGCTGGTTACAGTCGATTGATGCGCGTCACCCTGCTGGTATTGGCCATGATATTTATCTCAAGCTTTGGGCGTTGTCTAAGCCTAGTATCCCAGCGGACTTTATCTTATTTGATGAAGCACAAGATGCTGATCCATTGATGATGGGTATCTTGACCCAGCAGTCGAGACAAGTCATCTATGTGGGCGATGCCCATCAGCAGATTTATGAATGGCGCGGCGCGGTCAATGCGATGAAAAAGCTGCCATTACCGCAGACATTATTGACGCAATCTTTTCGCTTTGGTGAGCCGATTGCAGAAGTGGCCAATACTCTACTAAAAGCACTACAAGAGGACGTACCGCTAAAAGGTAACCCGAATAAGCAGTCTTCTACCGATAAGGGCATGGTACATAGCAAAAAAGATGCTATTTTGTGCCGTACCAATGCTGCTGCCATGTCACAACTGTTGACAGGGCTAAAGCACGGACATCGCGTGGCGCTACAAGCGGATACCGACCGTATGCTCAAATTCTGTCAGGCAGCCGAAAACTTAAAAAATGGTAAATCGGCTTACGGTGTACCTGAGCTGGCGTATTTTTATAACTGGGGTGATGTGCAAGAGTATGCCGAAACCAATGAGGGTAGCGATCTCAAAACACTGGTCAAACTGGTCGATGACCACGGTACCAACGTCTTGAGCCAAGCAGTCAATAGTCTCACCAGTATCGAAAATGCTGACTATGTCATCTCCACCGCTCATAAAGCCAAAGGGCTAGAATGGGGAAAAGTGCAATTAGATGATGATTTTTACTACGATGTGACCACCAATGCGGTCAAGATCAGTCCAGAAGAGCTGCGTTTGCTTTATGTCGCCTGTACTCGCGCGCAAAGCAATTTGGATATTCATAATATTAAAGACTTGATATCAGGATTACAGACGGGCAAAAAAGTGATTTTTGGTAATACTTAATTACCCTACACCTCTGTCAGCCTCAAGTTTTATTCAATCTCTCTTATAACGACCCTTTAGCAGTGAATCACCAGCATGAATAATAGCCAGCAACTTCAAGAACGTCAAAATACTATTAATCAGTTATTTGCGACTCCCGTGCGTTTGCTCGCGCCTATGGAGGGCTTGACCGATCCATTAATGCGCCAAATTTTAACTCAAATTGCGTCTGACTTGGGTCGTCCTTATGATTGGTCGGTCAGTGAATTTATCCGTATCACTCAGCACATCTTGCCTGCACATGTGTTTTATAAATATGTGCCTGAGCTACATCATGATGCCAAAACGGCCGCGGGCACGCCCATTCATGTACAGATTTTGGGTAGCGAAGCGCAGCTTATGGCAGAAAACGCCGCGTACGCTTGTGAGCTTGGTGCACCTGCTATCGATATCAACTTTGGCTGCCCTGCAAAAACAGTAAATAGCCATCGCGGTGGTTCTGTATTGTTAGATGAACCTGAAACCATGTATCAGATTATCAGTGCCGTACGTCAAGCCGTTCCCGCCCATATACCAGTATCAGCTAAGATTCGTCTAGGCTATACCGATACCAGTCGAATGGATGATATCCGAGGCGCAATTAACGACAGTGGCGCTGATTGGCTCACCATCCATGCACGTACCAAAACCCAAGGCTATAAGCCACCTGCCTATTGGGATAAAATTCAGAGTTTTAATGCGCTCGATATTCCAGTCATTGCCAATGGAGAAATTTGGAACTTTGAGCATGCGCAAAACTGTATGACGCAAGCAGGTACGCCGCATTTGATGTTAGGTCGCGGCGCAGTAACACGTCCTGATTTAGTCGCACAGGTTGATAATGATACTGAAAAAAGTACTAACAGCGTAGAGAATACGGCTACATTGTCATGGCAAGACTTAATTGCCCATCAGATTAAATTTTTGGAAGGTGAAGCAAAGAACGATGTAGTGTTAGTTGGTCGATATAAGCAATGGCTAGGTATGCTCACCAAAGGCTATGTTGAGGCGCAAACAATGTGGGAAGGTATTAAACGAGAAAAAAACAAAGCGGTGATTATTAGCGCCCTACAAGCAAGCGTACGAGATTAATCACCTGCTTGTATTTGAGCGTTTCGGTAGTTACGGGTATTTTTATTAGGGTGTGTCCTCATTTCAAAAATGGAGATAAAAATGAGATAAATTGCCGTCAAACGAGAAAAATAGCGTAGATAATATCGAGATACTAGCAAGCGATTTGACGCTGTTTGGCAAAATTTAGCCATTTTTAATCCGTTTAGATAACTGTCGTTTGAATTGAGGACATGCCCTAGACGCTGACTCGTATCGCTAAATAAAATAGCATCAGACAACATGCCATTGATAGTACCCAGAGGATAGAGCGGAACATTGCCAAGTTAGTAATATACGCCACACAAAAACCAATTCGTATCATCACATACAGCCAAGCCAATACGTTGATAATCGACTGCGGTACAAAGAAAAGCATCGCTACCAATACTGCTGCCAAGAATACTGGCAAGGTTTCATAACTGTTTTGTTGTGCTGCATTAGCACGTGCTGCCATGCCTGTTGCATTTTGAAAAAATTCGCGAGGATGTGCATTATTTCTGATTCTAAAGCCACCAGATACTTTTGCAACGACTGACACCGCCCATGGTAGTAGGCTTGCTACCACCATGGCTAAAATGGCAGACGCCACTTTATCAGTTACCAACTCAAAGAATGCACTTATCATTATATAAGTCCCTAGCCTGCAACCACTTCGAAATCATGGGTGATATTGACCCCACCTGCTACTAACATACGGCTGGCAGAACAGTATTTTTCTGCTGATAACTGGATAGCTTTTTCGACTTGTTTTTCTTTGACATCTTGACCAGTGACAACGAAATGCATATGAATATCAGTATAGACCGCTGGTACAGTTTCAGCGCGCTGGGCGGTTAGCTCACAACGTACATCCGTCACTGCTTGGCGTGATTTCTGTAAAATCTCTACGACATCATAACTAGCGCAGCCGCCAAGTCCTAGCAAAATCAGCTCCATTGGGCTTGAGCCTTTTTCTTTATCAGCATCGATTTGTACATTATGTCCTGATGGTGACACACCCATAAAGGCTTTATTCTCTTGCCATATGACGCTTGCTTTTGATTCTGACATTGCAGATGTTCCTTATTTTAAATGGCGTATTGCCTATTATTATTGTGTGAATGATATATTGCCCAGCTAGTGTAGCATAAGCCAAAGCAAGATTTTATAGGCTCATTGTTTTGCTATTAACTCACCAGTGAAATCTGTGCTTTTATCACTTTATACATATCGAAATAGTAGAGTTCGATAGTTTACTGAATAATCGTATATCCATGTGCCTATTACTACTCTTCAACACTTGCCTAAAAATGCCGTATGAAAACCTACAAAAGTCTATTTATAAATAGTTGATTTTAAAAGGTAAAACTCGTGAAACATTTTATAGCAAAATACTGTTACACATTTTGCTTGTTTCTTGGTTTAATAACGGTAATAAATCTTGTTTTGAGCGGATATCGATAACAATCACCTTATAATAATTACGATTGCTGTCACGGTTTCAAGTCAAAACAAGCTATTTTTAAACAAATTAAAAGGTTTAGTCATGATAGATGCAGACGGCTTTCGCGCCAACGTCGGCATCATCTTGGCAAATACACAAGGGCAGGTTCTGTGGGCAAAACGTATTGGTCACAACGCTTGGCAATTTCCGCAGGGTGGTATCGACCGCGGGGAAACGCCGATGGATGCAATGTATCGCGAGCTCTGGGAAGAGGTCGGCTTACATCCGCGTCACGTAGACTTATTGGCAGTCACGCAAGACTGGTTGCGCTATCGTTTGCCAAAACGTTATGTACGTCATGGTCAGCACCCCTTATGTATTGGGCAAAAACAAAAATGGTTTTTGCTACGCTTAGATGAGCCAAATACTCAACATATCCGCTTTGATGAAGGGAAACCTGAATTTGACCATTGGCAATGGGTCAGCTACTGGTATCCACTCGGACAAGTGATTCACTTTAAACGAGGCGTTTATCGTCGTGCCTTACAAGAATTGGTACGCGAACTCCCCCTAAAGCAAGAGCTGATCATTCCTGAGCAAAATAATCATTTGCTTATGTAATGAGTCACTCAATAGTACAACGCAAAACACCCACGATAGTAGCTAGAATGTTAGCAATTACCGTGGGTGTTTTTTTATTATCTATTAACGGTCACTTTGAATGACTGTCAAACTCTCGGCTAATAATATTAGCAATACAATCTGCATCGCTCTCTTTGCGCAACGTTAAGATGCTTTGAGTGCGGGTACCATAAGTAGGTTTGCTGGTTTTGGTATCGCCAAAAGCGACGGGTTCAATATAAACAGACGATAACATCTGCTCCACTTCAAATGCCACGCCAGTAATAGGCAGTTTGTCTTCTGGTGCTTTGATACTATCTGACAAGACATTAAAAGCCGCCGCTTGCCAGTACGCAGGCGAACTATCCTCCGCAATCAATGGCAGCACTTCTTGACGTAGTCGCCCGCGCAACCGCTCTGTCTTAAACCAGCTGTCCTCTGGTTGTCCGTTAGAGATAACATGTAGACCTGCATATAATGGCGTGGGTGCATGACCACGATTATTGACGATCACAGCTTGCACAGCATCACCAATAATCAGATTAAAACCCGCATAATCTTGCAAATCAATCTGCCGTGCAAAATCCATTGGACTTAGAGTCCCTGTCAAGAATTCAGTGACCAGTGCGCCCCGCGATCGCTCATCACTGCTTGCCTGCACTCCATCACGAAAATTTAATACTGCAGCCCAACGACCATTTTGTTGATGATACTCTGCACTCTGCGCTGGTGACACTTGCTGATGAATGCCTAACCACGTGCCACCGCTTTGCTTATCGCGTCCAGCATAGATAGGTTGGTCAGACCACTGGTGGAGCGGCTCAGTTGGGCGCTGCAAAAACTCATCACGATTAGACAGTAGTACCAGTGGTAACTCATCAAATAATTGCCAAGCAATAGCGACAATACACATAGCTTTCCTTTTATAATAATTTTCGTTATGCGGGTAATTTTTAATAAAGGTAAAAATAAGGCAAAAATATTATTCCTGACTTTACCTATTAATAAGGTAGCACTTACAGGCAGTACTTATTAATTGCCAGTTAACAATTTATTGGCAGGATAACTAATTTGGGAGGTTGAACGTATTACTTGTGACTGTTTACTTGGTAAGTCAAATTCCCACGTTACCATGCCTTGATTTTCATTCCAATCTCGCTCAGTTACAGGCGGCGTATGAGTCACCGCAACTTTTAAACTATCGTCACGACTGATAGGTTCACTGCCCAGTACTTGCAAGCGTACGCTACGATTGTGCTGATTGGTCAATTGATATGCCTTGGTAGTCGTCAGTGTTTGCGTACGGTTTAGCACGCCTTTCTCACCTTGCTTATCTTCATTGGTCAGCTCTTTTACGAGCATATTTGAATCACGACCAAATCCAATCCCCTGCTCTTTTAGCACTTGATAATTATAACGTGACTGACCTACATAGTTGTCATCACGGTACAGCTGTAACGAACCATCGATCCAGTCCAGCGTCAAAAACGGCGCTGATGCATACCAGTAGGCAGCAGTCTCAACACTTGGCGTACTGCGAATCCAGAGCTTACTATTACCTGCCTGCTCCCCAATCACTGTGCGTACGCGTCTCCCGTCACTCGGAATACTGACCAACTGCGGTAAACGATACTCGATAATGCCATTCTTGTTTTGGCTACTGACCGTAAAATTAGGTAGCGGTGCCATAGCTGCGCCTGCACCTTTGTTATAAGCAGGCTCTTCCATCATAACAGGGGACGCATCCATCATAGGTAGTTCACGTCTTACTCGAGCATCTTCGCTCTCTTCATACAATGACAGACGCTGCACATACGGCAATTTCCCCGTCGTACTTTGATTGGGATTAACGGTACTAAGTGTCAGTGGTACGTTTGTCCAGTTCTCGCCAGTTTGCTGAGCGATAATCGCAGAAGCTGTGATACTTAACTGTTCACTGTTTGTGTTTAGGCGAGCTTGATACGCAGGTTCCCAACCTGCACCTTGCACTTGATAATGCAACTTAATACTAGTTGGCGAGCGGCTTGCTGTACGTACACTCACCTGTGTCACCTCGTTAAAGGTCGATGTTGCACTGCCTGCCATCAGTTGATTCAGTGCGTCTTGGGCACGCGCTTGTCGCTGTTGAATCTCTAAAATTCTTTGGTTAATACTGGTCGCTTGAGTTTCTATATCGCGGGCATTATTGGCAATCGTACTATCTGTATTGACTTGCGTGGCTTTGGTCAAATTCTGCAAGTAGGCCTTTGCTAACCGTGCCGCTTCTAATTCAGCATTGATATTGGCTAGGGTATTTTGTTGCGTCTGTACCTTGGTATCACCTTGATATTGGCACTGGGCTGCCTGTTCACCTGTCAGCTCTTCGATACTGACTTCCCCAATGTTTATACTACCTGTCGCTTGTACACTTAGACTTTCTTTATCCATATAAGGTGACAGGCACGAAAACACCACCGTTTGCTCACCGCTACCTTTGATTGGCAATGCACGCGTCACGCTCGCTAGCCCCTGATAAATGGTCACTTGCTCAACACTACTGGTGGCCGCTTGTGCCGAAGATAATCCCAAGACGGCACTACTACCAAGTACAAATGGCAGGATAGCAAATCTAGTCATTTGGTTAAGTGGCGGTAATACGCTGCCATGGTCTGTTGAGACAGGCGAATCCGTTAATTGTGCGTTCATACATCATTCCTTAGCAGTAAAAACTCTCACGGCAGCCACGCATTGGCTCAACGCGCAAAATAGTAACTATCTTAGAGATATTACCGTAGCCGTTTTGCAGGTCTTTGGCAATAAATGCTTTTAGCAAGCAGCATTTTTGTTAAGAAGCACTTTTAACGATAAATCTCTTCATGTGGCAGCTATTCAGTTTTAACAATTTGGTTTTTAATATTGCACCATTTTTTTGTTCCTCTCCCCTTTATGGTGCAATTTATTAACTATCCTGCACTAAATTAATGAATATATTAATCAGAACTTAATTATTGCTCAATTATTACTCGATTATTGGCTTTTTTAACTTGGCACGGAACTTGAACTCTTAATAGATGTTCAGGAACATTATTTTACCTTTTATATTTATTAGGAGATGTCCATGTTTTCGTTACCAATTTTAGCCAATACTCAAGTAGTAGACCCTCAATCACACGGAAAAATCAAATCGCGTTTTTCGTTACTAGCGGTGGCCGTCGTTGGCAGCCTAAGTCTTATTGGTTGTCAAAAACCTGCCGAAACTGCAGCATCAACAGAGACTACAACTGAAACCAGCACAGAAACAACCACCGAGCCTGCTGCTGATGGCGACACTATCAAAGTCGGCATTCTACATTCGCTATCTGGCACCATGGCCATCTCTGAAACCTCTCTCAAAGATACCGCGTTGATGACGATTGATGAAATCAATGCCAATGGCGGCGTGCTCGGCAAGCAACTCGAACCAGTAGTTGTCGACCCTGCTTCTGATTGGCCACTATTCGCTGAAAAAGCACGTCAGCTACTCACTCAAGACAAAGTAGATGTCATCTTTGGTGGTTGGACATCAGTATCACGCAAATCTGTATTACCTGTGGTTGAAGAGTTAAACGGGTTGATGTTCTATCCAGTACAGTACGAAGGACAAGAGCAATCAGAAAACATTTTTTACACTGGTGCGGCACCAAACCAGCAAGCCATTCCAGCAGTAGAGTACTTGATGAGCGAAGAAGGCGGCGGTGCAGAGCGCTTTGTGTTGTTAGGTACTGATTACGTCTATCCACGCACCACCAACCAGATTTTAAAGGCATTTCTAAAATCGAAAGGCGTGGCTGATGCAGACATCATGGAAGAGTACACACCATTTGGTTTCAGCAATTATCAAACCATCGTATCTAATGTCAAAAAATTCTCAACGGGCAAAAAGACCGCGGTTATCTCGACCATCAATGGCGATTCAAACGTTCCGTTCTATCGTGAACTAGCGAACCAAGGTATCAAAGCGTCAGATATTCCAGTCATGGCATTCTCAGTCGGTGAAGAAGAGCTACGCGGTATCGATACCAGTCTGCTACAAGGGCATTTGGCGGCGTGGAACTACTTTATGTCGATCAAAAACCCAACCAACAGTGCCTTCACTAAACGCTATAAGCAGTATGCATTGGACCAAAAACTACCAAATGCTGAAAAAGTCGTGACCAATGATCCCATGGAAGCTACTTATGTCGGTATCAACATGTGGAAGCAAGCTGTCGAAAAAGCAGGTACGACTGATGTCGATAAAGTACGTATTAGCATGGCGGGACAAACGTTCGACGCACCTTCTGGCTACACGCTAAAAATGGATGAAGAAAACCATCACCTATGGAAGCCTGTCATGATTGGTCAAATCCGTGCCGACGGACAGTTTGATACGATTTTCAAAACGCCAGAAGTCATCCAAGCACAGCCATGGAGCGAGTACATTCCTAAATAGGCTACTCCCTAAATAAGACAGTACTGAAAAAAACATGGATAGTAATTGAACAGTAGGCGGATGGATAAACGATATAAATAAGCGACCCACCGCCTACTCTCCACATTTATTTTTAACACTTATTCTCAACTTTTAAATAACGCCAAACCTTATCAATACTTCTATCGCTTAGTACGCTAGGCAGTAGTGGCTAAGGGTTTGTTGTCTGTGAAAAACAGGGAGCCGCACATGCAGCACCATACTTTACGCCCGTTTGTAGGGCAAACATCGTCCAAAAATGGTAATAACCCACAAGCATCAGTCAGTGAAGTCATGCAGCATGCGGCTCGTTTTTCAATTTATGTGCCTCTGCGATTACTTGCATTGACGGCATTATGCATAACAACCTTCACCACCACAGCGTATGCCGATCATGATGGTCAGGTACATGACCACGATACGGATATCGCTCATAGTGAGCAATCGTTGCTCACGCCTGTCAACGTAGCCACTTCTACTCAAGCCAGCACCTCAAATATTTCGACAGCAACTACAGGCTCAGGTGATGCCATTCAACAATTCGTGGCGGGTGATTTTAGTAAACGCCAAGCCATGCTAAGTGATTGGCCAGGATCCGTTGAGAGTTTAGATGGTTTGGTTGAATTCATTGCCAATGATGAGCTATATCAAGGCAACGGTGGGCAAACGTATCTACTGAATAAAGATGACCAGCTGTTTACTTATCCTGATAAAAAAGAGACTGATGATTGGCCAAGTGATTTATCACAAATCACCCTGACCAATGCCCTACGTTCAGCGCTCATCTTTGGTCAAGCTAAGGTGAAACTAGCATCTGACAAGCCCGCACAGCGCCTACAAGCTGTAGAGATTTTGGCCGATAATATTGACCAAGTAGATCCATCTATTATCACCTCTGCTGCAGCAAATGAGGACAGCGCTAAAGTCAAAAAGGCACTAATTGCTCTACAGGCGCGTATTGATTTCAAAAACGGCGACCTGCCCACTCAGATTGCAGCGGTCAATCTACTTGCAGATAGTGATAACCCACAAGTTTTGGTCGATATTGAATCTGCCCTCGCTGCGGATAACTTAGATGCCTCGCTCAAAGCTGCACTTATCGATGCTGAATCTAGCGTGTCACGCCGTATCGAGATCAGCACATGGACGGGACATATCTTTACTGGTATGAGTACCGCCAGCATTTTACTGCTAGCGGCACTTGGTCTCGCCATTACTTTTGGTTTGCTCGGCGTCATCAATATGGCGCATGGTGAGCTAATCATGATTGGCGCGTATACCACTTATATGGTTCAAAATTTCTTTCAAGCTTATATACCGAATATGGCAGGTTGGTATTTGCTTGCTGCTATTCCGGCTGCTTTTTTAGTTAGTGCCATCATCGGTATGATTATTGAGCGCATTGTCATTCGCCCACTATATGGTCGTGAGCTAGAAACCTTACTGGCGACCTTTGGCGTCAGTCTGATTCTGATGCAATTGGTGCGGATGATTTTTGGTGCGCAGAACGTTGAAGTCAGTAACGTGGCATGGCTCAGCGGTGCCTATCAGGTGTCATCAAGCCTCGTACTGCCTTACAACCGTATTGCCATTATTGGTTTTACCGTCATCGTCGTGGCACTCTTGGTGTACTTACTCAACAAAACCCGCTTTGGATTGTTTATACGAGCTGTCACCCAAAACCGTCAAATGGCACGTGCTGTCGGTATCCCCTCTGCACGTATTGATATGATGGCATTTGGGTTGGGCTCTGGACTGGCTGGTATGGCTGGCTGCGCCCTTGCCCAAGTCGGCAACGTCGGTCCTGATCTGGGTCAAACTTATATCATTGATACGTTTTTGGTCGTCGTCGTTGGCGGTGTCGGACAAGTATGGGGCGCAGTATTGGCTGCCTTAGGACTTGGTGTGAGCGGTACGGTACTTGAGATTGGTATCGGTGCAGTATTGGCAAAGATTGTGTTGTTGGTTCTTGTGATTCTGTTTATTCAGAAACGGCCACAAGGTTTATTTGCACTCAAAGGCCGCTTTGTCGAATAAGGAGACTTCTATGATACTGACCAAATCACTGTCTGATACGCCGCGTAGTGCTGTTTTAATTGGCTTGTGTTTTGCTGTACTACTGATACTGCCTTGGCTACATCTTATGCCCGAGACTTCAGCCTTTCACCTTTCAGCCTACTGGATTACCCTGATTGGCAAAATCATGGCTTTAGCCATGGTAGCTTTGGCACTAGATCTCGTCTGGGGCTATGCCGGTATTTTGAGCTTGGGACATGGTTTGTATTTTGCTTTGGGTGGTTATGCGTTTGGCATGTATCTAACACGTGAGACAGCAGGCGATGCGCTTCCTGATTTTATGCGTTTCTTGAGCTGGACCGAAATGCCATGGTACTGGGCTGGCACGCAGCATTTTTGGTGGGCAGTCGCACTGGTTGTATTAGTGCCTGGCTTGGTTGCTTTTCTCTTTGGTTTCTTTGCCTTTCGCTCAAAAATTAAAGGGGTGTACTTTTCTATCATCACTCAAGCCATGGTCTATGCAGCAGCCTTGCTATTCTTCCGTAATGAGACAGGCTTCGGTGGCAACAATGGCTTTACTGGTTTTACGACCCTTCTCGGCTACGACATTACCGCTGCCTCTACTCGCTCAATGCTGTGCTTTGTCACGGCCTTAGCATTGTTAGTCTCTTATATGGGTTTGCGTCATTTAATGAATCAGCCTTATGGTCGAGTACTCGGTGCGATTCGTGACAGCGAAAACCGCTTGCAGTATTTGGGTTATCGCACGCTGTGGTACAAGCTATCCGCTTGGGTATTATCCGCTGTCATCGCTGGTATCGCAGGTGCGCTATACGTACCGCAAGTAGGCATTATCAATCCGAGTGAAATGAATCCTGTGAACTCGATTGAGATAGCCGTCTGGGTAGCGACTGGTGGTCGAGGAAGCTTAATTGGCGCGATTTTAGGAACTGGTGTGGTAAATGCTGTGAAAACCTACTTTACGGTCGCCTACCCTGAGTTTTGGCTACTGATATTAGGCGGGCTATTCGTCGTCGTGACGTTGTTTTTACCTAATGGCATTATGGGCTTGTTCGATCGATTCAAAAAGGAGAAACAGTAATGCTAAATGATAAATCCTTATCAACTGAACAATCGACCAAAGCGCTGTCTGAATATGATCATACTGATGGACGTGACGGTCTCAGTCACCCCAAAAAATCAGGCGTCGATTTTAGCCATGGTATTGCTCTGTACTTAGAAGATGTGAGTGTCTGGTTTGATTCGTTTCGCGCACTTAACAATCTATCGCTCTATATCGAAGAAGGCGAGCTACGCTGTATTATCGGCCCCAACGGCGCTGGTAAAACCACGCTAATGGATGTCATCACAGGTAAAACCCGCCCTACGGAAGGCAGCGTGTTTTTTGGTCAGACTCATAACCTTGCCAACTTATCTACTGAAGAAATTGCCGAAGCTGGCATTGGACGTAAGTTTCAAAAACCTACTGTCTTTGAAAATTTTACGGTGATGGATAATCTGTTACTTGCTGCGCCGAAAGACAAACGTGTGGTCAAAAGCTTATTCAACAAACTCAATGCCGATACTCGCGATACCCTCGACGCGACCCTACAACAAATTCGCCTGACCGACAAAATCAACAAGCCTGCTGGTTTGCTCTCACATGGGCAAAAACAGTGGTTAGAGATTGGCATGCTGCTGATGCAGAGTCCCAAACTGATTCTGCTTGATGAGCCAGTGGCAGGTATGACCGATGCAGAAACTGAGCATACCGCCGAGCTGTGTCTACGCCTCAAAAAGAACCATACTTTGGTCGTGGTTGAGCATGATATGACCTTTATCGATGCCATCAGTGAAAAAGTCACGGTATTGGCACAAGGAGCGATTTTGGCCGAAGGTACATTAGCGGAAGTACAAGCCAATGAAGCAGTAATTGAATCCTATTTAGGTCGATAGCCGAACGAATCATCTAGACGAGCCAAACGAATATTCCCTTTGAAATATTAAAAAAGTTTTAGAGTTTAGGAGACAGCCATGTTACAAGTGAACGATATCAACCAGTATTACGGCGGCAGTCATATTTTACGAGATGTCTCGTTTACAGCACCTGTAGGCGCATGCAGCGTGGTACTTGGACGTAATGGCGTGGGCAAAACCACGCTACTTAAGTGCCTGATGGGGATACTACCGATTAAATCAGGAGAGATTTTGCTCAATGATAAAGACATCAGCAAGATGTCTCCCGAGCAACGTGTTCGAGCAGGACTGGCTTATGTACCACAAGGCCGCGACATTTTTTCGACACTGACGGTAGAAGAGAACATATTAATTGGTATGGCAAAGTTTTCACGCAGTAAGGCCAAACATGTACCTAAGCATTTATACGATATTTTCCCCGTACTCGATGAGATGAAACATCGTCGTGGCGGTGATTTGTCTGGTGGTCAGCAGCAGCAGCTTGCCATTGCACGCGCCTTAGCCTCCGAGCCGACTGTGTTGATTTTAGACGAGCCAACTGAAGGTATCCAACCCTCTATTATAAAAGATATTGGCCGTGTCCTTCGAGACCTAGCAGATAAAGGTGACATGGCCATTGTGCTGGTTGAGCAATTCTATGAATTTGCCGAAGAGCTAGCTGACAATTACACGGTACTATCACGTGGTAAAGTAGTCTCACAAGGTGCAGGCGACACAATGGTCGAAAATAACGTACAAGATCTGGTCGCCATCTAATTTCTTTTAATAATAGATGTAATAATACAAATTGGTAGTGAACGCTCGATAATGCTAAAAATGGCATTTTTATCCCAAGCTGCTAGCTACCAAGATTACATATCATCACGAAAACACTCCTTAATTAAAGTCACTTTTTTCACCTCACTTCTTATTTTTTGACGCTTAGCCTATACATTCTCTACTATCTAAAAAACTCAAATTACTCATACACTCTGATTGGTGTCATAGCAATTATGTATGCCCAGCGAACGAAATTTGCTATTATAGTCAGCATTTTATTATCAATATTATGATGCCCTTATGATGATTCATCCTCAGTACGATCCTGTAGCATTAGCAGTTGGACCCGTCGAAGTCCATTGGTATGGGCTGATGTATTTGTTGGCATTTGCTGCCGCCTACGGACTGGCGTGGTATCGCAGTACCAAGCGTGAAGGCTGGACGACAGATATGGTCTCAGACCTAGTGTTCTTTGGCGCACTTGGTGTGATATTAGGTGGCCGTGTCGGCTATGTATTGTTTTATCAGTTCGGTGAACTGCTTCAAAACCCTGCTTATCTGTTCAAGGTCTGGGAAGGCGGCATGTCATTCCATGGCGGCTTGATTGGTGTCATGTTGGGTATGCTGTATTTCGCCCGCAAATATAAAAAGACACCTTTCCAAGTGCTCGATTTTGTCGTTCCCTGTGTACCAACTGGTTTATTGTTCGGACGTATTGGTAACTATATCAATGCCGAACTATGGGGCCGCGTCTCTGACGGTGGCTATAACTGGTTGACCTACTTTCCGCAGGCCGCTAGCGTTGATATGCAGCAGCTACAAGCCAACCCTGCGCTACAAGATCTGATGACTGAGGTCAATGGTCAGTACCTGTTGCCCCGTCACCCGTCGCAATTGTATGAAGCCCTTGCAGAAGGTCTGCTGTTATTTCTATTCTTGTGGTGGTACTCATCGAAGCCCCGTCCTCGTATGGCAGTGACTGGTGTCTTTATGCTTGGTTATGGCTTTAGCCGCTTTATCATTGAGTTCTTCCGCCAGCCAGACATCGACCAAGGATTCATCTTGCTAGGCTGGATGACCAAAGGTCAGATACTAAGCGCCCCAATGATAATTATCGGTCTGTTCTTGATCGGTTATGCCTATAAACGCGGCATCTACGACTGGGGTAAGCAAGCTGCTTATTAAGCCTACCCTTTTGTGATAAAGGTTGAGGACTTAAAATAGGGTAAGCTGTCAAAACGCTTATCCTAGCAATACTTTCAATAATGACAGTGTATATATCGACTATCCATCTAGCCTGTATGCGCAGTCAGTAGTAACTAAAGAGCATTTTATGATCAATGGCACCCAAAGTAATAACGAGCAAGGCTATTTAGATTTGCTACGCCACGTTCTCGACAATGGCACTGAAAAAGGTGATCGTACTGGTACGGGTACGCTTAGCCATTTTGGCGCGCAGCTACGCTTTGACTTAGCAGAGGGATTTCCACTGCTAACGACCAAAAAGGTTCACTTTAAATCCATCGCTTATGAGCTATTATGGTTTTTAAGTGGCAGCACTCATGTCGATTATCTACAACAGAATAACGTTCGTATCTGGAATGAGTGGGCGACAGCAGAACAGACAGCACGCTTTAACCGACCTGCTGGTGATTTGGGTCCTATCTATGGTCATCAATGGCGTAACTATGGCGCAACCAAAAATGAAGATGCCAGTTATAACGCTGATGGCGTCGATCAAATCGCACAAGTCGTTGAACAGATAAAGACCAATCCGAATTCACGTCGTTTGATTGTTTCTGGCTGGAATCCAGGTGAGGCAGAGCAAGTAGCCCTACCACCATGTCATACGTTATTTCAGTTCTTTGTCGCAGACAATAAGCTGTCATGCCAGCTATATCAACGTTCGGCTGACTTATTCCTAGGCGTGCCTTTTAACATTGCGAGCTATGCGCTATTGACTCATATGATCGCGCAGGTGTGTGGTCTAGAAGTTGGAGAGTTTGTCTGGACAGGTGGTGATTGCCATATCTATCAAAACCACCGTGAGCAGGCTGAGCTACAGTTGACTCGCTCGCTATATAAATTGCCGACATTGTCTTTGAACCCTGATGTTAAAGACATATTTGCGTTTGAGTACGAAGACATTAGTGTCAATGACTATGAGTCGCACCCTGCTATCAAAGCCAAAGTTGCCGTATAGAGTTAGTCTGGTTAACTACGCTAAATAAAAGCAAAATTTAAGAATATAATAAAAAGGATATATTATGAGCTATGCCCATACCGAAGTTGCCCAAATCGCTGCCATCAGTAGCAATCGCTGTATCGGCAAAAACAATGAGCTACCGTGGCATATCTCAGCAGATTTGCAACATTTCAAAAGCATGACGACCAAAGAAAACGATAGTAAGATTCAAGGTATCGTGATCATGGGTCGCAAAACATTTGAGTCAATGGGTAGTAAACCATTACCAAAGCGTGTGAGCTTCATTGTCACGACACAGATGGATTATGCTGAGACAAAAGGTCTTTCAGATAGCAGCAATGCTTATGTGGTACACAACCTAGACGATGCTCTGACACAAGCAGCTAGCCTAGCACATGGCGCGCATCTCGATACAATTTGGGTGATTGGCGGCGAGCGAGTATTTAGTGACGCTCTGATGTACACCGACCGTATTGAGCTGACTCATGTAGATACTGACATTGCTGACGGCGATGCATTTTACCCTGAGTTGCCAGAACGCTTTAAAGTAGCAGACGAATCTGAGCAAATGCACGATGAAAAAAGCGATTTAAGCTTTAAATTTACCACTTATAAAGTAGAAACTGATAAGTAGTAAAAGCTTATTAAAAAAGGGGCAGTCTTGGATAAGTAAAATTATCTAAGACTGCCCCTTTTTCTGTTTAACCTCTACACAGTCTTATTTGTAGTCAATTAATATAAATTGCTGCTTGATAATATCTAATCCATTACTCGTGCAATACTTTATAAATCGTCTTTGCGAGTACTGGTCCGATACCTTGTACGCCTGCCAACTCCTGCTGCGAAGCGCCAAGCAGCTGTTGCATACCACCAAAGTGATTGAGCAAGTCACGACGACGTTTCTCACCCAGCCCAGGTATTACCTCTAGCACTGATGACGAGCGACGCTTATCACGTTTCTTACGGTGAGCAGTAATCGCAAAACGATGCGCCTCATCACGAATATGCATCAGCAAGTGCAATGCTTTGCTATCCATTGGTAGATCTAATGGCTCATGATCTAAAAAGTGCAATACCTCAAGCCCAGCCTTGCGCCCTTCCCCTTTTGCCACACTAATGAGCAAGGTGTCACCAAGAATACCCAACTCAGTTAATACTTCTTTGGCAATGCCAAGCTGACCTTTACCACCATCAACCAATAGCAAATCCGGCAACGGCTGCTTTTTATAACGTCTGGTCAGCACTTGTTTCATCGCGGCATAGTCATCGCCGCCTTGGATATCATGGATAGCATATTGACGGTAATCGCGACGACGCGAGCCACCTTGGTCAAACACCACGCAGCTGCCAATGGTCGCTTCACCCATTGTATGAGAGATATCAAAACACTCAATGCGATCAATCGTCCGATCTGTGACAGTCGCCAATACGTCTTTTAGTGCACCAAATCGTGCATGCAGCTCTAGATAATCGCCAAGCTTAGTTTTTAGTGCATTACTGGTATTCAATGTAGCTAAGTCCAGCCACTCTGAACGGTGTTCGCGTACATTGGTCTTGATGACTACTTTATTACCAAAGTGCGTTGCCAATGCTTCACTCACTGCCACCTGATCTGGTATCTGATGGCTTAATATGATTTCGGCAGGCAAATCATCGGTCACTTGGAAATAGAATGACGTAATAAAAGCCGATAAATTGTCTGCTAGCGACTCACTACTATCCACATCTGGGAAATAGTTTTTCCCGCCCAATACACGGCCACCACGTACCGTCAGTACGTTCACACAGGTCATGCCAGCCTGACTGGCAATCGCAATCACATCTGCCTCACCTTGTACGGTATAGACTGCTTGCCTTGCTTGTACTTCACGCAACATGGACAACTGATCACGATAAAATACTGCTTTCTCAAAATCTAACGCTTCAGCTGACGCTTCCATCTTTTCAATCAGCGTACTATGAATATCACTAGAGTCGCCCTTTAAAAAACGGATGGTGTTATTCACATCTTCTGCGTACTCTTCTGGCGAAACCAAACCGACACAAGGCGCACGGCAACGTTTGATCTGATACTCAAGGCAAGGGCGCTGACGCTGCTTAAAAAAGGTATTGGTACATTGACGCATTTGAAACATCTTCTGCATCAATACCAGCGTTTCTTTTGCCGCATGTGCAGAGGGAAACGGGCCAAAGAATCGACCCTTTTGGTGATTGCCTTTGCCGCGGCCGTAAGCCAAACGTGGATAAGGCTTATCGGCTGAGATAAACACATAAAGATAGGATTTATCATCACGCAGCAGCACGTTATAGGGCGGTCGATGTTCTTTGATTAGATTCTGTTCAAGCAACAGCGCTTCGGTTTCACTACGCGTGATAATAGTCTCAATATTATGAATCCGCGCCACTAGCGCCCGCGTCTTTGGATGATCTATCGTCTTGGCAAAATAGCTATTTACTCGGCTTTTTAGCGACTTAGCTTTACCAACGTATAATATATCACCGTTCTTACCCAGCATCTTATATACCCCTGGCAAGTTAGGCAGGCGTTTAATCAAATGCTTAAGACGGGCTTTTTTATCATCGACAGGACTCGATTCTGAGACATTAACCATAGAATTTATTGCTCTTAAAAATCTTAGTAATACTGCTAGTTATGGGGCGGGAGTCATTGTTTTACAAGCCAATTATTATCGCAGCGCTACCCATAAAAAAGCCAGCTTTCGCCGGCTTAGTTTGTTCTATTATCGTGTATGTAACAACATACTACTAATGACGGAAGTTTGCCATCAATGCTGGGATACCCGGCAGCATACCGACGATAGCCATGACGCCTGTCAGTACCACAAACATAATACCTGGTATGATCCAGCGGCTCATCTTAGTCAAATTGGCACTACGCTCTTTAGAGCCAATCAAGCCTAAGTTATCAAGCAACAACGTGAGCGACCAACCAAAGGCTGGGTTAACCAATGCCGACGCGAATACCACGATAGCAGCAGATTGCGTGGTTTTACCTTCACGCGTCATCTCCATACCAGCTTCTAGTAATGGAATAAATACCCCAACGATCAAGGCCACACACATCACTGGCTGCCAAATGGCCAAATCCATCGGATAGCCCCAAACTCCTGCGATAATACAGAATAGAGCCGTCAATAAAGCGCCGGCAGGAATCGGACGTTTAGCAATCGCTGCAGGAACAATATACGTTCCCCACGATGACGCAAAGTTAGCACCGCCCAATACAGAGCCGACTACCTGACGAAATGAAGCGCTAGTCATGGTGTCATCGATATCCATAAGCACTTTTTCAGTACGCTTAGGATAGCTGATTTTTTGGAATACTTGATGGCCCAAGAAATCTGGTGACCACATCGCTACGGCCAAAATAGCAAACGGCAGTACTACAATGAAGCTTTCAATCGTCGGCAGACCTAACATCCAACCTGTGTTTTCGCCCCACCAATACATTGGATTCATGTTTGGTAGACCTGGCGCTGTTTTGAACTCAAAAGGTGCACCCAATGCAAATGCAAGACCACCACCTAACACACAGCTTAGCGGAACCGCGAGCCAGCGTTTTTGCCAATGTTCAAGCAGTGCATATAGCAGGATAGTCGCCAGAATAATAAAGAAAGCGATATGTGACATGCCAATCCCTTCTGCCCAAGCAAAGAGATTTTTGACCTGTGAGGTAGTTCCGATAAAGCCCAAGTAAATCAAGAGGCCACCGCACACACCCTTACTGGTCAAATTAGCCAGCAAACTCCCCCCTTTACTAATCGCGAGGAGCAGACCAAAAGCACCGATAAGCAAACCAAAGGCCATCGGGTGCCCACCAGCTGCTACCACAATAGGAATCAGAGGGATTAGTGGGCCGTGAGTACCAGCGAGGTTGGCCGTCGGCAGTAGAAATCCCGAAAATAAGATAATAAAGAAGGAGACGATCAATAGCTCGTAGCGCACGTTTTCTAGAACAAACGCATCACCTAAGCCGAGTGGACCTGCAAAGGTTGCTGCAATGGCGCCCACCATAACAACTTTACCGATGGTCGCGGCCATTGCTGGAATAGTATCTTCGTATTCAAAACGGTAATCACGGAATGGTAAATTAGGACGCCAGCGTTTCGGCTGCATGATTTGTAATTCATGGTTTAAGTAAGCGTCACGACTGTCGAAACTAGAACTGGGCTTATGCAAATCTACATAACTGCCTTGTACTTGATTGTCGTGGTTTATGTTCGAGGTCGGCGTATTAGACCCTGAAGAGGGGGTCTGAGGGTTACTCATCACATTTCCTTGTGTCGATTACGTCTTTGATTGACTACACACGCTCTGCTCTAATGTCATAGACCAAAGCGCCTATTACAAACTGCGAACTATTGTATGCCAAGACTTGATGAAATGCGAACCTAAAACCATTTAAAGATACTATGTATCTCATTATAATATATAAACTAAAGTTTCTATTTGAGACAAAACTGACCTTGATAGAAAACCATGAGGAAAAATCTCTCTGTTATAGACTTTGAATTAGGATAAACGACCGTTTTATTGATAATGATTTACATCTAGATGATTTTTTATCACATAGATGAATAGCAAAGATAGTTATAATAAATAACGATTGTTACCTGTAAGTGGGCATAAATATGTCATTTTGGTTACGCTTTAGAGCTAGCGGGCTGAGTACTTTTTAATTATGATAAATACTTTTTATTGATTTATTTCTCAGTGATACTGTTTAAAATCGCGTTATTGATACAATCAAAAAATTGAGAAAAAAGGCAACAGGACAAGTTTATGAGCGTATTACCTACCAACCTTGAGACTTTGAAACGTCGGGCCAAGCAAAGCATCATGCCATTGCTGACACCGCATTTATTAAAGCTGCGCCTTAATACTTATGCACCATACATTGGCGCAGGTATCAAAATCGATCATATCAGTCTCGATCAGGGTTTGTGCGTGGTCAGCATGGGACTAAACACTCTGAACAAAAATATCGTCGGTACCCAGTTCGGTGGTAGCTTATATTCAATGGTTGACCCTTTTTATATGCTTATGTTGATGCATCAATTGGGTAGCAATTACGTAGTGTGGGACAAAAGCTCACATATTGATTTCGTTGCGCCTGGCAATAGCAAAGTCACTGCACGCATGAAAATACCTAGCTCTGAAATCATTACCATTCAAAAGCTGGCAAAAGAAGGCGAAGCGGTATTTCGTGAATATAAAGTCGATATCGTTGATGAGCAGCAAAAGCTAATCGCAACCGTCACCAAGACTTTATACATTAGACTGCGCAAATACAGTAAGTCCAAAGAGCAAGTCAACCGTATCGATACATTTGATGCTCAATAAACTTTGGCTGATAACTGATAATTGATAGTATTAGAGCTAATAAAACTTAAATTATTAATGCTATACATACAAAAACCCCAATCTAGCTCTCGCATAGATTGGGGTTTCGTCTTTTTTGGTATGGCCCGCTTATTTATAAATAAACCTATGAATAAGGGCTTGTATCTACTATTACCTTGTCTTGAGACAATCCTAAAATTATAAGACTAACTCAAAACGGCAAACTTGTGCTTAGATACCAGGTGCAGTATCAACTGCATCAGGTACGCCAGCGTCAGTTTTTTTCTTAGCAACTGGACGAGCACCAAGTTTTTCGCGGATACGTGCTGATTTACCAGAGCGCTCACGTAAGTAGTATAGTTTCGCACGGCGAACAGCACCGCGACGTTTCACTTCGATGCTCTCGATGATTGGTGAATGCAATTGGAATGCACGCTCAACGCCAACGCCGCTTGAGATTTTACGTACGGTAAACGCTGAGTTTAAACCGCGGTTACGCTTAGCAATTACAACGCCTTCAAAAGCCTGTAAGCGCTCACGCTCACCTTCACGTACTTTTACTTGTACCACAACGGTATCGCCGGGTGCAAAGCTTGGGCGCTCAAGCAATTGAGCGTTTTCGATGACCTGAACCAATGGATGCTTGTTGCTCATGAGAGTTATCTCCTCACATTAGATAATAGAGGCTTGACGCATATCACCTGTTTGTAATAATTAATCGCATCTCTTTATAGTGAGACACAACGTAAATGGGTTATAACCAACGGCCACTATGCTATGACTCGTTTTATTATTGCTCAAAATTCTGTTTCTTAACTGTTTATCAAACTTAGTAACGATAAAGTTAGATTTTAAACATCTACTTTTTATCTGCTTTGGCCAATGCTTTCAACCACTTCGCTTGCTCTACCGTTGGGGTAAACGCTTGCCATAAGTCTGGACGACGCGTTTGCGTACGACTGACTTGCTGACTAAAACGCCACTTAGCGATATTGGCATGGTGACCTGAAAGTAATACCTCAGGAACTGCCATACCCGCAAACTCATGCGGCTTAGTATAGTGTGGACAGTCAAGCAAGCCATCGACAAAAGAGTCTTGCTCCGCTGACTTGTCATCACCCATGATATCAGGCAGACGACGTATCACACTATCCATCAGCACCATTGCTGGCAACTCGCCACCAGTCAACACGTAATCACCTAACGATACTTCCATATCGACGTATTGTGATAGTAAACGCTCGTCGATACCTTCATAACGACCGCATAATAAAATCATGCCATCGTAATCAGTCATATTGACTACGCTACTCTCACTAAGCGTCTGTCCTTGCGGCGACATATAAATCACCGGACAGTGCTCACTATCGACACGGCAACCATGCTGACTGGCACGCAATCGTGCATCCTCAATGGCTTTCGATAATGGCTCAGCCATCATCACCATCCCAGGACCACCCCCATAAGGGCGCTCATCAATACGGCGATAGTTATCGGTGGTATAATCACGTGGATTAATGCATTCAATCGTAACTTGCTCTTGAGTCACTGCGCGGCCCGTGATTCCAAATTCACGAATCGTGGCAAACATCTCAGGAAAAATACTAATTACGGCAAAATACATCTGATGTCTACTTGCGTTAAGGCTAAAACAATCGGTGTAAGTACTAATAATGTCTGACTAAAAAGCCAGAAACGCTATTAGTAATCACTCGGCCATGCCACAAGCACTGTTTTTTCAGTCATATTGACTTCTATTACAGTTTGCTTATGCCATGGAATCAGGCGTTCTTCATTGTCTAAACTGTCTGAATTTGCCGTTACACGCATGATGTCATGGGCACCGGTTTCAAACATTTCAGTGATATTACCTAGATACTCATCCTGCTCGTTCATCACGCGCAGACTGACCAAATCCGACCAATAATATTCGTCTTCAGCTGTTTCAGGTAGGACGTTCTGTTCGACCCAAACGGTAACACCGTTCATAGTCTCAGCAATATTACGATCAGGAATCTGCTCAAATTGAGCCACAATCCCTGTTCCTTGCTCACGCCAAGCCTTCACAGTTAAAGGTTTCATGCCAGTGGCAGTTTTCATCCACCACGGCTTCATGTCGAATATCGCTGTACGGTCATCCGTATCACTGAATACCCAAAGCCAGCCTTTAATGCCGTAAGGCTTCTTAAGCTGACCAATTTTCATAAGGGCACTAGCGTTTGGAACAGATGACATAGCAGCTAACCTAACAATGATTAAAACAGCAATTGCAAAAACAATTGCGTCAAAAGCGATAAACAGTTAATGGCGCACCCTGGTCAGACCAGTTACGCTATGTATTCTAAAGTCTACTGAGTCATGTCATAGTTTTGCTACGAACGTCTCAGTAACAACCAAAACTTAAGCAGTTGCTTCAGTTTGAGCTGCAGACTTGTTGTAAGCTTTTGCTAATGAAGCAACGCGATCTGAAGGTTGTGCACCTTTTGCGATCCACGCATTGTACGCTTCCATGTTTAGGCGTACTGCTTCTTCAGACTCTTTAGCGAGTGGGTTAAAAAAGCCGATGTTTTCAATATAGCGACCGTCACGCGCGCGGCGTTGATCAGCAACAACTACTTGATAAAATGGGCGTTTCTTGGCACCGCCCCGTGCTAAACGAATAACAACCATGTGAATTCTCTCTTTCGCAGGTATACCAAAAAGGGCATAATTATATCACAGTCTTTATTTGTTGAAAACATAAACTGTGCATATTTAATTATTTATTAACAATAGCTTAAATGATGACCTAAGTAAAATATAACTGATGATAATGGCTTATTTTTAAAGTTTTTCTTTAGGTTCTATAGACTACTATGGTTATTTCTAAAGGTTTTACAGTTATTAGATGGTCTCACCCTTAAGCTTAACTTGATATCTATTCCAATAGATATCTGGCTCGCTCGTCGATTGCATACTGTATCAGTACTATTTATTGGTTATGCTATTCTATGATATATCGCTATAGATTGATGCACGGACTAGCTTCAAGGCAATCGTATTTAGAGAGCTACACGCTATATCACACTAACTTTTCTTTTACTCTGTTGGACACATATGATCTCTCCGAACCCAAAGCCGCGTCGTAAAGGTTGGCTGCCACGCTCTTATTCCAACACTTGGCTAACGACCTTGATGGTTGCCTTTATCGTGCTTATCAGTGTGAGCTTATCAATTTTGTTCTTTTGGCGTAGTCTGTATCTGCCAGAGTTAAAAAACCATGCGCGCTATTTAACGAGTGAATTGCAGCTGATCAATAGTGTCAATAAAGACTGGCAAGGTCGTCCCGAAGTACGCCAATGGATCTACCAACACTCTCATGTCGTCGTGGTAAATAATCCGAGTGATTTCCCAGAGGTCGCTGATAAGCCATTCGTGAGCTTTTTTACTGACGTACTACAACGTGAAATCGGTGCGCAGCTTGGTCGTCCTGTAGAGGTTTATTTTAAATTTAAGCCAACGCCGCAGCTATGGGTACAAGATAGCCGTGATGACAGTTTTTGGGTGCGTGAGCCTGTGGTTTACTATTCACAATATAGCCCGACATTACTGGTTCTATTTTTGATTGGACTGCCTATCCTATCGCTACTAACGATTATTCTATTAGCCCGTCAGTTAAATCGCCCGCTACGCTACTTACAACGTGCAGCCACTAATTATATTCGTCTCGGTCATGCAACCACACTGCCAACACAAAAAGGCCCCACAGAAATACGTCAAGTGAATATGGCGTTTAACCGACTGTTTACGACCTTAAACCAAGCGCAAAAAGAGCGAACAATCATGCTTGCCGGCATCTCACATGACTTGCGGACACCATTGACACGTATGCGCTTGACCGCAGAGATGCTACCAGATGATTTCTTTCGTGAAGGGCTAATCTACGATATTGAGGATATGGACGCTATTTTGGAGCAGTTCATCTCATTTATGAAAGACGGTTCTGATGAGCCAGTCAGCTTAACCAACCTAGACACTATATTTAATGAAATCATGGTGCAGTTTGCGCCAATGAAGTTTGTATATGAGTCAGAATGCGACAAGGTCGTTCCCGTACGTCCATTATCCATCAAGCGTCTGATTATCAACTTGGTCAATAATGCCAATCGTTATGGAAAACCACCTATTTATTTATCGGCAACGGTTGTACCGACATTTATAGAAACTGTCGAAGACGAAGATACGGATGTGGTCAGCGAAAATGTGGTGAACAAAGAAGCTCAAGAACAGCTAGTGATTTGTGTACGAGATTGCGGTGATGGCGTCGCCGACGATCAATTAGAGCGGATTATGCAACCGTTTGAACGTGGAGAGACGGCACGGACTACTCAAGGTAGCGGACTAGGTCTTGCAATTGTTGATCGTATTGCACGATTACATCATGGTACTGTTGAAGCCATCAACCACCCTGAAGGTGGGTTACAAGTATGTGTACGTATTCCCCTACTCTCCAAAGTCGCTGGAGATACGACATTAGCGGCTGAAGTAGAAGAGGTATCTGAGGTAGACCGTACGGTGCCAAATTCAAAATAGCGATGAGGCTTTAATCTGAATAAGCAAAGATATCAAAGCTAGTCTTTGCTACCAATAGCCGGCGGGATATACTCAGCACTGTTAGTAAAAGCTAATGGCTGGGTGATTTCAGCCTGAGCTGCTTGTAGTGTTTGGGTCGTTGACGGCTGTTTTAAGAATAAATAATAGCCTAGCGTAATCGCATTCAACACTACCAAGCCACCAAATAAATATGGCATCCTATGCCCTCCTATGACATTGTCCAACTGTCTTAAAAATAGCGACAAGCGCGTCACCCAGCTATAAAGCTGTATCCCGTTATACCATTAAGATGACGCCTATTGTTTTCAATATCATGACTAATAATTATGGCCTAGCCTTATAATTTAGCCTGATAGCTTGCTCTTATAACTTAGCCCTATAACTTGGTCTAATCTGACAACTTAGTATCGAAGTCGCGCTCGCTTTTCTCTTGCGTCAATTCATCAGCAGCAAGAATCTGCGTCAATGGTTTAATAGGCCACGTCATCACAAACCTTGCTCCGCCTAACTCACGGCTCTCATCTACTTTCATACTACCATTAAACCAAAAGGCGATACGCGATACAATAGACAAGCCTAGGCCATAGCCACCTGAGGCGCGTGTACGACTATCATCTAAGCGTGAAAATGGAATAAATACTTTTTCGCGATCTGCCTCAGGAATACCATGTCCATCATCTTCGACACTGACGAAGGCATTGCCTTTTTTGACACCAGCACTAATGATAATAGTTGTTTCTGCATAGCGTAACGCATTACCTGCAAGGTTCTGAATCACACGGTGTAAGTAGCGTCTATCCGCAACTGCCGTTACTTTTGCATTTGGCAAACTGGTTACTATTTTGATGGGTTTACCGAGTGCATTGGTTTCGCGCTCGATCTGCTCTAACAGCTCTCTTAAGTTTACTGGTTCTAAATCTAACTTTGGCGACCCTTCCTCAAGCTTAGCATAGGTCAAAATCTCATCAATCAAACCATTAAGCGACTCAATATCTTCATCAATATAGTCACGCTGCATAAAACGTGAGTCTTCGTCATCCGTATCAGCAAGCATATCTACTGCAAATCGAATACGAGCCACTGGCGTACGCAGCTCATGTGAGACCGCTCGAGTAAGCTCTCGCTGTGATTCAATCAAACGCTTAATATGTGAGGTCATGGCATTAAAAGTCGCTGACAAACGCGCTATTTCATCTTGACCAATCACCTGTACTTGAATATCAAGGTTACCTTGGCTGACCTCATTCACACCTACCTGAATCAATTGTAGCTTACGTTCAAGCGGGAAGATGAGCGCATATACACCTAAGCTAATTAGGAACATGCTGATAAGAATCATACTGATAATTAAGTTAAGCGGAAACCAATTAAATAACGGTATAGGCCCAATTAAAATTGCCATATCATTGATTTCAGAGGGTACTATTACCCTAATCGCAGAGTTACTCGTACTACTGTTAGTATCTTGCAGTGATATGACAACTTCATCACGACGCAGACGAGACAGCTGATCTGAATCTAACTCAAGTGTATTGACAGCTTTGAACGCTAAAGGGAAAGAAAACTTTTTCTCCAATTCAGCCAAACGTGCGCGCTTGTCCGATAGCGTCATGTGATAAGACAAATCATCTAATAAAAAGACCGCGATTGCCCGTACTTGCTGTTCGGTAACTTGAGAGATTCTTGCTGTTAAAACACTCTTATTATCCGGCAGACGATAATAAACATCTGCATATACAGGCTGGTTAAAATAACGTACAACGGTATTATCATTTTTAAAGCGGCGTAACTCACTGGCGCTAAAATCTACTTCGTCAATAGGCAAGACTTTAAAAGTAGTACCAAACAAACTACTCGCATCTGATAACCAATATTCACGCTCTTCTTCGCTGTTTTGGTGAGCAATTCCTTCACTCACCAAATGAAATGCCCCCATTGCCATATTTTCACGATAGGACTGCACACGCTCCTTATTAATGGTATCCATCAATAACTGCGCAAAGAGTGCCACACACAAGCAGACTATAAGTAGCCCAGCATAGATACGAACAAAAATACTGTGTTTTAAAGAAGAGACTAATGACATACGTGCCGTGACCAACTTAATAAATAAAGATTGCTAATATCATCAAACATATAAGTAGTGCTACGTGTTTGATGATATCGAACATAATCGAATAGAGATAGACTTTAACTTTGACTTTTAATTACCGCATTTTAATTCATATGCAGCAATCATCCAAAGACTTATATGTATGACATATATTTAGTCAGCGTCTATAATAATGGGTTAATTAAACCACATAACACTGCATTTAAGTTTAAAAATTAGAATTTAGCCACAAAAAAACCAGCATCGTTGCTGGTTTTTTCGAATAGTGATTAATAATTAATCAACCTATAGAAGCAACAATATTAGTTGCCTTCTTTTACGAATAGATAGCCTTTACTACGTACGGTCTTAATACGTTTTGGATTTTCTGGATCATCACCGATTTTTGGACGAATACGTGAGATACGTACGTCAATTGAACGATCTTGACCATCATATTCGATACCACGTAGACGCTCAAAGATATCTTCACGAGATAGAATACGACCTGCATTAGAAGCAAGTAACCATAGTAAATCGTATTCAGCACTGGTGAAATCAACCAACTCATCACCTAGGTTAACTGAACGACCACCGTTATCAATTACTAACTCGCCAAACTCTAGACGTTGTGGCACATCTTCTGATGGTGCATTTTCTGAGCGGCGTAATAGCGCACGAATACGTGCAAGCAATACACGTGGCTGAGCAGGCTTAGCAACATAGTCGTCAGCACCCATCTCAAGACCCAATACCTGATCCATGTCTTCAGTACGTGCAGTCAACATCAAAATTGGATTTTGATAATGCGGGCGTACTTCACGGCAGACGGTCAAACCATCGCTACCAGGTAGCATGACATCAAGTACAACCATATCTGGCTGCTCATTGACGATACGGCGAATAGCACGATTACCATCAGTTTCAATTGCCACTTCTAAACCATTTTTGACCAAGTAATCTTGAGTTAACATGGCAAGACGCTCATCATCTTCAACAATCAAGATTCGGGGGGTGTTGTCTTCTTCATTCGTTGTCATTGTTATATCCTCTAATACATCTAATTTAAAAGCAGTAAAAGTAAGAGCGGTAAAATTAATAGCACCATATAGTGGCACAATTGATGTTCGTATAGCTGTTACAAACTTGGTAGCACAGTATACTATTAAATTATCAGCTTCCTATACTATAGCTGATAGTCGGTAACAAAACCTATAAACTACCCCTATCAAAACTTTAGTTTGCGTCCAGAAATTACGCCAATTACTTCATTAGTACATCGCAATTTGTATTATCTATCGTTTGCTAATTATCCAAACCATCGAGCCAACATTATCGCGTACAGTTACTGCTCGTTACTTATAATACGTTATGTCTAATATAACCATATATTACCGTTGTCGCCAGTGTCTTTTTAAGAAAATTCTAATAGGCGATGATTCATTGATAATAAAAGATTTTTCCTAAGAATGAATTGAACTACCGCAAATACTATCCAAGTAATAACTATATGTATTTACCGTAGAACAGTTAATTTCATAATGAATAGGCATAAAAAAACAGCCCATATAATGGACTGTCTTTTTATCATTACTTCTAGCGATAACTATAAATGATTAGCTAGAGCTATCAGTAATAAATTACGCGCGGTTTTTGTACTTACGAATAGTCTGTAATTGTCCTACTGACTCTGCAAGTGAGGCCAAAGCCGCATTGGTTTGTAGCGTATCAGACTGGTTAACTAGCATTTGCTCAGCTTTTTTACGTGCTTCGACGATTTTGCTTTCGTC
The DNA here is from genome assembly GCF_044542635.1 of Psychrobacter sp. NPDC077938. NCBI lineage: Bacteria > Pseudomonadati > Pseudomonadota > Gammaproteobacteria > Moraxellales > Moraxellaceae > Psychrobacter > Psychrobacter sp. NPDC077938. Next base: position 91,645 of record NZ_JBITUW010000007.1, read on the forward strand.
AAGATTGTGTGCACGCATGGCTGTATCAGCCAATACCGTAACCATCTTAGGCTGTACTTCTAGTACACCGCCTGAGACGTAAATTACTTCTTCTTCACCGTTTGGTGTTTGCACTCGCATTGCACCTGGCTTTAGCAAAGTAATAAGCGGTGTGTGACCTGGCAATACACCAATCTCGCCTTCGGTACCAGTAGCTATTAACATGCTAATTTCGCCTGAATACAACTCTTCACGAGCACTTACGACGCGACATTGTAACGTTGCCATACTTAATTCCTTACCATCAAAGCGCGATCAAAAAACAGTAAAACTGCGATGCGTTACTGAAGAGTAGATACAAGGTTTATATTATATCTACTCGTTAGCTTATGCTTATACAACTTACGCTGACTTAGACTTCATTTTTTCAGCTTTAGCGACTACTTCATCGATGCTACCAGCCATGTAGAACGCCTGCTCTGGTAGGTCATCGTATTCACCAGCGATGATTGCTTTAAAGCTAGCAATGGTATCGCGTAGTGGTACATATTTACCAGGTGCACCAGTGAAGACTTCAGCTACGTGGAATGGCTGAGACAAGAAGCGCTGAATCTTACGAGCACGATAAACAACCAGTTTATCTTCTTCTGATAACTCATCCATACCCAAGATAGCGATGATGTCTTTAAGCTCTTTATAACGCTGTAGAACTTCCTGAACACCACGAGCAACATTGTAATGCTCTTCGCCGATTACTTGTGGATCTAGCTGACGTGATGTTGAATCCAATGGATCAACCGCAGGATAGATACCTTGTGATGCGATATCACGGCTTAGTACAACTGTTGCATCCAAGTGAGCAAACGTTGTAGCAGGTGATGGATCGGTCAAATCATCCGCAGGTACGTATACCGCCTGAACTGAAGTAATAGAGCCTGACTGAGTTGACGTAATACGTTCTTGTAGTAAGCCCATCTCTTCAGCTAGTGTTGGCTGATAACCAACCGCTGATGGCATACGACCAAGTAGTGCTGATACTTCTGTACCCGCTAGTGTATAACGGTAGATGTTATCAACAAACAATAGTACGTCACGACCTTTGCCAGTAACAGGATCTTTGGTATCACGGAAGTACTCAGCCATGGTCAAACCAGACAGTGCAACACGTAAACGGTTACCCGGTGGCTCATTCATCTGGCCATATACCATTGCTACTTTAGACTTACTAAAGTCTTCAGTGTTTACAACGCCAGCTTCCTGCATTTCGTGATAGAAATCGTTACCTTCACGAGTACGCTCACCAACACCAGCAAATACTGACAAACCTTCATGTTTTAGAGCGATGTTGTTAATCAGCTCCATCATGTTAACGGTTTTACCAACACCAGCACCACCGAACAGACCAACTTTACCACCTTTAGCAAACGGGCAAAGTAGATCGATAACTTTGATACCAGTCTCTAGTAGCTCAGTGCTGTTTGACTGATCCGCGTAGCTTGGCGCTTCACGGTGGATAGACCATTTTTCGTCAGCAACAACAGGACCTTCTTCATCGATAGGACGACCAAGAACATCCATGATGCGACCTAGCGTACCAGTACCTACAGGCACAGAGATAGGTGCACCAGTATTAGTAACAGGTAGGTTACGCTTTAAACCTTCGGTTGAACCCATTGCAATAGTACGTACAATACCGTCACCTAGCTGTTGCTGTACTTCTAGGGTAGTTTCGGTACCGTCTACTTGCAAGGCATCAAAAATTTGAGGAACTTCATTACGGTTGAACTCAACGTCAAGAACCGCGCCAATAATCTGTACAATACGACCGCTACTCATTGCGTTCTCCTTGAACTTCTATATATAGGTGTAGTCAATTATGAAACAGCAGCAGCACCGCCAACGATTTCCGAGATTTCTCGGGTAATCGCCGCTTGACGCAGCTTGTTATAAACCAACTGTAAATCGTTAATAAGGTCACCAGCATTATCTGTTGCCGCTTTCATCGCAACCATACGTGAAGACTGCTCAGAGGCAATGTTTTCCATTACCGCTTGATAAACAATCGACTCAATATAGCGACCAAGCAATTCATCAATTAACGTCTTGATGTCAGGCTCGTAGATATAATCCCAGCTAAGTTCTGTCTGTAGACCACTGTCTTCATCATCAAATGACTGCTCTGGTAGAGGAACCAACTGATTGACTGTTGGTTTCTGAGTCATCGCATTGACGAATCGGTTATATACCACATAGATACGGTCAATATTGCCGTTGCTATAGTCTTCAAGCATCGCTTGAACCGGTGCATTTAATTGTTCAAACGTTGGTTTATCGCCATAATCGGTCACAGCCGATGTAACTTTACCACCAAAGTTTTTGAAAAAACTCACACCTTTGGCACCGATGACTGCAAACTCAGCTTGTACAGACTGATCTTGATAATCTTGGATACTTTTAGTTAGGGCTTTGAATAAGTTAATATTCAAACCACCCGCTAGGCCACGGTCAGAGGTAATGACAATATAGCCAACCTTATTGACTGGACGCGATACCATATACGGATGTTTGTAGTCTGATGAGGCATGCACCAAATGTGAAATAACCCGGCGCATACTATCAGCATACGGGCGACCCACTTCCATGCGCTCTTGCGCACGGCGCATTTTACTTGCCGCTACCATTTGCATAGCACGAGTAATTTTCTGGGTGCTTTTAATACTGGTGACTTTGGCACGTATCTCTTTTAAGCTTGCCATAATGATTCCAATATAAGAGGGTTAAAAAGCATTGGCGCATGCGACAATCGTTTGATATACAACATCAATCCTACAGAATAACATTTTATATCTTGTGGCATTACGCGATCTAATACCGATAATGGTTAAAACAGTGGCGCAAATATCTGGTCAGACAACGCGCCACTTTATCAGCTCTAAGCTACAGTTATAACCAATTCGGCTTAACCCGTTAAATTAATAACTGTGATTTTGTTTAAAGGTCTCTAGAGATGACTTTAAACGACCTGCGATATCATCATTGTAGTTCGCAGTGTCATCAATCTCACGCATCAATTCACTTTGCTCATCATGCATATAACGTAGGTACGCTTCTTCGAAAGAACCAATCTTTTCGACAGGTACGTCAGCTAAGAAGCCTTCGTTTGAAGCATAGATAACGGCTGCTTGCTCAGAGATTGACATCGGCTGATACTGCTTCTGCTTCATCAATTCAGTCACACGCTCACCATGATCAAGCTGCTCGCGAGTTGCGTCATCAAGATCTGATGCGAACTGAGCGAATGCTGCTAGTTCACGATACTGAGCTAGAGCGGTACGAATACCACCAGATAGCTTTTTGATGATCTTAGTCTGAGCGGCACCACCAACACGAGATACCGAGATACCAGCGTTTACTGCTGGACGGATACCTGAGGCGAATAAACTAGACTCTAGGAAGATCTGACCATCAGTGATCGAAATCACGTTAGTTGGTACGAATGCAGATACATCACCAGCTTGTGTTTCAATGATTGGTAGAGCGGTTAAAGAACCAGTTTTACCTTTCACTTCACCGTTAGTGAACTTTTCTACGTAATCAGCATTTACACGTGATGCACGCTCAAGTAGGCGTGAATGTAAATAGAATACGTCACCAGGATAAGCTTCACGACCTGGCGGACGACGTAATAGTAGTGAAATCTGACGATAAGCAACTGCTTGCTTTGATAAGTCATCAAATACAATCAGTGCGTCTTCGCCGCGGTCACGGAAGTATTCGCCCATCGTACAACCTGAGTACGGTGCGATATACTGAAGTGCTGCAGGCTCTGATGCTGAAGCAACCACAACAGTGGTATATTCTAGTGCGCCAGTTTGCTCAAGCTTACGTACTACGTTAGCGATAGTCGAACGTTTCTGTCCGATAGCCACGTATACACATTTAATGCCTGACGCTTTCTGTGCGATGATCGCATCGATAGCCATCGCTGTTTTACCAGTCTGACGGTCACCAATGATAAGCTCACGCTGACCACGACCGATTGGAATCATGGTATCAACGGCTTTATAACCAGTCATTACTGGTTGATCTACTGATTGACGGTCGATAACGCCTGGAGCGATCTTTTCGACTTTATCAGTCATCTTGGCATCGATAGGACCTTTGCCATCAATAGGATTACCCAAAGCATCAACAACACGGCCTAACAGCTCAGGACCTACTGGTACTTCAAGAATACGACCAGTACAATAGGCTTTTTGACCTTCTTGCAGCTTTAGGTAATCACCAAGTACTACCGCGCCAACAGAATCACGCTCTAAGTTTAGAGCCATTCCGTAGATTTCGCCTTCAAACTCAATCATTTCGCCGTACATGGCATCTTCAAGACCATGAATCTGCACGATACCGTCAGATACTTTGACAATCGTGCCTTCATTCTTTGCAGTTGCACCCGCATCAAGGTCTTGAATACGCTGCTTAATCAGGTTACTGATTTCCGCTGGATTCAATTGTTGCATTGCCTTGTTTCCTTTAATTTATGATAACCCGCCCACTGACTTAATTGCTCTTATAATCATACAGCCAATATTTGACTATATTGATGATTGGCATTAGGCAGTTAGCTGTGTTTTTAACTGTTGTAACTTGCCGCGCATCGAATCATCAATGACTTTGTCACCGACTTTGATTGTAGCGCCTGCCAATAGACTTGGATCAACTGATTCGTGAATCACTACACTAGCATTTAGCGAGGCAGCAAGACGCGTTTGTAGCGTTTGACGCTGTTCATCAGTCAATGGGTAGGCAGAGGTCACATATGCGTCAAGCTGCTTTAAGCTTATTGCCTTGTGACGGCGATAATGCTCATAAACTTCAGGAAGCAGCGCCAGACGCTCTTGTTCTGATAACTGTTTAACGAAGTTACTAAGTGCTACTGATACTTTTGGATAGCTTACGTTACTGTCAAGGCTAGTCCCTTGAGCTTCGCTTAATAACTGCTTAAAAGCAGAATCATTAGCGCTAGCTACTTGCGTATCATAAAGATCGACCAAAGCAGCTGACTTATGCTCAGCAGAAACAGCTGGATTGTCTAGCCAAGTACTGAACGACTTGTCATTGACAACAGTGCTAGCAACAAGTAAGAAGTTTTCCCACTCGTTGACTGCGCCGTTTTCGTTGGCATAGTCAAACGCGGCTTTAGCGTACGGTCGTGCTAAGGTTGATAAGTCAGCCATTATATCCTCACAATTACAGCTTCGCCGCCAGTTGGTCTAACATACTGGCATGTTTTTGCACATCGACTTTGTCTTGCAAAATCTTCTCTGCACCAAGTACAGCCAGTTCAGCAACTTGGGCACGCAATGATTCACGCGCTTGATTGATTTCTTGATCGATAGATGCTTGCGCTTGTTGACGAATGCGCTCGCCTTCCGCTTGGGCTTGCGATTTTGCATCTTCGACGAGCTGATTGGCACTCTTGTTCGCTTGCTCGATTAGAGCGGCAGCCTTGGTCTTTGCAAGATCAAGTTCCTGCTGGACATTTTGCTCCGCGGTCGCCAAATCTGCTTTTGCTTTTTCTGCGGCATTCAGACCTTCAGCGATTTTACGCTGACGCTCATTGATGGCACCGATAAGTGGTGGCCACACGAATTTCATGCAAAAAATCACAAATATTGCAAAAGCAATGGCTTGACCGACGAGGGTAAAATTGATATTCACGTGATCACCTCTTTGTTAATGAAAAATCAGTTTCATTGATCATGTTTGGTAGTCAAATCTTGACTATATTTGATAGAAAGTCTCCGAATACCAAACATTTACAACTGAGCTTTCGGATTAACCTGCTAGAGGGTTAGCGAACAACAATAGCATAGCAATACCAACACCGATCATCGGAATAGCATCAAGAAGACCTGCTACGATGAACATACGAGTTTGCAATTGTGAGCCAAGCTCTGGTTGACGCGCAACGCCTTCTAAGAATTTTCCACCTAGAATAGCAAAACCAATACCTGTGCCAAGTGCGCCAAGACCGATAAGTAGTGCTACTGCGATAACTGTGTAACCACCTAATACTGGATCCATTGATGTATCCTCATTTACCTATTGAATGTCTAATTAATGTTCAGTTGATGATGCAAGCGACATGTAAACTATCGTCAGCATCATGAATACGAACGCTTGAAGTGTAATAACTAAGATGTGGAAGATAGCCCACGGTACCGATAACGCCCATTGAATCCAAAACGGCATTAGAGCAATCAGTATGAAAATCAATTCCCCAGCATACATGTTGCCGAATAGACGCAAACCAAGTGATACAGGTTTGGCTATTAGAGTAACTGCTTCTAGGATGAAGTTGATGGGAATCAAAATCGCTTGTACGATTGGGTTTTTGGCACCAAACGGATGCAGTGTTAACTCACCGATAAAGCCGCCCAAACCTTTTTCTTTAATGCTATAAAAGATAATCAGTGCAAAGACAGAGAACGACATGCCAAGCGTGATGTTAGGATCAGTCGTTGGAACAATCTTAAAGAAAACATGATGTGGATCATGGCCCATAGCGGCACCAATTTGTCCAGCAATACCTGGAATGAAATCAACAGGTATCAAATCCATCAAGTTCATCAAAAAGATCCAGACAAAAATGGTCAACGCCAATGGCGCAATCAGTTTTGATGTACCACTATATGAATCACGAACGTTGTTATCAACAAACTCAACGATCATCTCAACTGCTGCCTGAGTTTTTCCTGGCACGCCTGAAGTGACTTTTTTGGCAACCATCCAAAAGACGGCGCAAAATAAGATACCTAGACCAATCGACCATAGCATAGAATCAAGATGGATAGCGTTAAAGCCCATTGCCCCTGCTTCTTCAGCAGTATGAGCAACTTTCCAACCTTCGCCCGGCAGATAGCCATACGTCCAATTCGTTAAGTGGTGAGAGATATATTCTGATGATGTTTGCTCGGATGCCATAATGTAAGCTTCTTATTAATCAACGATTTAATCAACTACCAAAAATATGGTTGTCATCTGATGAGGTGTAGTATTGATATCTATCTTGCTATTAAGCAGACAAATAAACCTTACTAAAACACTCATGTAACCAACAACATCCAACCCATAGTTCTATTACTAATATGCAATATTTGATAGCGTGAGATAAATTTTAGCTATCAAAAAAGGGCTTATGATAACTCAGTAATAGCCCTTGCATTTTTATACGCAAAATTATTATATATGTGCTTGCCCACTGACCGTTTTTTACGATCGGCGCTTAATGTAGCGCTTATAAGCAAAATATTTAGCCGCCTATATTAATGCAGCGTTGTATTCGTGTAAAGTCAATTGTGATTTTTTTATCCACTGTATGAATAAGTTAGCCACCAGTTTTACTTGCTAATATAGCTACTAACCATAATTAGATAACAGTACTCTAATTATCAGCAATACAGATAGTTGAATAACCCCTACCCTCTCACTGCATACTACGTCTAACATTGAGACTCATAGTGCGGTCTTTATAATCACTGGTGCTATCCTAAGACAGCGTTGTGCTTCGACTTTTCGAACTAGTCATAGAGAAGCTGGACGGCAGGGTGACTTGCCAGTACTATTAATAAACCATCTGTTTAGCGATCATTTATTAGCGCTAGCGTATATGCCACAACATCCAACTGTGACTAATTTGCATTACCATAAAACCGATAAACAGCGCTGGCGCAGATAGGGGTTGTACGGTAATAAAAATTAGTGCAAAACCAAACACGGTCAATAACCATTTTGACATTTGACCCCGATATAGCTGGCTAACGATGTGTTGGCGCGCGCGATATCCGGTGTACCAAAAAACAAAAAACGCAAATACTGCTTGAGTGATAAAACTTAGTAGCGCACCAATTGCAGCGCTTTTTGCTATCGTAAGCTCACTATGTAGCCAAATAGTATCTACTATCCAAGCAATGATAATAAGGATAAATAGTATCCATACTTGTCGTTTAATATAGATGCCAATCTTGTCTTTTTGCGTGCGTTTGGCAGGCTTGGTCATCGGTATTCCTATAGCCCTTACAGCATTGGGACAATATATCATACTTATGATAATTTTATCCGTGAATGACTTACTCTACAGGCATTACCTTTCGGCCAAAATAAAACGCTACTTATTATAGGTAGAGCGTAACTATTAAGCAAGTAAAATATGACTTTTATCAGTCACCTAACGCATTTTGCTAAGATTATTATATTATGCAGTCTGTAATAAATGCTTGAAGCGAAGCTATACAACCAACTCAAACAATCCTAGCAAATTGCTGTTCTTGATTACATTATGAGATACATTGATATATCTGCTTGGCCATACTCTGCCAACCGCTGATAAAGTCATCGCTACTACTCATATCTTCTGGCTGTACCGTACTCTTCACTGGTTGTAGCTTCGCAAGTAAGCCTTTTGCTGGCTCACTTGGACTGACCAAACACATTTGTTTGGCTGGGCGTTGCTCATTCAACCAACGGAGTTGGCTTGCTTTGGGCGATAGATGATGATCCACGCTAAGGCTACCAACGAGCGTTAAGTTTAAGCTGTCTTCGATATATTGATAGGCATCATGATAAGCCCAATAAGGTCGTGTTTTTGAGTCACTCTGAGTAAAGCTTTGCTCAAATGTAGCAACTTCTTCGTCTAGCTGCTGCGCAAATTTTTTCGCGTTGGCTTGGTATAGATCTTTATATTGTGGATTGGCATGACTATGAATCACAGCCAATGCACGGGTAATGGCTTTGGCATTTTCAGGATCTAGCCAAATATGTGGATCTAGTGTACCCGCGATAGCGTTGCCCTTTACATCACGTAATGGATGTCGATTGAATGCATCGAACTCAAATAAAGCAATGGTATTCGGGGCTGTTTTTAGGCTTGCTGCTAGATTGTTTTCTAGCGGCTCACCAAACCATACGACGAACTTGCTGTCTTTGATTGCCTTGATATCACCAGGGCTGATACTACCATGATGCCCAACCTCCCCCGCTTGCAATAGTCGATTGGCTGATGGCGCACCTTCTGTTACTGCTTCACTTAACAAGAATAGCGGATAATTACTAACACTGACCGTTGCAGCTTGTGCATTCAGTGTGAAAGTTCCTAAAACTATCAGTCCTGTCATTAGCAAGCGCTGTAATGTGATAAGCGAACGTACGGAGTAAGTAAAAACAGCGTTCATAGTAAGCTCTTTTATTGTTAGATAGCATTGTTGGATAACGAACGTATGAGTAATAGTGTCCTGCCCCACTCCTGTAAAAAGGGTAGATATACAAGACTACTATAAGACAATTAACTCAGTTCTTATTTTAGTATGTTATACTATAACAATAAAAAACGCTATCATAAAAAACGTCATGCGATTACCATGCTATTTTTAGGAGCTTGTACCATGTCTATTACTTCATCGATCTGCGAACATTTGCATGATGTGCAAGATCTGACTCCGCATGATGTTTATGAACGCTTAGCAGCAGCTAAAGAGCATTGCCGCCTAAATGGCGCGCGCTTTACGCCTTTGCGTCAGCAGATATACCAATTGGTTTTAGAGGCGGATCAGCCCGTTGGCGCTTATGACCTAATCACTCAGTTGCAGCAAATGCGGTTGTCTATACCTGATGACAGCGATATTCAAAAAGTAGCGAGCTCACCAACACTTTCGGTAGAAACTAAGACAACCAAAAAACGCGCGCCAAAAAACGTCGCGCCACCAACGGTTTATCGCAGTTTAGAGTTTTTGCTAAGTGAAGGGTTGATTCATCAGTTAACCTCTATTAATGCTTATGTTCCTTGCTGTCATCCGCGCGCCCAACATACAGCCGCCTTTTTGATCTGCGATCAGTGTCAACGAGTGCAAGAATGCAGCAGCCTACCTGTTCAGGAAATGATGAGCTTCGCCGAGCAAGATGTGGGGTTTGTGGTTGAGCGTAGTGTCATTGAGCTTAGCGGTCGTTGCCAAGCTTGTCAGTAGAGCTACTATGGTTTGTGTAAACGTTTTAAGCATGATTCGTCGATTGTCTATTTACCTATGCGTTGTCATATTATGAATACCTCTACCCTACCTTATAATCAGTCAAATCCTGCTGTTACAAATGACAGTACTGTGAGTAACGCTGACAAATTATTGAGCTTAAACAATATCAGTTATCATATTGGGCCTCAACGCCTGCTCTCTCACATCGATATTGACATTGCTGTTAACGAGACAGTCAGCCTTATCGGTCCCAATGGCGCTGGTAAGTCAACGCTAGTCAAACTTATCTTAGGTTTGATTGAGTCAACTGATGGCTCTATGACAGCACATCAGCCGTTACAGCTTGGCTACGTACCGCAGCGATTTGCTGTACCACCGATATTGCCATTACGCGTTTGCGACTTGTTGGCGCAAGCAGATAAAAAACGTCTAACCCCTGAGCAGCGGCAGTTTATCTTTGATAACTTATCATTAACGCATTTACTGTCACGGCAGATGTTGCATTTATCAGGTGGTGAGACGCAGCGCGTACTATTGGCCAGAGCGCTACTAGACAAACCCAATTTGCTTATTTTAGACGAGCCAATGCAGGGGCTCGATCCTGATACTGAAGTTTGGCTATATCAGTTCATTGATGAGCTACCAGATTTCTTACGTTGCGCCATGCTAGTGGTGTCTCATGATTTGCACTGGGTCATGAAAGGCAGCCGCCGCGTCATTTGTTTGAACAAACATATTTGCTGTGAAGGACAACCAAGCGAGCTAGCTATTAGTACCGAATTTCAAAAGCTATTTGGTCATCATTACGAGCAGCCATACGTGCATCAGCCTCATTCCTGTGAACACCATGCGCCAAGCGAGTTATAGCGTTAGTAATCAAGGTTCGAAATCGTCGAAATCCAGCTCATTAAAGCCAAAACTATTAAACATATAAATAATACGGCTTTACTCTATTTATAAAAATTTTACGGACATTCATTATGACTGCTTGGTTAGCCATCATTGCGCCTGCTTGGATCGCTGGCAGTATATTAGCGTTGTTATCAGCGCCGTTAGGTTGCTTAGTATTGTGGCGGCGTATGGCGTTTTTCGCTGATGCCTTAGCCCATGGCACGTTGTTAGGTGTGGCGTTGGCTGTGTGGTGGCAACTGCCAATGGGTATCGGCATTGCATTAGTCAGTGTCATGGTCGTGCTGGGACTGGTCTTGATTGATGATGAGCGTCTGCCAGTGGATGCTGTATTGGCAGTCGTGTCAGTGTCGCTCTTGTGCCTAGGCTTACTGGCTTTGACCCAATTGACTGACCAACAGGCCAATGTGCTCGGGTTTTTATTCGGCAATTTGCTAGATCTCGATTGGGCAGATTTGCCTTTGCTTGCTGGTAGCGTATTAGCTGGCTTGGGACTGCTTATCTATATTTGGCCTGCGCAAATCAAGCTTGCAACACATGAAGCATTGGCACGTATTCAAGGTATCAACCCAACACGGCAACGACTGTTTTTTATGGGTGTACTGGCAGGGTTTTGTGCGATTGCACTACAAGCAGTTGGAAGTCTATTAATTAGCGGATTATTAGTGCTACCTGCACTGACCGCACGTCTATGGTCAGCATCGCCAAAACAAATGGTGATTATAGCGTTGATAATCGCTCAACTGGGTGTGACACTTGGTGTGTGGGGCAGTATTTTGCTAGATATCCAAACGGGTCTTTCTATCGTCTTGATATTAGCTGCTTTATTTTTTGCTGCACTCATTTTTTCGAAGTTAATAAAGATAAAACTTTAGTTAGCGTCGCTGTAAATACGTTATAATGAATAAATTACGACTATTTTTCGCTATCTTTTTGTTCGACTTTATTTTATTAATATAATGAATACTTTAGTTCAACATTACTATAAGTTGGCTCTAACTTTGATATTACTAGTTGATAGTATAAACATCGTTGATTGGAGACAAAGTAAGCTCAAGGCAAACGCTGTGCTCTTTTATAGTGGATTAATAATAATTATAAATACCCAGTGAAAAATAGTTGCTCATTTATCCATACTCGCGCTAACAATGCTTATTGTTGTGATTCGATAAGGGACTGGACCAATGCCAAACTATCCTGCCAATAAGTTAAGCACCTCTGATCAAACGATAAATATCTTGCAGATTACTGATTTGCACTTATCGACGCCTGTCCTTGTTGATGAGAGTAATACCTATAGTGATGACGTGACTTGTCAGCATAGTTTTGAAGCCGTGCTTCAACAGGCGCTTAGTGAAGATATTCGCTGTGATTTGATTATTGTGACTGGTGACTTGGTCAATCGAGTAAAGTCTTCAATTTATGATCATATCTTTACTGTATTACAGGCGACTCAGATTCCTTTTGCTTGTATTGCTGGCAATCATGATGTGACGGACGAGAATGGTAAAGACTTGCCGTTTTTTCAGCGAGAGCTTGTCGCTCAGCCTGCTGACTCACGTTTGTTAAGTCGTCATGTCATTGAGACTGAATACTGGCAGCTGTTGTTATTAGACTCCTCCATTTCTGGTAAGGTCGCAGGCGAGATTACGCCTACTGATATCAATTGGTTATGTGAGAGACTCAGCACCTGTGATAAGCCCGCATTAATCGCCCTACACCATCATATTGTTCCAGTTGACTCTGACTGGATTGATACCCATATGGCAGAAAACACTGAGAGTTTTTGGCAGCATATGGCACCATTTGAACAGCTACAAGTGGTGATCAGTGGGCATATTCACCAAGAGCAAGTTCGACTGCGCCAAGGCGTCACGGTGTATAGCACGCCATCCACCTGCTATCAGTTCAAACCCTACGAAGATGATTTTTCTTATGATGAACATGCATTACCAGGATATCGCTGGTTGCAATTAGCCAACAATGGAACAGTTGCAAGCTGGGTTGAAAGACTGGATACTTGATGCCCAGAATTATTGGTACTAGTAAAAGCTATAACCCTTTATACTTATAGCTTTCGTCAATAATTCCTAATCAAAAATGCAGTGATGAACAAATAAAAGATGCATTCAATATAAAAAATCACTTCATTATTATTACAAACAATGATACAACTTATGAAATAAAGCAAGGGTGGCCAAATATCTAATATGAAGTCACTGCACGATAGCTAGGATGGCCCATTAACCACAAGCTCAGTTTTCACAATCAATGACCTACGGCATGCTTTAGACAGTATTATTAAATACCGAAGTTTATATAACAACCTATCTAACAATCGGTATATAACTGTCAAGATATAAAGTCTACGATATTATTTGATCAGCTGTGTTACTTGTATTACCAAGTGGTGAAACGTTTGACAAAAGGACAAATTGTAGCGTTTGTAGCATTAATAACGTCTTGTCTTTTGATACGTCGTTTTATTGAATTAATTTGAAAAAGTAGGATACCCATATGAGCACCCTGACCACGAATCCGAGTGAAGTTAAATTTACTCCTTATGTGCCGGCCAAAGACGAAGAGTATATGTCTGATGCGCAGTTGGAGCACTTTAAGGCTATTTTATTGGATTGGAAAAACCAACTGATTGGCGAAGCGGATCGTACTAAAAACTACATCCAAGATGAGTCAAGCGCCATGCCAGACATCAATGACCGTGCCACTCAAGAAGAAGAGTTTGCATTGGCATTACGTACTCGCGACCGTGAGCGCAAACTTATCCGCAAAATTGACAAATCTATGTTAGAAATCGAAAATGATGACTATGGATTTTGTGAGACTTGTGGTGTAGAGATTGGATTACGTCGCCTTGAAGCACGTCCAACCGCTACCCAATGTATCGACTGCAAAACCTTATCTGAAATCAAAGAACGTCAAAACCAAGGCGCTTAGATCAGATATTACAGATATGAATGTAAGCAGAAGCGACCTTATAATAGGTCGCTTTTTGCATTTTAGACTGTCACTACTTTGCTGTATTGCTGACTTTGTTCTGAAAAACACAATCGCTTGAATAATGACATGACTAACAAAACAATCTCATTTAATGAATATCTTTTGATACTTATATTTATTATTCTATCTTTATTACCTCTTATAGACAGCCATTTATTTTGAAAACAATGCCTACCGCCATGCCGACTCAAACGCCACCATCACAGCCCATTGGCCGCTTTGCGCCTTCACCAACGGGTGAGTTACATCTTGGCTCTCTAACGACTGCGCTTGCCAGCTTCTGCCATATCAAATCACTCGGTGGTAAATGGCTGTTGCGTATGGAAGATACCGATACTGAACGCTGTGACAGGCAGTTCACTGAGCAAATTTTGATGGATCTTGAGGCCCTTGGGCTACATTGGGATGGTGATGTTATTTATCAGTCTGAGCGCATTGATATCTACAACGATTATCTATCATCATACCTAGGGCCGTTGACCTATGGCTGCCAATGCTCCCGTAAAGACTTAGAACAGTACTGGGCGCAAGAAGAGATAAGTAGAAACCATAGTCTTGCTAGCTTAGCTGCGCTGACCGACCAGACATCGTTAGACGAACAGGTTTCATCAATTAGCCAAGTACAGCCAAATCGGCAGCGCTATCCGCGGCGCTGTGTGGCAGCTGACCTTGATAGACAGCAGCATAAGCTACGTATTCAGCTACCAGACTATCGGATTGGGTTCAATGATGGTATTCAAGGACTACAATGGGATAATCCGCAGCAGACATTAGGCGATATGGTTGCTCGCCGTCAGGATGGCATGATTAATTATATACTGGCAGCCAGTCTCGATGATGGTCTACAGCAGGTTACTCATATCATGCGTGGTCTTGATATTCTACCTATGACGACGGCGCAAATCGGTATCATGCAAGCCGCGCGCCTACCCACTATTGATCAATGGTATCATCTGCCATTGATTAATAATGCTGATGGCCAAAAGCTCTCTAAGCAAAACCTTGCTCAACCCATCGATACATCAGACCCGAGTCAGCTAATTGCTGAAGCCCTATCGCTACTGCAGCAACCAAAGGTGGATATCGATACCCCTGAAAATATGCTTAAACAAGCCATTGCTCAATGGGATAACTCCCCGTTACAAGGCAAGCAACAGTTAAATTTGTCCTATTAATAGGAGTTCAAAGGCTATAAATAGACAATAAAAAGCGCCACTATAAGTGACGCTTTTATTGCAATAATGCTAAACACTATTTACCGAAAATCTGAAGCTATGCAACGACTATTATATATAGAGCCTATTAGTAATAACGACATTGGCTTTTTTCTATTTCAGGGCTTTCTTTATATATCTTTAATAATAGCGCGACCATAACCAAACTAATCAACATAGACGAACCGCCATAACTAAAGAACGGCATAGTCAGACCTTTGGTTGGAATGGCGCCCATATTCATCGCAGCGTTAATAATCGTCTGAGCAATAAATACCACACCGATTCCGAAAGCGGTATAGCTCATACGCATCTGGCGGCGTTTTAGCGCGTTGTAACTGATCCGCATCGCACTACCGATGATCAACGCTTCAAGTATCAGCACCATGCTGACACCGACGAACCCTAATTCTTCACCCGTAATGGCTAATAAAAAATCCGTATGCGCCTCAGGCAAATGCGACAGTTTCTGTACACTTTCACCATAGCCGACACCCGTGAACTGGCCACGGCCAAAGGCGATCAAACTACGTGCCAACTGATAATCGGTATCCTGCACGTCATCGAATGGATCCATAAACGACATCACACGCACCAATCGGTACTCTGCCGTAGTCACCATCAACACTGCACCGCCAACAGCAGCAGCCCCCAATGCTAAGAAATGCTTGTAAGGCGCCCCAGCGATATAAAAAATCGCGAACAGCGTACCAATAATGACGACAAAAGAACCAAAATCTGGCTGCGACAATAGCAGTATCGTTATCAGCGCCACTACCAGCATAATTCGTAAGAAACCGTCTAGGCCATTACGAACTTCAAAAGATCGGCGCACCACAAAGTCAGATACAAACACAATCATGACCAGTTTGGCTAACTCGGCTACCTGAAAGTTAAAACCACCTACCGTAAGCCAGCGTTTGGAACCATTGATTGGTGTGCTAAACAACGTGGCAACAAGCAGTAGCCCTGTGATGCCTAACAAAGCAAACTGGGTCTCGGTCTTATATAGGGTGCGTAAAGACACGCCATAATAAGGAATGACCGCAACGATTAAACCAATCGTCATATACAACAGCTGATTTTTGAAAAAATACAGCTCTGTCATACCGCGGCTAAGCGCAAAAGGAATAGAAGCAGAAGCAACCATCAGCAGACTAAGCACCATCATACAGCCGACGCTTGATAATAAAATTGCGCGCGCTGATGGCATAGACAGAACACCATCTGAGCCAGAGGCTTGCTTGGTTTGGGGCGAGGAACGAAAAAAAGAAGAGAGCGCCATAATTTTATATACACTAACAAACGAAAAAACACGGCGTCTATGAAACGCCACCGTTTAAAAAATCATAAAATAAATCGTACTAAATAGATGGTGATAGAAAACCTGTAACCATCGGCAAACGCCTTAGCTAGCACCTATTTTAGCAATCAGGATTATATGCTTGACAGTAGCAGTAATCTATAAGCAAAACAATCATTTATCCAGAAAATACTGGCTGTTGCTAGAGAAGAGACATCTGCTATGCCAATCTATATAGCTGCTTAATATATTCGACTACCTATCAAGCTTCTGATTGTGCGGTATCTAATTGATTGACCAGTTGGCTAAAGTGGTCACCGCGAGCCGCATAACCACTATATTGGTCAAAGCTGGCACAGGCAGGTGACAGCAATACAGCCTGTACTTGCGATAAACTACTAGTAGTGACTTGTTGGATAGTCGCAAAGGCATTCTCTAATGTCTGACACTGATGTAGCGCAACATCATCACTCAGTTTCGCAGCTCTTAAGTGCTTTTCAATCTGCTGGCCATCTTCACCAATGAACAAGACTTGGCTCACGTATTGATTGATAAAAGGCGTTAATTCACCAAACTGTTGCCCTTTGCCTTGCCCGCCTAAGATCAATAGTAGCTTACCGTCTTTTGGCGCATAGACTGCACCCAAGCCTTCGATAGCGGCCATGGTCGAACCAATATTTGTGCCTTTAGAATCATTGAAATAATCAATACCAGCAGCATTGGCCACATATTGGCAGCGGTGCTCAAGACCTGTGAACTGCTGCAAAGTGGTCAGCATACTCTCTAGAGGCAATCCTGCAAGCTCACCGAGTGCCAAAGCCGCTTGCGCATTCAGTAGATTATGACGACCTTTAATCAACAGTTTGTCTGCCGACAGTAATCGTTCTGTACCACGAGCAAGATAAGTTTGACCCTCTGTGTCGGTAATCAGACCATACTGACCTTTATCAGGAGCATGAATACCGGTACTAATTCTCGGTAGGTTGTCTGCGACCAATGGACGAGTCAGCGCATCTTCACGGTTAATCATCACTGACTTAGCACCTTGGAAAATACGATGTTTGGCTTGATGGTAGCCAAGCATGTCTCCATGACGATCTAAATGATCAGGCGACATATTGAGCACAGTCGCTACTTTTGCGCCCAAGTTAGTGACGGTTTCTAATTGGAAACTAGACAGCTCAAGCACCGCAAGCTCCATATCAGAATTATCTAGCAATGTTAAAGCTGGTACACCGATATTGCCGCCGACACCCACGTTAACGCTAGCATCTGCCGCCATTTGACCAACTAACGTAGTGACCGTACTTTTAGCGTTAGAGCCTGTAATTGCTACGATTGGTGCGGTACACGCTTCACAGAACAATTGAATATCGCTGACTACAGGAATATTGGCTTGGCGAGCAGCAGCCACAGCGGCAGTCTCGAGAGAAATACCTGGGCTAATAATAATACGTGCCGCTTGCTGCAATAAATCGGCATCTATCTCACCGAATTGACGAATCTCAATCTCGGCTGGCAACTGATCGGCCAACTTAGGGGTAGCTTGAGCATCAGTTACTGCGACTTGATAGCCTTGCTTGGCCAGATAATGCGCGACTGACAATCCAGACTGCCCCAAACCGACCACAACTTGTAGACCACTACCCTTATGAAGTAAGGCTTCTGTTGCTATGTTAGTGGTCATATCTATTCCTTCTATTAAACGAGAAAAGTTGTATCAAATAAATCTACTGTATAGCGACTCTAAACGACGCCGCTAAGATGTGCAGCATCTTAACGCCATCGTTCAGATTTCGGTACTGATTTTTTATGAGTTTATGCTATTATTCGCCTGTTTTTATATTAAGTGGCTAATGCTATAATAGTCAGCTTGATTAATATTTATCAGTATTTTGCTGAGCACATTGCTCAAGCATTTTAGTTTAGCATGTTGTCACATTTATCGCGCTATTGTCACGCCTCTTCATCAACGATTCTTGTTGTGATAAGGGTGTATCAGACAATTTTGATAATTTGACGAGTGATATATCACCTTCTACTACAGCAAGTGATTGCTGACTCTATATATTATTGTAGGTACATCTATCTAGTCGCCTATTTTAAGCAATCTTTTAAAAAATATTTTTAGGTAATTTACTGCCCTTATCATCGTATTGATTATTGATGAGCGTATTTTTGATACCAAAAAAATCAGTAGATACCTCGGTTATTAGTTAGATATCTTGGTTATTAGTTTCTCACAATTCAACACAGCAACATGACCTAGTGCATGTTGAAGTAAAAGAAAAATGAATAGCTATTATTAGCGACGCGATCATTTTATAAATGAGTAATGATTACTTTTTTTGCCTCTAACCCTATGTAGTTTACTTATGACATCTTTTATTGATAACTTGCGTGACGAGTGGTTTTCCAATGTTCGCGGTGACGTTTTATCGGGTTTGGTTGTAGCCCTAGCCCTTATTCCAGAAGCCATTGCCTTTTCTATTATCGCTGGTGTTGATCCAAAGGTTGGCTTATACGCCTCATTTTGTATCGCGGTAGTGATCAGTTTTGTCGGTGGTCGTCCAGGTATGATTTCGGCAGCGACTGGTGCTATGGCATTGGTCATGGTCGATTTGGTTGCTGATCACGGTCTGCAATATTTGCTTGCTGCAACTTTGCTTTGCGGTGCCATTCAGGTCGTGATGGGCATTCTAAAGCTTGGTAATCTGATGCGCTTTGTCTCTCGCTCAGTGGTTATCGGTTTCGTCAACGCTTTAGCAATATTGATTTTTGCTGCGCAATTGCCAGAATTGAACCCGATGACTGAGCGTGTTGGCATGACTGTTTATATCATGACGGCAGCTGGTTTAGCGATTATTTATCTATTTCCACTTATCCCTAAAATCGGTCGCATCGTTCCTTCACCGCTTATTTGTATTGTAGGTTTGACCGCCGTTGCAATGTATATGAATCTCGATATTCGCAATGTTGGCAGCATGGGTGATTTGCCAGATTCATTGCCAGTATTCTTGTTGCCTGACATTCCGTTAAACCTAAATACCTTGCTGATTATTGCACCCTATTCTATCGCACTTGCCATCGTTGGTCTTTTAGAGTCTATGATGACAGCGACAATCGTCGATGAATTGACCGATACACCAAGTGATAAAAACAAAGAGTGTCGTGGACAAGGTATGGCTAACGTCGTGTCAGGTTTCTTTGGTGGTATGGCAGGCTGTGCGATGATTGGTCAGTCAATGATCAACGTCAAATCGGGTGGTCGTACGCGTCTGTCTACTTTGATGGCCGGTGTTGTCCTTCTGATTATGGTTGTGTTCTTAAGTGAATGGGTCAGTCAAATTCCAATGGCAGCCTTGGTTGCAGTCATGATTATGGTATCGATTGGCACGTTTAACTGGCAGTCTATTCGCGAGTTTAAGACGCATCCAATGTCGTTCAATATCGTTATGCTAGCGACTGTATTGACTACCGTCTTTACTCATAACTTAGCTTACGGTGTGGGCGTAGGTGTCTTGCTATCTGCTTTAGCATTTGCTAATAAAATTGGTCAGTTCTTAACGATCTTTAGTGAATATGATGACAGCAGCAATACCCGCTACTATTATGTTCAAGGGCAGGTATTCTTTGCTTCTACCACCCAGTTCCTACATAGTTTTGATACTAAAGAAGCTGTAGATAGTATTCAGATTGATGTAAGCCAAGCGCATTTTTGGGATGTTAGCGCTGTTGATACCTTAGACAAGCTAGTGATGCGCTTGCAACGTGAAGGTATTGATGTCAAAGTGGTAGGACTCAACAATGCGAGTCGAACACTGATTGATCGCTTCTCTGTTCATGACCGCCGAGACATTGGCTTGTTAGACTAAGCGAAACTGCTAAGCGAATCTACGCGGTTGCCATGTGGCTATATTTTTAGTCTATGGCTAATATATCGGATATTAATAGACAGTTATATTGGTAAAAGGGTTGGATGTATTTTGCATACACCCACCCTAAACTGAGATAGCCGATTTTTATTATTAAAATGATGTGGTCGTTTTATGAGTAATTTAAAACCAGATAGTGTGATTGCTTGCTTGGACTGTCCTGATCATGTTCAAGCGGTACTAGAGGCCAGTATGTGGGCTTCTATTCGCCTGCGCGCGCCTGTTGGCTTATTGCACTCGATGCCAAGCTTGCAGCAAAAAGCCGCTATTAATTATTCTGGTTGCCTCAATATTGATGATGAAAACGCTTTGCTCGAACAGTTCACATCCAAAGAGCATCTAAGTAACTGTGAGCTAAAAGCGCAGGGCCGACTGCTATTATCTCAAGCTACCTCGTATTGTGAGCAGCAGCGCCATAAGCTAAAGACATATACATTGCATCGTCATGAGAACCTCAATCAGAGCATTGATTACGTCGATGACCAAGCACAATTGATCGTTATAGGGCATCATGTCACTTGCAAATCTACACTGAGCCAACTTATTCGAGTCAGCCACTGCCCTATTTTGGTGACACATGCACCATTTTTGCCCCCTACTACTGCTTTATTTGCGTTTGATAACAGTCCAACGTGCCATAAACTACTAAATTGGCTGTGTAAAACGCCACTGGTGCGTGCACTAACGGTTCATATTGTGATGGTTGGCAAGGAAACTTCTGATAACTGTGATGCGTTGCGTGAAGCCTATGCCAAGCTCAAACAGGCGGGTATCAAATCTAAAAAGACATTGCTTGACTGCCGTGATGTAGCTGCGGCTTTGAACTACTATCAAAACCAACATGATATCGGTTTACTTATGACTGGGGCTTTTGGCCAATCTCGTCTACGCGAATTACTACAAGGTAGCGATACAAAAAAGCTATTGGTCAGCACAAAAACTCCTTATCTACTATTTCCTAAAGCATAACGACATATATACCAACACGTCCAAACCCTTTATCTACCTAAGCGCAGGGGTCTGACTACTATGTTAGGCTCTGACGCTTATCTCTATTTTCTCTCTACCTTCCCGCCATTCATCTTTGATACGCTTGCATGAAAAGGCCAAGCTAACGACCAAACTCAAGTTAGCAAATCGTCACATGAAATAAAGGGATAGCCTCCCCAAGCACTCAAAAAGTTGGTTATAATAAAGTTTTCGTTAACCAAACGCTAAAGATTGATTCACCTTTATTATGCTTGTAGCGATGGCTCTAATCGTTGCATCGTAGCCCATACTCTATGTTACTACTGTCATTACTTTTTAATGAACAATGCCAATTCTACCTCCCCCCTTGAGTAGGTTGGCATGGTTCTTGAATAACTTACAGTAAGCAAGGCAGAGATATGATGATGCATCATAGTACTTCTATCAATCTGCGGCATCACACAAATAAGGAATTTTTTATGAAGCTAATCACTGCGATCTTAAAACCGTTTAAGCTCGACGACGTGCGTGAAGCGCTTTCCGACATCGGTGTTAAAGGTGTCACTGTCACTGAAGTCAAAGGTTTCGGTCGTCAAAAAGGTCATACAGAGCTCTATCGCGGCGCAGAATACGTGGTGGACTTTTTACCT
The DNA here is from genome assembly GCF_044542635.1 of Psychrobacter sp. NPDC077938. Classification (NCBI taxonomy): domain Bacteria; kingdom Pseudomonadati; phylum Pseudomonadota; class Gammaproteobacteria; order Moraxellales; family Moraxellaceae; genus Psychrobacter; species Psychrobacter sp. NPDC077938. Next base: position 113,644 of record NZ_JBITUW010000007.1, read on the forward strand.
AAAGTAAAAGTCGAAGTCGCTGTGATCGACGAGATGGTTGAGCCTGCTATCGAGGCAATCACTCGTATCGCTAGCACTGGTAAGATTGGTGATGGCAAGATTTTCGTCACTGCACTTGAGCAAGTTATCCGCATCCGTACGGGTGAAACGGGACCTGACGCTATCTAAATTTGAAGACCTACCTACGGGCATAAACTTATAGGTACAGACTCTTACAGCATTTTTATCTATCGGTAATGCCGATATCTATATTATAAATTCAAGGGGGAATTTAAATGGAAAGTCAAATCTTTGAGCTCCAATATGCGCTCGATACGTTTTACTTTTTGATATGTGGTGCGTTGGTCATGTGGATGGCAGCAGGCTTCACTATGTTAGAGGCCGGACTGGTCCGATCAAAAAATACAGTCGAAATCTTAACCAAAAACGTCGCACTATTTGCAACGGCTAGCATCATGTATATGGTATGCGGCTATGCGATTATGTATGGTGGCGACCTATTCTTAAGCGGAATTGCAGGCGGTGATACGTTAGTAGAAGACGCCTTAGCAGCCTCTGCTGAAAACGGCTTCGGTGGCGACTCTGTCTACTCTGCCGCATCAGACTTTTTCTTCCAAGTGGTCTTTGTAGCGACCTGTATGTCAATCGTATCAGGTGCTGTTGCTGAGCGCATGAAACTGTGGTCATTCTTGTTATTCGCTGTGGTCATGACCGGTGTTATCTACCCATTAGAAGGTAGCTGGACATGGGGCGGCAACGATGTCTTTGGTTTATTCAACCTAGGCGACATGGGCTTCTCTGACTTTGCAGGCTCTGGTATTGTACATATGGCTGGTGCAGCAGCAGCTCTAGCAGGTGTATTGCTCTTAGGCTCACGTAAAGGTAAATATGGCCCTAACGGCGAGATACGCGCTATTCCTGGTGCCAATCTACCATTGGCGGCACTTGGTACGCTAATCTTGTGGATGGGTTGGTTCGGTTTCAACGGTGGTTCAGTGCTCAAATTAGGCGACATCGCTAGTGCTAATGCTGTTGCAATGGTATTCTTGAACACTAATGCTGCTGCTGCTGGCGGTGCTGTCGGTGCCTTGATCTTAGCTCGCATCATCTTTGGTAAAGCGGATCTAACTATGCTCCTAAACGGTGCATTAGCAGGTCTAGTTGCCATTACTGCTGAGCCTTCAACCCCTTCTGCATTACAAGCTACTATCTTTGGTGTTATTGCCGGTATCATTGTAGTGTTATCAATCTTAGCCTTAGACAAAATCAAAATTGATGATCCAGTGGGTGCAATCTCAGTTCACGGTGTGGTCGGTCTATTTGGTTTGCTAATTGTACCTATCACTAACCCAGCATCTACCTTTATCGGTCAGATTGTGGGCGCTGCAACCATCTTTGCTTGGGTATTCATTGCCAGCCTAGTGGTTTGGTCTATTATCAAGCTGGTTATCGGTCTACGTATCTCTGAAGAAGACGAGTACGAAGGTGCTGATATTGCAGAATGTGGTATGGAAGCTTACCCAGAATTTATAAGATAAGCTCCTTTCCAGTAAGCTAAGGATTACTGTTAAATACGCTGATACTACCTACTGTAGTATCGGCGTTTATAATTTTAGTGTTTAAAGATCTCCCCTATTGAAGCCATAAGCTTAAATCTAAAACGTAAAAATCCCGCGAGACCTTTCGGTAACGCGGGATTTTATATATTAAGCTAAGACTAATTTTTTAGTTTATTTCTTTTTCCACTCTTGGCTACGAGAGAATGGCCCGATATAGCCTTTTAGCTTTAATGTGTTGCCGCTTAAGCTTGCAGTCATACGATAGTCTTTACCTTTTGCTGGATCAGTAATCGTACCACCACTATATTTACCACCACCGTCAGCTTTTAGACCTCTAATAACAGTCGTACCAACGTGCTTTTTGCCTTTCGCAGTATTAGCAGCAATAAGAGTACCGGTCAGAACACCATTTGACTCAGTGATTTTTACCGTACCTTTTGGTTCACCATCATCATATGTCTGCCAAGTAGTGTTGGCTAATGGGTCAGCGGCGAATGCCATGCTAGCAATACCAATACCAGCAACTGCTAAAGTGGTCTTTGTAAATAATTTCATAGATTGACTCCCTTCATACAATGATTACTCGAAACGTTATGTTTCTGTTGTCCTATGCTTATCCTTTGCTAGAACCTTTCATTACGAGCTTTACGGTTTCGACCTTTTTCAATGATAGTTACCATTACAACTTATAAGCTTTTGGTTAAAGATTCGAGCGACACAAGCGATGTCTTAACTCATTATAAGCAATTTTTAGGTTTTGCCTAGTAATTTTTTTATAGTTTCTTATTTCTACAAAAATAAAGCCATATCAAAGACTTATAGGAAAGGATTGTCGATATCCTTATCTAATTGGTCATCATTTTCCTTTGACTTAGCATCGTTCTTGCTATATAGATTTTTATCTGTAAACGCTTGTACGATTTTCCCCGACAGCTCATGTAGCTGTTGGGCTTGCTCGTATCCTAACTCATCAAAAGTGAGATCAATATCACCATATATAATAATCTTGTCTTTTTGATTTTCAATGACAAGATCACCAATCTGCATGCTTTGATGGTCGTTGGCGAATGGCTCAATCATTTGATTATCCTTATTATCAGTAACATTTTATTTTTTTCGAAATGAGTGTGTTTTTGGGTCTTTCTTTCAGTTTAAGCCTGCAACTGTGCAATTAACCATTCTAAAATAGCCCACACAAACAGCATCCACTCTGGCTCTTCTACTGGTGCCTCAGGGGTATCTGAGCTCTCACCTGCCTTCAATGGTAAATCAAACGCTTGAGATTTGGACTGACTATCTAGCATAGGCAATACATCGATACCAATCTCAGTGGTTAGCTCATCGATACTAATCACATCGATGCGTTCCGACTCATCATTTGGTGCGTAATACACGCCTGCTTGATTGGTTGCTGGGATATATACAGCTTTGAAGAAATGGCTAGGCACAAAGACACGATTAGCGAGCTGCTTGGTTTTTTTATCAGTAAATGCCACACCTGTGATGGTATACACCTCACCGTATTGCTGCGTTAAATACCGAGTGGCAGATTCGATATTACGCCAGATATAGCGATTGTTACGTGGTGACTGCGGGGCAATATTGGCTAAACTAAAACTATCATACTGCTGGCTGCGATTGGCCATATTGGCATTGGGTGCCAAATGCCCTCGATCATAGCCAGAACCTGAATAATCAGACAATGAGGCTCGTGCTGACTTTGGCAGTTTACTCTCTTCGTGGAAGCTATCTTCACGATCGATCTGCTTAGCTTGTTGTAGACGTGTGCGATCGAGATGCTCTGCTGACCAAAGCGGTGTACGCGATACCCCCGAGTACATAACCACAAAACCATCCATGCATAATGCTTGTGTGTCTTTTTTTAGCTTGGTATTGGTAAATTCAGGATAAACACCCCCATAAAAAGACTGGCTACACTGGGTCAAATCATCAGCATGTGCTTGGGTAATACCCGTCGCGACAAGCAATACTGCCATCAGCGCACTATTCTTACATCCGTACTTAAGCCTACTAAAACTTATCATTCAACTTTCAACCATTTATACTTGCCGTTACATACTTGCTATCCTAGCAGGCGCTTGCCAATAAAGAAAGATAGCGCGCAAGTCGTGACATTCTAAATGGTATCCGCTATACTTAGGCGTTCAAAAAACGGTGAAGTGGGTGAGTGGCTGAAACCGCACGCCTGGAAAGTGTGTATACGTTCATAGCGTATCGAGGGTTCGAATCCCTCCTTCACCGCCAATCTTATTTTGCGTAAGCAAAGCCTTTGTTTTTCATCTTGTTCTACCCTTTCCTAAACATTCTTTATATATTTTAACAGTAAGACTTTCAGTCTATACTCACCCTATACTGCTGTCTGAAACATTTCTGTTTAGCCTTAATTTCATATGTCGTATGAGATCTAATCACTATATATCTAATTGAATAACACATTAATTGACCAATCTAAAAAACTCGTATCATGGACTGAGAGTGACTCATATAAGAGTTATAACACAAGATAACTATCTGCTCTTCTATAAGATCAAACAATAAAAACCCCAGTTGGTCAACTGGGGTTTTTTATTATCCTCAAATACCAATCTAACTTTTAGAGCATGGCTTGCGCAATCATCGCTGATCCGATGAAAGTACCTGTAAAGGTTAATACCGCAACAATGGCAATTTTAAAGCCCGATTTCTTAAACAAATCGACTTCCATTTGCGAGATGGCAAAACCAGCGTAAGCAAGTACTGGTGTTAATAATTGCAGAACGCCCAGTTTAGCGGTTTCTTCCAAAACATAAGCATTAAATGGAAACTGTGGTAGAGAGATTAAAATAGCCACAATAGATATCCAAGCAATTGCCGGTACATTGACTGGAATAAATCGCTTTAACAGCATACCAATCACACAACAGACAAACAAAATGAGCATGGCAGGTAATGCCGTTAATGGATTTACACCTTGCCCTACCCAATTGCTCAGTAGCAAGACCACGCAAATCACAGCCAATAAAATAAAAGACTGCATGATTGAAAGACTGGCAGGCTCTTCCATGACTGCATCAAGATTGGTTTCTGTCGTAGCGACTGTCTGCTTGTTCTTCTTAAATTTACTGACTACTTTATACAAAAACTCTGTAAAAGGCAGTGCTACAAACAAACTAACAAATAAACCAGTGGCATACGTTAGCAAGTTAGAAGTAGCGGCAAAGGCAGTAATGGTTTCTGCTTGGGCAGGCACCGTCTCTGCTAATGCTGCTGAACAAGCACCCATCATACTACCGCTACCAATACCGCATGCCATAGCAAGTGCGCGTACATCCATAATGTCCATCGAGGCAATGATACCGGCCATTAATGAGAAGTAAATCGCGCCAAACAAGGTGCCCATGACATAGACACCCATCACACCAATGCCTTCTGGACTTTGTAAGCCGTACTTATCAGCAATCAAAGCAACGTTAGGTTCACGAGCAACAGAGTGCGTGGCACCGATGGCTTCTCGGCCCATGCCAAAGACAAGCACTGCAACAGGTAGCGCAATCAGAACGGTCGCTACATTACCTAACTCTTGTAACAGTAGTGCTGGACCAGCAGCGATGATTTCTTCGATATTGGGACCAACACCAACACCGAATTTGGCGATAAAAGGCATAATACTTAACAGAATGGCATAACTGGCAAACTTGGCGCGTTTTTTGGTTATAACCGCTTTCATCGAAGGCACGACATTAGGATTTAATAAAATCGCAAAGATAAAAGCATAAAGTAATGGCAGCAACACCAAAATGCCAATACCGATAGGGATTTTTATAATACCTATCCATTCTGCTAATAACGACACAGCAACCACTAATAAATGCAGTTTCCAATCACGCAGATGCTTTGTCATAGTAGGCGACAGCACGCTATTGTTGTTCATATAAATTCCCTTTGAGTATGATGATGACTCTATTGATTGAACTTGGTCTGTTGAGCTTTATCTATTGATAATAAAATTTTATTCAGCGCTCTTCGGTAACTCTGACTCAACCAAAGAAACCCATACTTTGATACCTGTCTCGATAGCATCATCATTGAAGTCATAAGAGGCATTGTGCAGCGGCTTAGAAGGTATGCTGCCATCAACGCCCAACCAAAAATAGGCGCCTTTAACTACCTGACTCATAAATGAGAAGTCTTCAGAAGCCATAGAAGGTTCTACATCGGTATTGACTTTATCAACGCCCAACGCCTTAGTAGCCGCTTCTTTAATCTCAAGGTAAGCTTGACTGTCGTTGGTGGTTACTGGATAACGAATGTGGTAATCCATCTCGCCTTTGACACCATATAAAGGCGGCAGAGTGGCGACCATTTCTGTTAGCATCTCTTGCATAGATTGGCGTACATCCATATCAAAACTACGAACCGTACCTTTTAAGATGGCGACATCTGGAATCACGTTGGTGGTATCGCCGCTGTTCATTTGCGTCACGCTAATAACGCCAGACTGCAATGGCGAGACGCGGCGAGAGATAATAGATTGGATATTAGTGATTAGTGCAGCACCTGCGGCTATAGGGTCAGCGCCCAAATGCGGCATGGCAGCATGTGTGCCTTTGCCAGTTAATGTAATTTCAAAAGTATCAAAAGAGGCCATCATGGGCCCATTATTTACAGCGATTTCCCCCACTGGCAGCCCAGGCCAATTATGCAAGCCATACACAGCATCCATCGGAAATTTATCAAATAAGCCATCATCAATCATGGCTTTGGCACCGCCTAACACCTCTTCAGCAGGCTGAAAAATAAAGTGAATGGTGCCGCTAAACTCTTTATGTTGACTTAAGTGTTTTGCCGCTCCTAGCAGAACAGAGGTATGACCATCGTGACCACAAGCGTGCATACAGTTTACGTGGGTAGATTTATGCTCAACATCGTTTTGTTCTGCGATTGGCAACGCGTCAATATCGGCTCTTATACCGATAGTAGGGCCTGCACCGTTTTTCAAAGTACCAACCACACCAGTGCCACCCAAGCCTTGATGAACTTCAATACCAAAAGATTGTAACTTATCTACGATGAATGAAGAGGTCTTAAATTCTTTGAATCCAAGCTCAGGCTGGCTATGAATCTGTTTGCGCCATTGTTTGACTTCATCTAATAATGCTTCATTAACTGACATTTATTTTTCCCTTTGAGAGTATGTATTGATATACCGACGTTGGCATTGATACGCGCTATCAACTTTTGGACAGCGAAAAACCATCTAATCTTTTTGCACTTTTTTATTTTTACCAATAAATAAGCCACTTAAAGTGGCTTATTTATGACGTACTAGAGATATGTTTTCTTGAACAGCTATTGTAACCTATTTTCACGCATTCGAATAAAGCCGAGTCGTATTAGTAAGCTTCGCCTTTATCTCTTTTTAAATAGATTTTTTTACAGTCGTGCAGATTATAAACATTTTTTCAGTCGTGTTTGGCCGTATAAAACTGCCTTTAAATGAGTAGATATTCTATTACTATTTGTTTTATTATCAGCTTAATTTTATTCCTAGACCCTTATACGAAAAGGCTTTGAGTTTTCTGTGGCGCTCACTCTAGCTTTATATCTATATTTACCATCATTGCTATACCGTACAAAAATGTAATAACAGTAGAGTCACTGATACTCGGCAGATGCCATTGTCCAAAAATTGGATTATAGTAGATATCGGTAGTATTTATTTAAATAAACTAAAGGATACAACAATGAAAACAATAGGAATGTGTATCGTAGCAGGACTCGGATTGAGTGCTTGCGCTACTGGCATAGGCGGTACGGCAACAGGTAATACCAGTCAAAATAATAGCTCTGATAAAGTGGTCACTCAATACCCAGTTGAGACTGCCCTACTCAATGTCTATACCAAACAACGTAGTGAAAAATTGGTAGTCACTGTCGGAGGACAAAGCGTAGCCGCAGATATTCAAATCACCCCTAAAGGCAGCATGCGTTTTAATAATAAAATGGTACAAGGCGCAGAAGTCAGCACAATCAACACAGTGAATCAGCAGATTACGGATCAGTCCGTCGCTATCAATTACTTTACGCTAAATCCATTGGTGTTCCATGGTTTTACGGATAGTACGGGTGAGTATTCAATCGCTAACCAAACGACGAGTATTCCTAAAATGGCTACTGTAGGCGACTCAAGTCAGCTTATCACTGAAAACGTATATGCTGACAATAGTATGCGGCAGAAAACCGCCACTTATAAGCAGGACTGGTCGCTCACACAAGATACAAATAACACGGCGTGGCTCTGTATAGAAACCTCAGGCAATCTACTTTTAACTTCTGATGCTGCAGGTACGTCTTCAGAGTGCTATAAAATCAATGCCAAAGGCGATGTTTTAAGTAGTAAAGTCACACTCACTCAGCCTAGTAAAAATGGCGTGTCCAAATCAATGACGTTTATCAGTCAGTAGCATTTGCTCAACTAGTAACGCTCAATAGTGTCATATAAAAACAAAAAAATAGCGCCTCATTAAGGCGCTATTTTTGGATGCAAGGATTGTATTTTTACGATCGACGATCATGGTTGTTTCTGTCATGATTGTTTTTGTCGTGGCTATTTTTAGCATGAACATTTTTGGCTATTGCTTTGTGCTTAGCAGCCACTACGTTCGCTTTGTGATGTGACTTTTCTGCCTTAGCTTTGGCATGCTTATAGCTATTACTCGCTTTATTGTTGCTGTGTTTTTGTTGCTGTACTTGAGCTGAATGATGCTTATCAAAATTAGGTGCAGCATTGGCTTGACCCACCATCGACAAACAAGCAGTAGCGGCTAAAATCGAACTAACTAGTATCTTTTTCATCATTTTATTCCTTTGAATTCATATTTAGAGTAGTTATAGATAATGCATTTAGTGTTAAATGAACTATCGTGATAAAGCTTTACTCTATCGACAAAGAGAATGATAAATGATTCTAGTATTAAGTAGATTTATGAAACTTGAAGAAAGGTTGCGATTGTTACGAGGGCATACGCGATCAAAGGAATGTTAGGTGTTGGCGTAATGTTTGGTTAAATGACAGACTATTTACGATTCATCGGTAAGCATCGTAGAAAGGGTATTTATAAAAACGCGAATGACTAGCTGATTGTTGAAGAATGCAAATACGGAAACGGTGAAGTTGCTGGCTAATATTTAAAACGAGCATAGCAATACTCCATACTGCTATGCTCTAAATGTGCTAAACAGACGTTTTCTGCAAAATATAAACCACAAACTTCGCCTCTGTGCTAAATGCTGCTGTTTCTACGGCAGCCAATAGTACTTGCCTTTTTTCGCTGCGGGCACGGTACGCATAAGGTGTCATCGTCATCAAATCAGCCAAATCCTCTGCGGATAACGTTAGCTCTGTACTGACACGGCAGGTCTCAACCAACGTAAAATATGGTGCCAATTCTTGCAAAAATTTATCAGAATCATGCTCACGTACATCATCAAATAGCGCATCACGCATCGTTGCCAAATGCCCGACATCAGGCTTGGCAATGATCAGATAGCCACCATACATCAACACATTATCAAACGCCTCGGGCAAGATAGGGCTAAAAATACTGCTAATACCCGTCATACTGTGCGGGCGTAATGGTAAATGTGCAGCACTGGTCACTAATGGATAGACCGCTGTCGTTTTGGCAGTATCTTCTTGGCGCGGCTGATACCATAGACGACCTGCTAGTTTACTGACTTTGGCCAGCTCAACCACTGCAGGCTTACTGATGTCAGCGGCTATCAGCGTGTCTATAACCTTCAACCCCATTTGTGCCATTGCCTGCGTGTAATAGCCTTCTCCGCAGCCAATATCAAGCCAACTGACTGGCTTGCTATCTTGCTCGTTTATAAACTCATCGTTAGACAGCAACTCTGTCATTTTTTGACTAATTAGTTTTTGGAGCGGTGCATAGTGCCCATGATTCAAAAACCGTTTACGCGCATCGATAGACTCTTGGCTATCCCCAGGTGCTTTGGACTTTTTTTGTTGTACTGGCAGCAGGTTGACATAGCCTTGACGCGCTACATCAAAAGGATGCGAAGTTTGCTTAGGGTGCAAACTACCATCACAGCGCCAAGTATCTGCGGCAAGCTGTAGTGATGACTGACAAAGTGGACAAATAAATAACGACACGGGCATCTCAAAGTGATAGCAATATGCTTCGCATTTTAACAAAATTCATGGGTCTTGAGCGACAAAAAGCCGTCTCAATAATAATTGAGACGGCTTTTTGGAGTTTTGCAAATTGATAGCTATATAGATATTCGGCTGTTATAGCTTAACGCAGCTTTAGCGTCATTAACCCGAGGATGACAAGAATAATAGCAATAATCCAAAATCTCGCCACCACTTGTGTTTCTTTCCAGCCAATTTCTTCGAAATGATGATGCAGCGGTGCCATACGGAAGACGCGTTTTTTGCGTAGTTTGTACGAGCCAACTTGCAACATAACTGATAGCGCTTCGGCGACAAACAAACCACCCATAATCGCAAAGGCAATCTCTTGACGGGTCATTACGGCGATAGTACCCAGCATTGCACCCAATGCTAGCGCGCCAACATCACCCATAAATACTTGTGCTGGATGCGCGTTGAACCATAAGAAACCAAGGCCTGCTCCGACCATTGAACCGCAGACGATGATGACTTCGGAGTTATAAGGAATATAAGGCACATGCAAGTAATCAGCAAAGCGTACATCGCCTGATACATAGGCCATCGCGCCCAAACCTGCAGCGACGAGAACGACTGGCAAAATCGCCAAACCATCCAAACCATCGGTTAGATTGACTGCGTTAGAAGCACCATTAATCACAAAATAGGTAAAGATGATGAAGCCAATACCAAATGGCACTGCTGAAAATGGAATCATCCAGTCTTTGAATACTGGCAATAGCAAATCTTGCATCTCACGCGTGGTGTTGATATCGGGTTGTAATGTGGCGATATAATACAAAGACACACCGACAAATAACGCACCCATAGACAACCAAAAGTACTTTTTGCGAGCGATTAAGCCTTTTGGATCTTTGTACTTAATTTTTAGCCAATCATCAGCCCAACCTACGGCGCCGAAGATAACCATAACCACGAGCAAAATCCAAACATAGGGATTGTTCAATCGTGCCCACAGCAGCGTCGATATGCCAATCGCACTTAGGATCAATACCCCGCCCATGGTTGGTGTACCAGTCTTGGCCAAATGCGATTGAGGCCCATCATTACGAATGGCCTGACCATATTTGAGCGAACGCAAGTGCCGAATGACACGGCCACCAAACATCATGCTAAATACAAGGGCGGTAACAACTGCAAGCAATGCTCGTAGTGTCAACGAAGAAACCGCAGAAAACGGCGTATAATACTGGCCAAGCCAGCCGAACAACCAAACTAACACCGCCTACTCCTCTACTAGCGCATGAATAAGTGTTTCCATTCCCATGGAACGAGAGCCTTTGAATAACACAGTACAAGGCTTAGCTTGTTGCGCTTGCAAATACGGCTGTAAATACTGTAATAAACTGTCTTTGTCGGCAAAAGCATGAGCACTGATATCAGACACCTCTTGCGCACCTGCAACGGTATAAGGGGCATATTCGCCAACACAAAGCAGCACATTGATACCTGTGGTCGCGATAGTACGGCCCAAGCTTTGATGTTCACTAATAGCAGCCTCTCCTAGCTCACCGATATCGCCCAGCACCATGACCTGCGTACCTGTTTGCGCGGCCAATACTTTGGCGGCGGCACGTACCGAATGCGGGTTGGCATTATAAGTATCATCAATGAGACGATGCATACCAAGTATCTGGCTATTTAGACGACCTTTAGCAGGACGCGCATTTTCTAGCCCAATGACGATGTCACTCACCGCAATATTTAGCGCATGCGCACAGGCAGCAGCAGCCAAGGCATTATTGACATTGTGTTCACCTGCCAATGGCAAGTTGATATCATGGATTTGGTTACCGATATGTAGTTTGAACTCACTACGTTCAGGCTCTACGTCTAGATGGCTTGCACTTACATCCGTATTACCAAAGCCAATCACATGCGAGGTGTACTTTTCAGCGATACGACGCAACTGATTGGTAAAATCATCCTTATCAGGAACAATTGCGAACTGTGCGTCCGTCAACGTATGGTAAATCTCTGCTTTGGTCTGGCAGATGCCTTCACGGCTACCAAACTCACCCAAATGCGCTGTACCGATGTTTAAGATACAGGCCACATCAGGCTGAACGATTTCAGTCGTATAAGCAATCTCGCCAATATGGTTTGCGCCTAGCTCTAAAATAGCATAGCGATGATGATCCGATAGCTCAAGCAACATCATTGGTACACCCAAATCGTTATTGAGGTTACCACGAGTGATCAAGGTCGGTGCCAATCTACCAAAAATACTGCCTAGCATTTCTTTGCAAGTGGTCTTGCCGCTAGAGCCCGTAATAGCAATCACGGTCAAATCTGTATGCTGCTGACGACGATAGGCTGCCAATTGACCTAGCGCCAAACGGGTATCGCTGACCACCAATTGCGGAATAGCATTTGGGCCGGACAACGAAATAGGACGCGAGACGACAGCGGCAACTGCGCCTTTTGATATTGCTGTCTCGATATAATCGTGACCATCGAAATTGTCGCCGCTTAGCGCCAAAAATATATCGCCTGGCTTTATCGTGCGAGTATCAGTGGCTATCCGCTTACTGGACAAGGCCGTCTGTTCTGCATGGCCTTGTGGTAGTTGCCACTGCCCATCGAGCGACGTGGTCGCTGCGAGCAGATTGTCCATTTGCCAGACATAGAGCCCTTGCGACTGGGCAGTATTATCGGTGTCGGCTGTCATAATGATTACCTTATATGATGACTACTTAATTTTTATATTTAATGATCAATTTTTACTAATACATGCATCCTGAGCCAATCAACTACACGCGGCCAGCTTGATTCAATGCCTGCTGCAAAACAACACTGTCATCGAAATCATAGCGAACGTTATTAATCTCTTGATAGGTTTCGTGACCTTTGCCTGCGATGACCACGATATCATCCACACCTGAGTGACTAACTGCATATTCAATGGCCGTCTGACGGGCAGGCTCGATATGGGTTCGTTGATATTGCTCAGCGGTCATACCAGCCTGCATATCTTGCAAAATTACATTTGGGTCTTCGGTACGTGGATTATCCGCGGTCAAAATAACTTGATCAGCACCTGCCAGACCCGCTTGCGCCATCAACGGTCGCTTGCCTGCATCGCGATCTCCGCCGCATCCAAATACCGCCCAAAGCTGACCTTTACAGTGGGTTTTTAAACTTGCCAACACTTGGCTTAGAGCGTCTGGAGTATGCGCATAATCAACGATAAAGCAGCCATCATTTGACGGTACACGCTGCATACGCCCAACCGCACCTTGCAACTGTGCAACAGCAGGCGCAATACGCTCAATATTCATGGCTAAGTCAACATCGAGTGCTACGACAGCTGCTATCGCTGCGAGCAAATTGGCTACATTGAAGCGACCTAATAATGGACTGACAATCTCCATGTTGCCAGTTCTCTCATTACCAAACTCAATACGCAGATTGATTTGGACGCCTTGCAGACTCGGCGTAATATCAGCGGCAACAAAAGTAGCCGCTTTTGATGAATCCAAACTGTATGTCCATACCGTCAAACCGCTGGCATTTGCCATATCTAACATAACCTGAGCGTGCTCATCATCGATGTTGATAATGGCATGGGTCAAATCTGGGAAATGAGCTTTATCAAACAGCTTGGCTTTGGCAGCGGCATATTCTGCCATATCGGCATGATAGTCTAAATGGTCACGACTCAAATTGGTATAAATCGCCACAGTGACTGGCATACCTTGTAGACGTTGCTGGTCCAACCCGTGAGAGCTGGCCTCTAATGCCAATATCTCAGCCTTTTCTGTTCCCATTTGATATAGAAACTGTTGGACAGCTAAAGCGTCGCCCGTAGTATGGCTGGCTTGCACCAGAGCACCAAGTCTACCATTACCTGCCGTACCCATCACCGCGCTACTCAGACCCATCAGCTGAGTAAGCTGTGCTACTAATTGACTGATGGTTGTTTTGCCATTCGTACCAGTTACCGCAACCACGGTCGGTAGAGTCACTGGCTGCTGATATTGAAGGCGCGCTTGAATTAAGCTACCTAAAAAGTCGCGAATGTTAGGAACGTATAAGACAAGACATGGCAATGCTGCTAGTTGCTGCATACTAGTGATACTATCTGTCTGCAGTTCATTAGTGGTATTTGAAGGATTATTTGCTCCGCTAAGCAAAACAACAGGGTCAATTTCTGAGAGAATAAACGCGGCTTGTTCAGCGGCTTGCAATAGATAATCACGACTTTTTTTAGAATTGGCTGTTTGACTTTTTAAAAGGACAAATACGTCGTTCGCTTCCAGTTGGCGACTGTCCAGGCGAAATTGTTGAAACGGAATATGGGCAATAGACTGGGCTTGATCTGAACCTACCTGATTAGATGCTTCCTGAATCGATGCTGCTATCATCGCTGTAAGCTGCTCAGCCAGTTTATGCTGCTGGCTTTTATTAGCATCTATAAGCTGTTGTAAAGTAACAGTAGCGCTATCTAGCGATGATATAGTCATAGATAAATCCTAAACAGTTAAAACGTGTCAGCTCAGTAGAACTGGACATTTAAAATAATTGAACGCTTACTGCGCTTCCGTTTTTAGTGGCTTATCCAAAGGCACATTATACAATCGCAATGCTTCTTTCATTACATTATGGAAGACAGGTGCGACCGTTAGACCAGCATAAATCTGACCGCGCGGGTCTTCGATAAGCATTACGCCTACCAGCTTTGGATTGGATGCAGGCGCCATACCAGCAAAGACATTACGATACTGATCCGTATAGTAACCACCGTCTGGATTGATGCGGCGTGACGTACCCGTCTTACCTGCCACGCGATATCCATCAATGGCAGCGGCTTTTGCCGTACCACCAGGCTCAGTCACACTCTCGAGCATCTGCACGATAGACATTGCCTGCTCATGCGCCATAATACGTTTGCTTGGCTGCGACTTGTCATCTTTAATTAAAGTTAATGGATGCATGACCCCACCTGCTGCTAGGGCTGAGTACGCCTGTGCAACCTGTGCCAATGTCACTTGTAGACCATAACCATAACTAACCGTCGCACGGCGCGAGGTTTCTTTCTCTTTTGGCGTGACGATTAAACCACTGCCCTCACCTGGGAACTGCAAAGGTGTTTTTGAGCCAAAGCCAAACTGTCTTTGCATATTACTAATAGCATCGGCTGGCAATGATAGCGCAATCTTGGTGGAGGCCACGTTACTGGATTTCTGTAGTAGCGTGGCCATGTTAATCATGCCCAAATTATTATGATCTCGAATGGTATAGCCGCGTACGCGAATCGAACCGGGATTGGTATCAATCAAAGTCGTTGGCGTATACTTACCCGAGTCTAGCGCTGCCGCCACGGTAAACGGTTTCATCACCGAACCTGGCTCAAACACATCTAACAATGCGCGGTTACGCTGGTTTTCACCCGTCATCTCGTTAAGGTTGTTCGAGTTAAACGACGGCCATGTCGATAACGCCAGCACTTCACCAGTTTGCACATCAACAATCATACCCGTGGACCAACGGGCTTTTTGCAAACGCCCAGCTTTTTCTAGCTCTTTATATAGCAAATACTGTAAACGCGAATCAATCGTCAATGCCACATCTTTGCCGGGTACTTCTGGCTCAATTTGCTTAATTTCTTTTAGGCTATTTTGTTTGGCGTCTTTTAGAACTAAAACTTTTCCGTCATCACCTGCCAGATCTTTTTCATACTGACGCTCAATACCAGCACGGCCTTCGTAACCGCCTTCAGGATCTTTGGCGTTTTGACCCATAAAGCCCAGCAGCTGCGCATTAGACTGTGGCTGTGGATAATAACGCTGAAAGAAATTCTTTTCGTAGACGCCTGGGAAATCAAGCGAGCTGACGCTTTGGGCAATCTCAGGTGTGACCTTATTAAGCAGTGGCAAATAGTGCGATCCTGCGCCAGACGGCAAAGCAGCTTTTACCGCTTTCTCATCGGTCACATCGATACTGTCATCAATTGCCGTGACTTTCTTCAACTCATCGACCGATATATTGGCAGCAGCGGCTAGCTTGGTCAGATCCATATTATCTAGGCGCTTTTGCATACGCGCCTGTAATTGAGGACTGCTAGGATTGGTAATGATAATGCGCTTTAGCTCGTAATATTCACGAGAATAATCATGCGGACTGAATGAAACTGTCGCGAGCGGCGCACTGACTGCAAGCGGTAGATTATTACGGTCGGTAATCATACCGCGATAAGATTTTTGGGTACGCTCACTGGTAATGAGCTCATTACCTTTATCCTGATAAAACTGTGCGTTGGCAACCTGAATATAATAGGCGCGGCTAATCAGTAGCGCTAATATGACCAGCGCTAGACCCCAGACCATACGAAAACGGTTTTTGTCTTGTTCGAAACCTCCGAGAGCAGAAGCACCTGACGCTTTGCTCGAAAAAACCATTTTACTTTTGCGGTTTTTTACACTGGTATAAGCGCCTTGGGTGTCGCTTTTTTTGATGCGTCCGAATAGTTTTGCCTTACGATTACTTGCAGCTTTATCAGGCTTGCTACTCGTCTGACCAGATTTAGCCGCACTGGCTCGGCGGAGGGGTTTGGTTACCTTGCCGCTGGCTGGTTTCTTGCTGGTATTTTTTGCGGTGGATTTAGGCTTTTTCTCACTCATTGTCCTGCCTCCGTCGCTGGTTCTTCAGGAGAGATGTCGGTAGAGGCACGTGGCCCAATGACGTCAGACATATCTTCATCTGAGTCTTCCGTAACCACTGGCACCAATGCAGTAGCGACACCAGGCTGGATAATCAGCTTATCCTTTAATGTTGGCGAATACATACCCAATTCAGCAACCGCTCGACTGGCAATCTGTGGCGTGGCGCTAAAGGTTTGTTGCTCAATTAATAGACGCTGATGCTCTACTTGTAGCTTACGTTCTTGTTTTTTCATGTCTTGCAAGGTTTTGTAGTCCTGATGATATTGCTGAACTTCTTCGGCAGTTTTGATACCACTCCATACAATCGTGGCTGCCAATAGCAATAGCACGACCACATAAATGCTCACCACATTAAACCGGCGCACGAACAGCTCGCCGACATCGGTATTATAAGGTGTAGCAGTGCGGCGATTCGCAGGTTTGTCAGATATTGCCATGACGATCTCAAAAAGGTGAACGTAAACGATAGAGTAGATAACGGATTGCGAAAGATGAACGTGTCATTATTCGGTCATACCATCGATAAATATAAAACCAAAGACACTTATAAGTGTAAAAACCACACTTAAAAAACGAACGTAAAAAGTATATTCGATAACTAATTTATTCAGGAGCCATAAATCATTACAACTCATGGCTATCAATAGGTCATACCACAACCAAACACGTTGCATGGCTATACTACATATAAATCTGTGCAGCTATCATGCAGATAAAAAACCAACTGCTGAGCCTAACAGACAATATTTACAGATTTTTAACAGTGGCGTAGCCATTAGGACATTTGCGCATCATTTAGACAAACATTAGCAATCTTAGACAACTCAATAATCATATTCAGATATAACTTATGCCGTCATGATGTTCTTCTATACCCCTGTTGTCTGCTCATAACCTGTGTCAGTACGCGTTGCCATACGCAGCCATGCACTACGCGCGCGCGGATTCTGACTCGTCTCATCTTTGCTTGGGCCGACACGTTTTGGTTTGCTAAAATAGCGTGGACGATTCGGCGGCATTGGCAGGTTTTCGTCTTCTGGATATTGCCCTTTGCTATGGCGCTGCAAAAACTGCTTGATACGGCGATCTTCTAATGAGTGAAAACTAATGACCGCAAGCTGCCCACCTGACTTTAAGATAGGAATGCTTTGCGCTAAAAAGTCATCAACATCGCCCAGCTCATTATTAATAAAAATACGCATGGCCTGAAAGCTCTGTGTGGCTGGATGTTTGCCGCGTTGCCAATTGGGATGCGCCACTTTGATGACCTCTGCTAGCTCAAGTGTAGACTCGTAGCTCTCCATCTGTTTGATAGCTCGCGCAATACGGCGGCTGTGACGCTCTTCGCCAAACTCATAAAGCACATTGGCCAACGTTTCATCATCGACTTTTTCGAGCCATTCGGCAACTGACTGGCCGCGACTGGTATCCATACGCATGTCTACTGCCCCATCACGCATAAAGCTAAAGCCCCGACTACCATCGTCAATCTGCGGTGATGAAATGCCCAAATCTGCCATTAAGCCATCAACTTCAGTGATACCCATAGCAGCTAGACTGTCGGTCAACGTCGCAAAACTATCGTGAACCACACGTACACGGCTGTCTTTGCTTGCCAGCTCTTGCGCCACGCTAATGGCTGTTGGATCTTTGTCAAAGACAATCAGTGTGGCGTCATCGGCAAGTTGACTTAATAGCAGTCGACTATGACCACCACGGCCAAAGGTCGCATCAACGTAGATGCCACTTATATTTAAGCTATTTTGGACGCCTTCTTTTTGCTTGGGCAAGGATTTTACACCCAGTACTGCTGCGACAGTCTCTTGCAGCAGCACCGCATCATGGACAAAACTCAATTCATCAGACGTGATATCGCCCTCATGACGGGCATGAGTAACATCCAGATCGACATCTTGCGTAGACGCATCCTTTACAGCAGAAGGACTAGACACTGACTCAGAGAGATCAGCGGCGGCAGAAGGACTGGCTTTCGATTTTGGCTTAGACTTTGATAGGGACACAAACAACTCAATAGATGACGACCATACTGGCCAGTAATTAGATGAAAATAAACAAGTTATGACTTGCTTAGCATTATTATCGCAAGGATACACCTGTAGTCAAGCACTAGAAGGGCTTTTCATTAAAAATATCACATGTCTCTGTTATACTAGCGCTATATTTTACGCTATTTCTTAACATCGACTTCATATCTTTCATCGCTATTTATACTGATAGCTTATATCGATAGCAAACTTTGAGACTTTTATCATGCAAACCTCTACTGACAGCACGCGACCTGTACGTACGCGTATCGCCCCATCGCCAACTGGCTTTCCTCACGTAGGTACTGCCTATATTGCCCTGTTTAACTTGGCTTTTGCCAAAGCTCACGGCGGCGAATTCATCTTACGTATCGAAGACACTGATCAGACTCGCTCGACTGAGCAATCAGAACAAATGATTTTGGATGCCCTACGCTGGGTTGGTCTGGATTGGGTAGAAGGCCCAGATATTGGCGGCCCACACGCCCCTTATCGTCAGAGCGAGCGTAGCGATATCTACAAAAAGCACGCCGAGATACTCATAGAAAAAGACCATGCGTTCCGCTGTTTTTGTACCAGTGAAGAGTTAGATGTTATGCGCGCTGAACAAATGGCCAATGGCGAGACCCCACGTTATGATGGTCGCTGTGCTCATCTTGCACCAGAAAAAACCGAGCAATTGGTAAGCGAGGGCAAACCGCACGTGATTCGTATGCGTGTACCGGCCGAAGGCACTTGTCAGGTACAAGACATGCTACGTGGCACCGTTGATTTCCCTTGGACTCAAGTCGACATGCAAGTACTGCTAAAAACAGACGGCATGCCAACCTATCATCTAGCTAACGTCGTTGATGACCATTTGATGGAAATCACTCATGTGATGCGCGGTGAGGAGTGGCTGAACTCTGCGCCTAAGCATCAACTGCTTTATGATTATTTTGGTTGGGAAATGCCTACGCTTTGCCATATGCCACTACTGCGTAATCCTGATAAATCAAAACTGTCTAAACGCAAAAACCCAACCTCTATCACCTACTATCGTGATGCAGGCGTGCTACCTGAAGCATTGTTAAACTATCTCGGTCGTATGGGCTACTCAATGCCTAATGATGCTGAGCAGTTCACGCTAGAAGAAATGATTGCCAGCTTTGATATTCAGCGTGTGTCGCTTGGTGGCCCTATCTTCGATATTGAAAAATTAAACTGGCTCAATGCAGAATGGCTACGTGCGCTTAGCCCTGAAGAATTAAAGAATAAAATTCTTGAGTGGGCCAGTAACAGTGACAAGCTAACGGCTATCGCAGCCGCAATTCAGCCACGTATCGAGCTATTGTCTGATGCGGTTAATTGGGGTGGTTTCTACTTCCAAAACCTACCTGACATCAATGCTGAGAGCTTCACTCATAAGTCGCTCACCCCTGAGCAAATTATCGAGATGCTGCAATTAGCGCTTTGGCAGTTAGAAGTCTTACCAACGTGGTCAGAAGAAAACATCTATGCCACGCTAAAAGGCCTTGCTGCTCATCTTGATATTAAGATGCGTGACTTTATGGCGCCGTTCTTTATCGCTATCGCTGGTAGCACCTCATCGACGCCAGTCATGAACTCTATGTCGATTATCGGTGCCGATATGACTCTGACTCGCTTGCGTCATGCGGTTGATGTACTGGGTGGCCTCGGTAAAAAGAAATTGAAAAAACTTGAGAAACAAGCGGCAGAATTGCCAGATTTCTTAGCTGCTGCTGAATAACTTATCTACTAAATAGTTAACTAGCTAAACTTGTCGAATGTAAAAGGGTCAGGCCATCTCTGGCCCTTTTTTTGTTAAGCGCAGCTATTACTACCTCAAATTATTAGACATCTTTTATTAAATATTTTAATTGGAACTAAACATGGCCGCCAAAACCGTCACGATAGAAAGCAAAGATTATGTCTTTAACACGCTAAAAGAAGCACAGAAATATTATGATGCCCTCGTAAAAGAACTGTTTGATGCAACTTTGACCCTGACCAAGGGCCAAGACTTCGAAGATTTAAAATGGATATACAGCACTTACTGTGGTTACACCAAGCATAATCTAGATAAATTGGGCAAATATGACATCATTGGCGTCAAAGGTATCAGAACGATCCGAGAAAAAGGCGGTCAATATATGCCAACTGAATGCTGTGCGATTATTTTTTCTGATGGTAGCGAAGAAGAGTTTTATACCGATAAAGCCATCAAAGAGATCGCGCTGAAGCAAAATCCACGCTAATTTGGGCTTATTGAGCCTTTAAAATAGGCTAAATCGCTTTTTTTTGCATATTTATGAATTATTTTTAAAATAGTTGTTGACAAGACTGCCGCTCTTACATAAAATACGCACACTCTTAGCGAGGGGCTATAGCTCAGTTGGTAGAGCACTTGCATGGCATGCAAGGGGTCAACGGTTCGACTCCGTTTAGCTCCACCATACTTATTTATAGCAACGCTCAGTATTACTGAAACGTAATAATAAATACTCGCTAGTAGGACGATATCAGCACCTAGGCAATGCTTATTTACTAAGCTATCTGATATTGTGAAGTACCGTTGTAACCACTGGTTATAACACTCTATGCGTCCCCATCGTCTAGAGGCCTAGGACACCGCCCTTTCACGGCGGTAACGGGGGTTCGAATCCCCCTGGGGACGCCACTATTCGGCGTCACTTATTAGCACTTTTGCTTAGCATCAGGTTAGACTAATAAGCGAACAATAAAAAAGCCCAGTCATCATATGGTGACTGGGCTTTTTTATGTCTGTCGTTTCTCAAAACCCTCTATTCTGTTGTCGTTAGCTTATTATTAATAGCTGCTAGCTTAGTGTGAATAGCGCTATTGCCAACCTATCTAATACTCGTTAATATCGACCTGATAAGCATATTTATAAAGTGCAGCCACATACTATAAATGATGGGTCTTGGCGTGATTAAAGGGAAGTGATTGCGATGTTTGGTATCGAGAATTATCTGGGGTTTATTTTGGCGGCGATTTTGTTAAACCTAACGCCAGGTACGGATAGCATGTATATCATCACCCGTAGTATTTCACAGGGGCAAACAGCAGGGTTTTATTCTGTTCTTGGCATTACTTCGGGTATTTTGGTACACACCCTATTGGCGGCGCTAGGATTGTCCGTATTGCTTGCCAATTCCCCTACTGCTTTTATAATTGTCAAATATATTGGGGCCAGCTATTTGTGTTATTTAGGCTTTAAGATGCTGACGAGCAAAAACTCTAACTCGATTGCAAACAATTTATCCAAAGATCAGAACGTGACTAGCCAAAAGGCTGTAGATGGTTGGCAAATATATAAGCAAGGTGTGTTGACCAATACTTTTAATCCAAAAGTCGCTTTATTTTTCTTGGCGTTCTTCCCGCAGTTTATCGACGCTAGTTATGCTTATGGCATGCTGTCATTTTTGATGTTGGGACTGACTTTTGCCACCACAGGCTTTATATGGTGCTTGAGTTTGGCGATGTTGGCGTCAAAGTTCAGCAAAAAATTAAGAGAGAATCCAAAAATTGAATCCATGATGAATAAAATAAGTGGTATCGTATTTATGGGGCTAGGAATTAAGTTATTGACTGAAAAGGCTTGATTAGCAAAATAACTCAGTCTTAGGAGAAATAATGAGTATTATCCAAAATGCAATTGATTCAATTCAGATTGGGGTTGAAGATTTTGAAAGTAAGGATGATAGGCGCAGTGTTTCTGCTGTGAGAAATATAGCCGCTGGGATTTTGTTACTTTATAAAGAAAAGCTATGTCGATTATCCCCACCCGATAACAAAGAATTATTGATAAAGCAGAATATTAGGCCTGTGCAAGATGCGAAAGGTGAAATAACTTTTGAAGGTAAAGGTAATAAGACAATTGATGTTCAATCCATAAAAGAAAGATTCAAAAGTTTAAACATTACAACAGTAGATTGGGACAGGTTTGATGAAATCAGTAGACTAAGAAACGATTTAGAACATTACTATACATCTAAGTCTCCTGATGCTGTCCGAGAAATCATAGCCAAGTCATTTCTACTAATTAGAGACTTTCTATCAGAGCACTTGCAGGAAGATCCTCAGGAGATTCTGGGCGATGATTGCTGGAAAGTTCTACTCGAGATAAATGATGTTTACTCAGCAGAAGAAAATGCTTGTAAAGCGAGTCTTGATGCAGTCGATTGGAAATATCATTCAGTTGAAGTAGCTCTTAAACACCTTCGTTGTGATCAGTGTCACTCCTCATTAATACAAGCTCCACATGCTGAAGATGTTTATCCAATGATTGACTTGCATTGTAAGTCATGTGGGGAAGACTTCAGCTTTTATGACGTACTTGAAGAATATATTACAGACTCTTTGGCTGGAGAAGCACATTTAAATATAAAAGATGGTGGCGAATCTCCCTATGATGACTGCCACGAATGCGGAAAAAGCACCTTTATTTACGAAGAGAGTTGTTGTGTAGCCTGTAACTATGAAATGGAATATAACGAATGTGAAATGTGCGGAACTTCTCTTAACTTAGAAGATCAATACAATGAAGGTAAATGCAGTTACTGCCAGTATAGGTGGGAAAAAATTATGGCAGAATAAGCTTTCTCAATTTAAAAAATAATGCATAAAAAAGACCAGTCATTACGACTGGGCTTTTTATCATACCAAGTCTAGTACATCACTAGCCTGCTTCTTTGCTCTCAGCAGCCAATTGACGTAGTACATAGTGCAATACGCCGCCATGACGCACATATTCGCGCTCTTTTGGCGTTTGTAGACCGACATTTACCTCAAAGGTTTCTGCCGAACCATCAGCACGTGTAGCCGTAACCGTGGCTGTTTTACTCTCACCATTATCTAGACCCGTGATGCTCAGCACTTCAGAACCATCTAGTTTGTATGTTTCTGCGTTTTGACCGTCTTTAAACGTCAATGGCAGCACGCCCATACCGACTAGGTTTGAACGGTGAATACGCTCAAACGAGCTGGTCAACACGGCTTTTACGCCGAGCAGGATTGTACCTTTGGCTGCCCAATCACGGCTCGAACCAGAACCATACTCTGACCCACCCAATACCACTAGCGGACGCTTGTCTTCTTTATACTTCATCGCTGCATTATAGATAGGCATTTCTTCGCCATCTTGTAGCGTAGCGCTGTCATCTTTGAAGTAATAGGTATAGCCGCCTTCTTTACCGCCCATCATGGTGTTTTTGATACGGATATTGGCAAAGGTACCACGAGTCATGACTGCATCATTACCACGGCGTGAGCCATAGCTGTTGAAGTCTGCTTCCATCACACCGCGCTCTTGCAAGTACTTACCTGCTGGTGAGTCCGGATCGATATTACCTGCTGGTGAGATATGATCGGTGGTAATTGAATCACCAAACAGACCTAGGATACGCGCGCCTTCGATATCAGGGATGCCTTCTGGTTCCATGGTCATACCATCAAAGAACGGTGGGTTTTTAATGTACGTTGACCCTTCATCCCATGGATATAGTTGGCTATCCGCTGAACTAATTGCGTTCCATGCTGCACTACCATCAAATACTTCGCCGTAGTTCTTGCGGAACATATCAGCATCAATATTGTTGGCAATTAACTCGTTAATTTCTTCCGAGGTCGGCCAGATGTCTTTTAGGAATACATCATTGCCATCTTGATCCTGTCCGAGCGGATGAGTCGTCAAGTCAATATCAACAGTACCTGCCAATGCATAGGCAACGACCAATGGTGGTGAGGCTAAGTAACTGGCTTTGACATGCGAGTGAATACGACCTTCAAAGTTACGGTTACCAGACAGTACCGCTGCTGCGACCAAATCATTTTCTTCAATGCCTTTTTCGATCTCTTCTGACAATGGTCCTGAGTTACCGATACAAGTGGTACACCCATACCCTACTAGGTAGAAGCCCGTTTTTTCTAGCTCATCCATCAGATGGGTCTTTTCTAAATAGTCGGTGACCACTTTAGAACCCGGTGCGAGCGATGTCTTAACCCAAGGCTTGGCTTTAAGACCTTTGGCAGCAGCTTTTTTGGCCACTAGACCTGCACCAATCATTACTGCTGGGTTTGAAGTATTAGTACAAGAAGTAATAGCAGCAATAACTACCGACCCGTCTCGTAGTTTGTGTTGTTTGTCATCGATGCTGACATTTGAGAAGACATTGTTGGCTGGCGCATAACCTGCATTGTCATCACTGGTATCAACTTCGATATTCGGTTCAGCTGCCAAGTGTTCAGCTTGCTCTTGCTCGCCGCCTTCTTGATCAAAGCGTACTTTACCTTCTACTTCTGACTTACGATCTTTGGTCATTTTTTCTAGCGTTTCGCCAAACTTCTCATGCATATCAGACAAATTGATACGCTGCTGTGGCAAGTTTGGACCAGCAAGTGCTGGCTGTACTGACGACAGATCTAGTTCTAATTTACTTGAATAAGTCGCCGCAGGTGTATCGGCATCGTGCCATAAGCCTTGCGCCTTAGCATATTTTTCAACCAGCTCAATCTGTTCTTCTTCACGGCCTGATAGACGCAGGTAATCAATCGCCATTTGGTCAATTGGGAAAATACCACAAGTCGCGCCATACTCTGGTGACATGTTGGCAATGGTGGCGCGATCCGCTAACGGCATACTGTGTAAGCCTTCGCCATAAAACTCGACGAACTTGCCCACTACGCCATGTGCACGCAGCATTTCAACGACACGTAATACCAAATCGGTTGCCGTGACGCCTTCAGTCAGCTTGCCTTTTAGCTCAAAGCCGACCACTTGTGGAATCAGCATCGAAGACGGTTGACCTAGCATCGCCGCTTCAGCTTCGATACCGCCCACACCCCAACCAAGTACACCGATACCATTAATCATCGTGGTATGACTATCTGTACCAAACACTGTATCTGGATAAGCCGTCAGCTCGCCATCGACGTCTGCTGCCATTACCACACGGGCTAAATACTCAAGGTTAACCTGATGCACGATACCTGTCGCTGGCGGTACCACGACGAAGTTTTCGAAGGCTTGCTTGCCCCAATGCAAAAATTCATAGCGCTCATTATTACGCTTAAATTCAATCTTTTCGTTCAAATCTAGCGCATCTTCGCGACCATAAGCATCAACCTGTACAGAGTGATCGACGACCAGCTCACTAGGGATAAATGGATTGATCTGCTCAGCCTTTCCACCAAGCTCGACTACTGCATCACGCATTGCAGCTAAATCGACTACTGAAGGTACACCAGTAAAATCTTGCAATACCACACGCGCTGGCATAAAGGCGATTTCTTTTGACGCCTCAGCCCCTGCATCCCAGTTGGCAACCGCTTCGATATGGTTTTTACCAACCGACTGGCCACCGTCTTCGTTACGCAATAGGTTTTCTAATACCACTTTCATACAAAATGGTAGTGTCTTGATATGCTCATAAGTTTCGGTCAGCTTTGGCAGGCTGTAGTAGGCATGTTTCTTGCCAGCAACCGAAAGGGTGTCTTTTACATCAAAAATATCACTCATGATAGCTTCCTTATCGTTGTTATAAATCCTGGACATAAATTATTATAAGTTTATGTATGACTGGTGGCTCAATAAATGATTGATCTGTTTTGAATCAATATCGCAGTTTCGCAAAACTGTCTGATATGAGTCCGTGTTAACAAAAGAGATAATCATATCTGTAATGATTAACAGAAACTCCCTTTTACCATAACAAACATATGAGGCTTTGTTAACGTCTGGACGTTGTCGAATCGTGGCACAATCGTAAACGTAACAACGGTTTAGCGAGCTATCTTTAAATGATTTACTCCTATTTAATTTTTATCTTTTTTACGTCGTCCACTGCGAAACACGTAGCTGTCTTCATAAAAGCCAGTATCTGCATTTTCTGCCCAAAAATGCGGCACCCCTAAAATCGGTAACGGCGCAAGCTGGCGCGGCTTGACGTCAGCATTTGATAATAATGTATCCATGTATTCGGCAACCTTGTCATCCAAATAGTGCATACGTTCAGCTAAGGATAAGGTAAAGAATTCTGGTGCAACATGAATGACAATACTGTGTGCGCATAGAGGTTTGCGTGGGTGTACCAACTGCTCAAGCAGGGCATGCCCAAAAATATAGACTGCGGCTTGAGCGCTGTTATCAGGCTGGGTTGGGTTGTCCCATTTAGCACGTGGTTTCACCAAACTTGCCTGCCAGTCAAAATCGACTAACGCCTCACCGATACTAGCATCAGAAGTTACTAGCACTGCGCCATTCTCATCAAAGACAGTAATAGTGTCGCGCACACGCCCTCGGCGCTCACTAATGCCCTGCTTAGCGATTTCTAGCATGTGGTAGTAATTGAGCATAGCTTTAGTCTTCGGAAAGGTCAGCCAAATACTGCCATTAAACAAGTCATGTAAGTTATCACGCGTCGGGATATTGCCAGTTGTGCCGATGAAATGCTCATAGGCCTCCCCTTCAGGCAATGCATTTTGAGAGACGAACTGTAGCGTCTGAGATTTGTGATCATGAGCAGGTTTAGTATGTGGTAACGGCTGCTCTAAATGATTTGCCTGCTGCATCATCGCCGTTTTTAAGACTTTGGTAATCGTGTCAGGCGTATTGATGTCAAAAGCATTTATATCGTGCTCATCTAGACTTTTCACATTATCCAAACCTTCTGAATCACCCAAATTACCTAAACTATCCAAGCTATTTCTCTGTGATTTCGAGCGACTAAGCCGCTCAATCGTGTTGCTGATATGACTCAATTGAGTAATATGCGATAACCAAGGCACTTGCCAGTCAATGGTAGCAAAGCTGTTATCAAGCTGACCTTCTACTACAGGTAGCTGCTTAGTATGAGTATCAGAGTTAAGTGTGGCGGGTAAATCACTGGCAGGCATAGAAGCTCTCTCTTACAGGCTATCTCTATTAGACGTATGGACGGTCTATGGTATCATGGTGCGCTTTTTTACTGCTAGATAGGCCGCTCGAAAGGACTTTTTGAGCGCTATGGATGAATGAGTTTTATGGCAAATTTTAATACCCACTTAAATGTCGCTTTTATGGTCAGCGGCACACTGAGTTTGACGGTTTATAAAGCTGGATTGATTGATGATTCGGGGTTTTTGGTGTGTGTGGCGCTTGGTACTATCGGTGGATTGCTGCCAGACTTGGACTCTGATAATTCAACACCGATTAAGCTCGGTTTTAATATTACCTCGTTTATATTTGCCTTTGGGCTGGTCATGCATTGGCGGAGTGATTTGAGCTTACTGGCATTGATAGTATTGTGGCTGGCGGGCTACGGTTTTATGCGTTACGTCGTCTTTCATATCTTTACCACTATGACGGTGCATCGAGGCGTCATCCACTCTGTACCGTATATGGCAATACTGGGATTGGGTCTGACATGCCTAAGTTATTATGGCTTGCACCTACCACTGACGACCAGTTGGTTTTATGGCCTGTTTTTATTTGGTGGCGCAATGGTTCACTTATCATTGGATGAGCTATATAGCGTCAACTTGTCCAATATGAAAATGAAACGCTCATCGGGCACAGCGATGAAGTTTTATCAGCCAAAAGACAAATGGTGGTATTTGCTTCTATACACTATCCTTGCGCTACTGGTATATGCCGCCCCGCCTTTTGAGATGTTTTGGTCACGACTAAGTGATCCTTCTGCATGGGCGCAGCTCAAAGTCGGCATATTGCCAGAATTAATAAAAAGCATGCTGCAATAAAGTTATCAAAAGACCGTTGAGCCTAAACGAATGAGTCCAAACAAAAATTAGAGTAAAACATGCAATCTTACCCAAGTACTTGCCCTTGCCAAATCAATCTAACAGCAGAGACGACAGACGCTCCGCTATCCTACCAAGACTGCTGCCAGCCATATCATGATGCTTTTTATAATGGTGCTTTTTATAATGATGAGGTTAATAAAGCAGATTGTATAAAAGCGGAGACAGCCGAACGGCTTATGCGCACGCGCTATAGTGCCTTTGCATTGGTGAAACCAGAGTATATCGTCAAGACCACAGTGCCTGCTCAGCAAGCATTACTTGATGTTGCAGCGATTGAAAGTTGGGCAAAAGAGACAGATTGGGCAGGACTAGAGATTGTAGAACACAAGCCAAAGCTGGGTAAAAGGCATGCACAGGTTGAGTTTAAGGCTTATTTTAAAAGTTCTGAGAAAACAACAAGTGGTTTAGAAGAAAAAACACAGGCGCATCATGAGCTGTCCACCTTCGTGAAGGTAGAAGACAAGGCTAATAGCGATGCGCGCTGGTATTTCTTAGACCCGACGGTTGCGATGACTGTCAGCCAAAAGCAACCGTGTTTTTGTAGTTCTAGAGAGAAGTTTAAACGGTGTTGTGGGGGTTATTTGTAAGCTATGCTATGTTCACTCGTTTTTACTCAATTTTCCTAAGAAAAAACATTAGTTTAAACTTATTGAGTTTTAGTACAAGTTGTCATATATTTAGTTGGTGTATTCACAAACCTCAAGAGATAACTATGAAGCCATTATTCTTTGCAGCTTTTTTTGGTATTGTCATAGGACTATCGGGTTGTGCTACCTCATATAAAGCTCAAGGTATGAAAGGTGGCTTCTCAGATACTCCTCTTGCAAAAAACACGTATGCTGTCAATTTTCAAGGTAATGGTTATACTTCTGCGAGTAAAACAAGAGATTTTGCTCTTTTGAGGGCAGCTGAAATAATGCAAAACAATAATTATCCTTACTTTATTGTTCTGCAAGGAGATACAAGTACCATTGCTAAGAACGTTGAATGGTCACAAACTCAGCAAAACACTTTGATAAATAGTTACAGTGGTATAACACGCATCAATACATCAACATCTGCTCCTGTCACATCTGTAGTATCTAAACACGATACTCAAGTTGTAGTAAAAGGTTTTAATTTACCTAATGTTCCTCAAAATGCACTATCAACACAGCAAATTATCAGCTCAATCAAAGCAAAGTATAAAATAGATGATTAAATAAAGATCGAATATAATTCAATCTAGTTAAAAGTTTATAGTCATGCTTCTTAAAAAACTTTCTTGAAGTAGATTATTTCTATAGGAGTTTGACCATAACCTTTCGTTATCTTCTCTAATAACTCAAAATAGAAGCAACAGCTAAACACTCGCTCCAACGGCTCGTGCAATTGCAATCCCTTCATCAACGGTCAAAAACTTGCGCTGGCTCGGGCTGTCTTTATAAATCACGTCGCCATCTTGAAATATTAAGCATTCATTGACGGCGAGCTGTTGCCATTTCTCATTTTCAGTCAATGGCACAGTGACTAGAATAGTAACTTTATCTGTATCTGTAGTCACATCACCAAAGTTAATCGCCATATCATCATCAGCGAGTTTCGCTTCACCAAATGGTGCTTTGCGCGTGAGATAAAACAGTAAGCTACCGGCATAAGCCAGTTGCCACCTGCCATTCGATATCAAGCAATTAAATAATCCATTGGCCGATAGATAACGACATTGCGTGGTCAAAAAATTAAACAGTGTCTTGTCATCAGGGCGTGACTTAAAGCTACTTTTTAGACGATTGACCAAATAACAGAATGCCATTTCAGAATCAGTTGAACCAACTGGCTGACAGTGTGAGGCATTGCCGTTGTCTTGTAGGCGCTGACAGCGTTTGATAAATTCGCTATTCATCTGTCCATTGTGCGCAAATACCCACTGCTCGCCCCAGACTTCACGGACGAATGGATGCGTGTTTGCCAAGCAGTTCTGCCCTTGCGTTGCCTTACGAATATGCGCAATGACATTCATGGCTTTGATTGGATAATTATTAACCAAATCAGCGACTGGCGACAGATGGCTTGGACGATTGTCATGAAACAAACGCAGACCCGTTGAGTCATTTGCCGTCTCATCGTTGGTTTTGTCATTATTGCTGCATTCGCTGCGCTCAAAAAAGGCAATACCAAAGCCATCTTCATGACTGTCCGTCATCCCGCCGCGCTTGCGAAACCCTGCAAAGCTAAAGCCAATATCCGTTGGGGTATTACAGTTCATTCCTAAGAGTTGACACATTTAATCATTACCGCCGTTATTGTCGTCTATTATCGAGTTACCTTGAATAGGATTGCTTTGAGCAGCAGATAGCGCATCAAAGTCAGCATCACTCATTTCATCAAGCAAAGCGGCACCATCAGTTGGGATGGTATCCAAAATGCGCTGAGCGCTTGCCAAATCTGTACTTTCTACCCAGAGAACGATACCAGAGTTCATACCTGGAATAGCGCTGAGCGGCTGCAAGGACACGGTGATGCCGTTATTACGTAGTAGGTTGGCGTGCAGCTCACCCTGCATATTGGTATCGTAGCGCGCCAGTTTGTGCCAGTTATCAACTTGATCGGTCATGGGGTCGCCTCTAAGGTTTCGGTACTAAAATTAGTACTAGAATAAATGAATAAGCAATGCTTAAGACAATTGATCTAGCGTATATTCTTTAATTGCAAACTCACTACTACTTAATGTTTCCTGCGCTTGTTCGGCTTGGGTGATACTGCTAAATACACCAACTATTTGATTGTCTGGTTTGGTTGATAGTACAAATACGGTATTTTGTGATTTTTCAACATGCGCCCAATGGTAAGCGGCCAGACGTTTCATCAAGTCAGGGTTTTTGACCATGATGTTATCACCCGTACGACCTTCGGTACGATTGTAGTGAATCACGTTTAGGCGTAATAACCAGAAAATCACCGCCGCCTTTGCCAGCATAACAGGTAGTGCACGGTTTTCGTCGTTATTTAGCGGGCGAATCGATTCATAACCTTGTAAGAACGCCGCCATTTTGCTCCGGTCAAAGTTAACGGATTCGCCTTGTTCTGCAACGCCCCACGTGGTACAAAAATCATTGATAGTAATGGCAATATCCATCACGTAATGCTCGACACTGACTTCAGTAAAGTCCAACAGGCCCGTCAAACGCGCTTCGCCTTTTTGTAGATTCCATAAGGTATTGTCGGCGAACATGTCTAAATGGCATAAGCCTTTTGGCAAGGTTGCCAGTGGCAATTCTGAATAAGAGCGCCAGATATCGCTCATCAGCTTGGCTTCGTCACCTGGCATGAACTGCATTTCACGGTCGCGCACATCCGCCCATGGATACAAAGGCACGCCATATTGTTCACTTGGTTGTAGTGCTTGTAGCGTTTCATGCAGCATGGCTAATGCCGCGCCAATGTCATGACACATCGCTTGCGTGGTTTGATCAGGATGTGAGCCTGCTAGACATGGTACTAGCGTAAGCGCTTTGTCTTCATAATGGATGACATAGCGCTTATCGTCGCCATCCGTTTGCGAACCAGTTGACTCAATAACGGCTAGCGGCGCGGCTACTGGTAGCTTGCCATTTAATTGATTAAGAATAACGGCCATTTTTTCGATATCAGCGGGCGGACGCTCTTCAAATAAAGTAAACACGTAAGAGTATGTGCCATCTACATCGTCAGTCGTTTGAATAAACCAGTTTGAGTTTTTAATACCTTGAGTGATCGGAATCGCGCGGGCAAACGACACGCCAAAGCTTTGGCAAAAGGCGGCAAACTGGTCATCGGTTAACTGGGTATAGACGGACATGACATCTCACTTATAGCAATTGGATAAGAAGTTAAATAGGATAAATTTATGCGGTAATAACAGCAATTGTACCGCGCATGATAAAACTATGGTGAAAAGCGTAATAATCTTGCGAAAACCTGCCTGAAATAGCAGTGATTTTGCTAGACTAGCACCTATGAATTGATTATAAGGTGAAAGACCCTATGTTAGCAAAGCGTATCATTCCTTGCTTGGACGTAGACAATGGCCGCGTGGTCAAAGGCGTGCAGTTTGTCGATATAAAAGACGCAGGCGATCCTGTCGAAGTAGCCAAACGCTACAACGAACAGGGCGCTGATGAGATTACTTTTTTGGATATTACTGCGACCAATGATGAGCGCGATACCACTTATCATACTGTTGAACGCATGGCAGAAACGGTATTCGTTCCGCTAACCGTTGGCGGTGGCGTACGTAAAATCGCTGATATCCGCAATTTACTCAATGCTGGCGCAGATAAAGTGGCGATTAACTCAGCAGCCGTATTTACGCCGGATTTCGTTGGTGAAGCTGCGCAGAAATTTGGTAACCAGTGTATCGTCGTTGCCATCGATGCCAAACGCGTCGCTGATATCAACGTCGATGGTATCGTCGTACCGCGTTGGGAAATTTTTACTCATGGTGGTCGTAAACCAACTGGTATCGATGCCGTTGCTTGGGCGAGCAAAATGGCTGAACTGGGCGCAGGTGAATTACTGGTCACCTCGATGGACGGTGACGGCACCAAAAAAGGCTACGACTTGGCGCTCATGCAGCAAATTACCAGCCGCGTTAATGTACCAGTTATTGCCTCAGGCGGCGTTGGTAACCTGCAACATTTGGCAGAAGGCGTACTAGAAGGCGGCGTAGATGCCGTACTTGCCGCCAGTATTTTTCACTTCGGTGAGTACACGGTATTGGAGGCCAAAGAGTATATGGCAGCGCAAGGAATACAGATGCGTCTTTAGCACGCTCGTAATATACAAATAAAACCCAAAAAAATGCTATCATAGCGCTAACCATTTATTTTCGTTCAATTAACTAGGGCAACGCCAAAATAATAGGCGATCGAGTCGATTGAACGCATCAGACTATTTAGCTACTTATTGACGCCTATATTTCAATTGAATGCTTATTAAGCAAAGGATTTTTTATGTCGAATTTACAACAGCAGCGCAACGACGTGACTCATATCGATGGTAACCTACATCAAAACGCTGATGCTCGCATTGGTATCGTGGTTGGTCGTTTTAACGGTTTCGTCGTTGAGTCATTGGTTGATGGTGCAATCGATGCCCTACTCCGTCATGGTGTATTGGGTAGCAACATTACTGTTATCCGTGTGCCTGGCGCATTTGAGCTACCACTTGTGGCCCAACGTGCTGCTGAATCAGATCGTTTTGACGCGATTGTGGCATTGGGTGCAATCATCCGTGGCAGCACGCCGCATTTTGATATTGTAGCTAGCGAGTCGGCCAAAGGTTTGAGCGCTGTGGCAATGGATTATAATATCCCTGTTGCTAACGGTATCATCACTACTGACAGCATCGAGCAAGCTATCGAGCGCTCTGGTACTAAAGCTGGTAACAAAGGCTCTGAAGCTGCGATGGTTGTACTAGAAATGATCGCTGTTTTGTCACAACTTGATATTGATGATATCGATGAAGCGTAAGCTTTAAAGCTCAAATTTATTAGTTTAACTGGTGCTGCTATTTAGTAATAACAGCACCTCATAGCACTAGCCAGCTATCAAAACAATTGGCTACTTTTTGAATTTTCGCCGTATTTCTATACCCTTTAAAGCTTTGAATCAGCATAGCTAAAAAACTACTTTGCTAATTTATATTTTGACTGGGTATCATCTCAAAAATTTAGGTACAGACCCCCTATGACTGACCAACTCAAGCGCGCTATTAGCGCTGCGAAAACCGCACAAGCCAATGATGGACAAGCTGAGGCTACCCGTATAGCGAGCAGTAGTGCGGGTGATCAAACATTCGATATGAGTGAGTCTTCTTACAAGACCAGTCACACTGCTATCCGTAAGGCACGTCGCTTTGCGATGCAAGGCCTATACGAATGGCTCGTCACTGATCGCCGCTTTGATGTAGATGGTAAGCTTGGCTGGAAAGCCAATGCTCCGCACGATATTGCTGCTCGCACGCGTGCAACCAATGCCATGCATACCGTCCATATCGGTTATTATCATGAAATGATGCGCGACATCCCAGAGCAAATTGAAGCTCTCGATGCGCTTATCAGTCAGCATCTCGATCGTGAGGTTGATAAGTTAGATACTGTTGAGCACGCTATCTTGTTGATTGGCGCGTATGAGCTACAGAACCGTGTAGAGATTCCTTACAAAGTCGTGCTTGATGAAGCAATGAAGCTAAATAATCACTTTGGGGCGACTGACGCTCACAAACTGATCAATGCGGTACTGGATAAAATGGCTGGTGAGCTGCGTGCTTTAGAGGTACAAGCAGATACTAATGCTAATCTACGTACGTCACAAAAAGCGGCGGCTAAACAGCCTGAAGCGAGTTCGGCTGAAGTAACGGTAGCTGACAATATCGAAACTGCTGCTGAAACAGAAAGCACGATTGTCGATGAGCCGACTGCATCAAACAAGCCGCGTATCAGTGCTAACAAAGCCAACGTTAAACGCAGTAGTGCTAGTAAAGCCAGTGCAAATATCAGTGACTTTAAGGCGAGCAAGAAAAACGCTAACGATATCAAAGACTAAGACTAGCCATGAACGAGTTTGAGCTGATTGAGCGTATATTCTCACAGATGCAGGCCACGCATGCACCATCAATTGGTATCGAAAAAGGTATCGGTGACGACGCGGCTGTGATGGCATTGCCAGCAGGATCACGCTTGGTTAGCTGTATTGATACACTGGTTCAAGGTCGTCACTTTCATGCTGACTGGCAAAGAGTTGACGAGTTAGCGTTTGCAATTGGCTATAAAGCCGTGGCCGTTAATGTCTCAGACATTGCAGCTATGGGTGCGACGCCGCATAGCATTATGCTAGCGTTGGCACTACCTGAACGTCTAGCAAAACACGAATGGCTCACTGAATTTGCCAAAGGGCTGTTTCATGCTTGCCAGCTGTTTGGCGTGACGCTGATAGGTGGTGATACCACGCGTAGTGAGCGCTTAGTGCTCAGTATCAGCGCACAAGGGTTGCTGTCCGCAGATACACCAGCTGTTTATCGCTCAGGTGCACAAGTTAGCGATAAAGTCTATGTCTCAGGCAGCCTTGGTGATGCCGCTTTCGCCTTGCAGCATCCTGACAGCGCACAAGGTATCGAGTTGGCGCATCGTCTACATATGCCAACGCCGCGTATTGCGCTAGGTGCAGCATTGGCAAAGATGGATGCAACAGCGATGATAGATATTTCCGACGGCCTTTATCAAGATCTTGGCCATATCTGTCAGCAAAGCTCTGTCGGCATGCGCATCCATTTAGATAAGCTACCGAGTAGCGAGTCATTATCTACTGTCGATTTGTCTGATCGCTTATTAGGTCAGCTAGCGGGCGGCGATGATTATGAACTGGCATTTACTTTGCCTGCGCATATCAAACCGCCTACTGGCAACACACCTGTCACTTGTATCGGCGAGGTAATTGCACTAGCAGATCCGATAGCGACAGATACCAATTCTCCTGATAACTCACGTCTTGAACTGTTTTATCAAAATCAGCCAGTGACGCCTACTCAGCCCGCACCGTTCTCAATATGGCCCAACCTTACTGGCTACCAACACTTTACAGGCTAATCCATGACTGATCACGACTTATCTAAGCCTGACATCCGTAAAGCAAATGACTGCCCACCGCTACCAGACGGTGCCAGTATGCTTGACCGTGTGGTTTATTGGCTCGGTATCGGTTTAGGTAGCGGTCTGCCGCGCCGTGCACCTGGCACTTGGGGTACTGTTGGTGGGTTAATTATTGCCATACCATTATTGAGTTTGGGCTTTGTACCTTTTCTCATTTTGACAGTTCTATCTTGTATTTTGGGTGTTTGGATTTGCGGACGCACTGCTGAGCTTATGCAAGGTCATGATGATCCGCATATCGTTTGGGATGAGTGGGCAGGTATTTGGATTACCCTACTACCCTTGTCTTATATGGGGATTGCTGACGATAACTTCTGGCAAAATGTGTCTCAAGAGCTTGCTATTTTCGCCATTGTTTTCGCTTTTATCTTATTTCGATTTTTTGATATCGTTAAGCCGCCACCGATTGGATGGGCTGACAAAAGAGTTGCTGGAGGGTTAGGCATTATGCTTGATGACATCATCGCAGGTATCATGGCAGCAGTAGTATGGGTAGTGGTTATGTTTGGTGTGCTGTTATAAGCTACCCTAACTACTACGATACTGAATTGGCTATTCTACAACCGCTTATCCTAGCAACGTTATCAATTTGAACGCTACTCTCCTGTATAGACAATTGATCTATTGTTAGTAGGTGGCATTACAAAGCCTGCACATCACAGCATTTTTATAAATGAACATTTGCGCTATAATCCAATATTATATTTTGTTACATTTGTGAGCCTATTATGACATCTCCTCTTTCTGTAATTATTTTAGCTGCCGGTAAAGGCACACGTATGCAATCGGCAAAGCCAAAGGTATTGCAGACATTGGCTGGGAAGTCTTTATTAGGCCATGTGCTAGATACTTGTCATCAGCTCACTGTTGATGAAACCATCATTGTTCATGGCTTTGGTGGTGATCAAGTAAAGTCAGAGATTACCAATCAATATACACAAGCATCGATTACTTGGGTTGCTCAAACTGAGCAATTGGGAACTGGCCATGCGGTCAAGGTGACACTGTCTGATTTACCCAAGTCAGGACAAAGTCTTATTCTTTACGGTGATGTGCCATTGGTCAGCTGTCAGACATTGACAGCATTAAAAATTGCCAATACCAATGGTATGTCGATGCTGACGTTGACTGTCGACAATCCATTTGGCTTGGGTCGTATTAAACGTGACCAAGCGGGTAATATTGAAGCCATCGTTGAACAAAAAGATGCCAATACTGACGAGCAAAGTATTAAAGAAATTAACAGCGGTATCTACTGCGTCGATAATGCGTTACTGCACAAATATTTGCCTGAGCTTTCTAACGACAATGCACAGCAAGAATATTATCTGACGGATATTGTCAAAATGGCCGTCGCCGATGGTATTACTATCGCGGCAATTGAGCCTGAGCATACGTTTGAGATTGAAGGGGTTAATAACCGTCAACAGCTTGCTAGTCTAGAGCGCACTTGGCAGCGTAAGCTAGTCGCTGATTTGCAAGAAGCTGGCGTGCAATTTGCCGATCCTACCCGTGTCGATATTCGTGGTACGTTAACCGCTGGTCAAGATGTGTTTATTGACGTTAATGTGGTATTTGAAGGTGACTGTACCTTGGGTGACAACGTCTATATCGAAGCGGGCTGTGTCATCAAAAATGCCCAGATTGGTAATGCCTGCTACATCAAACCGTATTGCGTGATCGATCGCGCTGATATTGGTGCTGGTGTTGATATCGGACCTTTTGCGCACTTGCGTCCTGATACCGTACTATCTGATAACAGCAAAATTGGTAACTTTGTCGAAATTAAAAAATCGACTATTGGTCAAGGCAGTAAAGTAAATCACTTAAGCTACGTCGGTGATGCAACCGTTGGCACAGGCGTTAATATCGGTGCTGGTGTCATTACCTGTAACTATGACGGTGCTAATAAATCGCAAACCATCATTGAAGACAATGCGTTTATCGGCTCTAACGCCAGTCTAGTCGCTCCAGTGACGATTGGCGATACTGCTACCGTTGCTGCTGGTTCTGTGATTACCAAAGACGTTGATAGTAGTGCGTTGGCATTTGGTCGTGCGCGTCAAGTACAAAAAAATGATTTTCAAAGACCCCCTAAAAAATAATTGCTCATTGGTGGTTTAGTCAACCTCAGTCATTCTTGAACTATTTTAAGCAGTACGGCAATCTTTGTGGTGCTGCTTCATCATATTTATCTGTTGATGACTCATCATTAATGACCAACCAAATTATTTGATCTTGCAACATTATATATTGAACTAATAAAATTTGAATCTAAGGAATAGCCATGTGTGGAATTGTAGGCGCCGTTGCTGAGCGAAATATCGCTAATATCTTACTTGAAGGCCTAAAGCGTTTAGAATATCGTGGCTATGACTCAGCTGGCCTGACGGTTATTCGTGATGGTGAATTACACCGTGAGCGTCAAGTGGGTAAAGTACAGGCACTGGTTAATGCCGTTGCTATCAATCCAGAGTTTTTTGATGGTCATATTGGTATTGCTCATACGCGCTGGGCAACCCATGGTGAGCCAGCACAGCGTAATGCACATCCACATGTGTCAGGCAAAATTGCGGTCGTGCATAACGGCATCGTCGAGAACTATGCTGAGCTGAAAGAAGAACTAATAGCCAAAGGCTACGTGTTTACTTCACAGACAGATACTGAAGTTGTGGCGCATCTAATCCATGATATCTACAAAAAAACGCCTGACTTGTTGGAAGCGGTCCGCACTATCATTCCGTTATTGCACGGTGCTTTTGCATTGGGTATCGTCCACGTAGATTGCCCTGATGAGCTCATTACTGTACGTCTAGGCTCACCTTTGGTTATCGGTGTCGGTATCGGTGAGAATTTTATCGCATCAGATCAGTTGGCTTTGCTGCCGGTGACCAATCGCTTCATGTATCTAGAAGAAGGTGATATCGCCAAATTAACTCGTAATAGCATTCAAGTTTATGCAAATGGTGTTGAAGTCCAACGTCAGATACATGAAATTGATGCAACCCAGCACAATGCCGATAAAGGCGAGTTCAAACATTACATGCTCAAAGAGATTTACGAGCAGCCAGATGCCGTCGCTCGTACGATAGAGATGGCTTTGGATAATGGTGAAACCACCAAGCTACGCGACGATTTTTTACAGCGTCATGAGACACTGTTATCAGGTATTCGTCATGTACAAGTGATTGCTTGTGGTACCAGTTACCACGCTGGTATGGTCGCAAAATACTGGTTTGAGAGCCTTATTCGTATACCTTGTTCGGTCGAGGTTGCCAGCGAATTCCGCTATCGCAATCCTGTCGTCGTCGATAACACTTTGGTCATCTGTATTTCTCAATCTGGTGAAACGGCTGACACCTTATCAGCGTTACGTGATATCCAGAAGCAAACACCAACAGGCTTAGTCAGCTTGGCATTATGTAATGTACCGACGTCATCGCTGGTACGCGAAACAGATATTTTCTTGCCGACGTTAGCAGGACCTGAGATTGGCGTCGCCTCTACCAAAGCATTTACCACTCAGCTTGTGGCATTGATATTGTTGATATTAAAAGTTGGCGTCACGCAGAAGCGCATGACTGACGAACACTTAAATACGTTATTAAGTGAGTTACATCAATTACCAGGACAACTCTACGCCAGCTTAAACCTTGATGCTCCTATCAAGACCATGAGTGAAAGCTTTGAAGATAAGAAGAGCTGTCTATTCTTAGGTCGCGGTCTACAGTTCCCGATTGCTCTGGAAGGCGCGTTAAAGCTAAAAGAAATTTCTTACATTCATGCAGAAGGTTATGCGGCAGGTGAACTCAAACACGGTCCATTGGCATTGGTCGATAAAGACATGCCCATCGTCGTATTGGCACCTAAAGATAGTATGTTTGATAAATTAAAAGCCAATATGCAAGAAGTGCATGCGCGTCATGGCGAGCTATTTGTCTTCGCTAGCGAAGCCAGTCAGATGGTCGCTGAAGATAGACTGCACTTAGTATATGTGCCCGATGTTTGCGAGACG
Source organism: Psychrobacter sp. NPDC077938 (assembly GCF_044542635.1). NCBI lineage: Bacteria > Pseudomonadati > Pseudomonadota > Gammaproteobacteria > Moraxellales > Moraxellaceae > Psychrobacter > Psychrobacter sp. NPDC077938. The sequence continues at coordinate 153,634 of NZ_JBITUW010000007.1, forward strand.
CTTGCCCCTATCGTCTACAGCGTGCCTGTGCAGCTGTTGTCATACCATGTAGCAGTAATGCGTGGTACAGACGTCGACCAGCCACGCAATTTGGCAAAATCAGTCACGGTAGAATAAGAAGAATTACTCTACGAGAGCTCTGAAAAAACAAATATTTACCCCTGCTATTGTGAACTCAGTAGCAGGGGTTTTTTATAATTTTAAAACGATCTACTAGCAGTTTAAAAAAGTAGTAATAATTGGCTGAGCAAAAATTAAATAAAGATACTTAGACCCAGTTCCAAATAATTCTCATATTTTAAAAACTGGTGAAAAGTAGAATTACGATACAAAAAAAATAGTGATACTCCGTCTATTAACTAGAGTATCACTATTATTGTTCTTATTTGGTGGCTACATTTAGTTGCCTGTAACGACGTTTAGTCTCTCTCTAGCACCACTCTATAGCGAGCATTGCCACTCTCTAATCGCTCAAACGCTTCATTAATCTCAGACATTTTGTATGTTTCAGTGACTGGCTGAATATTATGGCGAGCAGCAAAATCTAGCATTTTACGTAGCGTCGCTGGTGAGCCAACTGGTGAGCCTGATAGACTGTTTTGAGCCATAATCATTGGTGCAGCCGATATCTCTAGTGGTGCTTCTAGCAGTCCAACAAAATGCAGCTTACCTTTTGGTCTTAGCGTCTTGATCACGACATCCCAGTTCATATCAACGTTCACTGTTGAGATGATTAAATCAAAAGAACCTGCGGCTTTTTCAATTTCGCTATCGTCTCTTGAGTTTAGTGAATGGTGAGCGCCCATCTCTTTTGCTTCTTCCATTTTTGATTCACTGGTAAATGCAGTCACTTCACAGCCCCACGCGTTGGCAAATTGCAATGCCAAATGACCCAAGCCACCAATACCAATTACAGCCACTCTAGAAGTTGGTTTGATGTCGTACTGCATAAGTGGGTTAAACACTGTGACACCGCCACATAACAGTGGTCCTACCGCGTTAAAATCAAGCCCTTCAGGTATCTTGATGACGCTAGTATCTTTTGCGCGTACTTTATCTGCAAAGCCGCCATGATTACCAATGATCGTACCTTCTTGCTCAGGGCATAGGTTGTGGTCTCCATCAACGCATAGATCGCAGACGTTACAGTATCCTTTATGCCAGCCAAGTCCGACTTTATCGCCCAATTCTAGATGCTTGACGTGCTTGCCTTTATTGAGGACTTTACCTGCAACCTCATGCCCACCGACAAACGGATATTGAGTCATACCCCATTCGTTTTGCCACATCGATAAATCACTATGGCAGATACCGCAGCTATGTACTTCGATTTCTACTTCGTGATCGCCTAGAGCACCTGGGTCATATTCATAAGGCTCAAATTTGCCACCTTTCTCTTTTGCTGCATATGCGTTAATCATAGTTATTCCTTATTTTCTAGTTTTTTAAAGATTAGTTTATAGCGATTGGTTTATCGTTCTAGAAGCTATTAATATGTTAGTAAAATTAAAATAGCGCTATAAGATATAAACAATTTCTTCAATAAATTTGATTGGACAGACTATAGCAAAGACTGACCCACTTAATCCATTCAACTTACCAGTTTTAGACTAACGTCATACAAAGAGTCATACTTAGTAGGCAGTCACTCATCAAAAATACTGCTTGTTATCAGCAACATTGTTTTGCTAATTGTTTGATTACTTATATAGTGCATGTCTTCTTCGATAACCTGTCAGTTTTGGCGTCTTCATTACCTGCAGTAAGAGACAGATTATCATTAGTGACATTCCTAGCCAGCCGATAGGAGAGAATGTTTCACCGATTATAATGATAGCCAATATAGTGGCCACAATAGGTTCTAGTAACGTGATAAGCGTTGCTTTGCTCGCCTCAATCACTCTCAACGCTTGACCAAAAAGTAAATAACCAAAGAACATCGGCGCAATTGCTAGATATAGGGCAACGCTTATATGTTTTACATCTAAAAACAGGTTTTCCCCTGTTAATAATAATGATGGCAACAATAAGATTGCAGACAGACCAAAAATGCTAGCCATCGCTGATTTCGAGTTTACCCCGTTCTCTATCATTTGACGTGCTGACCATGAATATGTGGCATAGGTCAATCCTGCAACTAACCCTAACAACACGCCTAGTATTCGACTATTTGCTTGTGCGTTTATATCTAAATATTGAGTTTTCCCTAAAGTTAGCAAAATAACGCCAACCACACCAAATATAAAACTTATCACCCATCGACTACTGACTCTTTTATTGCTAATCAGACGCTCCATGATAACAGTGAAAAATGGTGCACTGGCAATTGAGATCACTGTACCAATAGCGACACCAGCCGATCTCATAGAGGAATAAAAAGCTAAAGGATAGATAGCAACGCATAGGCTACCGATGAATAAGAGACTGGGCTGAGAAAGTAGTTTCTGTCTATCGCTTAATAAATTATTCTTAGCATTCAATACTAGCAATACACCGCCTACCCCCATCGAAAACGCACCAACGGCTAATGGACTAACGTCAGGTATAAAAGCAGAGGCTGTACCTGTCGTTCCCCAAAGGACACTGGCAGCTATCACACATAAAATAGCACTTAGACTAGATTTATTCTGCAGCATAGTAGCTACCTCTAACGTTATAATGAATAATATTATTATAGAGAGTTACAGACTACTATTTGTGCAGATTGGACGGTTTGCATGTCTGGTTAGACGTGTTTTAATTTGGAAGGGGCAATACCGAAATATTTAGAAAATCGGCGGCTAAAAGCACTAACATCCGTATAACCAACCAGTTCGGCTATGATAGCGATAGGTGAATCAGTATGTAGTAACAAAGCTTGCGCCTTTTGCATTCTGATCTTTGTAATGTATTCAGTGACGGTCTGGTTTGTTTGCGATTTAAAGTTCTTTTTAAACTGTGTGGCACTGAGACAGGAGATATCCGCCAACACTTCGATAGAAAGGTTGTTAGCAAAATTGTGGTGAATATATGCGACGACTTCTCTAATTCGAGCGTCATATTGCACAAATAGATTTTGTTGTTCTAGGAGTTTATAAAAGGTATCAAACATCAGTCTCTCGACTTCAGGGTTGATTTGATACCTTAACTGACTTTCTGAAAATTCCAAAAATGCCAACAATGGCGAACTTATAGAAAAGACAATTTGTGATGAATGAAGCACATTTTCTGGCAATAAAGCTGTATCCACAACGATAAACTTTGCATTCTCTTCAGCGCTAAAGTAATGCTTTTCATTTGCCTTGACGACAACACATTCGCTCGGAATAACCTTTCCAGTATAGATCCCAACTTCGATATTGATTGCCCCTCGCAAAGGCAAAACAATCTGATGAAAGTCATGAGAATGCCCTCTAGTTTGACGAGTATATGACCTAATTGAGAGTGTATTAATCATTCAGCAGTTTCCACATTGCTACTATTGTGTCGTGTCTTGGCTCATTATTTGGTTAGCTATTTGGCTCTCTATGAGAAGTGACTATTAGAGGTCACTAGGTTTGCCATGTGGAGCTAACCATTTAGCAAACCACCCAGATAAATCATCCATCAAGGTATAGACGACAGGAATAACAACCAAGCTCAATAGCGTAGAGGTTACCAAACCACCCAGTACCGCTGCTGCCATCGGACGCCTAAACGTAGGATCTGCATCGCCCCAACCAAATACTAGGGGCAACATACCTGCACCCATCGCAATGGTCGTCATGATAATAGGCCGTGCACGCTTGCGACATGCATCTACAATAGCCTCAAAACGCGCTAGACCTCGGCGCTGGGCAATCAATGCGTAATCGACCAGCAGGATTGAGTTTTTGGTCGCAATACCCATGAGCATAATAAAGCCAATCATCGAAGGCATCGATAAGCTGCTATTGGTAATCACCAAACCCACAAATGCCCCACCAATCGACAGAGGTAACGCCATCAGAATGGTAAAAGGCTGCAATAAACGACCAAAAAGTAGAATCAGCACGCCTAAAATACAAACCACACCGACGGACATCGCAATGATAAAGCCACTAAAGAGGTCTGCCATGTTTTCGGCTTGACCTTGGTCGATAATGGTAATCGAAGGCGGCAGTTGCTGCATGGTCGGCACTGCTTTGACCGCTTGTACCAAATCGCCAAGCTCGCCACTCGCAGGTTGTACCGTGATACTAATGGCACGCTCTCGATCCAATCTGCTAATTTGCGCAGGCCCAGTGCCAAAGTCTAGCGTAGCAACCTCACCGACGCGTACGCCTTGACCTGCAGGCATAGTACTCGGCACGTACAAACCTTCTAGTTGGCTAACATTTTGCTTAGCCGCGTCAGGTAGACGTACAACGATTGGTACTTGGCGCGTATCAAGATTAAGCTTGGACAATTGCTGCTCGTAGTCGCCTACAGTCGCCACACGTAGAGTCGTAGCGATATCTTGCGTGGTCACCCCTTTGTCAGCCATTGCCAATCTATCTGGCGTTACCGTTAGCTCTTGGCGTGGTAGACTGCGATCACTGGTCACAGCGCCTGCACTTGGTAGCCCCCGAATCTCAGACATGATTTTTTGTGCAGTTTGTTCAAGCAGTTGCGGATTGGTACTGGTCAATGAAAAGTTATAGCCACTTTCACCACCACTCGATAGGCCGACTGTAAACCGTGCTCCTGGCACTTCTGTCATCAGCTTACTAATTTTGCGTTCTATCTCTTGCTTGGTGCCTCGTTCTGCACGCGGAGCAAGCACGATATCCAAGCCCGCAATGTTTTCAGCCTTACCGCCGCCACCATCTGACGCACCCATCGACGCCTGCGCCTCTCCCACTGAGGTAAAGATATTGGTCACCTCAGGCATGGCCAAAATGCGAGCACTCGCTAGCGCTGCCACGCGCTCAGTATCTGCCAACGACACGTCAGGTGTCAGCTCAATAGCCACTCGAGTTTGATCGATATCGTTGTCAGGGATAAATGACGTGGGTAGCAACTTAACCAGAGCTAGCGATGCTACAAATAAAACAAGTGTTGCACCCATGGTCAACCAACGATGATGTAGGGTCCAAGACACAATCTTAAGATAGTACTTCATCATCGAGCTTTGTTTTTCGACGTGCTTTTTCTCAGGTCGTAAGATATAAGCTGCCATCATAGGGGTAATCAGGCGCGCCACCATCAGCGAGGCAAAAATTGATAAGGCAGCCGTCCAACCAAACTGACGGAAAAACTGTCCAACGATGCCGCCCATAAAGGCTGTTGGTAAAAACACCGCAATCAAAGTAAAAGTGGTGGCGACGACCGCGAGACCGATTTCATCAGCGGCTTCCATCGCCGCTTCATAAGGCGTCTTACCCATGCGTAGATGGCGTATGATGTTTTCGACCTCAACGATTGCATCATCGACCAGCACCCCAATGACCAGCGATAATGCCAGTAGCGAGATAATGTTGAGGCTAAAGCCAAATAAATACATACCCAAAAAGGTTGGAATCACTGATAACGGCAAAGCAACCGCGGCAACGATAGTCGCTCGAATATTGCGCAAAAATAGGAAGACTACCACTACAGCCAACAGCCCACCCTCGATGAGCATTCTTAACGAGGCTTCATAGTCTTCTGCAATGGGTGTCGCTCGGTCATAGACTTTCTCAATACTGATATTACCGACATCAGCAGTCAGCTTGGCAAGCTCCTCATCAACTAGCTCCATCACATCGACTTCACTGGCACCGCGCGAGCGAGTGATGTTAAATGCCACTACGGTTTGACCGTCTAGCTTGGCAATCGAGCTTGGATCTGCTGCGCCGTCAGTGATTTTTGCCATACGACCTAAAGCTTGTGTACCTCCTGTAGGGACAGCCACTTGCAAATCGTTTAGCTCATTTGCTCGCTCAACGGCACCGAGAACACGGATGGTCTGAGTCGTATTGCCAACTTCTGCCTCCCCGCCAGAGCTGTCCTGCTGGATACCAGCGATTTGCTGCGATAATTGCGAAATAGAAAATTTCAAACCACTTAACGCAATTGGGTCGGCAGCAACCGTAATTTCACGCTGCAACCCGCCAACACGGCTCACGGTACTAACGCCTGGTATATCAGATAGCCGCTTGGTAACGGTATCATCAACAAACCAAGATAGATCCTCCACGCTCATATTCTCAGCAGCAACAGAGTACGTAACCACTGGAAACCCAGCGGTAGATACTTTGGTAATGATAGGATCGTTGGCCGCAGCTGGTAGATCACCACGTACTTCGCCGACTGCTGACCGCACATCGTCTACCGCTTCTTGAATGTCTTTTTCTAAGGTGAATTCAGTGGCAATGGTTGCCGCACCCGTCTGTAGCGTGGTACGAATATGGCTCACGCCTTCGATACTGGTCAGTTTATTTTCAATCTTTTTGGCGATATCGTTTTCGAGCTGTGAAGGCGCAGCACCGGGTAGCGTGACCGTGACTACCACCGCTGGCAAGTCTATATCTGGAAATTGCTGGACTTTCATTTTCATGAAACCGTAAATGCCGCCCAACGTCAGCAGCACAAACAGCAAGATAGCAACGAGCGGATTTTTGATCGAATAAGCGGAGACGTTTAAGCTCATGGCTGTGCCTGCACTGGCTTACTGGTTTGAAACACACCATTAACAACGCGCACTAGGTCACCATCATTTAAGAAGCTACCGCCCTGTTTTACGATACGACTGTCATTGGGCAAAGGCTCTAACACTGCTACGCTCTCGCCCAATCGCTCACCCAATGTTACTCGCTGCTGCTTGATACGTCCCATCGACCGATCGTCTCGAGTAGTCGATTCGGTAACGAGCATCACATAATCATAACCATCATTGCTGACCACTGCGCTATTAGGAATCGTTTGCGTACTGGTATTTCCTAATAGGAATTCGCCTGTTTGATACATGCCTGCACGTATCTTTGAGTTGGCAGCTAGGCTGGCATAAATCGTAATTTGGCGGTTGTTGTCTGCGGTTGGTGCGATGCGGTTTACTTGCCCCATCACTGTATCACCACCCGGTAGACCGACTTGTACAGGCGTACCAACGTTTATATCACCGATAAGCTTAGGATCTATATCTGCTCGCCACTCCAAAATGCCGCCCTTGATAATCGTAAATAGCGGATCCCCGCCTGCCACCTGCCCAACTTCTACCATTTTTTCACTGATAATACCGCTGACAGGAGCGACGACTTTTGCGTTCTCTAATGTCAAACGCTGATTGCTCAAACGGGCTTTGGATGCTTGCAAAGAAGCTCTGGCACGGACTTCCGAGGTACGATAGCGATCGGCCTCTTGTTTGCTAATGGCATCGATATCGATCAATGGCAGCACACGTGCAGCGTCAGCACTAGCATTGGCAAGAGTAGCTTCCGCTTCTGCGACATCTGCTTGCGCCTGTAGCACTTGCTGCTCCATAGCATCGGTATCGAACACGGCTAAGACCTGACCCGCTCTAACCCGGTCACCTTCTTCGACCAAAATACGCTCGATAGCCACACCATTGACTTTTGCACTGACGTTCGCAGTATCCTTAGCACTGATGGTTCCATCGGCACTGAGGGTGCTGCCGATATCATCTTGGCTTGGACTGACTGTTTCTACTGAGAGTACCGATTGCTCAATACTGGCATCGCTACCAGTTGCCTGATCGTTTGCGACAGAATTAGAAGTTGCTGACTCATCTGTAGCTGCATTACTATCATTGCCCCAATACTTGCCAAGCAGCACCCCAACCACTAGCACGGCTGCCAATACGGGCCATAACCATATTGGTAATTTTGCAGATGGTCTTTGAGATGAAGTGTCAGGTTGACGATATGGCGGCAACTCAGATTCAGCTGACGGCTTAGAATGGGTTTCTTCAAAATCGCTCATGATAACTCTCTGTAGGTACAGTCAATATTGAAATACTCGATATAAAATGACTAAAAATATCAATCATTCACAGCAATAATAAAAAGTGGCACGCAATCGAAGCAATGTTTGGATAGCCTGATATAGGGCTATGAGCGTTACTTACAGAGAATATTACGATGTTCTCTAAAGCACTGTTTATTATTATAATAGTCCATCAAATTATCGAGAATAGCATATATTTAGTTATCATCTTATTTTTATATATAGGGTCTAGCGTTCATAAATTTAATTGAAACTTAGACCGAATATCTGTGCAATGTTCAAGGCATATCGACCAATTTAAAGAAATGAGAGCGAGTGCAGCCAGCTATTGAATATCTGATGTATTCAACGACTGACTATGGATGGAGTGTTGTCTATAAATAACTTTAACCTTGCGGCCATGCTGTTTGATTATATCCAGAGCTAGGTTCAATGACATACTGAACCTACTTGCCGATACTAAGCACTATGTACTAGACACTGGATACTAAGCTCTGATTACTAAATACTAAGCATTGGTATAGCGACTTGCTTCAGGCATCCAGCGATGAATCAATTGACTGACATCTACTTTTCGCGCAGGGTCTGCTATCAAATGCTTCGCTAACCGCTGAGCAATGGCAAATAATTGCTCATCACGGATTAGATCAGCCAAATAGTAACCAACGTTACCTGTTTGACGTTTGCCTAACAGCTCTCCTGGCCCACGTAGCTCTAAGTCTTTTTGAGCAATGACGAAGCCATCGGTACTATCACGTAGGACGTTTAGTCGCTCAGTACCTGTCTCCGATAGTGGCTTTTGATATAGCAGTACACAGAAACTTTTGGTCGAGCCACGTCCGACTCGCCCGCGCAGCTGATGCAATTGTGATAGTCCCAAACGCTCTGCATTTTCGATAACCATCAATGACGCATTAGGCACATCAACCCCTACCTCGATGACAGTCGTCGCAATCAGCAAGTCCAAATTACCTGCTTTGAACTCCTGCATGATGGCTTGCTTATCAGCAGACTTCATCTTGCCATGTACCAGTCCAATACGAATATCTAGACGTTCATTTAAGTCCTCATAAGTGGCTTCGGCTGCCTGCGCATCCAAGACACTAGACGCTTCTACCAGTGAGCATACCCAGTATGCTTGCCTACCCGCTTCGCAATTGATCGCAATACGTTCTATAACCTCGTCGCGTCGATTGCGATCGATGGTTACCGTCGTAATTGGGGTACGCCCCGGTGGCAATTCATCAATGATCGAGGTATCCATATCGCCATAGACGCTCATCGCTAAGGTTCTTGGAATCGGTGTTGCGGTCATGATTAGCTGGTGTGGGGTACTATTAGCCACGCCTTTATTGGTCAATGCCATACGCTGCTCAACACCGAATCGATGTTGCTCATCAATGATAACCAAGCCTAATTTAGCGAACTGAACTTGCTCCTGAAACAGTGCATGAGTACCAACAACCACTTGCACGGTATTTTCTGCAACCGCTTCCAATGCTTCTCGGCGTTGTTTGGCCGTTTGCTTACCTGCGAGCCAACCGACACCAATACCTAATGGCTCAAACCATTGCTTAAAATTCAGTAGATGCTGCTCTGCCAAAATCTCAGTCGGTGCCATTACTGCGACCTGCCAGCCACTATCGAGCGCATAGCCTGCCGCCCCTGCTGCCACCAATGTCTTGCCAGCACCCACATCACCTTGTACCAGTCGCAACATCGGAATTGAGGTTGCCATATCAGCAGTGATGTCTTTCATCACTCTTTTTTGCGCACCTGTTAGATCAAAAGGCAATGCAGAAAACAGCTTGTCAGCAAGAGGACTATTGATTGTGCATTTGGGCGCTTTATGCTGATGTAGCTGCTGGCGACGATATAGCAAACTGAGCTGATGCGCAGTCAACTCTTCAATAATCAAGCGCTGGCAAGCAGCATGCGTACGAGCACTAAGTTGAGTGAATAGTTTGTATTGCTGAGACGCGCTGGTATAAGTAGGCGGCGTATGCAGCAGTACCAATGCTTCAAATATCGTTAAATTATAGACATTGTGCTGAGCAATACTGGCCGCGACGCTATGTATGTCATTATCTGCCTGATAGGTAGAAGGACTGGGTTTGTATACGCTATTGCCAATCGCATTATCAGGCACGCTGCGTGCTAACGTTGAGAAAATATCTTCGGTATATTCGGCCTCTGACACCGCTGACTTAGATGGCTCAAAAGGCACTAATGGCAAATCGGATACAACTGCAAAATCTTCAGCCGTAAACAATGTCATCGGCAGACCTTGGCTCCGAACTGTTTGCAATGCCAGCTTAATTAAAGTGCGCAGCTTGTTTTGATGTAAGCCTTTAACTGTAGGATAAATAGGCTGCAATCCCGTATCGGTCATGACTGTATTGTCAGTGATAACTTGATATTCAGGATGATGTATTTGCTTGCCGTAGCGGCTGACTTTGACCTCACCAAATAGCTGTAAACGTGTTCCTAAATTCATAGTCTGTACCAGACCACGATAGACCTTAAAAAACCGTAACGATATCGTACCCGTATCATCGTCCACCGTCACAGTCATCCCACTGCGTTTGGTATCGACATGGACGATGTGACCGGTAATTAGCACTGATTGTCCATGTTCTACATCGGCGATTGATACCAGTCGACTACGATCCTCATAATCACGGGGCAAATGTAATAGCAAATCGAATATCCGCTTGATATTCAATTGCGCCAACTGCTCTGCGACTTTTACCCCCACACCTGCTAGCGCAGACACTGGCATATCTAGTGCTGACAACGGCATGTCAGATCTAAAGTGATCTAATGAGTTGGCTGAGGCATGACTCTCCGATATTGGCATTAAAGTTCCTAACAATATTATTTTTAATTTTTGTATGCTAAATCGAGCATTTTTAGTAGGTTGCACATGATGACTTGTAGCATAGAATAGCCATAACGATAGTACGTATAAAAAGTCGACTCATTTCATTATAGCTGACAATACAATTGCTTATGCTAGGCTATTTAGTAAAATAGCACCTATACAGTCCATCTACTATAGATAAACCGCTTCTCCTCATCATACCAATAACTGATGTCTTATTTTTTGAATTCTGGCAATTTCGTAAGGTGTTTTTCTATGCTTATTTCAATTTTGCCTCATCAGTTTCGTCACAATCTGATTCGTCATAATTTAAAACTACTGAGGTTGAGCTTAATACCAATTCTCGGTTTTTATATTAGTGCGTGTAGCATCTTGCCATCGACTACTCCCGACACACCAGAGCCTGTTATTAAAGCCCCTACTGTCGCACTGGTGTTGGGTGGTGGCGGTGCAAAAGGGTTTGCCCATGTAGGCGTCATCAAGGCGCTAGAAGAAAACGGTATCAAACCAACATTAGTAGTCGGTACGAGTGTGGGTAGCTTGATTGGCAGCTTATATGCCAGTGGTTACACGCCGGCACAGCTTGAGCAATTGGCACTGACCACTACAGATAGCCAGCTCACAGACTTTACCTTGTCCAATCAAGGTTTTATCGAAGGTATCAAGTTAAAAAACTTTATCAATAGCAAAGTGAATGCGCGTGCTATAGAAGACTTCCCCATTGCTTTTGCGGCAATCGCAGCAGAAAAATACACTCTGAAGAAAACAGTCTTTACCACTGGCGATGCTGGGCTTGCCGTGCAAGCGTCCTGTAGCGTACCTAATATTTTTATTGCCCCGCGCATTCCTGAAAAGGTCGGTAAAAAATATATCGACGGCGGTTTGGTCAGTTTAGTACCAGTAGATAGCGCCTATGACTTGGGTGCTGACATTGTCATTGCTGTAGATGTGACGGGAGCTCGAGGCAGTGATAGTACTAATAATCAAATACCGATTATGAACTCATTGAGTGACTTTTGGGGATTTCTCGAGATCAATATTCTAGCTACCAACCTGACTGCTAATCGCTCCGCATCAAACCAGATCGAGCGGGATCGAGCGGATATTGTTATTACTCCCAATGTCGGTCGTAACAGTTCGATAGATACTAGGCAGCGGCGCAGTCTGATACAAGCAGGCACTCAAGCTACAACGCCACAAATCAATGCTATCAAACAACTTATTCAAGAGAAATCTAGTAGCAAATATGCCACGCTGTAGCTGAGTATTATTAATTACTTATCAGCATAAACACCAAACGTCCTGTCACACCATAAAAAAGCACCGCAGCTATAAACTGTAGTGCTTTTTTATTGATAGCTTTCAATACTAAATGGATAGTTTTTAGTGCTAACTACATCAATACTAGCTAAATTCTAATCCAAAAGTTCAGGACTATTTAACGCGCGCGCGATATTTTACAGCGACGGTATCATTTAGGCCTACGCCTTCTAGGTCCCAACGTACCGCTTTATAGTATTTAAGCGCGACATCTTGTAGTTGATTATCTACTTTGGTACGTAATGGCATACGAGCAAAGTTATTGCCATCTACACTGCCATATGGGAATTCAGGAGCAACAGTCTTCAGCAGCTCTACCTGCTCTGGAATGCTCATCGTAACGGTCATTTTACGGACGCGATCTGCATTGGTATTGGTAAAGTATCCTTGATATTCCAATACATTACCTGACTGCAAACGAGTATTGGTATCTACAGGGACAAGCACTTCTTGACCGTTGGCATCAACACTGACCAATGACGCTGTGATTCTACTATTAACGGCCTGAGCACTTGAGTTGCTGCTCTTGTTGGCATCTGTCTGAATAGCCATCGAGCTATCAACCGCTTGCTCTGGTGTTGGCAGCATCGCTGAGGCTTGTGTGACTACCATTGCACCGATGAGCGTACCGGCAACAATGTGAAATAAGCGGTGGCCGCTCCAAGCACTGAACGGGCTAGCAAACTGGTTACTTTTTTTCATGATTTTCATTATCCCTGGTTGATATATCGGTAAAACACAGATGGTGCAACTTAAGTTATTTTTATAATTTGTTCAACAGATAAAACGCATTACGATGTACATAAGATATCGCTGTGAAATAGCTCATACAATCTATGAAGCACCTGAACTCACTTATCTAACCTGATTATCTTCGCTCAGCATCTGTAAAGCAATAGCGCTTAGCATAACAAAAAGCATTTGTACGTACATTAACCCAGTGTTGAGGTTGTGTATATCAGCGATTGGCAATAAGAATGCTTGAATACAGCTGAAATAAAAGATAGCTCATAACCGCGTTTTTTGCTATGGTAAATCTTTAGCGTTAGGCATTTTTTTGCTGCGCCCCTTTTCTTATTCTAACGACTACTGCTCCCATTATGACTACTAGCTCCATGCCCCAGATCAACCCTGAATACGTCCATTGGTTCCGTAACTCTGCACCTTACATTAATACCCATCGCGGCAAAACTTTCGTGATCATGTTTGGTGGTGAAGCGGTCAATCATGCGAACTTCAGCACACTTATTCATGATTTTGCCTTGTTGCATAGCTTGGGTATCAAGCTGGTACTGGTACACGGGGCACGACCGCAAATCGAAAAGAACTTAAAAGACGCTAATATTGAATCGCCGCTACATCAAGACATCCGTATTACGCCACGTGCAGCGATGCCATCTATCTTACAAGCCGTTGGTGCTATTCGTTTACAGATTGAAGCTCAGCTATCCATGGGACTGGCCAATTCTCCGATGTATGGTTCGCGTATCGATGCGATATCGGGTAACTTCGTGACAGCGCGCCCATATGGTATCCGTGAAGGTATTGATTACCAAATGACGGGTGAAGTGCGTTCTATCGATGTGGAAGCCATCAAAAACAACCTACTTCATGACCATATCGTTGTACTAGGCTCGATGGGCTACTCTGCGACTGGCGAAGTATTTAACTTATTGGCCGAAGATGTGGCCCTAAGCGCGGCCGTAGCATTGGGTGCTGACAAGCTTATATTCTTAGGTGAAGAAGCGGGTATCAACGATGATGATCGTTTATTACGTGAAATGATTCCTAATGAAGTTGATCGCTTCTTACGTGACCGTGATCTAAATTGCGAAATCAATTATTTCTTAAACTGTGCAAGCTTGGCCTGTCGTCAAGGTGTGCATCGTACGCATATTATCTCGTATGCCAAAAACGGTGCATTACTAGAAGAGCTATTCACACGTGATGGTTCTGGTACGTTGATTAGTCATGATCCTTATGAAGAAATTCGCCGTGCCAATATCGATGACGTGGTTGGTCTGATTGAACTGCTGTCACCTCTAGAAGAGCAAGGCATCTTGGTCAGTCGTTCACGTGAGCGCTTGGAGCAAGAGATTGATAACTATAGTGTGATTGAGCGCGATGGTATGATTTTGGGCTGTGCAGCATTGCATACGCTAGATTCAGAGTCAGCAGAAGTCGCCTGTGTTGCCGTGCGTCCTGAGTACCGTAGTGGTAGCCGCGGTGCAGATTTACTAGCGTTTCTAGAACAGCAAGCGCGTAGCCATGGCTTGTACAAGCTGTTTGTTTTGACCACTCGTACCGCACACTGGTTCGTCGAGCAAGGCTTTGCTGAAGTTGAAGCCAGCGCTTTGCCTGAAGCACGTTTAGAAAAATATCATAATGGCCGTAACTCTAAAGTCTTTCAAAAGAATCTATGATTTATCACCAACTTGATATCTGCTTTGTAAGGTCGATATCAGTCTGATATAGAATATTTAATCAAAAAAAGCCTTCATATAATTATGAAGGCTTTTTTTAAGTTAAGTACCTAAACACTATTTGTTTTAGATACTTATTTTACTTTTAATAGCTCAACAGTAAAGATAAGCGTGCTGTTAGGCTCGATACCAGCGTTACCCGCTTCACCATAAGCGATGTCTGATGGGATATAGAACTCGTATTTTCCGCCTTCTTTCATCAACTGTAGACCTTCAGTCCAGCCAGCGATTACTTGGTTTAGTGGGAACTCGATTGGCTCACCGCGCTCATAAGAGCTATCAAATACCGTACCATCAAGCAATTTACCTTCGTAGTTTACCTCAACCACGTCAGTTGCTTTTGGTGATTTACCAGTACCTGCTTTGATAACTTTATACTGTAAACCAGACTCTGTTTGCTTCACACCTTCTTTTTTAGCGTTCTCTGCTAAGAATGCAGTACCAGCGGCTTTATTTTCTGTCGCTTTGGTTTCCATGTCTTTAACGAATTGCTCTTCTTGCTCTTTTTGATAGTCCATCAATACTTGTTGCATTTGCTCTTGGGTCAATGCTGATTCATTGCCTTCGTAGCCATCACGGAAGCCTTTTTCAAAAGTATTTAGGTCTAGATCTTTGACAGCGTCTTTATTGCCTTCTGCCATCATGAAACCTAAGCTATAACCTACTTTTTCACTAGCTGAGCTTTGTTCAGTAATGGAAACGCTTTGAGCGGCTGTTTCTTGATTGCCATTGTTGGTGCTACAGCCTGTTACTAACAACATAGCGCTAGCAAGTGCACTAACGCCTAAAGTAGTGATTTTTTTCATAAAGTACTCTCTAATTGTAAGAATAGTGGCGAGATGTCACATTCCTCTATAATAACAAATCTTAGTTTTGGGAACCACGCTTTGCACGAAATTATCGGGCCAATGTATAGTCTATGTTAATATCTTCTATCATAATAACAAGTTATCACACAAATATAGTAACAGGTAAAGCTTTCTGTCTTTAAATCCATCAATACATCAGCTAAGCTGAATTAGTTAAGGAGATAAGTAACCGAGCGTTAATTTTTATCAAAAATAAGCAGATATCGATAGCGAAGTCACTGTAATATAAATAAGAGATACTGCTGATAATAATTTATGCTCAAAAACGATAATATCTCTATATAACTGATTCTAAAAATACTATTTATGACAACCATCTGTATGTCTTGCTCATTAATCGCTGTATGAACATTGTTTTTGGCGAGTTATATAAGATGCTTCAAGGAGGATAAGATGAACCCAATGTACACATCTTTTAACGGCTATCTCGGTGGACCTATCGGTTCCATCATTGGTGCTATTTTGATATTCGTTATTGGTTGGTTAGTAGCCCTTGGTATCGCAGCACTGGTACGCGGCGTACTCTCTAAAGTTAATCTCAATCAGCGTATGAACTCTTCAACTGGTAAGACCTACGACCTTGAAGGTATCATCTCCAAAATTGTTTTCTGGTTTATTTTCATCATTGCTATCTCAGGCGCACTTAGCCAATTAAACTTAAACTCTATCTCAGCACCATTCGCAAATATGGTTAATCAAGTATTGGCATTTATCCCTAATCTTATCGGCGCTATCGCACTTGGTGTGATCGGTTGGGTCGTGGCTACTGTTGCACGCACAGCGATCAACGCAGCTCTTGCGAAAACCTCTATGGATGAGCGTTTAAGTGCACAAGCTGGTGTAAAACCAATGAGCAGCACGATTGCTGATATGGTTTACTGGTTCATCTTATTGGTTGTGTTGACCATGGTACTTGGTCAATTAGAGCTTGATGGTTTGTTCGCGCCACTGACTAATATGGTCGACAAAATCTTTAGCTTCATCCCTAATATCTTGATTGCTGGTGTGGTCTTCGTCGTTGGTTATATCATTGCCAAAGTCGTACGCGGCATCGTAACCAATCTTGTTTCTACTTTTAATGTACAAGAATTGGCGTCAAAAGCAGGTTTAAGTGAGCAAAACAGCTTACCTAACATTGCAGGTTCATTAGCATTTTTAGTGGTTATTATTCCAACCATTATTGCTGCTCTAAATGCACTAAAAATCGAAGTAATTGCTCGCCCTGCGACCAATATGCTTAACAAAATCATGGAAGCCTTGCCAAACATCTTTATGGCAGTCGCTATCCTAGTAGTAACTTTCTATGTTGTACGCATGGTTGCCAACATCATCAAAGGTCTGATTGAGAACACTCAAATCAATCAATTACCTGCGAAAGTTGGTCTACAAGAAACCATGGGTGATAAGAAAATCTCTGACCTAGTTGGTTATGCGATTATCTTCTTCGCTATGCTATTTGCTGCTATTGCAGCTGCTGACTTGTTAGGTTTCGAGCCTATCTCAGCTATTATCACGATGTTTATCGCATTCGGTGCAAATATCATCTTAGGCGCAATTATCCTATTCATTGGATTCTGGCTTGCCAATATCATTGCAGGTGTGGTTGAACGTTCTGAGCAAGGTTCACAATTCCTAGCAAACATCGTACGTGTATTAATCATGGGCCTAGTATTAGCAATGGGTCTAAAAGCGATGGGTATTGCCGATTCAATCGTTAACCTAGCATTTGGTCTGACACTAGGCGCGGTAGCCGTTGCCTTTGCCCTATCATTTGGTCTTGGTGGTCAAGAAGCTGCAGCTCGCTTCCTACGTAAAATGCAGGATAAGATGGATCATGAACGCACTGAAGCGAAAGCAAAATCTGCGCTACAGCCAAGTTCATCAACTCAAGAAAAAGTTGCTGATTCAGTTCGTGAAAACACGCCATCTGCTGCTAGCACACCTACCACTGATTTACGTACCGATGTAGTTGATACACCACGTGTTGATACTAATGACATCTACAACAGTGATGACGTACTCCCTGGTAGCGGTCTCAATGACGACCTCAATAAATAAGTATTTTTGATTGTTTAGTTTAGATACGAAAAAGACAGCCTAGGCTGTCTTTTTTTATGTTAGTAAATATATTAATAATATCTGTGGTTCTTAATATCTATAATTCTTGTTATCAAAGTTCATTCAAACAATTTCACGCTATAATCTATTGCTTATCCTTACGTGCTGGAATCGTTAAGCTCATCTGTACTTGAGGTAGCTTCTCTTTTTGCGCCTTCGCAGGTTTACCATCCTCCATGCTACTAGCAGGTGGCATATTTTGCTTATCTAATTCTTGTTGTTTTAGTTTCTGCATTTGCTTAGTAAGTTGGCGCTCCCGCTGAGTCATCGCATCAACTGGCTGAATCCACAAATCAATATCGAAAAAACTCTCATTATTCTCAGTGATAAAGTCGATACCAAGCACGACTACATGATGTAGCTCAATAATTGGCAAACGCGTAGCAACGTCTTGTGCGATCTTCGCTAGCTTTGGTTGGACAGCGGCTTTACTATTAGGCCCTTTTGACTCCTGACTATAAAAAACCAGTACATAATGTCGTCCCAAACTCTCATAAGAATGTTGATGTACGACATAGCCATCTTTTTGCAGTGCTGCGCTCTGTTTAGGGTGTCTATATAGCGTACGAATAAGCTCGTGACGTGAAAACAAAGATTCATCTAGCAATTGACGTTGCCAGTGAGCGAGTGGTATTGCTGTTTGGTCGTCGTTATTAGCTGCGTGCTTTTTACCATACGTATCTATCATCTGCATACTTAGCTGAGACCATATCGTGGCTGCCTGTATCATATGCTGATGGTACATCTGAGCAGTTGAGCTTTGGTTCTTGTAGGCAAGCGTAATGGCTACCAGTGCTGAGTTAGGTTCGTCTTGTACTTCATTTTTGATGAGCGCATTGTCTACTACAATAGCAGGGGCAAATAAATCTGAGCTTTGTAAGAAACGCTCAACCAAAGCGTCTTCCGATTCAAAACTTGGAATATGGTTTACGGCCGACTGCTGCAGCTGCTCCAGATGATAGGCTAAGAAACGCCTTAACTCACACGGGGTTCGTACCGCTGCTGCGATCGAGTACCAATCATCCCAGCTAAATACTTGTAGCAGCTGCATGCTTTCGCTCATGTCGACAACTAAGTCTTCTAAAAAGTAACGAACCCCAAAATTGTGTTTAAGTCGCTGTAGAGCACTATTTGAATGGTTTGCACTGTCATCGTTATCACCTTGATTAGGACTACTACCCCCTCCAACAAGCTGAATGTCAAAAATCATGGCTTCATAACCAATTGAAGCATTGTCTTCATTTTGAGTCGATAATGACTTGTACCACGTAAGTGCTGACTTTACCGCAGTCATGCGTACAGCCTCAATGTCAGCTGATTCTGTATCATAGGGTAAATACAGTGTCAGCTCCAACAGCTGTAGCTTGCCAAGTGGTAACTGATATTGATATTGACGAGCGATATACTGAGCATTATATTCATGCTCAATTGTATGCATGCCTGCCAAGGTCACTGCCATAGCATCGGCTTGTAAATAACTGACCAGCTCAGTCGTCAGGTAGCCCCAGTCGGGCATAGTAGTAATCGAATGGGACACAAGTTCCAACCTTCTATTATCGTATGGTGAATATCGCACATGCCAGCTCGTAATAATAACAACATGATTATCGCGTATTACAAATATCTGAATGATGCAAAATTATGCTACATAAGCACTAACAGAGACAGTCGCTTTCAAAGCGATCACTTGTTATGATGATATTAAAGCAGTATTGCTTGCGTGCAAGTTTATGGATGACGAACTGTACTTAGTTGTATTTATCGAAACCATAGTCGTTGAATTTTTAATCATCGAAACTTTAATGACTATTATATAATAATAAGGATTAAACATTATGAAGCGTTTTAAAGAAAAGACCGTCGTGGTAACGGGTGCAGGTTCTGGTATTGGCCGTGCAACTGCCATTCGCTTTGCCGAGGAAGGCGCTAGCGTGGTTCTAGTAGGACGTACGGCAGCAACATTAGAAGAAACTGCCAAAGAGTTGCCGCAAGATCGTACTTGGATTCATACCGACAATTATCTCATTATTACATGCGACATTAGCGTTCAAAGCCAAGTACAAGAGATGGTTGAGCGCGCTATCGACAAATTTGGCAAAATTGATATCTTGGTAAACAACGCTGGCAAAGCAACTCAAGGCAAAATCACAGAACTATCTGCTGATGATTGGCGTTCTGCTATCGATGTAAATCTAAACGGGACCTTCTACGTCTCTCAAGCGGCTATGCCTCATTTGATTGCATCAAAGGGTAATATCGTCAATATCTCATCGCTCTCGGGCGTAGGTGGTGACTGGAATATGGCTGCTTACAATGCCGCTAAAGCGGGTGTAACCAATTTAACCCGTACATTAGCATTGGATCATGGTTCAGATGGTGTTCGTGTTAATGCGGTTAATCCAAGTGTCACCAAAACCGACATGACTACGGCTATCCAAGATAATGAGTCTAAGACGGATAAGTTCTTAGCTCGCTGCCCGCTTGGACGTTTGGCAACCCCAGAAGATATCGCCGCTGCCATTACTTTCTTAGCAAGTGATGATGCCTCTATGATAACTGGTGTCAATCTACCTGTCGACGGCGGTGTTAGTGCTTCTAACGGCCAACCGCAGTTTTAAATTGTTAAGCTGATAGACATCCAAATATTACTCAAAAAAAGCCCCTGATATCATCATATCAGGGGCTCTTTCAACATCAGTTATTAAAGCTTAATTGTAGGTAGCTTCGATTCTTCGCACCTGTCATACAACCAGTAATTTTAACTTAACTAATTGAACTAATATTTATACCATTTAACTTATTCAGCTGCATTATTTATGTCTTGTAGTGGCTGCGATAAACGCTCAAGATGTCTTGGTAACACCCCTTTATACTGAGAATATATTTTTGGCAAATCTGCTTCAATATCACCTGTAGGATAAACCAGCGACATAAACCGTATTTCTTTAGTATTGTAGTCCATCGCTACTGGCAAAATCGGTACACCAGCACCCACCGCTAAATAATAAAAACCTGTCTTCCACGACTCAGTATATTGTCGTGTCCCCTCTGGTGATAACCCCAAAAATAATGGTTCACCAGTTTTGAACTTATCAATACTGGCTTGTAGCACAGAGCCTTTGTTACCACGATCGATAGGAATAACCCCTATCCAATTTAATAATTGCGCAAACACAGGAACTTTAAATAACGTGTGCTTGCCCATAATGCTGATTTTGACATCTAATGCAAACAGACTTGGAATCGCATAAATACCATCCACATTAGAAGTATGCGGTAAAGCAAGCACTACAGCTTGTGAGATATTTGGAATCTCACCTACCGTACGCCAACCTGACGCCTTTAACAGCGCGGATGCAATAACAGGCGCAAACTTGTTGCCACGCTTTGGAACCTTGTCTCCCAAATGCTTTTTGCTAAGTTTTGGGAGTACTTTGGAGCGCGCAGGTTTAGAAACAACAGACTTAGAACGGTTAAAAATCTTCGGTATCATGACAGCACAATATAATGAAAGGTACTGACATAATACCATTAAGCTTTTGTGGCTAGGCTAAATTTTGCGTGCTTTTATTATGTGATAGATCGTTCAGCCATAAATATAAGTAATGACCTATTTCGATATTTTGCACACATACTTCTTTAGACTCACTGCTACCTCTTAAGAAATATCGGCCAAATCACCTTTGCTCTCAAGCCACGACTTGCGATCAGAGGCACGTTTCTTAGCCAGTAGCATATCCATTACGCTATTGGTCAGTACCATGTCGTCCATATCTAACTGTACTAAGCGGCGTGTATCACGGCTCATCGTCGTCTCACGTAATTGCTCAGCGCTCATTTCACCAAGTCCTTTAAAACGTGTAATCTGGGCTTTTTTATTGCCCGGTACGTTAGCCAAGATATGTGCAAGTTCCGGCTCATCCAGTGCATAGTGAACTTCTTTACCCACATCCACTCGGTACAATGGCGGCATGGCCACAAATAAATGACCCGCATCCACTAGCGCGGGGAAATGCTTCACAAACAGTGCGCATATCAATGTCGCAATGTGCAGACCATCAGAGTCAGCATCCGCTAAGATACATATCTTGTCGTAACGCAGCTCGGACAAATCATCAGAGGCAGGATCAACACCGATAGCAATGGCAATATCATGAATCTCTTGACTTGATAGCACCGTATCTGATGATACTTCCCACGTATTCAGGATTTTGCCGCGCAGAGGTAATATCGCCTGATAGTGACGATCTCTCGCTTGTTTAGCACTACCACCCGCAGAGTCACCCTCTACTAAGAACAGCTCAGCGCCATCACGCAAATCACCACGGCAGTCTGCCAATTTACCAGGCAATGCTGGGCCCTGCGTAATCTTCTTACGAGCGACTTTTTTGGCAGATTTCAGACGACGTCCAGCTTTATTAATCGCCAATTCAGCGATTTGCGTGCCCATTTCCGCGTTCTGGTTTAACCATAGGCTAAAGGCATCTTTTGCCAATGTCTGTACAGCGCCCGCAGCCTCGCGACTAGATAAACGTTCTTTGGTCTGTCCAGAAAACTGTGGCTCAGAGAACTTCAGAGACAGAATATAATTCACCCCATCCCAGACATCTTCTGCGGTTAGCTTCACACTACGTGGTAGCAAATTATGAATGTCACAGAACTCACGAAGTGCTTCTAAGATACCCGTGCGCAGACCATTGACGTGTGTACCGCCTTGAGCTGTGGGAATCAGGTTTACATAGCTTTCTTGAATCGGCGTACCACCATCAGGCAACCAAGACAAGGCAAAGGTAATAGCCGCTCGTTCGCCTGCTTTCGCATCGTAATTATAATAAAACGGTGCTTCAGGTAATGTTTCCAAACCATCTAGTTGTTCGCTTAGATACTCGACTACCCCATCCGTAAACTGCCAAACGACCTTTTCATCATTGATGTCATCAGTAAATTCAATCGTCAGTCCAGCGGCCAAAACAGCCTTTGCTTTTAGATTGTGCTTGAGCTGTTTTACATTAAATTTAGGTGTATCAAAGAAACTACCATCCGCCCAAAAGTGTACTCTGGTGCCACGTTTGCGCTTATTTGAGCTAACTGCTTCCGTCAATGGCGTAACTGGTGCACCATTTTCAAATGCCATATCAAACTGTGTGCTATCACGCCATACCGTAACCTCAACGCGAGTTGATAGCGCATTGACAACAGAGATACCTACACCGTGCAGACCACCTGATACTTCATAATTGGAGGTCGAGAACTTTCCACCTGCATGTAAGCGAGTTAATATCAGCTCAATACCAGATTGACCAAACTCAGGGTGAATATCAGTTGGCATACCGCGCCCGTCATCTTCGACAGACAACGATCCATCACTATGCAATTGCACCTTGATGGTTTTAGCATAACCAGCTAGCGCTTCATCTACTGAGTTATCAATAACCTCTTGCGCCAAATGATTCGGGCGCGTGGTGTCGGTATACATACCCGGACGACGACGGACTGGCTCAAGACCTTCTAAAACTTCTAACGATTGCGCATTATATTGACTCACAAATGCATCCTTAACTATTCGCGTGCGTTTAATTCTATTAAACCATTATAACGAAAAATAGCGACGTTAACGTTAATACTCCATCGCTTACGTCATATAATGTCGTCTATTTAAGGCTGTACTAAACTCTGTAAGATATTCATCACCATGGGCAACTGCTCATCAAAGTCACTGAACCGATGATCGCCACCCTCTTGCACAGTTACCGATGCGCCCTGACCTTGATAAAAAGCTTTAGACAATTCAGAATTTAACAGCTCGTCGCCTTCTTTTAAAAGCACAGCAACTTTATTAGGATAATTTACTGATAAAAGCTGATGATCTGCAAACCACTGTAAATCTGCAGGCATAATACTCCAGCCACCCGCTGTCGTATGCAGGACTTTGCTAGTAGATGACTCATTTAAATTATCTTGACTTGATACTGGTTGATTAGAGAAACGCTGTAAGGTGATATGGGGCTGGATACTAGGGTTAAGCAATAAAACTGGGCAACCTATCTGATTGCTTATCACAGTAGAAAAATACCCACCTAGCGAGCTACCGATTAATACCGTATTTGATAACTCATTCTGCTTATCTGCTAATTTTCTATCTTTACTATTATTTAGCGCTTTGATTAAAGACAGTAATTGCTCACACACTTGTACAGGGGTTTTATTTAAATCAGGACGCAGCACATTAATATCAGGATGATGAAGCTGGCAATATTTTTCTAACAACATCCCTTTGGTCGAGTTGGCATCACTGTCCAATCCATGGATATAAATCAAGTTCACGTATCATCTCACTTATTAATTTTGTTATGATTATCTTATAAAGGCTATCAAAGCTAAGCATAGCACCCGCTAGACGAAAATAATAACAATAAAATGGCACACTATTAGTCAGTATTTGCGACATAATAATGTTGTACAGTGATTTTATGCAGGTCAAAGGAATGACGATAGTCATTATGGAGGAGTCATGAATCAACAGTTTGAGCTGTTCGAGATTGCCAACCCATGTATTGGTCTTTGTCAAAGCAATAAGAAGGGTTATTGCTTTGGTTGCCTGCGTAGTCGAACGGAGCGCCAGTTATGGCATGAGATGACGACAGAGCAGCAACGCGAGGTGCTACGGCTTATCGCAGGTCGTAAGCTGCGTATCGAGCAGATGCGGCAGCGTAAGGATGAGCAGTTAGGATTTGATTTTGAAGAGATACCTGAGATAGGTGAGTTATTTTAAGAAGCAATTAATCAGGCTAGACATGCTAACAGTATTCTTAGAATGCATTAAATTTGGCTAAAATATATGCCCAATAACTTAACAGTAGAATCAGTAGTCCCCACGATATGGCAAAGCACCAATAATATAAGTCGCTAGTAGTAAATACGTAAAAATAAACAGCCATTCCAACACTGATTACAAGTGAAGCTGCATATCCGATCAGTAAGGTAAAGAGAATATTATTCTCAATTTTGGTTAAGCTTGGGCTTCCCTCTGCACACATATAGAAAAGAAACCCGAAGGCAAAAGCCCCGCCAATAGTAATATGCATAAATGATATTAGAACTAGCAACCAAATTGACACGTATACTTCCTTATTAGTCTAATATCCATTTCAAAAGATTGTCAGAAATTTTTTATTTCTTAGGGTCGGTATTAAAATTCAATGCTTTAACGCTCTGTAACTCAATAAAATTAGAAGGAAGCTTTTCGAACACTTCATCTAAGGTATCATTGAACACTTTTAATTCAAAATTCGTTTTCATACCTTCTTGCCAATTATTCCAAGTCTTCTTACTAACTCGGTCAGACATACGTAGATAGATTTGTTCGTTGCATAAGTCCATATAATTATATATTTCATTATTAACAGCATTAGCTTCAGATAAAGGAACTTCATCACCAATTAACACTTTATAAGGTATACGCTGGCTTATATCTCGATATTCTTTGTTGATTGAATCTTCGAACATTACTCTCTGTTGTATATTACTTCGCCTTATTTGGTAAGCAGCAACACCTACACCAAAGACAGTGGCATACGGAACTAAAGTATTCAGGACTTCAATAATAAAAGTTATCAAGTTGATAATAATGAACTCCTAGAAATATAAAGAACAAAGTTAATAAAAAAATATAACTAAGCAAATTATAAGTAAAACTGTCCGTTATCATAATGATTTATTATTTAAAGGCTAGCAAACTATAAATCTAACAATACGATAGAAAAGTGCCGTTAACTATTCTTTGATTTCTATGAATAAAGCATGTGAAAGATAATATCTTTAAAAATATACTCCTAAACATAAAGGAAAATATACGCACAAAGAAAATCCCCCGACAAGCTAATGTCGGGGGATTTTCAGAATAGAGAGCTGACGATGACCTACTCTCACATGGGCGAACCACACTACCATTG
>NZ_JBITUW010000008.1:0-175579 GCF_044542635.1 Psychrobacter sp. NPDC077938
TTAGACTATCTACCTTATGCATTCTTCTGTTATTTGTCATTGCTGCTGACATTGCTGTTTGGGTTCACGGGGCTGACGATTAGTCGGGTTAAAGAGGGGAAGGTGGTTGAAGCATGATAAGTGATGATTGATAAAAAAAGGTGGGGCTAATATTAGCTCCACCTTTTTTGTTTCGAAATACGTAACTACTGATCTTCCGTTTGCGCATCCTGACTTTTGACGATTTTATGCTGATCCTCTGTGCTATCGACTTTCCAGTAGCTAGAAACATATAAATGCGTCTTTGGTATCGCGCGCTCAACTTTGAAGTACTGGCGCAGTGCTCGCATACTATGAAATTCACACGCTGCCCAAACAGCAGGTCGACCATCAAGCCAGTTCAAAGATTTAACACAGTCCAGTAAAGGGCTATCATCTGCATTTGGATGCGCATTAATCACCCAATGTATCTCGACGTTCTCTGGTTTTTTGAGTGTCTGACGATCTGCCTCAGTCGTTACCTCAAGTACTGCGTAACCACGAGCATCAGTAGGCAACTGGGCTAAGTTGACCATAATCGCTGGTAGCGCGGTCATATCGCCGACTAATAAAAACCAATCTGCTTCATTGTTAATGAGTTTTTTTGGCCCTGGACCACCTATCAGAATTTGATCGCCGACTTGCACATTTCGTGCCCATGCCGATGCAGGTCCTTCCGTCTCATGTAAAGCAAAATCAATATCTATTGCGTCATCACGTTGCACGCTCACCGTATAAGTACGCATCAGTGGGCGGCTACCTGCATCTTGAGGGAATATCAGTTTGATATAAGCACTTTCTTGATCGATAGGAAAATCAACCATGCCAGCACCGCCAAGCGTGACACGGCACATATTTGGCGTAATGTATCTAGTGCCAATAACTTCTAGTACTCTTGGAGTAGGTTTTGCCATATTGTGCTTTCCTTCTAACAGCGGGTCAGGGGTCAGGGGTTAGGGGTCAGGGGTTAGGGGTTAGGGGTTGGCTTACTAATAGCACCAACCCGCTGCTTGTAAATTTGATTAAAAATTGGCTTTTAGGCTGACTGACATTTGACGTTCAGGTCCCATCCAGCAGTTATTGATGTCATAACAAGCACCAACATAGGTCTTATCAAACAGATTGTTGATACTAGCACCCACAGCCAGCATAGGGTTGATCTGATAGCTGCCGCCGACATCTACCAGCGTCACACTTGGCAGTTCATCTGAGTTTTGTTTGTCAATCTGCATGCCGTCTTCGTAGCGAATGCCAGCATTTAGAGTGAGTTTGTCCGTAGCATAGTAGTCTGCCCATAGCGTGGCTTTGTGTTTGGCAGTTTGAGCAGGGGTATTGCCGACTACATCAGGGTTGAACTCATCTTCTGTGATCTCAGCATCGGTATAGCTATAGCTTGCCGCGAGATCTACCCAGTCATTGAGCATGCGACTGCCTGACATCTCAAAGCCTTTTGATTCAATTTCACCAGTTTGCGTTTGGCTTCTGTAGTTGATTTCATCCGCTACTACGACGTTTTTTTGTGTGATATCAAATACGGCAAGCGTTCCTTGAGTGGCACGATCTTTTGATAAGTACTTCACCCCAGCTTCTACTTGATCGGCAGTGGTTGGCTTAAATGGTTCATTGGTAATAAAGTTACTACCGACCACAGGCTGGAATGACTGCGAGTAGCTGGCATAAGGGGAGAGACCATTACCAAAGTCATAAATAGCAGCGAAACGACCACTGGTTTCTGACGCATCATTGTCAATGGTTTTGTCGCTATAGATGACGCCTTCAGTGGCTTTGGTTTGCTCAGTGATACTGTCAAAATTATCGTGACGTAAGCCTGCCACTACGGTCCAGTCTTTCCACTTCATTTCATCTTGTACATAAAAACCAAGCTGGCTTTGTTCGATATCTTCCTCTTGACGATAAGCATCTAATGGCAGAGTGTCAGCATTGATTTGTGAGTAATCTGGATTAGATAAATCAAGATTTGGCGTGCCATCTGCCCCAGCATCATAGTAAGTCGCGCTGCTATCTGTCTCTTGATACTCAACACCGAACAGTAGATTGTGTGAGGTGTTAGCTGTATTGAATTTATAGGCAAGCTGGTTGTCCGTGGTCCAGTTATTCATGCTCTCATCCGTGGTATAAGCCACGCGATTGAGAATCGTGTCACTGCCCTCTACAAACCCTCCACTGTTATACATATTGCGTTGCTGCGCCTCGGCATCGGTATAGCGCATGATATGTTTAAAAGTTAACTGGTCATTGATGTCCCAGTTTACGGTGACGCTTGGCATAAATACTTCTTTACTAAACTTATTCCATTCATCGCCTGCATAGGCATCACTGTCAAGCTTGCCATAGCTTGCATTATAGACGGTGCCGACAGCAGGCAATGGGGTAGATGGTACCATCTCTGGATCGTCTTGATAAAACAGATTAGCAAGTACAGAAACATCATCAGTTGCCTGCCATTCAAGCGATGGATTAATCAGCAATCGCTCTTCTTCTGTGGTTTGCATTTGACCATCTTTTTGGCGTTTTAGCGCGACTAGGCGATAGTTCAAGGTGTCCGTGATAGGCCCCGTGCTATCGACGGCCACTTCTTTTAGGTTTTGATTGCCGAGTCGTAGCTGTACTTCGTTTTCTTGAATGTTCTTAGGGGCTTTGGCTATTTGGTTCACCATGCCACCGGGTGCTGCATAGCCATAAAGGGAAGAGGCGGGACCTTTCACGACTTCGACCGCTTCAGTCGCATAGACATCGACTTGTGGCATTAGGTTCCAAGCGCCATCGTAGGGCAGTCTTAGTCCGTCATAAAAGTTTGAATAGGTTTTAAATCCGCGGATATTGTACTCATCAAAGACAGATACCGTACCGCGGCTTTCAGAGCTTACGCCTGGCTCATAACGTAATGCAGCATTGACGCTATCTGCCTGACGCTTTTGCAACAGGTCTTGATCGATTCTGGTATAGCTCATTGGCGCATCGTTTGGGTCCAATGCAGTTTTGGTGCCAGTACTACGATAGCCATCTGAGTAGACGGTAATAGCATCTAAGGTGGCTGATGGTGTAGCAGCCTCATCGTTTTCAGTATTGTTTGTCGTCTCTACAGCGTAAGCGGCGTGACTCATACCCATGATCAGGCCAATTTGTACTGCTGTGGTGAGATATTTTTTGCGAATGACGTTATTGGTTAGATGAGACCGCATCAGATTTCCTCTTGGACTAAAATGATTAGATATTATTTGTGACAGTTAAAGCAAATTTACAACGACGCTAATAATAACACTAATGATAATTATTATCATTAAAAAATTACAACGAGACAGTTTTGAGAAGTATTTGCACCATTAGTAAGAGGCTAAAGACAGAGTATTGCGAATAGAGTCACGCAGACTTGCTGTTTTGAACGATGTGTTTTAAACGATGGTTTTTGTCAGACTTTTCTCGTATTATGCAGCAGCATTCTAAATACAATTATTTACAGTAGATTTTTTACATCGCTGTATTGCAGTCACTGTACGGCTTTATTCTAGATTGCTTTGAGACTCTTTAAGATTGGTCTTGCAAGCAGATATACCATTATTATCGATAGGTTTACGTTGTTCATTGAGCAACCAAAGATTGTTTAAGGTCACATTTATGGACAAACCCTCCAACCAATCCACCAATAACCAGCGCTATTTCACAGTGTGGCGTTGGCATTTTTATGCAGGCATTTTTGTTGCTCCCTTTTTAGTTGTTTTGGCGATAACGGCGCTCGGTATGCTGTTTATGTCCAACACAGTAGGACGTGACAACGACCGCTTAACGGTTGTCGTGCCAGAGTCTACGGTTCAAGCACCTGTCTCTACTCAAGCAAAAAACGCGCTGAGCACCTTGCCTGATAGCACGCTGATTAAATATATCGCCCCTCGTGATACCGATACGGTGGCTTTATTTCAGATAAAATCAGACGACCAAAGCAATATGGTGGCAGTCAACCCTTATACGGCTGATATCGTCCAAAGTGTGCCTACCAGTAGCGGTCTTTATAGTACGTTTAACGATATTCACAGTGATTTGCTGATTGGTAAAGTTGGTGATTACTTGTTAGAAACGGCGGCATCATTGACCATTTTGATGATTTTGTCTGGTTGGTATCTGTGGTGGCAAAAACGTAAATCAGTCAAAGCGATGCTGATACCTAATGAAAGGGTAACCAATAAGAAAAAGCGCTCTTTTATCCGTACGATTCATGCGACATTGGGTAGTTGGATATCTGTGCTGCTACTGTTTTTCTGTATATCAGGCATGGCATGGGCAGGTGTATGGGGCGAAAGAGTGGTGCAAGCATGGAGCCAGTTTCCTGCGGGTAAGTGGGGCGTTGCGCCTGTTCCCGTATCGATTGATCACAGTCAGCATGCTGCTATGCAAGAGTCTACACCAGCGCCGCATGTACATGGTGCGTCAGCGCCTGAAGCGAATACTGAAGCACCCACACATGGCAGTGCTCTAAACTCGGGCGACACCAAAGAAGTTCCTTGGGTGCTTGAGCTGACGCCAATGCCTGTGTCAGGCACGACTATGGGTAAAGATGGTATCGCTGCCAATATACCGATTATGATTGATACGGTGGATCGCTACGCTCGTGAAATCGGTTTTGAAGGGCGTTATCAATTGAACCTACCACAAGGTAGTACGGGCGTCTGGACCATTAGCCAAGATTCAATGAGCTATGATATGAAAAGTCCGACAGCAGATCGTACGGTACATATCGACCGTTATTCGGGTAATGTCTTAGCTGATATTCATTTTGACGACTATAATGCGTTTGGTAAGTTTATGGCGGCCGGTATCGCGCTGCATATGGGTACGCTTGGATGGTGGAGCGTATTGGCTAATGTACTATTTTGCCTAGCAGTAATCGCTATTTGTGTCAGTGGCTATATCATGTGGTGGCAGCGTCGCCCTCGTCATGCGAGTGATAGCGCGGGATTAAACCCACCAGCTCGCGGCTTAAATATTTCCGTCTGGTGGCCGTTTGCCATTCCTTTATTAGTTGTGGCTATCATATTCCCGACTGCTATTATCGCGATTATAGCTATCGCACTATTAGACTTCTTTGTGATTTCTCGAGTTGGGTTTTTACAGAAATGGTTAAAATAAGCGAACGGTAAGATATCGTTGTTCTCAATATAGTAAAAGAGCGCCTTATAGTAAGGCGCTCCTTTTTTTGCTTAAAAATTGCCTATTTTAAGAACGAATTATTTCAAAAACTGCTCAGATTAACTGCTACTTAGCTTAAAGTTGATCAAACGTTTTATGGGATTGAAATAGTCCGGTCCATGCTAGTAGTTAAAGCATTGCTTACTTAAGCATAGCAATGGCATCTTTGCTGGCACGCTGTCGCTCTTCGGCATTTAGCTCAATGAGACGGCCTTCTTTCATCAGTAATAATCGATCAGCATGCTCAAAATAACCGTCATCATGACTGATGATAAACAGTGTCTTACCCATGGCTTTTAGCTCAGGGATGAGCGTTTGGTAAAACACGCGGCGAAAGGCAGGGTCTTGGTCGGCTGCCCACTCATCGAGCAGTAATATGTCTTTTTGTTCGGCGACAGCGATTAGCATTGCCAAGCGTTTTCTCTGACCTTGCGACAGCTTATCTGTAGAGAGTTTATGGTCAGACACACTTACTTTTTCTTGTAGATTGAGCTTATGCAGCCAGTCAGACACTAGGTCAGCATCAGGCTCATTGCCTTGATCTCCAATCAGTTGCTTAAACAAATGCTGGTCGCTAAAAATTGCAGAAAACAGCTGTCTAAAATCGGCATTGTTCTCTGAATCAACGCTTTGTCCATCGACTTGTACCGTTCCTGTGGTAGGGGTAAAGATACCAGTAATGATTTTGGCAAGGGTGGATTTACCGCTACCATTCGCACCGATTAAGAAAACCACGTCACCTCGTCGCAAAGTTAAATTGACGGATTTTAAGATGTTATTGGCAGGGTTTTGATTGTTATCACTGTTATCG
The DNA here is from genome assembly GCF_044542635.1 of Psychrobacter sp. NPDC077938. NCBI lineage: Bacteria > Pseudomonadati > Pseudomonadota > Gammaproteobacteria > Moraxellales > Moraxellaceae > Psychrobacter > Psychrobacter sp. NPDC077938. The sequence goes on from NZ_JBITUW010000008.1 coordinate 6,032, forward strand.
CTATTTTGAGCACTATCATTAACCGCCGTTTCTGGTGCATGACTACTACTGCCTACATAGCGATAATTGATATTATTCAGAGTTATGGACTGCCAGTCCTGTGCAACAGTATCTGTCGCAAAGCTCGGCTGATGCTCGGCCAATTCTAAAGACTGTATCTTTTCTAGCGCAACTTGGGCGGTCTGCAATGTTGGGTAAGCACCAACCGCATGTAGGAGCGGCGACTGCATAAACAAAATCGTCAAAGAAAAAGTAGTGGCAACTCCCATGGGTATATCAAGATAATTAGCTACTGCAAACACGATACCAATCGATGCGAACATCATAATATTGGACCAGTTCACCGCTGATAAATGAAAAGTATCAGACTTGGTTACGGTCTTCTCGTACGATTTGGCATGAGCTAAGAAGTCATCTGTATACAGTTTTTCTGCTCGGTGTTGGTTAAGTGCTAGCTCTTTGCGACCTTCTATTATCGATTGATAGTCCTGATATAACGCGTCATTAATCTCTCTCAACTCGGTCAAATGCGTATAGACATGCTTGACCAATATGGTACTGATCCAAATCGTCATCACAATCCAAAACATGACAATGAACAATAATGGCAACGATAACCAGCCCAGATATAGCCCAACGCCAACAGATAAAATAATACCTTGTACCAGCTCTGGCATACGGACAAAAGCAACGGTAATTGATTGAATATCTGAAGACAAGCTGGCAAGTAAGCGTGCACTACCCAAATGATCTATTTGAGGAACGGTGGTATCGATGATTTGTTTGACCAATTTGGTTCTAAGCTCATAGACAAATCGATGTCCCAATCGCGTTAAGGCATATTGCGATAAAAATGTTGTCACTAGCAGTAACAACACTAGCAGTGAAAACTGCCCCAAGCTAAGCCAAGATAAAGTATCAAATACTGGCTGACTGATAAACGTGTGATTGATATAGGCAATAATACCGACACTGACAGCGGCATTGATCAGATTTAGCAGAATGACTTTGAGAAAAGGCAGACGATAATTCGCCCAAATCATATGATATAAAGAAGCGGTCGTACGAGAGGACGCTGTGGTATGAGAAGACATAGTAACTCAGTAATAAAATAAATTTCTGATAGTAGAAAAGGGAGTAGGTCGCGCCTAATCCCCTTTATAGAACCTAATAAAGCCTACTAATAAAGCTTAAAAGTCGAACGTTGCCGATACTTTTAAGGCCGTTGGCTCGCCCGCATTTAGATAGCCATAGCCTGGTAAACCACCTACAGACTGCCAGTAGTCTTCACCCGTGACATTGGTCACCATACCTTTTAGAGTAACGTCTTGTCCTGCCAGCATAGTGCGATAGCGTGCACCAAGGTCTAAGGTAGTATAACCATCAACTTTTAAGGTATTGGCATTATCCGAATAACGAGAGCCTGTATGGATAACATCGCCCGTTAATGTCAGTCCTTCAACTGCGGCTAAATCATACTCTAGGTTGACATTGCTCTGTAAAGTAGGCAGGCCAATAACGCTATTGCCATCTAATGCACTATCACCAGTGTCTTTTTGCTTAGCACTTAAGTAAGTAACACCAGCATTGAGGCGCATGTTTTCACTTGGGCTACCAAAGACAGTCAGCTCAGCACCTTGATGACGGTTCTCGCCAGTCGCGGTAAACGTATTATTGTCATCGATATAAGCTCGTGGCTCATCAGTATGGAATATGGCAAAACTGCTACCAATCACACCATTGTCGTATTTCACGCCCAGCTCAGTTTGTTTGCTTACATAGGGATCTAGGTTTTGTCCTGCATTGGTTATGGCATTGCCAGAATTATCAACCAATGGTGCAGCGGCACCTTTGGCAAGACTTTCGATATAATTACCATATACAGACCAGTCCATCGTTGGCTGATAAACGATACCAACGCTTGGTGTCCATGCGCTTTCATCATAGTCAGCTGTTTTGGCTTGGGTATTGTAGTCGTAGCTGGTCGTTTTGATATTCTGATGACGTACGCCTACCGTAGTTTTTAGCTTATCGTTGAACAGTGAGAACGTGTCTGCAAACGCAAAACTCTGTAATTGAGTTTCACTCGTTCGCTTAGGATCATCAAAACTTCCGCCAAAGAAAGCGGTATCTGACCACGCATTGTCATAATCTGTCGGGCTGTACAAATTGGTCGCGAGTTGGTTACCAAAGTCAAAAGCGTAAGCGCCTTTTTCTTCTTGATCATAAAGATCGGCGGCTAGTACCCAGTTGTGATCAATCTTACCTGTTTGCCATTGACCACGCAGACCAAGCTCAGCACTCTGAACTTTATCTTCTCGAACGTTATCAAAGCGATAGGTTGAGCCAGTGCCATCTGCGTCAGATACTGTAAGGTTGGCTAACGAGTTGTCCTCATCACCATGTCTGATACCGTAGGCACCATAACCAGTAATATTGTCATTAAAATCATATTCTCCGCGAATCGTACCAAAGACATCCTCCTCGTTTGAATAACTCCAAGGCTGCGCCCAGTTTTTTGAGCCGTCTGGTGCTTTTGGTACATGAGAGAGACCGGCAAGCGTCACACTAGGACGAGTCTCTGATAGTTTGTTGTCTTGCCAGCCTAAATCAGCCGATAGACGATATTGATCTCCTCTATAGTCTAAACCAAGGGCAGCCAAACCCAAGGTCGACGACTCATCATCGATAGCGCTGTCACCATCTTGATAAGCAGCATTAAAACGAACACCAATCGCATCATCGCTACCGAAGCGATCACTGACATCTACTGCGACCTTACCTTGGTCGCCTTGACCATAACCAAGCGTTAGCTGACGTAGTGGCTCATTATCCGCTCGTTTGGGTAACAGGTTGATAGTACCGCCTGCGTTACCACCACTCGGTGCCGCGCCATTTAGCATCGCTGAGGCACCGCGCTGGACCTCGACGCGCTCGAACAATTCAGTTGCAATATACTGTCTTGGTAAGATGCCGTATAGACCATTGAACATCGTGTCATCTGAGGTGGTCACAAACCCACGCATAAAATATGCTTCTTGAAAGTTACCGAAACCTCTTGCCACACGAACAGTAGGATCTTTTTTGAGTAGATCGCCCACACTTTGCGCTTGCTGATTGGCGATATATTCATTGGTATATGAGGTGGTAGAGAACGGCGTGTCCATGATGTCTTGATTGCCCAAGAGTCCGACTCGGCTGCCGGTCGCCACCTGTCCACCTTCATATGCGCTAGGTAGCCCATCTGCTGACGCATCAGCACTGCTGGTGACTACGATAGTATCAAGTACCACATTAGGAGTGGTTTGAGCATCTACATCATCTACTAGCGCCCATGCCGAGTGACTTGTGGTTAGTATGATGACTGAACATAGTGTTTTTAGAGGTAGCGATTTCGTCGATACTAGGCGTGAAGGTATGGACGCTAATCGAAGAGAAGCGCCAGACACATTCAGAGAGTTAAGACGAAACAAAGCAGCAGATAAGCGAGACAGTTGCATGAATATTTCCAGCATGTAATTTAAATCGTTATTATAATGATAATCATTTCTATTACAATGAATTACTGAGTCAATTTTAAATATACTAGGTTTGAATAAAGTACGGATGTCGTTTAATAAGGTGCTAATAGCATCGTCTATAAATAGGGCAGTGCTTTTACATCTGGTGAAGAGTAGGCTGTATAGAGAGAGCAAAAAAGAAGTACAAAGCAGAGGATGGGTTTACCTGTTATAAGTAGCCTGTATGGACAATTTATTCATTTGAGCCAGTTCATGTATCAATGTATGCTATTGTTTTATCACGGGCATGGAGTACGCTGGTATTGCCCACCAGAGGTGCAGTCAAACGGAATTGACTGATTTATATCATTGAAATGGATTTCTAAGGTGGCGCTTATGTACGCAGTAATTGGAGCAGGTCCAATGGGGCTCGCTGCAGCCCGAAATTTGCAAAAATTCAATATTCCTTTTGTCGGCTTTGAGCTACATACAGATGTAGGGGGCCTATGGGATATCGACAATCCGCATAGTACCATGTATGAAAGTGCCCATTTGATTTCGTCCAAGCGTATGACGGAGTTCAAAGAGTTTCCTATGAGTGACTCAGTCGCGGCGTATCCTCATCATACCCAGCTCCGTCAGTACTTCCGCGATTTTTCGGATACGTTCAATCTAAAGTCACATTATGAATTCTCCACGCGCGTGGTCAGCATGGTGCCTGAAAGCGACGGCTGGCGCTTAGTCAGTGAGTGTAATGGTCAAAAGCAATCGCGACTGTTTGATGGTGTACTCATGGCAAATGGTACTTTACATACCCCTAATATACCAAGTTTGCCAGGTACGTTTGCAGGCACGTTGATGCATTCTTCCGAATATCGTAGCCCGTCAGTGTTTAATGACAAACGTGTGTTGATCGTTGGCTGTGGTAACTCGGGCGCTGATATCGCTGTTGACGCGGTACATCATGCCAAATCAGTAGATATCAGTCTGCGCCGCGGTTATTACTTTCTGCCCAAATTTATCAAGGGTCAACCCATTGACACACTAGGCGGAAGACTAAAGTTACCGCGCCCAGTTAAGCAGCGTATGGATGCGGCGATGATTCGTATGGTCATCGGTAAACCTTCTGATTATGGACTGCCAAACCCAAACTATCGCATGTACGAATCACATCCTGTGGTCAATTCATTGGTATTACATCATTTGGGTCATGGCGATATTAAGGCGCGCCGTGATATTCGCCGCATCGATGGTCATACGGTGAGCTTTAGTGATGGTGAAAGTCATGATTATGATTTGATTTTAATGGCCACCGGATACTTGCTTGATTATCCATTTATTGAGCGCGCGCAGCTTAATTGGCCTGCCAATCATGACGCTCCGCAGCTTTATATGAATGTCTTTCATCCTGAGCATGATAATTTATTTATGATGGGTATGGTTGAGGCAGCAGGATTAGGTTGGGAGGGTCGAAATCAACAAGCGCGGCTCGTTGCACTATATATTCAGCAGCGTCAGCAAAATACAGCAGCCGTTAAACAGTTCAATAAAGTGAAACGTCAGCGTACTGGCAAAACGCTCGATGGTGGCTATGATTATATTAAGCTTGCGCGTATGGCATATTACGTGAATAAAGATGAATACTTAGAGACGTTGTCCAAGCATATCGCTGAGCTCGAAACAGAGCAGCCTGTATTGGCATCAGAAATATGATAGCGGCAGTGGCGTTTGAGCCACGGAGCTTAATTCTGCTCAATCTGATCTTGGCGCTAATGATGTTTGGCGTGTCATTGAGTTTACGTCTCGAAGATTTTAAGCGTATCGTTTTGTCTCCCATTGCGCCGATAGCGGGTCTGTTCGCTCAGTTCTTTCTACTGCCCCTAGCCACGTGTCTGTTTACGTGGGCGTTGAATATCGATCCTGAGTTGGCGCTAGGAATGATTCTGGTCGCTTCTTGCCCAGGTGGTAGTTTTTCTAACATTATGACTTGGCTGGCACGCGGTAATGTCGCGGTGTCAGTCAGTATGACTGCGGTATCAAGCCTCGCTGCAGCTATATTAACACCAGTCAATTTTGCCTTTTACGGTTGGCTTAACCCACACACGCGTGAGTATCTGACAAAGATAACGATGGATCCTAGCAGTATTCTGTTACTGGTTCTATTAGTGTTAGCGTTACCTTTAGTGCTAGGGATGGTAACAGGGCGACGCTTACCTGATCTGGTCGTACGTATTCAAAAGCCATTACGTATTTTCTCCCTACTCGTGCTGATGGCTTTTGTGGCAATCGCTTTTTATAGCAATTTTGCGCTATTTTTAGAGCGTTTTCATAGCTTCTTTTGGTTGGTCGTTGGCCATAATTTATTGGCGCTTTCGTTAGGTTATGGCATGGGGCTGGTGCTCAAGTTGCCAGTCGCGGATCGGCGCGCGGTGACTTTAGAAGTAGGAATACAAAACTCAGGGCTAGGACTGGTTATTTTATTTACTTTTTTCCCAGAGGCAGGTGGCATGATGCTGATCACGGCGTTCTGGGGCGTATGGCATTTGGTGTCAGGACTGACACTTTCACAAATTTGGGCACGGATACCCTATGAATAAAAGCGTAATAAATAAAAGCATAGTGAATAAACGTATATTAATCACTGGTGCCGCAGGTTACATCGGCCATCAACTGGGCAATCGTCTGGCTGCTCATTATCATGTCGTCGGCACAGATATTCGCAAGCGTGATGACCTAGACTTTCCAATTCACGTATTAGATGTGCGTGATGAGCGTTTGGCAGCGCTACTAAAAGAAGAGGGTATCACTCATGTCGTGCATCTCGCCTCTATCTTACAAGCATCAAAAGATCGTGCTCGTGACTATGATATCGATGTCAATGGCACGCGCAACGTACTTGATTGCTGCATCAAAGCAAATATTACACATATAACGCTCACCAGCTCGGGTGCTGCCTACGGCTATCACGCTGACAATCCTGAATGGATTGATGAGCAAGATGCCCTACGTGGTAACCCTGAGTTTGCTTACTCGGATCACAAAAGACAGGTCGAGGAAATGCTTGCAGATTTTCGCGAGCAGCATCCGCAACTACAGCAGCTGATCTTTCGACCTGGCACCGTACTAGGCGCTGATACGCGCAATCAAATTACCAGTCTGTTTATGGCACCGCGTGTGCTTGCGCTCAAAGGCAGTGAGTCGCCCTTTGTGTTTATTTGGGATCAAGACGTGATCGGCGCTATGGAAATAGGTATTTGCGAGGACAAAACTGGCATCTACAACATGGCAGGCGATGGCGCGCTAACGATGAAGGATATCGCAAACCGACTTAATAAACCGTTATTGACCCTGCCAGTGGGTTTGGTTAAAGCTGGCTTACAGGTGGCAAAGTGGAGCGGTAAGCCAACAGGGCCAGAGCAGGTTAATTTTTTGCGTTATCGCCCAGTACTGAGTAACAGGCGACTCAAAGAAGAGTTTGGTTATTGTTTAGAAAAAACGTCTGCCGAAACCTTCGAGTACTTCATCGAATGCAATGGGTTGCGTAAACCCAAATAGGGAGATAATCATCGATGCCATCAATGTCATCAATATCATCAATATCATCAATAAATGTTACTTTAATCACTGGTGCTGCATCAGGACTTGGTTGGGCAATGGCACAGTACTGGTATGCTGCTGGACATCACTTAGTACTCGCTGATATAGATGAGCAAGCGCTGATTGCCCGCGCTCGTGAGTTAGAGGACTCTGCTAGAGTCATGACAGTCGTCACTAATATTACTCAAATTGATGATATTGCTGCGCTTCTTGAGCAAGTTAGCGAGCGCTTTGGCCGTCTTGATCTATTGGTGAACAATGCTGGAATTACCCATCGATCACCAGCACATCAGACTGATCCTGCGGTGTTTCGCAAAGTAATGGCGGTAGATTGGCAAGGGGCAGTGGAGCTAACCATGGCTGCGTTACCGATGTTACGAGAATCTAAAGGTCAAATTATCTGTATCGGCTCAATGGCTGGCTGGATGCCCGTTCCTGGACGGGCAGCGTATTGTGCGGCAAAGGGTGCGCTGACCCAGTTCTTTGAAGTATTGCGCTTGGAGCTAGAGTCTGAGGGGATACATATTCTTATGGTCTATCCCAGCTTTCTTGATACACCTATCGAGAACCACGCGCTCGGCCGTGATGGTAGTATCGCAAAGCATCCACGCTCAATGATCGGTAATATTCGTAGTTCTGAATGGATGGCCGAACAGATCGATCAAGGTTTGCAGCGGCGCAAACGTTGGATATTGCCGGACCCTCTCTCACGCTTTGGCAGCTTACTGTGGCGTATTGCACCAGCTTTGTACTTGCGTCAGGTGCGTAAACGTTTTGGAAGTGAGTTGCGGTAGACTACGTTAAGTGAGAACCTAGAAGAGAGGCTAGTAGTTCATGCAAATTATCGATAGTGCTATGCTAAAAATACTATGCTGAAGAGCGCTATATTAGAAGCCACTATGTTAAAAAAATCTATGTTGAAAGACTCTGTATTAGAAGGTGCTTTATGAGAAAGCGCTATGCTAGAAACAATAATCTAGCATAGTGTTTTAACTCATAGCGTTTTACCTTTATGAGCTAGTTCAATATTACCTAGCTCAGTATTATCTTTATTAGTACTAATGATTTCTGATTGGTTTACCAAGCTCCATGGTCTCTTGAGTCTCGATGACGGTAGGATTTTTCACCTCCTGACGCTTATCCCACCAAGCAAAGATATTGGCCAATATAGAGCCAGAAACAGAGTGCCAAATACAAGCAACGGCGGCAGCGATGGCGGACTCTGCATTACCAGGGAAAAACTTAGTGCTTAAGCCCGTGGCCAGACCTGCATTTTGTACGCCAACCTCGATAGATATGGTGCGTTTTTTGGGTTTGCTCATACCAAATAAGGCACCTGAGTAGTAGCCCAATACATAGCCGACGATATTGTGTACCGCAATGGCCAAGATAACGACTAGCCCTGACTGCAAGAACTGATCACCAAATACAGCGGCAACGCCACCGACGATAGCGGCGAAAGCTAATACAGCCACGCCTGGCATCACCGCACGTACATCATTAAACCAGTGTTTGTTTTGAAATAGTATGTTTAACATAGAGCCGATAGCGACTGGCAACAATGTCACTAATAGCATAAAGCGGAACATACCCCAGCCATCCATTTCTACAGATTGACCAACCAAATAATTGAGCCAAAGTGGCGTCACTAACGGTGCAATGATGGTCGATACGGTGGTCATACCTACCGAAAACGCCACATCACCTTTGGCAAGGTAGCTCATAATGTTTGAAGACACACCACCAGGACAAGTCCCAACCAATACTAGACCCAGTGTCAGCCCAGGCGATAAATCAAACAATCTAGCCACGCTAATCGCTAATATCGGCATAATGGTATATTGGATAATTGAACCGATAAAAATATCAAGCGGGCGCTGGGCCAACACCTTATAGTCTTCTTTACCTAGTGTCATACCCATTGCGAGCATAATGACACCCAGAACGATGACTTGGGTATCACCTGTCACCCAAGAAAAAGTCGCAGGCTCTATAAATGTCACTGCGGCCGCTAAAATAATAACCAATGCCGTAAATCGACTCAACTGCTGACTTATCATCCTCAAAAACTGCATTTCTCAAATCCTTCTAAGTCCAGAAAATAGTCAAGTATAAGTTCAAAATCACTGTATTTCCAATGGGTTTGGGCAGTTTTTAGACAACAATAAGTTGCTATTATGACAACTTTAACTATGATTATATTGCCAAAGTTTTTTGAAATGTTTATTCAATAGCCAAACGAGGTACTAGGTGTTGCAAACTCCATCAAATTTAACTAGATTCAAACACCTAGGTCTTGCGTTATCGATATTTTATTTGCTTTATAATTTGATGACTGCCTATAGCGTATCTTTATATACACTCTACCCATCGCAAATTCATAATCTTGCCACGCCATTTGACAGCATGGTTCCTTTCATTCCCGCTATGATTGTTCCTTATAGCTGGTCATTGATTTTATTTGTGGCTAGTTTTTTCTTAGTGCGGACGTCCACGCAATTATCTCTATTGACCTACCGCTTAATTTTGACGACCATTTTTGCCTGTTTAATTTTCTATTTTTATCCTGCTCGTTTCTCATACAATCGTTCGATACCTGACGATTGGACGCAATTTGGCTATCAGTTTTTGCAATTGGTGGACAAGCCATTCAATCAGCTCCCATCATTGCATGTCAGTTATGCCATGTTGCTTGGCGTATCATTATGGGATGTTGTAGCGTCTAAAAAGAGATGGATTTTAGCGGCTTATCGATTATTGCTGACTGGCATATGTACATTGATTGCCCTGTCGACAGTGTTGACGTATCAACACCATTTGCTAGATATGTTCGGCGGAGCAGTGTTGGCAGTGTTGGTGCTGATACTCTCAAATCGAATCCGTAATGCACTGGTAATCAAGCATCTGACACTAGGAGTAATAGGATTCTTATTGATAGCGATAGCAGGGTTTTACTTTGCTAATATGAGTATGATAGCGTCTGAGTCTATAGAAACTTTAGCTATCATCATTGCTGCATATTGGCTGATTAGTTTTACGATGTTGGCTTGTGCCTATCAACAGGTCAAGCAAATGCGGGATACACGCTGGTTTCAAAAATCCAGTAGCGGTCGACTCACGGTATATACTTGGATGAAGTTTGCGCCAATCATTATTATTTACAATGGCATGTCACTTTTAGGGCAGTGGTATTTTAAAGTTTTCTCCAAAAGTCAAAAGTATCCACTCACGCCGTATGCTATTAATGACAAGGTCAAAGTTGTTGCTTCAGCTCGCTTGATGCAGACGGATCTAAGTAGTTATTTAACGTATTGGTTATTTGGCTCCAGCTCATTAGAATTGCCGAGTTCGCCAGAAAGCAATCGGCCTACAGTTCGCTATCAAATTATTGTTGTTGATTTGGCTGCTGAGATATCTAGCCACGCTCATAATCTTAAAATAGCTGCTAATAGCAGCGTGAGTACGACAGTTCATTACTTGTATTTACCTTTGTTGGATTTGCAGCCATTAAATGATGTATTGCTCCAAGACTACATTGATCTATTTCAACAAATTGAAGCGTTGATACAATCAGCAGAGACACAACCGATAACCGCTAATAATGAGAATTTGGTAGAGGGTAGTCAGGTAGAAAATAGTCAGGTAAAGGTTAGCCTCATCACACTTATTAATTTTCATTGCGTAATGGGGTTGTCACGTAGCATCGGCGTGCAGGTTTTATATTTATTATATTGTGGTACGCTAACTGTCTATAACTATCAATCATGGATTGAGCAGCATTATCCGCACGCGCACCTGAAAGATGCTTATCTACCACAGTCATTAGTAGAAACTATGGCCAATTATAAGTCTGTCACCTATTAAACAGCGCCTTAATAACTATTAATGTCAGTAGGTTTGCGTCTGCTAATTTTTGTTTGTTTGCTTTTTACCTATTGCTTAATTCCTATTCAACTATGGAGGAATCTATGAACACCTCGTTGCCTCGCTTATATTCTTTTCGTCGCTGTCCTTATGCTATGCGCGCTCGTCTCGGTCTAATATTCGCTGATTTGCCAGTAGAGCTACGAGAAATCACGCTAAAGAATAAGCCAGAACAGATGCTAGCGATTAGTCCAAAAGGCACGGTTCCTGTGTTACAGCTTTCAGATGGATCCGTCATTGAAGAGAGTGCAGAGATTATGATGTGGGCGCTTGAGCAAAACGATCCTCAGGGACTGCTGGATGGAAACGTTGTATCTCAGGCTAATGCACTGATAGCACAAAACGACAATGAGTTTAAACAGTGGCTCGATCGCTACAAATATGCCGATCGTCACCCTGAGATGACTCAAATAGAATATCGACAACAGGGTGAAATTTTTCTGCAGGATTTAGAAGCGTTATTGACCAAGAATACGTATCTACTAGGCAATAGCGTGACGGTTGCTGATATCGGTATCATGCCGTTCGTTCGTCAATTTGCCCATGTAGATCGTGATGTCTTTTATGAATTGCCTTATCCTAAGCTACAGCTGTGGCTACAACACTGGTTGGAACACCCGTTATTTGTACAAGCCATGACTAAGTTTCAGCCATGGCAGGAAGACGATGAGGTAGTGGTGTTCCCTGCTTAATATAGTTGGTTCTATATAAGCTGTATAGGGTATCGGTCTTGCTTGGTCTATCTCGATTTCACAACGACCACTTTTTGTGCTGGATGTTTGTCTTTAACGACGATTACTTTTTTGGCTTTAGGTTTCGCTTTCGCTACGACAACTTGCTTGGCCTTAGGTTTTGCTTTAACCATGACCACTTGTTTCGCTTTGGGCTTTGCTTTAACGACGACCGCTTGTTTTGTCTGATGTTTGTCTTTGACCACGACAACTTGTTGGGCCGCATTCGCTGGACCGATCATAGCAAAACAAGTAGATACAGCCAATAGTGAGCTGATAGCGATTTTTTTCATGTTGAAGTTTTTCATAGTAAGGTCCTTTTAGGCTGATTATAAATAAGCATGTTTGTTTAATGGTCAAAGGTATCTGAATTGAACGTCGATCTATTGAATAAGTAGATAATAGCGAGTTATAGCGTTACGTACTTTTATGAAAGTTAAAGAAAGGTGACTTTTTCTAGCCGATACTGAACCATTAATACAATCTTAGGAGCTTTTTGCTAAGGGTCGGAAGACTAGCAACACTCTAGAGATGATACTTACTGAAGATCAACCTATGTTTCCTTACTGATTAATTGTGAGATAAATGGAAGATGTTGTTACGGCAATGAGCTGAGATAGATAGCTGATGATATATCATCTACTAAATAAAAGAATCGTCATCTAGGAATGACTCAATTAGAGTATCAGTGATATAGAAAGGTTTTCTATATGATTTAGAAGAAGTGCCAACGAATAGTACTTATCTACTATGAAATGTTGCGACTATCTCATTCTGGTAGGTCAGAAAATTGAAATAATGGCAAAATATGATTTTTGAGTTGAATAAGTAAGAAGTGGCAGACTTTTATTAAGATAAGGCTTTATCCGAGTATAATAGAGGTAAAGCTTTTTCTATAAAAATCGCTAATAATGCTAAAGTAGCAATCAAAAATTTACATTAACTAAGGTTGCTATGTCTAATAAAGAGTTCAATACAAAAAAACCAACACTTAAACAGAGTATCTCACTGTCAGAGAATAGCGGATATATATTTGATGATATAAGCACAGCGCAATCTGCTTTCTTAACACTACCAGTCATTATACAAACTGCACTAGAGCAAGCTAAACGAGTCGTGCTAATTGCAAATAATCCTGCTGTCACCACGGCTCAGCTTGAGATGTTGTTACAGCCCGATGATGTCTTGGTGTTATTTAATCACTTTATTCATGATGATTTTTTTGCCAGCCATCAGTTAGCTAGTTCATTACCTAAGTTGCTGTTTTTTCGGCAGATTGGTGATAGTAAGCTGCATTTTGGCCTACCGCCTAGAAGCAATCATATATCAGTAATGGAGCAAATGAGAGAGGTCGCGCCATTAGGGGTACTGACGAGCAACCAGCCTTATCAGTTTCCAACATTAGCTGATGACCCAAGCCCCAATGATGATCCTATCACTGCTCAACGTATCTTAGATGTTCCTTCGAACATGCAAAAACTATGGTCAAGCCCTATCTACCACAGTGTGCTATCAGAGCATCACAAAGTCGTTGCTGATTATCCATACTTTACTGATATTCATTCGTCAGCCCCCTCATCAGGTTTTCTATTGTATCGGCTGATGCTGGCAGCTCGAGCATACTTACACCATATTCAAAAGACAAAACCACCATTGGAGATAGTAATGATCGGCTTCAATGACAATGATAAAACTGCTCACTTTTGGCATGGACATAATTGGGGTTTTGAACGTCAGGAAACGAGTCGACCACCTACAGGAGTGACTATTCATCGGTACTAGAATATTGATTCACTAAGCTATGTTTAGCTAGAAATTGCTAAAAATAGTTAAACATAAGGAGCGTCGGGACAATGAGAAAGCTCTACCTCTTTGTCTTTAGGCTCTCGTCGTACGGCTATCAGTGATGACTGTTCTTCAGTCCAATCAATCAGATCCATATCGGAAAACTGTGACAACCATCCTGCCATGGGCCAACAGTGCCATTTTTGATAGAAGCGATTGGCATTGACAATGATACTATTCAAATGATTAAGAGGTGGCCGGTAGACACTGTGCTGCTGATGGTAAGCAATATCAGCAGTGAGGTAAAAGTCGATACCCAATCGGCATGCTGTAAAAGCAAAATCGGTATCCTCTGCACCATAACCTGTATATTGGGTGTCAAAACCACCAATTTTATCAAAAGTCTGGCGATTGATAGCGAAGCATAGGCTCCAAAATGCACCGTAATCATCAGTTTGTTTGATGGCTGTTTGCTCTGTTTCAGTAGGATATGAGTCAGCTTCATCAAAATTATAACGATAAGGGTTATAGACAGACAGCTCGTCTAAAAGAGAAAAGGGCAGATGATTGATTTTTAATTGCGTATTTTCTTCTAGTGATAAAGGTCGCGTTAGATAGCGTGGTTGACCCATCAAAAGCGCATTAGGATATTGCAAAAGCTTCTCATACATTTGCTCAATAAACGTAGGCGCTACGATACAATCAACATCCAAAAAAATCAGCATATCGTGAGTTGACTGCAACGCTCCAAGATTGCGATTATGTCCGATATCAAACTCTGCAGTGTTGGTATCACCACCATCATTTACAGCTGATTTGACCGTAGTTGGTAACTTCACGATATTTGATGAGAATTCAGCTAACCGATTGGGATCGGCGTCGTCGTTGACGATAATGACTTCGGCTGGCTTCACACTACTATTTTCTAGACTGCTGAGCAGGTTGTAGAGATGACGATTACGACCATAGCAAGTCGTAATGACAGTCATCGGTACAGTATCAGAAGTCGTACTAGCATTACTCGTTGGCTGAATGGTCATTGCTTATCTTTACCTCGCTATCGTGTTGCCAGTTATTTTTAATAAGTCAGTCTTTAATTGTTGATTCGGGTGTTAAGTTGAGTCGAGGGAGTAACCAGTTTTCAAACCAACGCTTAGTAGTAGGATAATCAGTGGTGCTATGCATAAACGCTTGAGCAACTGTTAGCGTAGCTGCGTTGGTTTCCTCACTGCTACCTTCCTCAATGTTATTTTCTTCAATATTATTTTTTTTAATGCTATCAACTGAGGTAGTGGGGTGTTGTTTGCTTTGGCCATGAATTATTTGGGCAATAGATTCAGGTTGACCATCATCGATGCTCATTAAGGTTTTAAACTGCTGCCAATTTAGCGCTTTATTTTGAGTAACTAACGCTTCAGACATGACGGCTTGTTCATTATGAGGTCTGTCATCAGGCACCACTATGAGCGGCGTATCATAATGATATGCTTGCGCGACAGCGTTTAGGCCACAGGCCATCATTAGATAATCGCTATGACAAATAAATGGTGTGACGTCATCTATCTCAGCTGAGATATCGACATAACATCGTTTGTCATCGTCTATAGGCCCGAGAGAGACAATTAATGCATCGGGTAGCAGTGAGCGCAACTCTGGTAATTTTTCGTCAATCGCTTTGTGTCCACCATAGCCTTTGATAACGGTAATAATAGGTATTGTAGCTCCGGACTTATCTGTTAATTGTGCCTTTTTAGGTGATGGTAGGCTTGTAGATTCAGGAGCAGAAATTTCGCTATCAATGCTTAATTTTGCCAAGATATCTATAAAGCTCTCATAAGTGTATGACTCAGTTTTTTGAGAGTAGATAAAGTCAAGATAGAGCGTTTTATCACAGACCCACTCAGATGTATGTGCAGATTCCAACGCTTTAGGATAAGGTGCTAGTAAGGCAAGCGCGCCAGCAAAAGCACCTATATGTGGCGCATCGTCGCGAATACCAGGAAGCCTAACGTAAAGATAAGGAATGCTTGCCGCACGGCAGAGCATGGCCACCTCGACGCTGACATCGATAATCATCAGATCAATCTTACATTGAAAGATAGTGTCTAGTATTTGGTGACTGCGTTTTTGAATGTCACTATTGCCTACGGGCGAGTAGTGTAAGCTGGCTGGTTGCCAGTACTGTCCTGCACGACCTGCTAATATATCATCGGGGCGTTCATCTTCCGCATTCAAACGTATGATTTGTTGTTCATCAATAGCGGTAAAACGATAGCTATTTATATCTAAGCTCGTAAATACCGTTAATTGCGCTCTTGCATCATTAGGTAGCAATGCAGCCAGTTTGTCTGCCTGTCGGCAATGTCCTGAGCCGTGATGATGAGCATAATATCCAATACGCATCATTACGATCCCTCAGAAAAGCTAACAAGATCATTATCAGTTTCAACTGGTGCTTGAATGGCCTGATTAAAACACTGAAGGGAGTCTTTTGTTAAATCAGACGGCTCATAATTGTTGATACTGTTGATATAACTTTCTGAATTGTTTTCTATTAATACAGTTCTATTTTTTAACGCTGCTCGGTAAAGTTCCAGATAGCCGTCTACCATGGCTGACACTGAACAAAACTGTAAGGCGCGGTCACGGCAAGCTTGGCGTGATATATTTTTAATCGTAGCAAAACCATTGATAAAGGCGGCTTTATCTTTTTTAGGTACGATGACTCCTGTCTCTGGAGTAATAATTTCGGCACTGGCTCCAGCATCGAAACCAATGACTGGTGTGCCACATGCCAGACTCTCAGCCAAGGTCAATCCGTATGGCTCGTCCCAAGTACTGGTAAATAACATGGCAGTTGCTTGGCATAAGTAATTGTTAATCTCGTCCTTGGTGACATGACCTACGTAACTGAATAGTTTGTCATCGCCACTCTTACTGTCTTTAAATAACAAAGGAGCTACTTTTTGATTAAAGTAGTCTTCGTTGCTTTTAGGTCCTGCTATGATAAGTTTCTTCCCAGCTTCCATACAGTACCGCATGGCTAAATGAGTGCCTTTCTCAGGGCAGATACGCCCATACCAAAAATATACCTCGTCATCGCTACCATCAGTATTGCCAAGCGATTCTGTATTGGCAATAAAGGATTCGACATCGATGCCGTTATACACCACTTGTGAAGGGACAAACTCAGCGAATAACTGCTGTTGGTGCTTACTAATCGCTGTGAATTGAGTGGTTGTACCAGAGCGCAGTGTTAAAAGCGCCAAACGTAACTGTGGAAAAATAGGCGTATGAAAAGTGGTAAAAAACCTTTCGCCAAATGCTTGGCCTGTCATCATCGGAATGTGATGCAGACTGTGATTATGTACGATATCAATCTCACCGCGCTCATCACGTTCGATAATATCTCGTAATGCTATCTGATAGGTAAGATATTGGTACATCTCTTCACGGCCCATGGCGACCGTTTCATGCTCATTATCATAGACCATCTTGTTAAACTCATGACGAGTCAATAAAGGCACCAATGTTGCTTTCGTCTCGCTATCTTTATGAGCGTAAAGCAATACCTCATGACCTTGCGCCACTAGCTCGTCACAAATCAGTTGGGTAATCATTTCTAGACCACCCGCGTAAGGCTGGGCAATGGGATACAGTGAATGCGCAATAATGGCAATACGTAGCGGTGAATTCGAAGACCTAATCATGTTTTTAAGACCTTTATAGTTATAAGCATCATGGCTATAAGCGTTTTGGTTAGTAGAGTGGTATATAGGGAACCTAGTATAGAAACGATAAAAGACAATAGAATGACCTTGTTTCAAAATTGGCTTATATAAATCGCAAGTTTTTACGAATCGCTATCTTTATAAGCACTAGTTTTATAAGTACTGATTTTTACGAATCGATGGTTTTTTTATCTTTAAATAAAGACGTCGCATAAGATGTCGTGATAGTCGTCTTCTTTTCATGGGCTACTTTTAAAGTCTGTCTCAGAACCTTACTCATACTTGGTATGTCTGCCCGAGCATCAGAGAAATTATCTATTGCGACCTTGGCTGCGCTTAGTTTGAGAATACAAACTGCCGCTGCACATATAAATAGTACTGGTGAGTAGAGCGGTGAAAACGGTGCTACAACTAGGACTGTAATGATATTTAGCACCAATAGCAGTTTTGGTAACGCCGCTATATTCTTAAGAAATAATGACTGACGATTTTGGATATAGTTCTGTTTAGGTGTACAGACAAAAGGTTTCTCTCGTCCCCACAGCACCGGCAGCCATGACAAGGCGCCAATTTCCCAAAAGTTTAAGTGCATCAACCATGCTCGTATCTTTCTGCCAAAACGTGGCTGATGGTTGTCATCTACTTGTTGATTGAGAGGCGATTGATCACGGCAATAAGCCCACAACCGTCTAAGGATAAAAAACGCATAGCCTGCATAAACCACATATAGAGGGGCAAGCATCGATACGTCAGCGTTATTTACTAAGAGCATATCAACCATCACCAGTAATGAGCAGATATGCAAAAGGATAAAAAACCCTGTGAAATTTACCCAAGCACTCAGCTGAGACAGATGAGCGCGTATATATGCTAAACGTTCACTCATACTTTTGGATTGTGAGACATACTGAACTGGAGAGTTGTGCGGGACTGAGAAGTAATCCGTGAGCACTTGCATATTGCCGTAGATCCAGCGTCGGCGTTGACATATCAGGTCATCTAGCGTGTTAGGTAGTAAGCCTGTGGCAATAACTTCTGGCACAAACTGACTGCGAAAACCTTGTCGATGCATAAGCACGCCCATCTGAGCATCTTCAGTGATAGAGGCGCCTGACCAGCCTCCTATACTCAAAAGATCTGAGCGTCGAATGACTGCGTAAGTACCCGTTGATAAGGCACGATTGCGATTAAAAGAGCGATACAGATGATGATTAAAATAGTGATTCAACTCGCTATGCGTATCTAGCTGTCCTTCATTACGATAAAACTGCGGAAACTGCAGTAGGGTATGTTCAGGATATTGAGCGATAGCCCGCGTAATAAAGGCTCTAGCATGTGGTAATGCTTGGTAATCACTATCGACCACCACAATGTGACTACAGTCTGGACTCATCAACCCAAGTGCCAAGTTTAAAGCACCCGCTTTGAATCCTTCGACACGATCAATATGATAAAAATGGACATTCAGCTCAGCGTTTAAGCTTTGGCAAAATGCTGCCAACGGCTCATATAACGACGTCTCTTTATTATTATTATCAATAATCAAAATCTCATCGTGTACTTCTTTTACTGCTAATAACGACTTTATCGTGGCAATAACCAACTCTGGAGGCTCAGCTCGCGTCATCAATTGAAAACTGAGTGCTGCGCTAGTCAAAGCTTCTTGTGTGTTAGCAGTCATGTCTGGTCCTTAGGCATATACAACAAGTTAAAATTTATATAAAGAAGAGTATGCTTATAGGTAATGTAAGTACTTGTATCCTCAGTCATTTAATGAATACCAATGCATACTAATACAAAATTAAGTAATGATTTAGCCGATAATTGTTTGTGATAAATTAACTGTGTAAGTTGTACGTAATGTGACATAAAAACTTAGTATTTTAATCGCGTAAAAATAGGGCGTTTTTTGATTGAGAAGGGGATAGGTAGCTGTACTTTACTTCTGAGTTAGGGTAGTTAGTAAAAAGATAAAACGAGGAAAAAAGATGAGGATAAGAAAGTAGGAAGGTCTGCATCGTTATGCTGAAGAACGGCTGTAGTGGGATAGAAAAGCACGACTAAAATCGTAGTTAGCCTCAGAAGCTAATTACGTTAATAAGTTTGAGATTAGATTATTTATATTGACGTTTAGCTTAATGCTTAGCTATCCCTGACTAAATCAAGCCAGTGCTAAATGAGTGATACACCAGTTCCAGACAGCGTCGACAGTCGGTGTTGATGACGAACTCTTTTTGCGAACGAGATAATAATCTAGATCGACTGTTAGCGTTGACTCACTTACCTGAACCAATCTTCCTGCATTCAAATCCGCTTGTACAAAAGCCTGACAAGCAATCGCAACACCTTGACCCGCTAGCGCTGCATCTAAAGCCAAAGCGGTTTGATTAAATACAGCGCCAGCTAGCTTATCTGTGGTACCAAAAAATCGTGGCCAATGATGATGTGAGTCATGGAGCAATGGCATCTCTTGTAGCACTTCAAGTGATATGGGCAGTTCTCTATTGGCCATTAAGTGAGGGCTGGCCACGGCTACAAGCGTTTGTTTAAACAGTAGCTGAGTATCAAATGCCGCAGGGAATGGTGGGCGTGTCAGGCGTACCGCGATATCTACCTGATCACGGTCAAAATCTGCAACGGACTCGGTCGCTACAGTACGCAACTCGACATCAGGGACCGCAGCAGTCAAAGCAGATAAGCGCGGCAGTAATAGCTTAGTGGCAAAAGTCGGCGTCACGCTGATAGTGACAGTCTTAGGTTCTCTGAGTAGCTGAGCTGTTGCTTTATCCAAAATCTTAAAAGCTCGAGTAACTTCTGCAAAGTAAACAGAACCTTGGCTGGTGAGCGCCACGCCTCTTGGTAGTCTTTGAAACAAAGGAAAGCCGATATGCTCCTCTAGCATTCTTACCTGCTGAGCGACCGCGCCTTGTGTCACAAACAGCTCATCCGCCGCCGCCCGAAAATTAAGATGACGCCCAGCAGCCTCAAATGCACGTAAGGCATTGAGCGGTGGCAATGTACGATGGCTGTTTGGCACTTTGTTTTCCTAGACTGTAGATTTTCTACAGTCTAGCATCTTTTATTATGATGTTAGGAATCTGATTTTATTGGTTATGATAAATGAAACGATAACTAATGGAGAAAGACAGATGAATAATATTATAACGACAAAAAAAGTAGCGCTTATCACAGCAGGTGGGTCAGGCATGGGTGCTGCCGCTGCTCGTAAACTTGCAGCAGATGGTTATCATGTCGCTATTTTGTCTTCCTCTGGGAAAGGTGAGGCTTTAGCAAAGGAGCTGAGCGGCATTGGTGTTACTGGCTCCAACCTTATTAATGAAGATGTACAGCGCTTGGTCGATTCGGCGATGCAACAGTGGGGACGTATTGATGCGCTTGTAAACTCTGCTGGTCACGGCCCGCGCGCACCTATTTTAGACATCACTGATGAGGATTGGCATAAAGGGCTAGAGGTTTACTTTCTTAGTGCGGTACGTGCAATTCGTTTGGTCACGCCAATCATGGTCGCACAGGGTAGCGGTGCTATCGTCAATATATCTACCTCTTGGGTAACGCAGCCGACTGCGCTTTTTCCTACGTCAACGGCTTTTCGTGCCAGCCTTGGCGCTTTTACCAAGATTTTCTCAGATGACTATGCAGCAAAAGGTGTGCGTATTAATAATGTCTTGCCTGGTTGGATTGATAGCTTACCTGAAGTCGATGAGCGACGTGAGAGTGTGCCGATAGGACGTTATGGTACCTCTGAAGAAGTCGCCTCAACGATTGCTTTTTTATTATCTGAAGCTTCTGGATATATCACTGGTCAGAATATACGGGTTGATGGTGGCATCATTCGCTCTGTGTAACGAGTCAGTCAGTACAAGCCTATTATTGATACAAGATAGTTAATACCAGACTGTTAATACAAGCAATAAAACACTATCGACGCTAGCTGCTTGAAAAAAGCAGCTCATCTATTTGTTAAGGCCAATGTTATGTTTCGAGCATACGCTGCACTGGTGCTCCTCGGTATCATCTGGGGGTCGAATTTTATTTTTATGAAATGGGCGACGGCTCTAATCAGCCCCTCACAAACCGTATTTTTACGCCTGCTATTTGGGTTTTTGCCATTGGTTGCCGTTGCTTGGCACAGCAAAGTAATTACTCGGGCGCAGTTACAGCATTTGCCACACTTTATAGTGATGTCAGTGCTCGCAACGTCTTTTTACTATTATGGATTTGTCGCAGGTACGGCGCTATTGCCCAGTAGCATTGCAGGTCTATTAAGTGGCTCAATCCCTATATTTACCTTTTTGGGCGCGGCGCTGTTCTTACCTGATGAGCGTCCGACCAAGCAAATGGCGATTGGACTTGCGCTAGGATTTGCTGGTATCGCATTAAGTGCGCGACCATGGCAAGGCGCTACTGGTGTCTCTCTCGTTGGCGTTTTGTGGATGTTGGCAGGATCTTTGAGTGTGGGTGCGTCTTTTGTATATGCGCGGCGCTATCTGTCTCCTTTGAGGTTGCCGCCACTGGCGTTAGCCACTTGGCAAGTGGGGTTAGCCGTCATAACGCTTTCGATACTCATCGATTTCGATGGTATAACGCAGCTGTCGACAGATACTAGGGCAATATGGGGAACAATACTTGGTCTGGGTGCTTTGGGTACTGGCGCTGCTTTTTTGATTTATTATTTTATTATCGAGACGTTAGGTTCAGTGCGGGCTGCTGGTGCTACTTATATTGCCCCAGTCGTTGCTGTGATTATTGGCGCGGTAATCGGAGAGGATATCACCAGTTTAGAAATTATAGCGTTAGTACTGATTTTAAGTGGTGTCCTACTGATACAAACGGGTAGACAGTTTTCAGGTTAGCGGTAGGATGGGTAGGCTGTTAAGAATGCAATACGCATATTTATGACAAGCTAGTCAATGATTTCATTCAAGCCTGCAATTGCTACTAGAATTTTCGATACGCTTACAGCACTAGCTCCATGACCAGCAACATGCCGACCATCAAGTAATATTTGATGGTCGTCAGCATGATGAACTCAATATTCTAATTATCTTACATTTTTCTATATTCAGATCAGCCTATGTCTAAGCAGTAGCAGTGAAATGTTGGCTTAATTCCTGAATATGCTCAGGGCCAATACCGCAGCAGCCACCGATTAATGAAGCGCCCTGTGCTTGCCACTTTTGTGCCCAGAGCAGATAGGCAGGCGGGGTCAAATCATCACGTACTTCATTAAGCGTATCATTTGCCGCGGCATTTTTTGGTTGCGGCGGAAAGGCATTGGCATAAGCGCCAAGTTCGATATGCTGCGCTTGTTTTGCTTGCAGGACAGTCTGTGCGACATCTAGTGCTTGTTCGATGACATCAGGTTGGCAGCAGTTAAAGAGTATTGCCTCGACATCGAGAGCAGCCATCGTTGCCACGGCTTCCTCGACGGTTTCTCCTGAACGCAGACGTGGTACATCGATATCCATACTGTCTTCTAAGGTAAAAGCGACCCATAGCGGTTTATTGTCCGTATCTAGCGTATTAAGTAGCTCACGAACAGCGATAGACTCGGCGATTAGACTCTGAGTCTCAGCGAGCCAAAAATCGACATACGGATTTAGACCTTTGATCAGTGGGGTGGCGATATCTTCTACGTGGTCAGCATCAAACAAATCTGCACGGTAGGAGCCAAACAGTGGCGGGATAGAGCCAGCTACTTTGGTTGCTGCGCCTTCCAGCGTCACTGCTGCACGTGCCATTTCACCTGACGCTGCTGCCAAATCTTGTGCTTGCGCCACAAAACGCTCCTCGCCGATATGAAAGGGTACTAGCGCGTAACTGTTTGTCGTAATGACAGCCGCGCCGCTCTTGATATAGGCACGGTGTACATCACGAACGATCTCTGGCGCTTCTATCATTGCCAGTGCTGACCATTCAGGTTGACGAAACGGTGCACCACGCTTCGCCAGTTCTCGTCCCATGCCACCATCAATAATTGTGGTTGTATTTATTGGCATAACGAATCCTTCTTTATTGTGAGTAAACAAACCTGTAGAGGTGCTATTATTAAAAATAGAATTATTTAAAGGAGCGAAATACTAGGCGTAATAAACGTCAGATGCAACCACAGGTTGAATAATGTTAACAATTAATCGTGTGGTTGCTTGTCTGTTTAGAAGAGTTATATCTCTATCACTAAGGCTAGGTTCTTTTCTTTTCAATGACTTGTATCAGTTTGCTCTGCACTGACGATGCATCAGCAGGTGGTCTAGCAACAGCTGTATTTTTTATAAGCAAGGTATATTCATAATCAGGCTCATAATCAAAACCCTCTATACCACTATATCGATACTGCCAATCTACTTGACTATCGACTTGGTCAGCTGGCTTTGTTAAAAGGCAGGATTGTGGCGCAACGCCTACGCAGTCTACTTGATGGTCAGCGACAATGATTTTGCGTAATACATATGGCATGGCACGTACAGTGAGCTGATGCTCACCATCTGGCTTTGATTGATCGTCTGTTAATTCTACGTCACCTTTAATTTCTATATAGTCACCCATCGCCAATTTTTGCATTTGATAAGCATTCTGCTGACCAAAATTGGTTTTGCTAATAGATGCGGTATAGGACTTTTCATCTTGGGCTACGATAGTGACTTTTTGCTGATTTCTGTCTTGTGAAGTAATACCTGTTACTTGACCGATTATCGCTTCAGCACTGCTTGGCTTTAAGGTGTTTATGAATGAGTTACGGTCTTCAATCTGGCTAGTACTCGTTTTATCATTCGAGTTAACTTGGTTATGACTGCTACACGCAGTTAGAGAGGATGTGGCAATGAGTGCCAAAGTGCAAAATTTAATAAACGACATGACATATCCTTATTATGGTTGATTTATATATTTATTTTTAATGCTCGATGAAACTGCCTAGAGCGATTTTTGTTACTGTTATTGTTTTGATGCTGAGGCTAGCAGTTTGTTGATACAAATAATGCCTCGCTGATTCATAGTGAGGCATTATTCATAAATTTAAGATAGAGCTACGTAACAGTCCTTAAGGTGTTTTTGTTTTAGGAACGGCTTTGAAGTGAGCCGTTTGATTGTCATTCTTAATGACTAGCACAGGGTTGTTATCGCTATTTTTACCAAAGCTGTATTTGCCTTGTACTGTTGTGGCAGCAGCACTATCAAACTTTGCTAAATATTCAGGGCAGGCCATTCTAGTGCTTCTGATTGCGCTCAGTTCTACCTCGCCATTCGTCACACTGTATCCTGCGCTCATATTGTTGCAGGTATTCATAAGGCTTACCATATTGCGGCCTTCAACAGTCATAAAGTCCAGCGTTAATGGTCTTGATGGATCAAAAAATAACGCTTCAACCAAGTCTCCATTATTAAGCTTGGCATCTATAAGGCGCCAATTGTTCGCCTCTAACGTCTCTACTGTGATTGGCTGTACGGTTGGTTTGGTAACACTAGTCGTTGTTTGGCAGCCAGTAGCAAGTGCACTCATAACAAGCGTGGAGGCCATCATTATTTTCATTATATTTTTCATAGTCATCTCTCAAAAAGTAGATAGTTTAAAATGTCTAATATTTTTATTTAAAAGTTAGCGTGTCTGGATTTTAATTATCACAAAGAAGTCATATAACTACAAGGACGCTTTGATTTTCAAATAAGGAGTCTTCAAAAAGGCGATACTCGAAAAGACAATGTTCACAGAGTCAGTATTTAAAAAGGCTAAGTTACCGCCTTTTACTTACATCATTCAGTAATAATTAAGTACAAAAAAAGCAGATACCGTTATTAGTATCTGCTTTTTTTATCAAAAATCAGTCTATGAGGAAGTTGCTATATCTTAAGTTATAACAGCTTTCTAGACATTATTAAGCTTGAGGCTTGATCAAGTACTTCTCTCCAGTCGCCTGTTTGCCATAAGCGGCGATTGATTTTAATTGTAGCGCTTCTTCTAGGGTCACTTCATGCGTATAGCTGCTCGCAAAGGTAGTGGTGATTTCTTCTGCCACGCGTTTGCGCATGGACTGAACCGTTTCACTACCAAGCTTACCAAGTGCATTGAACAATAAGAAACCATTCACACCCCACGCAAAACCAAAGTTACGGTTTAAGGTGATCGGACCACGGTCTAAGGCACCATAAATATAAGCTTGTTTAAAGGTATTTGAGCCATAGACGCTGTATTCTTCTACGTCACGAGTAATAGCTGCTTCCATACAATTTAGAATATCGCTGGTGAGCTTACCGCCACCGATAGGGTCAAAAGAAATCGTAGCGCCTGTTTCAGTAATCGCGGCGGTCAAATCGGCAAGGAACGTCTCGCTGCTTGAGTTCACCACATACTTTGCGCCCATATCGCGCAATAGCTTTTCTTGCGAATCTTTACGTACGATATTCACCAAATCAACACCGTCTGCCATACAGATACGGTTTAGCATTTGGCCAAGGCTAGAAGCGGCTGCTGCATGTACGATGGCTTTGTGACCTTCAGCGCGCATGGTTTCGACCATTGCCAGTGAGGTGAGCGGGTTTACAAAAGACGATGCGGCCTCGGTAGCTGTCGTGCCGTCTTGCATTTCTATGCAACTTCTTACATTGACACAGTGGTATTGACGATATGTACCGCCACCAATCACCGCAACCATTTTGCCCATGAGTGCTTGTGCGGCTTCTGATGAGCCTGCTGCGACGACTGTACCAGCGCCTTCGTTACCGACAGGCGTGTCTTTATTTACCCGCGTTTTGAGTGATGGCATGAATTTCGCAGGCACATCAGCGGTAATGATCGGGCTGTCATCAGTGCCTGATTGTACAGCGGTTGACATATCAGCGGCGCTGAACATCACACCAAAATCAGAGGGGTTCAATGGCATGGCTTCCATGCGAACGACAACTTCGTCAGCACCGGGTTGCGGCATCTCGATGTCTTTTAAAGACAGGGTTAATTTGTTGTCATCACTGATGGTTGAAACCAGTTGTTTATTTTTATCGGTCATAAGATTTGCTCCTGCAAATAGTTAGATTTTTTAGACCAATCGCTTTACGGTATTGGTCGTTCTTTAGGTTATTGAGCTTTAGTAATTTTCTTAATGTGACTCATTTTTAGTAGCCACATTGCCACAGGTTATTTAGCGTTTGCGGCTTGGATTAGAGCTTTAACGTGTTGCATAAACTCAGGCATGTTTGCTTGACTGTCTGCCTGAACACTTTTTGCAATCTCGGTTTCACTCATGGCTTTGTTCCATTCTTTCATGCCGTCCACTTCTGCCAGTACATCCCACTCAAGCTGAGTCGCGCCAAAAGCATTGACAATAGTGTTGACGTGATGCACATAGATGTCAGCCATGGTGAATTGCTCGCCTGCAATCCAAGGCGAAAATTGACATAAGCGATTCATGGCAATAATACCGCGGCCCAATACTTGACGGACTTCCTCTTTGACTGCGTTAGGTGCTTGTACGTCAGAAAATACATATGGAATTAGACGGCGGCTTGGTAGCTCAAAGTAAAGCTCTGCTATTTTCATAATCTGACGTACAGTCGCGCGTTCTGCTGCATCGGTAGGATATAGCGGCTTTTCAGGATATGTTTCTTCAAGGAAGTCACAAATCACGTTAGATTCTGACAGATTAAAACCGTCAGGCATGGTGATCGCAGGTACTTTACCCACTGGACTAACGGTTAGTAGATCATCACTACCAGCGTACAAAAGGTCCTCTTGGAATGGGATACCCTTATATAAAAGAGCGTGTTTTACTATGTTGTAATAGTTGCTTGCAGGAAAGCCGTGCAAAGTAATCATAAGTCATTCTTCCATTGTTGACGTAAAAGTTATTTTTAATCGTGTTTTCATTGCAACGTTTAGGGCGTGTTTGATATTCACAAATAGGCACTGCTGATTGCTAAAACGGTTCCAGACAAGGCGTAAAACGACGGTAATGCTCGTGCCTTAACTAGATTTACAACACAGTATGGGGCAGTTTTAGCATCAGCTCCAATATAAACAGAAGGAGACAGGACTATTTTTTGCCACTTCATTGTTAAAACATAGACGCTTAGAATGACTAAACTTACTATTTTTAACGTCGAACTGTCTAAAAAATAGTCTCTGTCAGTGCCATGGTCGAATATCAAGCACGCCCTAAGTTAAACACATTATTACTGGTTTTAATGTGGTTATATATAAGGAATAACGTGAATCACTATTGCCTTTAAGACAATAATAAAGCGAAAATGCTCACATATTCATCTAAATGGAGAGGTCAGTTGGATCAATTACGTGCCATCAAGTATTTCAGTAAAGTCGTAGAAACGGGCAGTTTTACTAAGGCGGCAAATGCATTCAATGTGCCGCCATCCTCACTATCTAGACGGGTGTCTGATTTAGAAAAGAGTTTGGGCGCGACATTATTAAAGCGTTCGACCCGAATCGTTAAATTGACCGAAGTAGGGCAAGTCTATTACGACGATATGCAGCAAGTATTGGATCAGCTCGAGCAAAGCAAAGAAACCGTACGCAGTTATCAAACGACGCCAATGGGGCGCTTACGCATCAGCTCGATGGTGGGCTTTGGTGAAAGGATACTACTGCCGTTGTTAGATGATCTTGGTAAGTTATACCCAGAGATTGTATTGGATGTCAGTCTCAGCGATGAGCTATCAGCACTAGGACGTGACGATGTAGACATTGCGATTCGCGGTGGTTATGCACCCAATGAGCGAGTGCTTGCCATTAGGCTAATGGACAATGGGTTTATTCCAGTTGCGTCTCCCAGTTATTTAGAAAAACATGGTACACCTAACCATGTAATGGCGTTAAAAGAACATAAAGGCCTGTATTTCAAAGCACCAAACGGGCCAACGCCCTGGCTCTGCTATGTGGACGATCAGTGGCATGATGTCTCAGGACCAGCAGTGGCAATTTCAAACAATGGACCATGGCTAGCAAAAAAGGCTTGTGATGGTGAAGGGATTTTGATGTCCACTCGGTGGGCACTATCCTCATATCTTGAGTCAGGCGCATTGCAAGAGATTAAATTTGAGCATCCATTAGCAATCACGCAGCATGCTGATATGGCCGTATATCTGCTGTATCAAAAGCAGCGCTATCTAGTGCCTAAGGTAAAAGCCGCCGTCGATTTCTTGGTTGAGAGGATAAAAGTAGGAAATGAGCGTTGATGTAAGGGAAGTGTGTGCTATCTACAACCTCATTACATTCATATTCGTATCGACACCTAAGAGGCTTGAGATACAATCGTTATAGCATGTTATGACAGGCTACTCATTATATTCCTGATTGAAAATAACAGATAGCTCATTGGCAGCTTCTTTCATGACAGGCACATAGCTCAGTAGCTCATCCAAAGATTTTCTGACGGTAGGACTATGAGTAAATACCGTAGCAAATGCGGGCTGCTCACCATTCGGAATCGGGACAGCACAGGCGACCATACCAGGAATAAACTCTTCATTATCTGTCCCTACCTGTGTCTTACGTACTTCAGCAATGGACGTCATGAGTTGTTTTTTGTCAGTCTGAGTATGGGTCGTGAGCGCCTGTAACGATAGTTTTTCTACAATACGCTCGCACTTATTATCTGCCAACTGCGTCAACAATAATTTGCCACTGGCACAGGCCCAGATAGGTATATTGGTTCCGGTAGGTAACTGTATTTGGACAGGCCAGTCAGATATCACACGATCGATATACACCACTTCTAAGTCTTGCAACACCGCAATCCCTACCGACTCACCAATTTTGGCTGAAAGCTGTTGTAATATCGCCAATCTTTCTGCTTTAAAAGGACTGTTTTTCCATAGGTTTAAAGCTAAGTCATGCGTTCTTTTTCCGCAGGTTACTTTTCCATGCAAATCTAATTGGACAAATTGAAGCGGTTGTAGCTGATTTAACAATCGGTACATACTAGGTACAGGAATGTCCAATGTTTCTGCTAAATCAATAACGCCCATAGGCTTAGCAGATTTGGCCAATACTTCTACGATTTGCAAAACTCGCTCGACGCTTGAGCCCTTTTTTTTGACATTATTCATAGTTCAATTTGCATCCTTAACTGTGCGTTCAAGAAGATCACTCATCATGTTCATCACATATTTCTGTATTCATATCTTGTCATATCGAAGGTGTTCTGATAAGTTACATAACGATAATCATAGTTCTCGATATATGAAATAAAATTATAAATAACCATACCAATATAAAACAAATCATAAACTTTTATCTGCTAAAAATAATAAAGCGTAAGAGGTTGTAATAATGTTAGATTTAGCAAATATGACGCCGACAGAGGTCAGAGCGTTAATCAGTAACAATGAACTTAACAAGCCGACTTCCGGCATGTGTAAAGGTCATATACAAGCAAACCTAGTCATAGTGCCCAAAAATTTGGCCTATGATTTTTTATTGTTTGCACAAAGAAACCCAAAGTCTTGTCCTATTTTAGATGTAACAGATGTCGGTAGTGCAGAGCCACGTCTCATGGCAAAAGGCGCAGACTTGAGGTCTGATGTCCCAAAGTATCGGATATACAAATTTGGCGAATTAGTGGCTGAGGTGTCAGATCTAAAAGACTACTGGAGAGAGGATTTGGTCTGCTTTCTTTTAGGATGCAGTTTTTCCTTTGAGTCTGCCATGCTAAATGCGTCTATTCCTATTAGACATATTGAAGACAATCACAATGTGCCAATGTATATCACAAACATAGAAACTGAGCCTGCAGGACAGTTTCATGGGAAAATGGTGGTTAGCATGCGGCCAATACCTTATCCATTAATCACTAGAGCCGTCCAAGCCACCTCTCGATTTCCGCAAGTACATGGCGCGCCTATTCATATCGGAGACCCTAGTGTCATCGGTATAACCGACATTCATGTGCCTGATTTTGGTGATGCATCCATCATAAAAGAAGGCGAAGTCCCTGTATTTTGGGCTTGCGGTGTGACGCCGCAAAGTATCGCTATGACTAGTAAGCCAGAGCTGATGATAACGCATTCACCAGGACATATGTTTATCTGCGACCCAAGAGATGAAGACTTGGCAGTTCTATAATTTCTGATGACAAAAGTGCTTTTAATACGCATAGAGATAATTAATTTCAAACTATTATTTTAATAAGCCAATCAATAAATTGTCACATATCGTTCAACAATCACACTTTACATACATCACTAGGTACGAATTTTTTATAAAAAATAATTGTTCACTTTCACTCTAATGGAATAGCCAATCATATGAATATCAATTTTACGGATCTGGAAAAACTGATCAAACTTGCAGAATGCGCCGATATAAAATCTTTAGAACTCACTGATGGTGATGCACGTATTTCTATCGTTTGCCAATCTGACGGCAACCAAAGTAGCGGCAATCATATCGCTCATACTCCCAACCCAAGGGTGTCTCATTCAGAGTCTCAAACCGAAACCACTCAAAACAGTACGGATAATAATACCAATGTAGACAGTGATCGTAGTGATGAAACGGTGACTACAGAGGTGGAGAAATCCCAAATAATAGCGCCTATGCTAGGTACGTTTTATCGTCGCTCTGAGCCGACAGCAGAAGTGTTTTTTCAGGTAGGAGATAAGGTGGAAGTAGGGCAGACACTATGCATCATTGAAGCCATGAAAATGATGTATGAGGTCAAAGCAGAAACTGCGTGTACGCTTAAAGAGATTTTGGTTGATGAAGGTGATGTCGTAGAGTACGCCCAGCCCTTATTTGTTATAGAGCCAAACAGTTAAAGCCACTCAATAGCCGCTCAATATTGTATAGACGCTGCACAAACACTGTATTTGACACTATATTTTTAAGGGAATAAACATGTTCACAAAAATCTTAATTGCCAATCGCGGCGAGATTGCTCTACGTATTATCCGAGCTTGCAAACAGCTAGGCATCCAATCAGTCATTGCCCATTCTGAATCAGACAAAGACTCGTTACCCGTGCGCCTAGCCGATGAAGCAGTATGCATCGGGCCTGCCAATGCCACACACAGCTACCTCAATCAAAGAGCGCTAGTTTCTGCTGCAAAAATCACCAATGCGCAAGCCATCCATCCAGGCTATGGCTTTTTGTCTGAAAACTCAGACTTTGCCGCTTTGGTTGAAGACTCAGGTCTCACCTTTATTGGCCCAACGGCTCACAATATCAGAAACATGGGCGACAAGGTTGAAGCCAAAAAACAAATGACGATGGCGGGCGTGCCCTGTGTGCCTGGTTCTGATGGTGCATTGCCTGCTGATTCAGAGCAAGTTATCAAGATTGCCAGTGACGTTGGTTATCCAGTCATTATCAAAGCAGCAAGCGGCGGCGGTGGGCGCGGGATGCGTGTGGTCGAAAAAGAAGCCGACTTACTCTCCGCTATCTCTATGACACAAACAGAGGCCAAAGCCAATTTTGGTAGTTCCATTGTCTATCTTGAAAAATACCTACAAGCACCGCGTCATATCGAAGTGCAAGTCATGTCCGATACTCACGGCAATGCGATTTATTTAGGCGAGCGTGATTGCTCTATGCAGCGTCGTCATCAAAAAGTCATTGAAGAAGCGCCAGCACCCGGTATTACTGAAGAGCAACGTCAGAAAATCGGCCAAGCCTGTGTCACGGCTTGTGAGCAAATGCAGTATAGAGGTGCAGGCACATTTGAGTTTTTATATGAAAACGGCGAGTTCTTCTTTATCGAGATGAACACCCGTGTGCAAGTTGAGCACACCATCACTGAGATGGTGACGGGTGTTGATATTGTGCAAGAACAAATCAGAGTGGCTGCCGGACTCACGTTAGCATACAAGCAAAGTGATATCGCCATTACCGGACACGCTTTTGAGTGCCGTATTAATGCTGAAAACGCGCAGACATTTTTGCCAAATGCTGGACGCATAGACTACTGCCACATGCCAGCAGGGTTTGGTATCAGAGTGGATAGCCATGCTGAGTCGAACTACACCGTGCCGCCATCTTATGACAGTTTGATTGCCAAGATATGTGTACAAGATCGTTCAAGAGAAAAAGCGATAGAAAAAATGCGTGCGGCATTATCAGAAGCGCAAATCACCGGTATTGATACCAATATTGGTCTGCATCAGCGACTCTTTGAGGATAAGGTGTTTTGTGAAGGTCAAATGAGCATCCATTATCTAGAACAGTGGATACAAGACAATATATAAATCAGTTCTTGTCTGCAAAAATGAAAACCAAATCTGACATTAGCGTCAGAAGCGTCAGAATCAGAATATAGTCGGTTCAATATAATTTGGATACAAGGAAGGCGAGTGAAAGTACTACAAGTCGTAGACTAAGCGAGCCTGACACCGTATCCAATTTATAGATGATTTGACTGTAGTAGATAAAAATAATGGAGCACGTGCTAATGGAACTACAATGGCAACTATGCAGTGAAACCAATCTCGCGTTTTTTTTCCCTAAACCGATCACCTTAGAAAAACAACAAAAGTGCTGGGCTTTATCAGACAGCATCCAGAAAATGCCAGAAGTCATCGAAGTGGTGATTGGTATGAATACGCTCAGTGTATTCATCGTGCCATTAACTTGGGCTGAGCTTACTACCTTTAAAGATAAGCTGTCAGATTTGCTCAATGACATCCCTTCAAAAACCATCCATGGCAAGCACGTCGAGATACCAGTACATTACGGTGGAAAATATGGCCCTGATCTAGCGGCCATGGCGAATGAGCTAAATCTCTCGGTCGAAGCCGTTGTTGAGCTACATACTAAAGCCACTTATACCGTTTACTTTATCGGTTTTCAGCCAGGATTTCCTTATCTTGGCGGCTTGTCTGAGTCGCTGTATTTCCCAAGACACGCCATCCCTAGAACTCAAGTACCCGCAGGCTCAGTGGGTATAGGCGGCGAGCAGACAGGGGTATACCCTTTTGAGTCTCCAGGCGGTTGGCAGTTACTCGGCCAGACGGATACTGCTTTATTTGATTTAACCAAGTCTTCTCCGACGTTGCTTAACGCAGGCGATACTTTGACATTTAAAGCGATTGATATTCATCAATAAGCGATAAATAAAAAAATGCATGAATCAAAAAGACAAAAAAACAGGTGGTATCAATGAAAATTTTAACCGCAAGTGCCCTTGCCAGTATTCAAGATTCGGGACGACTGGGTTACCGCAGTATGGGTGTGGGTAGAAATGGCGTGATGGACAACTGGGCGCTACAAGCTGGCAATGCTTTGATGAAAAACGAAGTCAACGAACCTGCTATTGAAATAGCGCTCGGTGAGCTAACCATACAGTTTGAAGAAAGCGTCAGCTTTTGCTTAACGGGTGCTTTATACGAGGCCTATCTAGATGACAAACGCATTCCTTGTTATTGGCGTATCAATGCAACAGCTGGGCAAACGCTCAAACTTTTGCGCCCGCTACAAGGCATGTATACCTATCTATGTGTGCATGGCGGCTTTGATATCGAGCCAGTGTTACAGTCAGTCAGCACCAATCTCAAAGCAGGGTTTGGCGGATTTAAAGGCAGATATTTAAAAGCCGATGACAGCTTAAAGGTGAAAACTGAATCCAGCCTACCTGTGATTGGGGTAGCTCGCCTTGCCCCAACCGAGGTTATTCGAGTGATAAAAAGCAGTGAATATGATTGCTTCACTGAGTCGTCTCAACAAGCGTTTGAGACCCAGCTATGGAAACTACAAAGCAGTAGCAACCGTATGGGTTACCGCCTTGAGGGAGCTACAGCGCTTGAGTTTAGTAAGCCAGTAGAAATGAGCTCACATGGCGTTGATATTGGGATGATTCAGGTGCCACCACAAGGACAACCGATTGTCCTAATGGCAGATGGGCAGACGACGGGTGGCTATCCTAAAATCGCAACCGTGATTCAAGCAGACATAGGTCTGATGGCACAGATTAGATTTGGCAAAGCCTGTCAGTTCGTCGTTGTGTCGTTAGAGCAGGCACTGCGTGAACAACAGAAAAGACAACATTACATCGATCAAATAAAGGAGTATGCCAATGAAAATTGATTTAAATGCTGATGTGGCTGAAGGCTGCGGGCAAGACGATAAGTTATTGACGATAGTCAGCTCAGCCAATGTCTGCTGCGGCTTGCACGCTGGGTCTTATAGCGAGATGCTAGCAACGCTGCAATTGGCAAAAGCAAACAACGTGAGCGTAGGCGCGCATCCTGGTCTAAACGATAGAGAAAACTTTGGTCGTATTCATCAGCCGTTAAGTGAAGCCGATTACCGTGCGTTATTGGTATATCAATTGGGCGCAACCAAAGCGCTTTGTGACTTAGTCGGCGTGACTTTGGACTATGTAAAACCGCATGGTGCGTTGTACAACCAAGCCGCAATCGATGAAAATTTATCAGATATTTTAGTGAGTGAAATCAAACGATTTGATCCAAATCTAAAAGTCATGGGTTTGTCCGGCGGCTATTTGGTTAAAGCAGCCAAAAAGCAGGGTTTAGCCTCGATATCAGAAGTGTTTGCCGATAGGAACTATGAAAAAGACGGCTCATTGGTCTCCCGCACTAAAGACAATGCCTTAATCACCGACACAGACGAGGCCGTTAAACATGTATTACAAATGGTCACTGAAGGGACAGTCACCAGTGTCTGCGGTCAAACCGTACCAGTAGAAGCGCAAAGTATCTGCCTACATGGTGATGGCGAACACGCTATTTTATTTGCGCAAGAAATAAAGAAACAACTAGAGCTCAAAGGTATCACTATATCTGCCCATTAAATATCCGCACGCTAGGGCATGTCCTCAATTCAATCGATGGTCATCTAAATGGGTTAAAAATGGCTAAATCTTGCCAAACAGCGTCAAATAGCTGACTAATATCTCGATATTATCTGCGCTATTTTCCTTGTTTGACTGCAATTTATCTCACTTTTACCACCATTTTTAAAATGAGGACACGCCCTAATCATTTGATTAAATAATCCCATATAGAACAAGGATGTTTATGAGCACCATAAAAAAACATAATACCGCCATTTTAGGCGCGGCCTTCCTGATGGCCACATCAGCAGTAGGGCCAGGGTTTTTGACCCAAACGGCCACATTCACCGAAAGCCTAATGGCAAGTTTCGGCTTTGTTATCTTAATATCTATTGTTATGGACATCGGCGTCCAGCTTAACGTTTGGCGAGTAGTCGCAGTCTCCAAAAAACGCGCGCAGGAAATCGCCAACTTGGTGTTCCCTGGTGTCGGTTACTTGCTCGCGTTCTTAATCATTGCGGGTGGTCTGGCTTTTAATATTGGTAATATTGGCGGTGCCGGACTTGGCATGCAGTCCATGTTCAATATGTCGCCCATCACAGGCGCCCTGATTAGTGGTGTGATTGCCGTCGCCATATTTTTAGGCCGAGAAACGGGGCCTATGATGGATAAATTCGCTCAGTTAATGGGCTTTATCCTGATTGTATTGGTCATTTATGTGGTCTTTAAATCTGATCCGCCATTAGCAGAAGCCGTCAGCAAAACGATCATGCCTGACAAGATTGATGCAGTGGCTATCGTGACGCTAGTCGGCGGTACGGTTGGTGGTTATATTACTTTTTCAGGTGCGCATCGCTTATTAGAAGCAGGCGTCAGCGGAGAAGAGAATTTAAAATCAGTGACCAGAAGCTCGGTATCTGGTATTTTGATTGCCTCTGTGATTCGCGTATTTTTATTCCTTGCCGTATTAGGCGTGGTATCTCAAGGCTTTGCATTGGATCCCGCCAACCCAGCCATGTCGCCGTTTCAATACATTTTAGGAAATGCAGGTAAAGTTATTTTTGGTATGGTGATTTGGGCGGCTTCTGTGACCTCGGTGATTGGCGCTGCTTATACCTCTGTGTCTTTTATGACGAACTTCCATCCGTTCATTGAGACTTATAAACGCTACTTCATTATTGGTTTCATCGTTATCTCAACGTTAGTGTTTGCCACTATCGGTAAACCGGCTCAAGTATTGGTATTGGTTGGTACGTTAAATGGCTTAGTGTTACCTATCGCCATGGTCATTATCCTGATTGCCGCCTACAGAAAAAATATCGTTGGCAATTATAAGCATCCGATTTGGATTGCGGCATTTGGTTGGTTAATCGCCATCGTGATGAGTATCCTAAGTGTCATGACCATTGCTAAATATCTGGGCATGAGTTAAAAAATTAAGTTAAGGAATGTATTATGGATATAGAGCAAATAACACGTGTGGTCAAACTGATTGAAAGCAGTCAGCTGCAAGAAGTCACGATTGCAGACAACGGGCAGTCTATTAGGGTGGTTAACAATCTAGGTGCGCAGAATAATGTGAGCGCTAGTCCTATAGAGGCCACGCCTACTCATGAGCCTGAACAGCAGGGTAGTAATGTCTTGCAAGTAGGTGCCACCTATGTAGGGCAGGTATACTTAAGTGAAGACGATGCAACAGACAACTTGATCAAAGAAGGCGACCATATTCAAAAAGGTCAGACCATTTGCTTCATTGATGAGTTGACCCGTTTGCAGCCAGTGATTAGTAATAAAGAAGGTGTGGTCACGGCTGTCTTGGTTGAAAGTGGACAGGGTGTTGAATACGGACAGCCTATTTTTGAGTTAGCCCGTCGTTAAAGACCGTTAACGTAGTGTTGGTTAAATCAAAATATAAACCCTTTAAGCGTCATCTGTCGCTTAAAGGGTTTTTTATGTGCTGGGTATGAGGGCGTATCTTCAAATAGCTAGTCAATATCTCGATATTATCTGCACTAAATATTCTCTTGATCCAAGATTTTTTCGTTTAGATAGAGTTGTTCAGTTATATTATGATGGAATTACTGAAAAATGGATTCATAAAAAGGAACAAAATTGTTTATACTTTAGTTAAGTTATTAGTCGGATTAGAGTAATAATCAGACATTGAAATTGACCAAATACAATAGCTAATTTAATAGTTAAACTATTAGTTACATATTCAAGGAAATGAGTAAAGCGCGTATATTGTTCCATTTGGCTTGAAGTTAATAGAAAATTTGGTTATAGCAATACCTTAAGTAATTTTTTAAAAGTATATAGAATAGAAAATTAGTGTTGTATCGGCAGAAATACGCACGGTTCAATTGTTATATTTTTAGTTGTAGCTCGCAGGAGGCCAATTGGCTATTACAAATAAATCGATAAAATTACTATGGTCAAATGCAGCAGGAAGATGTTCCTTTGCAAATTGCACTGAAAAACTTTCCGTAGAACAGGCTGCAGGGATTGCCCCCTACACGCTGGGAGAAATGGCTCATATAAAAGGAAACAAGCCAGGCTCAAATAGATATGACCAATCACAATCACATACTGAACGTGATAGTTATGAGAACTTAATACTTCTATGTCCTACTCATCACACATTGATTGACAAAGAAGAAAATGAAGCTGAATACCCCGTAGGTCTACTCCATGAAATGAAAAATAAGCACGAGAGTTTTATTTCAAATAGACTCGGAGTAGAAAAATTTGAGAATACGGTTCAGTTAAAAGATAAGATATCTATTTACATGTCTGAAAATCATCAAGCATGGGAGCAATATGGTCCATTGTCTGATAATGCGCGAAGAAATCCTAATAACGATCAAGTTCACGCTCTTTGGACCTCTGCTCGGCTTTCTACAATCATTCCAAATAATCGTGAAGTGGTGAAATTATTACAGGAAAATAGAGAGTTATTTTCTAGGGGGGAGCAACGGATTATTAGTAAATTTATAACGCACGTAAAAAGTTATGAAGTATGGGTCAATGATGAAATTCCATATCAAGCAGTTTTACGTTTTCCTACAGATTTTGAAGAGTTAGTTTTTGGAGAAGAAGATGCCCGCCCATAACGACAATTTTCCGTGGATGAGCTATTACGGAAACTATAATTTTTTCGAACAACGTATGCGTGAGCATTCAAAGGTAAACTCAATTGAGTGTATTAATCCTAGTGTTTATAACCTTGAGCTAACTGATGGTCGAATATTGAAAGTATTTATCTGTGAGTGTTACTCCTTTGATACTGCTGAATATGTAGAGTCATGTGAAAACTATGGGCAATTACAAGCTGTAGTTATTAGTTCTAACTGGTGTGGTTATTCACTAGATGTTAAACGTAGTTGTATGGCTGATCAGGTTGGTGTGTTTGATATAGCTGGATTTATGGCTGCTATAAACAGAAGGGAATATTGGACTTATCTTACAGAGTACGAGCGTGAACGATTTGAAGAAAATGGTTGGCTTTGAAATTGACAATATCTGTATATGGTTATGGCTCATATTTTAATGGCACCAGTAAATATAGAGACATAGATATCTTAATTACTCATATTTCAACTGACTATAATTCTTGCCTAGAAGTTATCGCATTGAAAAAGTCTATAGTTCATGAAGTAGAGGGCGCGGATATTTCTATTCTTTCTTGTGTGGCAGAATCAGAATTCAATTTTATTCAGAAGTCTAAAGCAATATTACTTGCTGAATTTGTAAAAAAACCTAACAAACTGGTGTTAACAGAGTTATTTCAAAAAGTACGTGGGTATAAAAATATAACAAATGGCTAAGATCGCTACTGTCCACTTCTGGCACTGAGGCTGTATTAATCTTTACTTCTATTTTAGTTGTGCAAAACAACATAACCTGACGTTTTAACGTCTTCTAAGTTGAGAAGTACTCGTTAATGACTCTATTACCAGTAATATTCGATGCCGGCATGTCTGATATGCGAAGGTATTTTTTATTGACCCTGCCCAAGATCTTCTAAAATAGCGCACTCTGCATTATCATCGCCTGCGCAATGATCAAAAGAGTTCTGTAGCGAGTCGACCATCTCTTGCAATTGAGCGATTTTTTGGTTTAACGTTTCAATATGCTCTTGTGTCAGTTGCTTAACATCTGCACTTTGACGATTGGCATTTTTGCGCAGATACAGTAACTCTTTCATTTGCTTGGATGAGAATCCCAAGTCACGAGAATGTCTTAAAAAGCATAAATCGTCTATATCGTCTTTAGAATATAAGCGATAA
This sequence comes from Psychrobacter sp. NPDC077938, assembly GCF_044542635.1. Classification (NCBI taxonomy): domain Bacteria; kingdom Pseudomonadati; phylum Pseudomonadota; class Gammaproteobacteria; order Moraxellales; family Moraxellaceae; genus Psychrobacter; species Psychrobacter sp. NPDC077938. Next base: position 45,343 of record NZ_JBITUW010000008.1, read on the forward strand.
CCTGAGTTCGAGCGATTTACGGTTTCTAGCAAGCCAATCTGCTCATAGTAGCGAATCATTTTGGTAGAGATGCCTGATTGCTTTGATGCTTGACCAATATTCATATTTCTCCTCCTAACCTAGAAAGGGTTTAAGCATTAATGTTTAAACCCTATATGGATATTCTTTACGATTCTACATTCACTCTGTAGCGGTTTAGTAGTTCGCTGACTATACTTTAAAGTACTTGAGGCGTAACGCATTACCCAATACGAAAACAGAAGACAGTGCCATGGCGCCTGCCGCAAAAATGGGTGAGAGCAGGATGCCAAATGCGGGATACAAGACACCTGCGGCAATCGGAATCAAAGCAACATTATAAATAAACGCCCAAGCCAGATTTTGTCTGATATTACTGATGGTGGCTTTACTCAAGGCAATCGCAGTAGGCACACCTTGCAGACTACCTGACATTAGCACCACTTCAGCCGCCTCAATCGCCACGTCTGTGCCTGTACCAATGGCCAGTCCAACATCAGATTGAGCCAATGCAGGGGCATCATTAATACCGTCACCAACAAATGCCACTCGGCCATATTGGTCTTGCAACTGGCGTATCGCATCTACCTTGCCTTCGGGTAACACTTCTGCTACTACCTGATCAATATTTAATTTTGCGGCAATCGCTTGGGCGGTATGGCGATTATCGCCTGTAATCATGGCTACTTTTAAGCCTAACTGATGTAGTGCGGCGATGGCGGCATGAGTCGTCTCTTTAATAGGATCGGCAACGGCGATGATAGCGGCCAACTGCTGGTCAATAGATACATAGAGTGGGGTTTTACCTTCTTGCCCCAAACGTAGCGCATCTTGTTCAAAAGGCGCAACCTCAAGCCCCAATTGCTGCATATAACGATCCGCGCCAATATGAATCACTTGGCCTGCCACGTTTGCTTGAATGCCTAGACCTGTCATCGCCTCAAAGTCAGTGATAGGTAGCAGTTGAATATTCTGTTGTTCTGCAGCTTGTACAATGGCTAAGGCAATGGGATGCTCAGATTTTGCTTCAACCGATGCCACCACGCGTAGGACTTGTTCTTTCTCAAACCCTTGTTGGACTTGAAAGTCCGTTAAGGTAGGTTTGCCTTTAGTCAATGTGCCTGTTTTATCAACGGCCACCACGCTCACGTCCTGAAGCATTTGTAGCGCTTCACCTTTACGAAATAGCACACCCAATTCTGCACCGCGACCCGTACCGACCATAATAGAAGTCGGGGTGGCCAATCCCATTGCACAAGGGCAGGCTACAATGAGGACGGCAACCGCATTGATTAAGCCAAAGGTTAAGGCAGGGTCAGGGCCAAAAATCAACCAAACTATAAAGGTCAATGCTGATAAAAACATCACCGCTGGTACAAACCACATGGTGACTTTATCCACCAATGCTTGAATCGGTAATTTAGAGCCTTGGGCTTGTTCTACCATACGGATGATTTGTGCCAACACAGAATCTTCACCAATCGCCGTTGCTCTAATATTCACGGTACCGTTTTGATTGATAGTACCGCCGACCACTTGATCGCCTGTTTGTTTTTTCACAGGGACAGGTTCACCAGTAATCATAGATTCATCAATATAACTGTGACCGTCAACCACCTCGCCATCGATAGGCACACGCTCGCCTGGACGAATCTCAACGATCATTTGTGCAGTGACATCTTCTACAGGGACTTCAATGACTTTACTATCTTGGTGTACACGAGCGGTCTTTGCCTGCATACCTACTAAGTGCTGAATGGCCCCAGAAGTACGACCTTTAGCCTTTGCTTCAAAATAACGACCTAATAATATCAAGCTCACAATCATAGCAGCGGCTTCGTAATAGACGTGCACCGTGCCTTCAGGTAACGCTTGCGGGATAAAGGTCGCTATGAGAGAAAAGCCATACGCTGCGATGGTACCAATCGCCACTAGCGAATTCATATCTGGCGCAAAACGCAATAAGGCTGGCACGCCTTTTTGATAAAAGCGTCGGCCTGGAAAGAGTAGTACCAATGTGGTCAAAACAAACTGTATCAGCCAACTTTGCTGAGTGCCGAGGTTATTCACCACCCACATATGAAAGGCGGGAATCATATGCGAGCCCATTGCTAAAATGAATACAGGCAGTGACAACAGCGCAGAAAGTCCCAAATCTCGTTTAAGCTGATTTTGCTCCGAGGCTTTCTTATCTTGTCGATCACTTTGATCTTGTTCTACCAGTTTGGCCTCGTAGCCCGCTTTTTTAACGGCCTCAATTAAGTCGCTCGTTTGTATTTGAGCATCGCCTTTAATCCAAGCGCGTTCAGTCGCAAGGTTTACTGTGACTTGTTGCACGCCAGCGACTTTTGCCAAGGATTTTTCTACTCGTCCAACGCAAGAGGCACAGCTCATGCCTTCTATAGATAGCTCGATAGGCTTGGTTTCAGTCACCTTATAGCCTGCGCGCTCTACCGCTTTGTTTAACTGGGCGACATCTAAAGGCTGAGATGAATAAACAGTCGCCTGTTCAGTGGCAAGATTTACCTCGGCGTTTTCAACGTGCTCAATATTTTTTAATTGTTTTTCGATACGCCCAACACACGAGGCGCAACTCATGCCTTCAATGCTCAGCACTTCATGATAAGTAGGGGCTTTAGTATTTTTTGTTTTCATAACAACCTCTGTCGTTTTTAACTATATTTTTAATCTTATTTTCAAATCTATAGCGACAGCATATAGGTTGACATCATGGTAAGGTCAAGCGTATTTTTTTAAATACTTTTAAACCCGTTTATAGTAGCGTCTTGTATTTGTTGTTAAGTTCAAAATAGCTCAATTAAGGTTTATTGTTGAAGGTATAGCGGCATTAATTCTAAAATAGGGCAGGATAAATGGCTGATAATAAGATAAACTGCCCAGCGAGCGCTGATAGGGTTAGATAACTCTCGATAACTCTCGATCAATTCACTGTATTTGGCTGCTAGCGAATAAAATACCAATAATAAACATGGCTAGCAATGACAGAGTACGCCGTCAACAGCAGGTGATATCAGCACCGTTAACACAAAACATTTATACAAGACCATTGATATTAAGGCACATCACTATGGAAGAAGTACCAAATACGATAGAACAAAGACCCGTATTCATGCCCAAAGTCAACAGTGACAATTTGGTAAAAACGGATATGGTTATGTTTGAGCGACATGTGGGATTTGCGACCAGACAAAAGAAAAAATCCATCAATGACCTACAACAAGTCATTCGTAAAAAGTATGGATTTAAGCAAGTATTAGAGCTGTCCAGCAAATCTGGTAATAAGCTGAGTTTTCCGCTAAGTCCGTTTAGCTTAAAAATTACCGATGAGCATGATGGCAATCCGTATAGTGTCGAAAATGCTTTTCAAGCCAGTATGGTTTTTGAAGATGGTGGTCCTTACACGGATTTGCTTACCGCGCCGCCAAGACAAGCACGCAAAGATGAGCGACTTACAACCTCAGGTGAGCTCATTGGCTACAATTACTTTGGTATGGAATGGGGTGTAGAGCCGTTAACGACATTTTATGATTGGCTGTACGTGAATGCGCTTAAGCAAAACCCTCAGCTGCATGAGGAAGTAATTCAATATCAGGGATTTACTGATATTACCTTTAATCCTAAAAAGTCTGTCCATAGTGCAGCGTATGCGTTGGCGCTGTTTGTGGCACTGCATAAACGAGAGTTGCTCGATAATGTTGAAGAGCCAATGGCATTCTACGATTTATGCAATAATTTTAAAATCAGCAATACTGAGCACCTATTAGAAGAAGGTTGGATCTGATCGTCAAATCAGCTTGCTTAAGTTTGCTTGAGCCGAAAGTCACGATACATTATGTATCGTGGCTTTTTTATGTCTCTATGTTTAAAGCTATATATTCTCATCCCAATACGGCGGCGTGCCATAGTAGTCGGTCATAAAATCGATAAAGCATCTGACTTTGTGAGGTAGTAGTTTTCTATGGGCATAGACGGCATACAACCCTAAAGGGCTAGGTTCATATTCTGGCAACACTACAACCAACTTGCCAGTACTTAATGCTTCGCTAGCAATAAAAGTTGGCTGTAATATCAATCCTCCGCCTGCAATAGCTGCTTCAACGAGTACGTCACCATTATTACTATGGAAAACGCTACGTTCTTTGAATTGTTTGGTCTTTAGGTATTTGTAGATTTGACCCTTAGTTTCTACATTCATATAGCTATAATGCAAATAGCGATGCGACTCTAAATCCTCAAGCTGCTTAGGGGTGCCATGAGTGTTTAGGTACTCGGGCGAGGCGCATAACACCACGCGAATCGGAGCAATCTGCTTGGCGATAAGCGATGAGCTTTGGAGCTGTCCGATACGCAGGGCAATATCAAACCCTTCTTCAACGATATCTACTTTTCGATCACTCAACTGCAGATCAACGGTAACTGATGGATAGCGCGCCTGAAAATCAGTGATGAGTTTTGCCATATGCTTTAAGGCAAAGGAGACGGGCGCACTGATTCGCAAGACGCCTTTGGGATGCTGCTGTAAGCCGCCTAACTGCGATGCCATCTCATCAATACTCAATAAAACCTGCTGCGCGTGTGTAAAGTATTGACTGCCAGCTTCTGTCAGGCTGACTTTGCGTGTAGTGCGGTTGAGCAGGCGAGTATGTAGTTCCTCCTCTAGCTTTGCCACATACTTGCTTACTAGCTGCGGCGAGAGCTGCATCGTAATTGCCGCCTTACTAAAGCTGCCTTCTGTCACTACCGCGACGAAAGCGCGCATGGCATCGATTCTATCCATATCTGTCCCTATATTTCTCTTGATATCAAATCCACTATAAACAGTATGTTGATAATTATTCAATATAACTGAGCTTACTCTTTTATAGCGTTGATAGTAAAGTGTACCTATATCATTTTCGACACTATTTATTCTAATCATACGTTATGGAGTAAGCATCAATGAAATCATCACTATTAAATACTATTTTGACATCAAAAGCTGGATTGGCGGCCTTAGTTCTTCGTGTACCCGTTGGCCTGATTTTAGCCGCCCATGGCGCCCAAAAACTATTTGGATGGTTTGGTGGTAATGGGCTAGCAGGTACGGCTCAATGGTTGAACAGTATGGGTATGGAGCCGGGTTATTTGATGGCGATACTAGCAGGCGGTGCTGAGTTCTTCGGTGGTCTGGCTCTGGTATTAGGTCTACTAACTAGACCAGCTGCTTTAGCCGCAGCTTTTACCATGTTGGTGGCTATTTTTTCTGTCCATATTAGCAATGGGCTATTCGCTGATAATGGCGGTTATGAATACGCGCTAACCTTGATGGTAGCTACGCTTGCCCTAGCTATACAAGGTGGCGGTTCCTTCAGTATGGATAAGGTATTATCAGAAAAATTAGGCTAGGTTTCATCATTGTAAATAGTTTTATTCAATTTTAGTGAATAAAGCCATTTGAAAATAGCCATTTAAGACAAGCAACAAGGGGAAAGCCATGACAACACTTCTATCTAATGAGTCAGTTAGCCAGCCTGTACTGTTTATACCGCATGGTGCAGGGCCTTGTTTTTTTATGAATTGGCAACCAGCGGATACGTGGCATGAGATGGCAACGTTTTTAAAGAGCATTTCTGCTCGTTTGCCTGAGCGACCAAAGGCTATCTTAATCATTAGTGCGCATTGGCAGACGGCTGAATTTAGTATCACCGCTGGCAAGCAACCTGATCTCATTTATGATTATTATGGCTTTCCTGAACATACTTATAGTTTGACTTATCCAGCCTCAGGCGCGCCAGCATTGGCAGAGCAAGTCAGTAGTCTACTGACAAAGGCAAGGGTAGGTAATAAACAAGATGCGGAGCGCGGTTTTGATCATGGGGTATTTATACCGCTTAAGCTAATGTTCCCTGAGGCGGATATTCCAGTGATCCAACTATCCTTGCGTCATGATTTAGACCCACAAGCGCATTTGGCTGCTGGTCAGGCATTGGCGTCATTACGTACAGAGGGTGTGCTAATCGTCGGTAGCGGCATGAGCTTTCATAACATGCGCGGTTATGGCGATACCAGTTTTACTGAACCATCAGAGCGTTTTGATGAATGGCTAACGAATACTGTAGAATCAGCAGATTCGGATAAACGACTCGCGGCCTTGGCTAATTGGAAAAATGCTCCTCACGCGCTTGACTCACATCCACTAGGGGCAGAGGAGCATTTGTTGCCGCTTATGATAGCGGTAGGTGCAGCAGGACGTGACAAAGGGCACAAGATTTACTCCCAGCAAGTGCTAAAAACGCAGTTGTCTGCCTTTCAGTTTGGCTAGATATTACTTTTTCATTTCATCTCAAATCGTTAGTCTGAATTTTCTAGACGTATATGAGCTCACCATAACGTTATAAAACCCTTACGTTTATCTTATAAAAATTTTGACCAGAGCACGGTATTATTCTAAGGAACAGTAAGCTTCAGGTTGGGTACCCACTTTTACCACTCTCATAAGAAAGACAAGTAAACAAAAAAAGGAATCATAATGATGGCTTTGAACCATATGGTAAAAAGGTTTTGCAAAGCGACAGTCTTAATTTTGAGCTTTAATATGGCGTCTTCATTTGCAGCGAATAACGATATAGAAGGACAACAGATGACGGTTTCTGTTCATCAAGGCGACGTTCAAGGTAAAGTGAATGCCGACGTCACGTCATTTTATGGTATTCCTTATGCTCATGATCCTTTTACAAAAGCGCGTAGGTTTAAAGCTCCTCAGGCGTATGAAAAGTGGGAAGGAGTCTTGGACGCCACAAAAAAAACAGCGCCAGTTCCGCAGCCAGGAAGAGAGCAGACGGTTGAGCTTGTCGGTGCTGCAGGCGACCTTACCTTAAATATATGGGCGCCAACGGCTGCTCTACAATCAAATAAGCAGCTACCTGTGATGGTTTGGATACCTGGCGGCGCTTTTATTCGGGCAGATGCAGGAGAAGAGGCGTACAACGGTACTAGCTTTGCAAAAAACGACGCGATTGTCGTCACTGTGAATTATCGAGTTGGTGTTGATGGGTTTATGCATTTAGATGGTGCGCCAGATAATAGAGGTATTCTCGATCAAATTGCGGCATTACAATGGGTACAGAAAAACATTGCCAATTTTGGTGGTAATCCAGAGAACGTTACTTTGTTCGGTCAATCAGCAGGTGCTGAAAGCGTCGCCATACTGTTGGGTACAGATAAGGCAAAAGGTCTCTTTCAACAAGCAATAATGCAAAGCCCACCAATGCAATTCATGACCATGGAGCAAGCAGATCGAGTTAGCCAAACTTTTGCCAAAGAGCTGGGTGTATCAGCAACGATAAGCGATATCTCTCAAATCCCTCTTGAAACGTTAGTCACTGAAGTTATTGATATCGGCAACACTATAAAGAATCGAGACCAGTGGGGCATGATGTCTTGGGGCGGCACAGCGTTTTTGCCTGTTGCTGATGGAGATGTCATCAAAGAGTCACCTATGAGAGATTTGGCGAACAATACAGATCCAGCCATTCCCGTTATCGTGGGTAGTACGGATCAAGAAGCCAGACTGTATTATGTTCCAGGCGGTGCGATCGATCAAATCCCTGCAACACAAAGATCTCAGTTGTTGAGTGATTTATCTTTGAATGGTGCATCGCGTGATGTTTACGCGCCAATTAAGAATAAAAAATCTATTGGCGATAGCTTTGCTGACATTCAGTCTGATTATACCTTTCGGATGCCTGCAGTCCATATTGCTGAGCACTTGGTTAACAACGGCAATAAAGTCTGGCATTATAACTTTTCGTGGTTTTCACCAGCCTTTGATGGAAAGTTAGGCGCCGCGCATTTTGTGGATGTGCCTTTTACCTTTAACGCTCTTGATAGTGAGCAAGCCAAAAGCTTTATTGGCGATCAACCATCGCAAAAGCTTGCCGATACCATGCATCAAAACTGGATCGAGTTTGCTCGTTCTGGACAAGCACCATGGGATAACTATCGACTAGCAGATCGAGCAACGATGGTATTTGATACTGATTCTAAAATTGTTAAAGACCCTGAGCGAGACGTTAGAGTATTATGGAAAAATTATTCGTTCTAAAACGATGGTTTCAATCATATAGCCTGAAGCGCAACTCACGTGCATAAAGATCTATACGTAGCCCGCGCTTTCATAACAGCCGTATATGATAGCCGTGGGTGCATGAGGATTGACATAAGACATAAAGTCTACTTTTAACCAAACTAAAAACGCAAATATCAGCCTTTCAGTTTGGTTGAATGTGTTGAAACGTTTAATGCGTGGTATTTCAGCATGATTATCAAAAATAAAATATCCTTTGAATCTCAGACTCAAAGGATGTTTTAGATTAATACAGCAATTATTAATGGCATATCAAATTAGAGATAACGTCGCTTATTATTCGTAGTTTGCCACCACATTATTTCCATCAAGTTTGAATTTATAAGTATTGAGCACAATACTCTCATCATCTAAACACTGACCAGTAGCTAGGTTAAAGCGTTGTTTATAGATGGGCGAGGCCACATAAAGCACTTCTTTTGCTGTTCCTGTATCATCTGTAATCGTGGTGCCACCAATCAACCCCCGTGACAGTACATTGGCTTGACTGAATGGATCGTAGTTATCAAGAGCAAATAAATCGTTCTCTTTGGTGCGAAAAATAGCAATTTGTTTGCCATCTATCAGGGCGCAGACACCGGTTTCAGGAATGATATCGTCAAGTGTACAAATAGTCTGTTGGTTCATGAGGCGGTATCCTTAGTGATGATAATATTGCTCTGTATGAGTGGTAAATCATGAGTGACAAGCTGCAAGTCACGAAAACATGAGTCAAAAAACAGCGCCTTGCTTTTTGTGATAACTAACAAGGCACTCCTCCTTGGCTAGGCCAATTCAACCAGGTTGATGGTTGCTTTTTCCGCATCAGTCGCTGGGCGAATCTGTTCACGATCAGTCACGAAAACGACATTATCATCGCCTTTCTCACTGTTTACAAAATGACGGAAACGCTTGAGTTTTTCGGTGTCGTTAATCGTTGCTGCCCACTCACACACGTAATTGTCGACCAACAATTGCATTTGCGCTTCGAGCTCATCTGCTATGCCCAAACTGTCTTCAATAATGACAGCCTTCAAATAATCCAGCCCGCCATCTAAGCTTTCACGCCACTTTGAGGTACGCTGTAGCTTGTCCGCTGTTTTGATATAGAACATGATGATGCGGTCGATATATTTGACCATGGTTTCGGTGTCCAGATCGGTGGCGAACAGCTCGCCATGACGTGGGGTGATACCACCATTACCACAGACAAATAGATTCCAGCCATTTTCAGTCGCAATCATGCCAAAGTCTTTACTTTGTGCTTCCGCACATTCGCGCATACAGCCTGACACACCCATCTTGATTTTGTGCGGTGAGCGCACGCCTTTATAACGATCCTCTAATCTCAAGGCGAGGCCAATGCTGTCATCGACGCCGTAGCGGCACCAGTTATTACCGATACAAGATTTCACGGTACGTAAAGATTTACCATAGGCATGACCAGTCTCAAAGCCTGCTTGCACCAGTTGCGTCCAAATATCAGGCAATTGCTCCATGCGTGCGCCAAACAGATCGACCCGCATTCCACCAGTGATTTTGGTGTATAAATTAAACTGCTTCGCCACTTGACCCAGTACGATGAGCTTGTCTGCAGTAATTTCACCGCCCGGCACACGAGGTACGACGGAATAAGTGCCGTCTTTTTGGATATTACCTAAGTAGTAATCGTTACTGTCCTGTAGTGGTGTTAGCTCGGTTTTGAGTACGTAATCATTCCAGCACGATGCCAAAATAGAGGCGACCGTTGGTTTACATATCTCACAGCCATGACCGCTACCATGTTCAGTCAGTAATTCATCAAAGGTTTTGATGCCGTGCACACGAATCAGACTATATAAATCCTGACGAGAGTACGCAAAGTGCTCACACAAGTCATTGTTTACTTCAAAGCCCATGGCGGTGAGTTGGTAGCTGACCGTATCTTTGACCATAGGGGCACAGCCGCCACAGCCACTACCAGCACTGGTCATGGTTTTTACATCGCTGACGGAGTATGCGCCGTTTTCGACGGCGGAACAGATAGCACCTTTGGTCACGTTATAACAAGAACAAATCGTGGCGGTATCTGGCAGATTGTCGATGCCCATCACGGGTTTTTCGACATTGGGTAATATCAGGCTTTCTGGGTGTGCGGGTAGGTCAATGTCATTTAAATATAATTGCAATAGGTTGTTATAGTCTTCGGTGTCGCCTACCAATACAGCGCCAAGCAATCGCTTGTTATCTGGTGTGGTGACCAGTTTTTTATAAATTCCCTCAGCAGGGTTCTGATACAGGTAGCTTAAGCTGCCTTCACTTGAGCCATGTGCGTCGCCAATACTGCCTACATCCACACCCATCAGTTTTAACTTGGTGCTCATGTCAGCACCCGTAAATATCTGCTTGCTATCACCAGCGATTTGCGCGGCACAGATACTGGCCATGTTGTAACCGGGAGCCACCAGACCAAATACTTTGTTGTCCCATACTGCGCATTCGCCCACGGCATAAACATGATCTACATTGGTGCGACATTGCTCATTGATCAAGATGCCACCACGCCCGCCCATTTCGATACCGCATTCGGGGTTGTTTTTAATGAGACCGTCTTGCGGTCTAATACCAGCGCTAAACACAATCATATCGGTCGTTAGAGAGGTGCCATCTGTAAACTGCATGGTTAAATATTGACCATCACCGCTGGTGTCATCAGAGTTGGGTGCAGTATTGGATAGAATCTCTTTGGTGTTTTTCCCCGTCAGCACTTTGACACCAAGTGCTTCTATTTTTCGCTTTAAAATCTCACCGCCAGCGGCATCAAGCTGAACGCCCATCAATTGCGGCGCAAACTCGACCACATAGGTATCCAGCCCTAGCGTCACGAGCGCTTTTGCGGCCTCAAGTCCCAGTAGACCACCACCAACCACCACGCCTTTTTTGACAGTGGGCAGCTCAGCAATCGCTAGAATCTCATCTAAATCCGCAATGGTACGGTATACGTGGCAATGCGGATGCTCACGGCCTGGGATAGGCGGCACAAAAGGGTATGAGCCCGTCGCTAGTACCAACTCAGAGTACTCAATAATCTCGCCTGCCTCAGTAGTAATACGCTGACTGGCCGAATCGATATCTACAATGCATTGATTCAAATGCAAATTAACTTTTGATAATTCATAGGCTGTTAAATCTACTAGGTTTAGCTTACTGGCATCTTTATGTTCAAAGTAGCTCGACAAATAAACACGGTCATAAGCAGGGCGGTCTTCTTCAGCAAACACATGAATGTCAAATTGCTGGTGTAGCCCTTGTTCAATTGCTCGTTCAATAAAGTGATGACCGACCATACCGTTGCCAATCACCACCAAATTACCTTTACTTTCTGTGCTCAATGCAGTGCTACTCATGCGTCTGTCCTTAGTAATGGGGCTGGTTGGGTACGGTCATCGTTTATTTTTTATCTCGCTATAAACGGCTCCGTCCCTCAACAACAGCTGATAAACAGCATTTAATACCTACTATTACAGAGCATTCAATAATCATGCCATGGCACTTTGATTAGCTAGGTTTTTGCGTGTTGCCATCAGACATAAAGGTATGCCGTATCGGTTCGAGTCACTTATGTACAAAGGTTTTTACGTCAGCATGATCAGCGCTATGACTTACCAAAAATAGGATGGTCGCCGTTGTCACCGACTGAGATACCAGAAGCTAATGCACCAAAATAGTTACTGCTGTGCCCCAAGTTGGATGTTATTGCTGTTTATAAGGGAGGCTGATGGAGTGTTTTAAATCTGCTGTGTTAATGCTTTATTAGCATAAGCGTCAGGTGTGGTGATGGTTATAGACCCGCCAGTAAAGGCGCTTAGAGCCTCAATAAGCGTTGGTCTTTATATGGATTTGGCAGCGTACACGGATAACTGGCATAACCATTGCACTGCTTGAAACATTGCTACTTATCATATTTGAATACTGCATTTTTTGAACACTTAGTACCTTTAGTACGTTGTCAGAACCCTGAAGTTAATCATTTGAGGAAGTTGCCTATGTCATCATCAGCCCCCGTTGCATCTAGTAAAGACAAGCTTAACGTTTTGTCATTTACGGGTAAAAATAAAATCCTTCATTTAGGTTGGATGGCATTTTTCCTTACCTTTTTTGTATGGTTTAACCATGCACCATTTTTATCAGCGATTGGAGAAACGCTCAATCTGAGTAAAGACCAAGTCAAAACACTACTCATTTTAAACGTGGCATTGACTATTCCTGCCCGCGTGATTATCGGGATGCTGACAGACCGTTTTGGCCCTCGTATTGTTTATACCGCCATTTTAGCCATTGGTGCTATTCCTTGTTTTACCTTTGCGTTCGCGCAGGATTACAACACCTTGGCACTGTCTCGATTTTTACTGGGTTTTGTGGGTGCAGGTTTTGTGGTGGGTATCCGTTTGATGAGCGATTGGTTTCCAACCAATGAATTGGGAACAGCTGAGGGCATTTATGGGGGGTGGGGTAATTTCGGCTCGGCAGCAGCGGCACTGTTATTGCCGACTATCGCGATTGGTGCCGCAGCAGTGTTCGGTGGTGATGAAGGTTGGCGCTATGCAACAGCCACGTCAGGGGTAGTGATGGCGATTTATAGCATCATTTTTTATAAGATGGCGCGTAATACACCCAAAGGGGCTACTTATTTTAAACCCAAAAAATCAGGTGCCATGATGGTGACGTCATCGGGTGATTTTTGGTTAATGATGGTTTTTAAACTGCCTATGTATTTGGCATTGGCATTATTGGCATGGAAACTATCACCTGATGGTGTGAGCTTACTGAGCCAGTCTAGTGTCACCATGGTCTATATTGGCCTTGCGATATTGTATGTTTACGAGTTCATTAGTAGCTACCGTTTTAATAAAGAGGTTTTCACCACGCCTGTACCAGTGGCGCATCGTTATGATTTTAAGCAAGTAGGTATCTTAAATATTTTGTATTTTGCCACGTTCGGCTCAGAGCTCGCCGTCGTGTCGATGCTACCTTTGTTTTACCAAGAAACTTTTAGTTTATCGATTGTGATGGCAGGGGTATTGGCATCGAGTTATGCCTTTATGAATCTCATGTCACGCCCAGGTGGTGGTTGGCTCAGTGATAAGTTTGGTCGTAAAATTACTTTGTTGATTTTGACAGCTGGTTTGGCCATCGGGTATCTATTAATGGGCTTCCTTGATTCAACGTGGCCACTGGCATTGGCATTGTTAATCACAATGTTTTGCTCATTCTTTGTACAGGCAGGTGAGGGCGCTGTTTTCGCGGTAATCCCTCTGATCAAACGTAGTATGACAGGGCAGTTTGCAGGGATGACAGGTGCGTATGGTAATGTTGGGTCAGTGGTGTATTTAACGGTGCTGAGCCTAGTGTCTTATCAAGTGTTTTTCTTTGTAATTGCCGCGACAGCAGTGGCTGGATTCTTTGCATTGTTTCTCTTAAAAGAGCCAGAAGGCATTATTATTGAAGAGATGCCAGATGGCACATTTGCCGAAATACAAGTGAGTCATAGATAGTATGGGGTGACGACAGATGACGATAACACATGCAGCAAACGCCAATAGAAACAATAGTCAAAATGCGGATGAGATGGCTGTTCATTTCAATAAAGGCAATCCGTCATCTTTGATAGAGTCAAGTCAGTTTGTTGCTATTGATGAGACTGGTGGAAATAAAGATATTGTTGATGCCAGTACTGCATTATGGTGGCTTGATTTTTTCACTATGGCAGGTCGCAAGACGGAAAACCAAGACAGCTTACTTATCACCACCTGCTTGCCCCATCAATATTCAGGTGCAGAATCATCTAATGCTAATCGCTCAATATCTCAAGCAAGATCTCACCCGTCCTCATCAGCCCCATTATTGGTGCTGATGGCAGATGGGGTCAGCGTTTGTCAGTTTCCAAAACAGGCAAGTCGACTGGTAGTGAATACCATTGCCCACAAAATCACATTAGGATTGACTGCACTGGCACAATCACAAGATGAGACGTCATCCATCAGTTTTGATGATGATCAAGTCGCCACTATCATCAAAACAGCAGTCAACAAAGCCAACGATATTCTATATTTTCCTCAATCGTATCAACGGGTGCCGCCGTTGTTGTCTACGTTATCAGGCTTGCTCTGTATCGGTGACCGTATTCACCTGTTTCATACAGGCGACTCTCGAATATACCGCGTTGGGGTAGATTGTCTGACAGTATTGAGCAAAGATCACCGCGTGCACCGCGGCCAAGATAAAGGAGCGCTTGCTGCAGCTATCGGCGCAGATAGCCAGTTAGAGCTACAACAATCGGTATTTACCCTTCATCAAAACGAATGTTTGGCCATTATGACAGATGGGGTTTATGAGCATATAGAGCCCACAGAGTTGCAATTTGAGCTGTGCAGCAGTGCGACTGATATATTTCAGTTGATGGCTACTACACATAAATTACTGCTAGGGTTTAACACCAGTCAAGCCGTGTGCGAGCAAGCCTTTAGTGCAGGCAGTCATGATAATCTAAGCATGGTCATGCTGAGTATGAACACACGCTCAGCCCATTTTACTTCTATCAATGGCTCAAAGGGTATTGGTCATTTTGATGGTATGGACTTTGATAATCTGGATACAGTCATACGTGATGTGAATCGCTACCAGCTTCCAACCGATTTACAGATAGGCGATCATATTGATGGCTTTACTGTGATTGGTATCATTGCTCGTACTGCTCGCAGTCACGTGTACTGGGTACAAGATGAAGACAACCATGACTTTGTTTTAAAATCACCCAGTTTAGACTCTGTTGCCGATGGTCACTATCTGCGTGATTTTTTAAAAGAACGTAAAATTGGTTTGAGCCTATCAAAACATCGCCGCGCAGGAGAGTCGGCTTACAATCAAGCTGATCCCAATCGATTGCCTGTCAATTCTGCATCCAACAATATTGGTCATAACGTCGGCTCTGGGCTCAGTGAGTCGGGGCTGCTGCGTTACTATCCAGTACCAGCAAGTACCACCTACTTATATCATTTGACTGAATATATCGCCGGTGAGAGTTTACGGGACTTTATGGATCGTCATGCGCCTTGTGATGTGTGGCAAACCTTTGATTTACTCACCAAAATTGGCATGGCGGTTCGAGTCATGCATCGCAACTATCTGCTGCATCAAGACATCAAACCCGAAAACATTCTTTTGACCAAATCAGGTGCGGTCAAACTGATTGATTTTGGTTCCGCCAGTTCCTCTATCTTAAAAGACAGCACCCGACCACCAAATGGTGATTTGCACTATGCTGCACCAGAATATTACACCGATGCACCAAAAGGTGTGCATTCTGACTTGTTCTCGATTGCAGTGATTGGCTATGAATTGCTGACGGGACAATTGCCATTTAATACCCAGACACTAATGATGCCAAATCAAACATTACTTATGCCCGCGCAGCCGCTACGGCAGCAGAACGTACCTGATGCCAGCCAACAGGCACTCATGCGTGCGCTGCATGTCAACACTAACGCGCGCTATCAAGCCATTGGTGAGTTTTTACAGGATTTTAACCCCGATAATAAGGCACACAGCCGTGACCCAGAACCCCTCATTAAGCGTAACCCTCTGCTGGTATGGCATGGCATTTGCTTCATAGAGTTTGTCATCATTTTATTGTTGTTGGCGTACTTTTCATGACACGCTGTTTTGCATTCAATGCTGCTCCGCGCGGCTAAGGACTTTTCTGTTTATGTCGCTATCTATGTCGCAAGCCGCAACTACGGTAGATACTCATACCAATACTCACGCCTTAGCATCAGACCATCAAAAAAACGCTGGCATCGTTATTATCGGAGCGGGTATGGCAGGCAGTCGTTTTGCCATTGAGCTTGCTCGCACGCACTCAAATGATGACACTGCCCGTCTGCCAATTACGTTAATCAGTAAAGAGCCGCACGTGGGCTATAACCGCATTATGCTGTCACCAGTATTGGCTGGCGACACAGCATTTGAAGATACTTATTTGTACGACGAAGCAGAGTATGAGCAGCTGGGTATTACTGTGCTGGCTGGGGTTGCGGTAGAGACAATAGATACCAGGCACCAGTGTATTGAGCTAGATGATGGGCAAACACTCAATTATGCCAAGGTAGTGATGGCAACAGGGTCGACTGCTCGAGTCATTCCGTTCCCCAACCACATGGCTAAAGGCGTACATGTATTTCGAGACCTTGCCGATGTGACCGCTCTGATGGACTATGCCCACCAAGGAAAAACGGGTTTGGTGATTGGCGGTGGCGTACTGGGATTAGAGGCTGCCTGCGCGTTGGCGGCCCAGGGTGCGAGCATGACGGTCATTCATATGGATGGTCATGTACTCAATCGTCAATTAGACCTGCCAGCTGCCGAGCTTTTGCAAGCTGAGCTCAGTCGCCGCGGGGTTGGTCTCGCGGTTTCTGCACATACTGAGGCTATCGAAATGAATGATGTAGGAGAAGTGTGCGGATTATCTTTAAAGGACGGGCGCACGCTAGCGGCCGATTTTATCGTGATGGCAGTGGGTGTGATACCCAATACATCGCTTGCTAAGCAAAGCGGGCTTGAGGTTAATCGCGGTATTGTGGTCGATGATTTTATGCATACCAGTTGTCCCAATGTTTATGCCATTGGTGAGTGTATAGAGCGAGAGGGCGAGCTATTTGGAATGGTGGCGCCGGTCAATCAGCAGGTAGATACATTGGTCACGGTTTTAAAAGATGACTTGATAGAAAACGATACAAATGTGATAGACAATAAAACTGCCGTACCAGATCACTGGGTTCCTTTTGTGAGCAAACCGTTGTCATTAAAATTAAAAGTATCTGGTATGTCGGCATTTTCTGCAGGGCAAATCGCTTTTGATGACGAAGCCGCTGATACTGTTGAAACCCTCGTATATCGTCAGCCTGAATTAAACCATTATCATTGTCTGTACCTCAAAGAAAACAAACTCATTGGTGCTGTGCTTTATGGGGACACCAGCGATGGCAGCTTTTACAGTCAGTTAATTATAGATAACGTTGATATTACGTCCATCAAAGACACACTCATATTTGGCGAAGCATATTGTCATTTGGATGAAATAATGCCAAGCAATTCGCCAACTACGGAAGTAGATATAGAATTTAATGAGACAGACAGGAACGTCGATCATCATAAAGCGGCTGAACTGTTAGAGGATGCATTATGAATGACGCTATTGCCAATGAATCTGCTGCAAGCAAAGTAGTATCAGCTAATAAATCGAACGGCCTACCTAATAGCGTGCAAAAAGCAACAGACCGCGTCATTGAAACACATGATATAAGTGCTGCCAAAAATACAAAAAAAGCACTGTCGTCTTCTGATAGCGATTTGATTGATAGCTCGATAACTACTATCCGCACGACGTGCCCTTATTGCGGAGTGGGATGCGGTGTTTTAGCGAGCGTGAATGAGACAGAGGTGCTGAGCGTTAAAGGAGATCCTGAGCATCCGGCTAATTTTGGTAAATTGTGCTCCAAAGGGAGTGCACTGGCACAAACATTGGGCACCGCGCGCCGCTTGACCGAGCCATATTATCAAAACAAGCACGCAGTCATGCAACAGCATCAGCCTATGCAATTGGGTAATGATTTTAATGCTAAAGACGTATCTGACAAGCCACTTATAAAGCAGACAGACTGGGATACCGTACTAGAGGACGTTGCCAGTCGTTTAAATGACACTATCGCCAAACACGGGCGAGACAGCATTATGTTTTATGTCTCAGGTCAATTGCTGACTGAAGACTATTACGTGGCCAATAAATTTATAAAAGGGTTTATCGGTAATAATAACATCGACTCGAACTCTCGGCTGTGCATGTCGTCCGCAGTAGCTGGGCACAAACGTGCGTTTGGCGCAGATCTTGTGCCGGGTAATTACGAGGATTTAGAGGCTTGTGATTTATTGGTACTGGTAGGCTCCAATATGGCGTGGTGCCATCCTATTTTATTTGGTCGATTTTTAGCAGCCAAAAAAGCCAATCCCAATAAAAAACTGATTGTGATAGATCCGCGCCGTACGGACTCTTGCGAGTTTGCCGATTTGCATTTACCAATTGCTGCGGGCACGGATACACATTTATATAATGGGTTGCTGCATTACTTAGATCAGCAGGGTTGCCAAGATGATGAATATGTTAGCCAAAGCTTGGGCGTTGATGATGCGGTGAATGCGGCCAAAGCATGGAGCATTGATAAAGTCGCCAGTGCTTGTCAAGTGTCTGCGGAAAGTATCCGCCAGTTCTATGAATGCGTTGCCGCCACTGATAAAACAGTCACTGCCTTTAGTATGGGTGTCAATCAATCACAAAGCGGAACCGATAAGGTCAATGCTATTATCAATACCCATTTGTTCACGGGGCGTGTGGGCAAAGTAGGGGCCAGTCCGTTTTCACTTACTGGACAGCCTAATGCAATGGGTGGACGAGAAGTCGGCGCCCTTGCCAATTTGTTAGCGGTGCATTTAGAACTAGACAATGCCGATCATCGTCAGCTCGTGGCAGACTTTTGGCAGTCGCCTCAACCTATCTCCCCAAACGTGGGTGTCAAAGCCTGTGATGCAGCCGCTGCCATATTAGATGGTCGTATCAAGGCCATTTGGATTATGGCTACCAACCCTGTGGTTAGCTTGCCAGATGCCGATAATTTTCGCCAAGCGCTTGCCAAATGCGATCTAGTGATTGTCTCTGACTGCTCGGTAGACAGTGACACGGTGAAGTGTGCTGACATTGTATTGTCTGCCCAGGGGTGGGGCGAAAAATCTGGAACGGTCACCAATTCTGAACGGCGTATCTCTCGGCAGCGGACATTAATGCCTGCAGCAGGGCTTGCCAAACCAGATTGGTGGATACTGTCTCAAGTTGCCACACGCATGGGGTTAACGGGGTTTGATTACCAACATCCTAGCGAGATATTTAATGAGCATGTGGCATTGACCGCTTATGGTAATACGCATAACAATAACTACAGAACATCTCAATCTAATAAGAATTACCCTCGTTATCTGAACCTTAGCAAAGACTTGTCTGCTTTAATGACAGATGAGGTACCAGCCGATAAACCTGCTCAACAATATATTAGGCAGCATATTAGCCAGAACGGCAATCAAATACATCAGCCAATCGTACTCAGTCAGCAAGCATACGAAGAGATGTTACCATTTCAATGGGGTGGCACGCGTATCTCTATGATTGATAAGATAAAACCTTTAGAAAATGAGATCATTAATTCCGCTGCCACTGTTACCAAGTCACAGTTAATCGCTATTACGCCCTCTGATGAAGCGAGCGTAGCCAATGTACATCGACGTCAAACAAGGCAAAAACCCCAACTGATTGGTGAGCATCAATCACCCTCTAAACACGAGTTTGAGCATGATACTCAACCTGAAAACCATGTGGTTCATGTACGCCTGATTACGGGCAGGCTGCGTGATCAATGGCATACCATGACTCGCACTGGCCTTGCACCGCAGTTAAATCAACATCAGCCAGTACCGACACTGACCATACATCCTAATGATGCACAGCAACTGGGTGTTCAAGACAATGACTTTGTGCAACTGCATCGTAGGTATGAAAACTACGGAAAGCATGAAAGTTATGATAACGGCGTGACTAGTAATGGCGTAGTCAGTGACGCCGCGATGAGTGCGGCTAGGGATGGCAACGAGCCCGCAACTACCGTAATGGCGCAAGTTGCCATTAGCGATACGTTGCGCGTTGGTGATGCGTTTATGCCCATGCATTGGAGCAATGCTTTTGCTAGCTTTGCTCGTGTAGGCCCCCTTATTCCAACAGTCGTCGATCCGCATTCAGGGCAGCCAGAGCTCAAAAATTCGGCGATTAGTGTCACGCCCGTTCCTATGCAATCATTTGGCAAGATTTTGGTGCATCCTGAGTGGCAAGACGCCGTTATAGTGCAACTACGTACTATTTTGGACAATTTTTCTGCCAAAGCGTCAGAGAAAGGATTGTCTGAAACAAAATGCGAAGCACGTTCAAACAACATTTTACCAGAGGCATTACCTGCAATCACTTGGAGCTTGAGTCATCAAAATAACAGCGTCTTGATCAATCTCGCTAGCCCGATGGTGGAGGCTAGTAGTACCTTAGCGTGCCCCGAGTTTTGGCAGCAGTTTATAGCGTCTATGCAATCATTATCACAGCCAAACTCTCAAGAGGGTGTCATGCATACGGCGTTTACGGTCGATAATGTACAGAATCAATTGCGTTTTATTGTGACACAATCTGCGCCTGAGACAGACTCAAACAACGCTGCCATAAATAGTGGGTCATCTGATGATGAGAGGCCCAGTACACAACTGATTATGGCTATTTATGTTGCCCCAACGCAACAGCAATTACCGAGTGTCCGCTGGCTCGATAGCTGTTTTACGGATACTAGCCAAATACCTGTCAATCAACGATATAAATGGTTGCTCGCGGGGCGGCCTGCCAGTGGTTATGTTGATCCAGGACCCTTGGTATGCTCATGTATGTCGGTTGGAAAAAACACTATTCTCAACGCTATCACACAGCATGGTTGTACTAGTGCGATGGCAGTGGGTAAGCAGTGCCGAGCAGGTACCAATTGTGGCTCTTGCGTTGGGCAAATCAATGCATTAATCGCAGAATGCGCCTCCTTGGCGCAAGCTTAGATAGTCGTGTGGCACGTCGCTTGCAATCTTTTATATGCAATTATTGGTTGAGTGTTGTGTTATGAACAATCAGCCATTTTAGAATAGGGGTTTATTGACAACTTTGCTTGTGGTTGCCCATTTTGCTGTATTCACGCTGTTATCAGGAGTCACCACCATGACCAATATATCTGCCGCTACCTCAACGCATGAGACCTATCAGCTAATGGATCAACACTGCGCAGAAAACGTGCAAACTTGCACCAAAAGAGGCACTGTGCATCTGATTGGCGCAGGATCTGGTGACCCTGAGCTATTAACCTTAAAAGCGTGGCGAGTGATGCAGCGCGCAGAAGTGGTGTTATATGACAGTCTGGTGTCTGAGGATATTTTGGATATGTGTGCGAGCAAGGCTGAAAAGATATTCGTTGGTAAGCGCCGCGCCAATCATGCATTACCACAAGAGAATATTAACGAGCTACTGGTCAAACACGCGCTGGCAGGTAAAATGGTGGTTCGCTTAAAAGGTGGCGACCCTTTTATTTTTGGGCGCGGCGGCGAAGAACTGCAGGAAGTGGTGCGTCATGGCATTCATTTTGAGTCTATTCCAGG
This sequence comes from Psychrobacter sp. NPDC077938, assembly GCF_044542635.1. Lineage (NCBI taxonomy): Bacteria > Pseudomonadati > Pseudomonadota > Gammaproteobacteria > Moraxellales > Moraxellaceae > Psychrobacter > Psychrobacter sp. NPDC077938. The sequence goes on from NZ_JBITUW010000008.1 coordinate 66,794, forward strand.
TATTACTGCCGCAAGTGCCGCTGCTAGCCGTACGGGAATTCCACTAACGCACCGTGACCATGCTCAATCGGTCAAGTTTGTCACTGCTTGCAAAAAAAATGGCGCGCCTAATAACGATTATAGTGAGCTAATGGACAGCAGCCAGACAGTTGTGTTTTACATGGGTTTGCACCGTTTGCATGAGATGACACAAGGGTTGATAGCAGCGGGGCGCGACAGCGAAACTCCTTTTTCTATCATTAGTCATGCCAGTATGCCAACGCAGCAAGTACTTATCGGCACATTAAGTGATATCGCTGATCAGCAAGCTGAAGCAAAACTACCAACCCCTGCACTATTGATTATGGGTGATGTGGTCACTTTATATCATGAGTTTGCAGACTATAATCTTGGCGCCATGGGTAAAGGTGAGTTTATTGATGTTGATAAAGTGATAAGCAGTAATGAGTTAATACCCGATTTGGAGAGTATTGGGTAGGATAACTATGTTTAAAAGACTGTTATTTTAAGAAACTGTTACTAAGGTAATTATGTGAACCTGTCCAGAATTTTGTGTAGGACCATGTTTAATCTAGATAATACTTACATCAAATTTAAAAACTTTCGATGTCGTTTCAAAGTTGGCTATAGCTAAGTTAATTACTATAGATTTCTCAACTGCTCAATTAACCAACGATGTATGCCACTGTCAGCAGTACGTGGATGCCATGCCGCGATGACTTTAAAAGTAGGCGGCAACGCTTCAACCTTAAGCTCTTTGACCTTACTGCTCGGCAATAGCCGCGAAGGATAAAACGCAATCATGTCAGTCGTGTGCAAAATATTGGGTACGGCCGAAAAGCTAGGAACCGACATCACAATATTTCGTTTTAGACCTTTTTCTGCAAACCATTGATCATGAGAGCCACGTAAATTAGCACGCGAAGGTGACACGACTAGCTGCGCGTGTGCAGCCACTTGCGCCAGCGTTAATGGCTCTGTGGTAAAGGTATTTTCACAACCCGTCACGCATAAATGTTGTTCTTCAAATAAAGTCACATACGATAAGTTATCAGGGATAAATTCAGGAAAGGTAATCAACAAATCAAGCTCGCCTGCTGCAATCAGCTGATTGATATTGTCTGAGGCAAAATCACGTACGATCAACTTCAAGTCTGGTGCGTCGCGTCGCGTAATATTAAACAATTGCGGTAATAATGCCTGCGTCGCATAGTCAGTCGCACTAATCGTAAAGATGCCCTTGTAGGTTTGCGGCATAAAAACCTCTGGCTCTAACAAATCTTCCAACTGCTTTAATATATGGTCAAGGGGTTGCTGCATCGATAGCGCCTTTGGCGTTGCCACCATGCTATTCCCTTGACGAATAAACAAGCGATCATCAAACACCTCGCGTAACTTACGCAGCTGCTCACTGATGGCTTGTTGGGTCAGCCCCATCTTGCGTGCGACTTGTGACAAGTTTTTTAGATCAAGCAGTGCTTGTAATACTCTAAGCTGCTTAATATCGAGCCGATTCATTCCATTCATCATGCATACCATTAATAGTTGTATCTTAAACAATAACTGGTTGTTTCTAATTGTACCCTCAAAACGCTATGCTGACTAACATTGCTTAAGTAGCCACTAAATGAGCTATTAAGCATCAAAACAGGCCGAATACCTTTAATAATAAGCCATCAGCTGCTTTAAAAGAGACACTTATGACACAAACCACTCTAAATACAAATACACTATTTTCCTCTGTAGAACTTGGGCCTTATACGCTAAAAAACCGCATCGTAATGCCACCATTGACACGCTCTCGTAGCACGCAACCTGACAATATCCCTAATGACTTAATGGCCAGCTATTATGCACAGCGTGCGTCAGCAGGCTTTATGGTGACGGAAGGTACGCAGATTGAGCCAAGAGGTCAAGGTTATGCTTGGACGCCAGGCATCCATTCATTAGCCCAAGTTGAAGGTTGGAAAAAAGTCACGCAAGCAGTACATGACAAAGGCGGTATTATTTTTGCTCAGCTTTGGCATGTAGGCCGTGTGTCGCACACCAGCTTGCAGCCTAATGGTGCTCAGCCGGTAGGGCCTTCTGATATTACTGCTGATAACGTCAAAGTATTTATTGAAACAGGTCCAGGTGAAGGCGCATTGGCCGATCCAAGTGAGCCACGCACCCTCAGTACCGATGAAGTTGGTGAGCTGGTAACGATGTATGCGACAGCTGCGCGCAATGCATTGGAAGCGGGTTTTGATGGGGTAGAGCTGCATTGTGCTAACGGTTATTTGGTCAATCAGTTTATTTCTGAGCATAGCAACACCCGTGATGATCAATATGGTGGGTCATTGACCAATCGTTTGCGCTTCTTAAAAGAAATCGTGGCTGCTGTCAGTGATGTGGTCGGTGCTGATCGTTTAGGCGTGCGTTTTGCGCCTTTGTTTGCGAGTACGGATGAGACGCGTGTGTATTTAGGCTTGGTAGAGTCAGATCCCCATCATACGTATATTGAGGCGATTAAAGTCATTGAGCAAGCGGGTATTGCTTATTTGTCCATTGCAGAAGCTGATTGGGATAATGCGCCTGATTTACCAGACACTTTTTATCAAGCAGTCAGAGAAGAATTTTCAGGCCGTATTATTTATGCTGGCAAATACACGGTACAAAAAGCCGTAAACATTTTAGAAGAAGGCTACGGTGATTTATTCGCGTTTGGTCGTCCTTTTATCGCTAATCCAGATCTACCTGAGCGTATCGCCAATAACTGGCCACTCAATGAAGTAGATCCTACCACGATGTATGGTGGTACCGATGTTGGCTATAGTGATTATCCTCGCTATCAAGAGTAGCGAAGCACTTAAACAATGAATAAGATAAGGCCATTAATGGCCTTATTTCTATTTACAAATTTAACGCTTTTATATAAGCAGAGGCTTAATTATCAGTCGGTATCATGTCATGAATCAGAACTCCAAAGACAGACTTATACGCATATTAATAGGATATATAGGGCTGTATCCAACGCTCCTAATTGTATTAACGTTATTGAAGCCTATAACTCAGGGTTTAAGCCTGCCAGTGGTGGTATTAATTGAAACCATCATACTTGTTCCACTGACACAGTTGGTGTCTTTCCCACTAGCAGGCTGGGTCATTGAGCGTCTGAGCAGAAAAGAGTGATCACTTTTCGCAGCGTTCACTGGTACACCATTCTCTTATTCAAGCTCATCAATCAACTGCTTCATTTCATCAATTTCACGCTTTTGGGCTTTTATAATATCATCAGCAAGCTGTTGCACACGCGGATCTTCAATATCAGCGCGGCTACTGGTGAGAATGGCAATCGAGTGATGCGGTATCATCGCTTGCATCCAATCGACTTGGTCGACCGTTGCTTGTGATCTGACGCCCCAAATACCAACAGCAAACATCAATACGCTCAGACCATAGATCATCAAATTGACCTTGGTCTTCTTATACATATTGGTCATAAATGCCAACATGACCACTGCCATACCGGCACCCATGTAAAGCGCCATATACGCTCGGGTTTCACTAAAGTAAATGTGATCCCACTGGTAGGTATTGAAGTACATCATGATATACATGATGACAGTCGATGTCAGAATCATTAAGGTGAATTTTACATAAGGGTTCATATTTTTTTGCTTAGCAGCTTCCATGATATGACCTCCATTGTTTTGTTAAATTAAAATGGGTAGACAGTTAAAACCAGAATTTAACTCCCGCAGTCAAACTACTGCTATCAACCGATTCATTTTCTTGACGTCGTTGACCACGAGCCTTGCCAAGCGCTGTCTCATAACTAACCCCCACATAAGGTGCTAGCTGGCGACTGAACGTCTCGTAAGTCAGCCTAACCTCAGCTTCCATCTCATTAAAGCCTTTGGTAATACCATTATCATGGTCATCTTTACTAAAGGCAGTCAATCCTACCTCTGGTATGACCACCCAACGCTGATCCAAACGCCATTCGTACTCTGCGCCCAAATCAAGACGAAGTTGACCATCGGTATATAAGTAGGCTCTCGCATCCGTTTCGATAAAATAAGGCGCGGTGCCGACAATACCTGCCATTATTGCAGCGTTATCGTTTTCAGTATCGTAAGCGACACCAGCTTCACCATTCCAAAAAATACTCAGTGGTTTCCAATAAGCAAGGGAGCTCAAGCTATCTATTTCTTTATCATCTTTAGTCTGAGCACTACCTTCCGTGCGTAGTCTTATACGATTGCTATCAGTACCATACCAACCTTCAGCTTCAAAGTTGATTTGGTCTTCATCAAACTGATAGCCCAAGTCGTCTACTGACACTCCCCATAATGGCATGCTGCCCATCATCATTGGCTTACCATACTGTCCGTAGGGAACCCCATTTGAATAGTCTGGACTGCGAGCATCGGCTGGTGGCTGCCCACCTTGCATACCAGACATATCCATGCCACTGTGATCCATATCAGATATATCGCCCGACATATCCATACCACTATGATCCATACCAGACATATCGCCCGACATATCCATGCCACTGTGGTCCATATCAGACATATCACCTGACATGTCCATGCCGCTGTGGTCCATACCAGACATATCCATGCCGCTATGATCCATATCGGACATACCACCTGACATATCCATGCCACTGTGATCCATATTGGACATATCACCTGACATATCCATGCCGCTATGATCCATACCAGACATATTAGCAGCCGTTGCAAACGATGATGTGAGCAAGACTAGCGACGACAAACCAATGAATGGCAGATTTTTCTTAGATATTTTCATAATAAGCCTCATATTCGAAGGTTTGTTAAACAACGGCAACTTCTCTAAACATACCGGCTTCCATGTGATAAAGCAGATGGCAATGCCACGCCCATCGTCCAACTTCTCCCGTCACATCAAAGCTAATCTTTTGCGCTGGCTGCACCACAATCGTATGTTTACGTACCTGAAAGTCTCCAAATGGCGTGCGCAAGTCGCTCCACATACCATGCAGATGCATAGGATGGTTCATCATCGTGTCATTAACTAAGGTGATACGCACGCGCTCGTTAGGCTTAATATTGACAGGCGTTGCATCCTTAAACATGACACCATCTAACGCCCAAATATAGCGCTCCATGTTACCCGTTAAATGTAGCTCAATCTCTCTAGTAGGCTTGCGCTGCTCTGCAAATATAGCCTCATCTACGGAACGTAATTGGTCATAAGTCAAGACTTTTCTATCAATATTGCGCAGGTTAATACCGGGATCATCGAGGTTCATACGTGGACTGTCGACACGCATGTCAGATTTAAAGTCATATTCGGTCTTAGCATGCTTTGCTTTGTAGCCTTTATCACCCATCGCACCCATCATATCGGACATGGTTAGCCATTCGATCTTGTCCATAGCCGGTATGGCAGCTCGCGTACCTTTTTTGGTCGCAAGCGTGGTCGCGACATAGCCTGAACGGTCGATATTTTGGGCAAATATCGTATGCGCATCTTGAGTAGGCGTGACGATGACATCATAGGTCTCAGCCACGCCAATGCGGAAATCATCAATCGCAACGGGTGCGACATCAATACCATCTGTTGCTACCACAGTCATCTTGAGACCCGGTATACGCACATCAAAAATGGTTTGCGCTGAAGCATTGATAAAGCGTAATTTAACGGGCTGTCCTGCTTTTACTAGCTGTGTCCAATTGGCCGCTGTGGTCTTACCATTCATCAGATAGGTAAAGGTCTTTTCGCCAGATAAATCAGTAAAATCCGTTGGCATCATGCGCATCTGATTCCACATTTTGCGCTTGTCATAAGCGGCTTCTAAATCTGTTGCGGCGATATCTGACAATAGTTTTTTGAAATCTGGCAGATGATAATTATCAAAGTCAGCGCGCTGTTTGAGCAACTTCAAGAGATTGTGTGGATCGCGGTGCGTCCAATCACTCAGCACGATTACATGGTCTTCTGCGACTGGATGACGCTCACGGCCTTTTGGCTCAATCACAATGGCACCAAGCATACCAGTTTGCTCTTGAAAGCCACTGTGTGAGTGATACCAATAGGTGCCTGATTGTTTAAGTTTGAATTTATAGGTAAAGGTGCTATTTGCAGGAATACCATCGAAACTGATACCTGGCACCCCATCCATCTCAAAAGGGACGAGCAAGCCATGCCAATGGATAGAGGTTGACTCATTCATCTGGTTATGAACACGGATAGTTACTGTATCGCCTTCTTGCATCTTTAGCGTTGGTGCTGGCAATGAGTCATTAATCAGTGTTGCCATACTCGACTTGCCATTGACGATAACGGGCTTCTTGCTGACATACAGGTCAAACTCATTCCCAGTTAGGATAGGTACGATATGGTCAGATTTATCACTGTTGACGGCTACATTCTGCTGGCCTTTACCGAGCGCACTATTGGCAATAGACGGTAGGGTGGACAGCATGGATGCCCCTAACAAGGTAGAAGATCCTGTCAAAAAACGCCTGCGGTTAAGCATAGTTTTGTTCATAATTATTCACCTGATTTATGTCCATAAAGTGAGAGTTGAGTCTGTATTTATCAGCTAAGCCTATGTCTTTGGCCGCTTATTAATAGAGCTGGATAAGCTATTTAAACGACAACCAAGCTAGATTTGCTGCTGCGGTGAGTCAATAGTTGCATAAATAGCTGTTGAACCATCTTTGTTAAGCTGCATCACTTTATATGGCATAAATTTATCTTGGTATTCCATACCTGGGCTACCGACTGGCATGCTCGGTACAGCAAGTCCGATCGCATCACTTGGCGGGTTTTTTAGGAACTGCGCCATATACTTTGCAGGGACATGACCTTCGAATACGTAGCCATCAGTAGTAACGGTGGTATGGCAAGAGCGCATTTGCTGCGGTACGCTGTATCGCTCTTTAAACAAGGACACGTCTTCGACATTCTGTGCAGTTGCGTTTAAACCATGACCTTCGGCATAACCGACCCATTCTTTGCAGCAGCCACAATTGGCATCTTTATAGACGATGGCTGAGATATTTTTTAGGATAGTTGATTGGGTATCTGAAGGAGCGCTGACTGGCATTATTTCAGTTGTGGGCTGCTCCGTGTGCGTAGTTTGCACGTTTTGCGTAGCAATAGTTGGCTCAGTCGCTGGTGTTGAGTCAGCAGCAGCGGAATTAGGTTGACTACAAGCGGCAATCGTTAATGATAATGGCAATACCATGATCGCCGAGAGCACACGGCCAGATATCAGATGATGTTCATTAATAAATCTATTAGTATAGCGTCTCATAAAACCACTCCCGAGCGTCTGTCTGACGATTAAATATTATAAAATTAAAGCCCTATCACTGGATAAAATAGCACTGGACAAAATAATGTTAGTAAAGCTTAAAACTCAAATCGCAAAAAGCAGCACTATTGAGCACTGCATTTTGTATAAAAAATCAATGTTGCATGCCGGATCCATCACCTGACATATCCATCTCACCATCAAATGACATATCCAACATACTATCGTCTAGCCGAGTCGTTAGCATGGTGTATTGGTTTTCATTTAAGTCAGGTAACGATCTAATAAAAGCGACCATCGCCCATATCCTGTCATCATCGTGAGTAGCGCCCCAAGCGGGCATGCCAGACGCCATAATGCCATGTTTAATCGCCCAAAAGCTTTGTCTGGCACCAGCCTCGTTTTGATAGCGCTTAACGACATCCGCCTCAGTAAAGTTAGGGGGCTTTGGATACATACCGCTATTTAAATCTGTGCTGTTGACGCCGGGAGACAAATGACAGCCTGCACACATATCTTTGTAATCTGCACCGCCCGAGCTGATCATTTCCGCCTTCTTTAAATTGGGAACCAAAATATTCTTACTGGCATGTTCAATTGAGCGTGTGCGAGCAGTTTCTAAAAAATCGTAAACCAGCGGACTATGAGCTCGATCAGCACCGATATTTATCATGCCACTAGTCACAGTAATAAAAATACCCGTAATAGCGACAAAGACAGTAAAAAGTATTCCTAACAAGAACTTCATAGGTTTGTCCTAAAAATCCATTTTCTTTAATATCCCATTACTGCTTGATCAGCTTCTCTAACAATATAGTCAAGTCTATATAAATCCGCTACAGCGTCATCCTCGCTAAGCATACTAATGTATAACTTGCACTCGGTTTCCTTGTATCGAAATTATATTGAACTGACTATAGTATTGAACTTATAAATTGATATTTAAGAGTCGCTATCGCTGCTCACACAGTGCTTTTGGTACATCGCTTTCATTTTGCTCATGTTAGCCATCATGGCTTTCATAGCAGGATCATTCATATCCATTTTGCTATGATCCATTTTTTGCATCATCTGCATATGCTTTTGCATTTTCTCACAGTTCATTTGGTCTTTTTCAGCATGCATTTTTGGATCGTGTGCCAATGCAGAGGTTGAAACAACTAAAGCTATAGCAGTTGCTACGATTGATTTGAGCAGTGGCATTGATTTGAATAGTGACATGGTAAATCCTTATTTGATTTGGTATGTAGTCGAAAAGACTTTAAGATATTAAGTTACTTTAAAGCATACTTTAGTGATTCTGACAGAGAGATGACGGTAAGATTACAATTCTGTCATCCTACTATCAAAAAAACGAAAGAGGACTCCACCTGACATTAGGGTGGAGGTGAATTTCGCATCACTGGTTAGCCTCGCTGGTTCTGAATATATTGCTTAATAATATCTAATGCCGCACCGCCACAAGAGCTTGCAAAGTAGGAGCGTGACCAAAGCACAGGCTTGGAATAAGCTGCTCTTAAATCAATGAAATCACCCCTCATTCGTCTACTTGTGACTGACTTCAAGTTATTAACCAATTTGCTTAATTGCACCGTTGGCGGGTACTGGATAAGCATGTGGATATGATCTGTCTCACCGTTACATTCTTTCAACTCAGCATCAAAACTTTTACATACCTCAGCAGCACACTCACTGAAATAATCATGATGCAGCTCACCTAAAACTTTTTTTCGGTACTTAGTGATAAAAACCAAATGAACGTGGAGGTTAAAGGTAGCATGGCGGTTTTTATATACCTCACTCATTGCAATAAATATCCTTAAATGCTAGTATTATAAGCATAATATCAAATACACACTCATTAATAAATAACGCATTTATGAAAATCAACAAAGCGTATAAATTTAGGCTTGAGCCTAATGCGGAGCAGGAGATTGTTCTAAATAATCTTGTCGGCTCTGCACGTTTTGTTTGGAATCAAATGCTAGCGATCTCATTTGAGATGTTTGCTAAAGATGAGTTTATCAATGCCACGAACCTTGTTAATAAAATCATGGATCTAAAGAGCAACCCTGATTTCGAGTTCTTAAAAACCAGCTCAAACGCTGTATCTTTACAACAAAAAGTACGTGATCTGGCATCGGCTTGGTCGCGTTTCTTTGATCCCAAAGTACATGCCAGATTGAAAGAAAATAAAAAGAAACCTCGCAAACCCAAGTTCTTTAAACTGGCTGATGGCACAGAAATCCAGCTACGCCCGTTGATGCCAAAATTTAAGCGCAAATCAGATGGGCGTGACTCAATTCGCTTGGTTCAGTTTGACAAATACTGCCGTGTTGAGGGCAATCGAGTAAAACTACCGAATGGCGTGGGCTTGGTGAAGTTTAGAAAATCGCAAGACATCATCGGCACGGTTAAAAATGTCACCATTAGCAAGAAATCGGGGCACTGGTATGTGTCGTTTGGCACAGAGCGCGAACTGGATGAGAACCCACGCCATCCTGCCACAAGCGCCATTGGCTTGGACGTTGGCATCAGCAAACTACTCACCACCTCAAACGGTGAATATATTAAACCTAAGAATAGCTTTAAAGCCAATCAACTCAAACTTGCCAAGCTGCAACGAGGGCTAGCAAAGAAAGTAAAATTCAGTGAGAACTGGAAAAAGCAAAACCGCAAGATTCAAAAACTCCACAGCCACATTGCCAATATCAGACATGACTACTTGCATAAAATCACCACCAGCATCAGCAAAAGCCACGCCATGATTGCTTGTGAAGATTTAAAAGTCGCCAATATGTCAAAATCAGCCAGTGGTACGGTGGAGAACAAAGGTCATCATGTCAAAGCCAAATCAGGATTAAATAAATCCATCCTAGATCAAGGCTGGGGCATGATGGTCAATATGCTTGAGTACAAGCAACAATGGCGCGGTGGGTTACTGATTAAGGTAAACCCACGATACACTAGCCAAACCTGCTCTGAATGCCAGCATATCGCTGTCGATAACAGACAAACTCAGTCAAAATTTGAGTGCGTCAAATGTAGGTATGTTGCGAACGCTGATTTTAATGCGGCTCGTAACATATTAGCGGCAGGACATGCCGTTTTGTCTGCGGAGGGAGGATGCAGTAAAGGTCGCCCGTTGAAACAGAAAATAAGCGACCTTCGTGAGAAAGTCGCCTAAGAGCATCTGCTTTTAGAATCCCCCACTTGAGCTTCGCGAAAGTGGTGGGAGTGTGTCAATTATGGTTTTTAATGTTGTCAGTAATCCTTTAGTATGACATCAGAGCTGATGTTACTTATCGCTACCATATTTATTGATAAAGTATTTTTCAGACTGTAGATGTTGATCTTTGTGTTCAATCTCACAAGCCACTCTCGCATCGATATAACTTTTCATTTGTGAATTTGAGAGCTGAGCATCGTTATGATCCAAGTTTTTTGCAAACTCAGTCACAGCATCGCAGTTGTTGATGATTGAAGTGCTTAGATCAGTCGTATGCGCATTGGCAGTGGTAGTACCGATAAGTATAGATACCGACAGCAGTGTTAATTTTTTTAATGAACCGTGAATTTTCATATAAAACCTCTTTTGTAAGTTGTTTACATTGATTACCGATAAAAATAATTCATCGTAGCTAAGTATTGGATAGTAGCTAAGGATTGAATAGTAGCTAGGCATTGGAAACGAGAACCTATGTACCGTTTATATAGGTTAGCAAAATAAAACTGACAGTCTGATTACGAGCACATGACATCTTTGTCAGTTACCCATCAATGTTGTCACCTGTGCTGGTTAGAACGTTAAACAATCATGACCGTATTGAGGAATTACAATGAAAGTACTGCTGGTAGAAGATGAATTGAAGCTTGGCGAGTATATAAAAAAAGGCTTAACCGAGGCTGGGTTTATCGTGGATCATCAGCTAACAGGATTAGATGGCTATCATGCATTGATGACGGAAGAATTTAGCGTGATATTGATGGATGTGATGCTACCTGACGTTAGTGGTTTTGAGCTGGTGCGTAATTACCGAGCGGCAGGCAAGCATACACCTGTGCTATTTCTAACCGCAAAAGATGACTTGAGTGACAAGATAAAGGGGATTGAGATTGGTGGTGATGATTATTTGACCAAACCTTTCGCCTTTGCAGAATTGATCGTCAGGATGAAAAGCTTATTACGACGTGCCAATCAAGCCGACTATCAAAGTACGATTATGCAAATAGCGGATCTCAAGATGGACATTGGCAAGCGCACGGTGCATAGAGGAGATAAGCCTATTAAGCTCACGGCAAAAGAGTTTTCCTTACTACAGTTTTTATTAGAGCGCCGCGGTGAAGTGCTTCCACGCTCAATCATCGCCTCCCAAGTATGGGATATGAACTTTGAAAATGATACCAATGTGATTGATGTGGCGATAAGGCGTCTTCGTATAAAAATAGACGATGATCATGACGCAAAGCTGATTCATACGGTGCGCGGGATGGGCTATCGGTTAGAAGCGGTCGATACAGCGCTTGATAGCAAACCATCTCACGAAGCTGGCAATGTCTAATATGAAATATAGGTTTGATAATCGGCGCTTGCCGCTATTATGGCGTACTGTGCTGTTGCTCACGATATTTGTTGTTATATCGCAGGTTATTATTTATATATGGATACAGCGTTCTGTTAAAGGCCATTTCGAGCAAATGGACGCTGAGATTATGACCCATGCGGCTTTTAATCTACGTAAACGAGTGATAGATAGTAGCCCTATAACTTCTCAAACCCTACCTAGCTCTCAAAATCCATTGAATAGTCAACAGCCGCTAAGAGCGGCACCTGACATAAAATTTGATGGAAATACTTCTACCGCAGTGATATCAGAGGAAGCTGATCATCAGCATTCTTCTTGGCTAGATTACGATCTAAAAACCATTATCGCTAATAAAGAAGGGCAGATACTGTCTAGTACACCCAATAACTTTGCTCAAGAGCTAGGGGAAGGGTTTAATCTGTCATCACTGAAACAAGATAATGATAAGCAACAGTTTGTGATGAATATCAACAGTCGATACTATCGAGCAATGGTCATTGAAGATGACAAAATGCTCGCGCTTATCGCATTGCCTATAGATGTGCATCATCAGTATTTATTACAGTTCAATCGTCAGCTTAGTATGATTTTGTTCGCGATTACCTTGTTGCTCGTCTCAGTAGCGGCATTGGGTGTGTACTGGGGTTTTGCACCTTTGGCGACCATCGTCCAAAAAATGAAAAGAATGAATCCTGACAGATTGGATGATAGAGTCACGGTCAGCGATATGCCGTTAGAGCTGCGACCACTAGCAGAATCTTACAATTCGATGATGGCCAAGCTTGAAAGTAATTTTGAATCATTGTCTCGGTTTTCAGACAATATCGCCCATGAGCTGCGCACTCCAATAGCGACACTCAGCACGCAAACGCAAGTCATGTTAAACAAACCAAGAACGGGTGATGAATACATTGAGCAGCTACACCATCAGCATGACACCTTAGAGCAGCTGTCGGCCATGATAAATAATATGCTGCTGCTGGCAAAAACCCAAAAAGGATTGAGTGACTCGCAAATCAGTCACGTGGATACGGACAGTTTAATCACCAAGCTCGTTGATTACTACGAAATGATTGCAGAAGACCGAGGTATCGCTATTGAAACCAAAGGTGAGTTTGGCGCTGTCTTAGGAGACAAAAGTTTATTACAAAGGCTCTTTGCTAACTTGATATCGAATGCGATTTATTATGCTGCTCAAGATAGCGTTATAACCATTACTGCAGATAAAATAAACTCAGATGAGATAGTGGACACAACGATAAGCAGTCTTCAACAATCAAAACAAGCCGTTCTACGAATGACCATCACCAACCAATTAGATGAGCCATTGACACAAAGTGAGGCAGATAAGTTGTTTGAGCGCTTTTATCGACATCATAAAACAATAGATCGCCATACAGGAACAGGTTTGGGTCTATCTATCGTACAGTCTATCGTTGGGGCGCATAACGGTAACGTCAGTATTACTATAAAAGACGATGATTACTTTCAAGTGAGTGTCGAGTTATTGACGGACGTTTAATCTTTTAGTAGTCAACGATAGATATTCAATCTGAATAGATAGATTTGGCAAGTGATTGCCTTGAAAACGAGCTGGTAATGACCAAGTAAATGTATGTCTAATGCCCAATATAAAGCTAGAGATTATTAAAAGGCAATAGGTAAAATAGTAAGTCGATAACGAACATAATACTTAAAACACAATCATAAAAATCAATTAGAGAATGACTATGCATATCACGGCTAATTTTGATGCAGGCAACATTGACATTATTAATGCAGATGACAAAAACGACATTCAATTAGCGATTCGTCCAGATGTTGGCGGCGAGTTTTTCCAGTGGTTTAACTTTCGTTTGTCAGGTCAAATAGGGAAGCAGTATGTTCTCAATATTCTGAATGCAGGAGAGGCGTCTTATCTAAAAGGGTGGGAGAACTACCAAGCGGTGGCTTCTTATGATCGTCAGCATTGGTTCCGTCTGCCAACCTCTTATAAAGATGGCAAGTTGACCATCGTGGCAGAGTTAGAATGCGAAACCATTCAGATTGCGTATTTTGCGCCTTATAGCTATGAGCGTCATCAAGATTTATTGGCCGCCGTGCAAGTGCATCCGCTAGTGACGTTAGAGCATCTAGGCGAAACGCTTGATAAACGTGACTTGACCCTAGTCAAAATAGGTGACGGTGCTGCCCACAAGCGCAACATATGGATTACCGCCCGTCAGCACCCAGGTGAAACGATGGCTGAATGGCTGATCGAGGGCTTGTTGTATAGCTTGTTAAATAGCGATAATGCAACAGGAAAACAGTTACTAGACAAAGCAAACTTCTATATTGTACCCAATATGAACCCCGACGGCAGCGTGCGCGGACACCTGCGTACTAACGCTGCCGGAACCAATCTAAACCGTGAATGGCAAAGTCCAAGCTTAGACAAAAGCCCTGAAGTGTTTCATGTGATTCATAAAATGGAAGCGACAGGCGTTGATCTGTTTTATGATGTGCATGGTGATGAAGCATTGCCTTACGTATTCCTCGCTGGCTCGCAAGGGACGCCAAGCTATAGTGACCGTCTCGCTGGTCTGCGCGATAGATTTTCAGAGGTATTAAAGCTGGCCAGTGCTGATTTTCAGTCTGAATTTGGCTATGAGATTGATGCACCAGGTGCTGCCAATATGACCGTTGCCACCAATTGGGTAGCAGAGCGTTTTGATTGCCTTGCTAATACGTTAGAGATGCCATTTAAAGACAATGATAATCTGCCCGATGAAGAGATGGGTTGGTCGCCAGAGCGTTCTATCAAATTAGGCGAAGCATCACTGGTAGCAATGCTAGCTGTCGTGGATGATTTACGATAACTATAGAAAAAAAGCTGCAGAAAATAAAAAGCTGCTAATGATGGCCAAGTGTTTTAGTGGTCATCGTTAGCAGCGTATTTTAAATACTTATAAAGGCACTTAAATTTATACTTTTAATGTCACTTTTTAATGTTGATTTTTAATATCGAGTTTCAATCAAATATTCTTATAGCTGATTGGTGTTTAAGTTTTTAGTGTGCGGCAACCAGCTTGGCATAAACTTTGCCCAATACTACACCAAATACGAGATGTAGCATAAGAGTAGCGATGGGGATCATAATGCCGCTTGGCATAGATAAACCAAATAAGCCATTGCCCATCATAGGCATAATAGCAATCATCATCATAAACCAACCAATTGCACCTACCATTGCGCCAGTCAGCGTAAAGTTCTTACTTCTATCCGTACCTGCTATCAATGCCATGACGATACCATAGCCGATCGATCCGATCATAAAGTGAGCAATCCACGCTATTATGTGACTGCCACCCATCATCGATGCAAGCATCGCAATAATATCTAAATCAGGCATGAGGCCTATTGCACTTTTTAGCATGAGAAGTAGCGACATAACGATGGTCGCGATAAAAGCAGCTATTATTCCAGCCATATATTTGTTCATAGTAGTCATTCCTTTTTCAGGTTTGAATCGTTATTATTTTCTTAACGTTTTTAATTTTGGTTATTATCCAGTCGTAATACATTGGAGATAGACGGCCGCTTATATATACGGTAGAGATATTGAAGAATATGGGTAATCTTCAAGACTATCGTGTACTACCTGCCAAGTATTAAAAACCCCAATATGTATTGTTTCTACGATAAAAGGTCTTGAACAGTCATTCAAGTAATTTTGAGTAATCGTTCAATATTACTTGTAACCACAAGCACGCTATGAATATTCAGTTAGAAGAGAAATGAGATGAATATATCAGGCAGAGATAGAAAAATGCGGTAAATATAGGCTGGCATGCTATCAGTCATGATGCTGCTAAGGAATTTTGACAGTCACGCATACTTGGTTATTGGCAAGCACGATGACGGTCATTGGAGGGCATTGCGGAAATTTTGAAACTCTTTAGATTGTTCAAGTAAATCACTGCCCAAATAGCGTAAGTCATCTACTTGTTCAGGTTGTAAATGAAAGGTGGTCGGCATGGCATCGAACTTTGCACGCTCTGTTTTATCTTTGACTTGATCGAAGGTTAATACGGAGAAATGCACTTCTACCTGAGGCGCACTTGCAGGTCGCTGAGCATTTACATGCTCTCCCCATTGTAAAAACTCTTTTTTGGCCAATGAGACAGTTTCGTTATTTAGTGTGCCTAGTGCGACTTCACTCGCCGCTGAAATGGTATCAAGAAAACTCGGGTCTTTATTTTCTACTGACCACTCATGCTCTGAATAGGTCTGAGCATTGGCCACAACGACCAGTACTTGTCTGACTTGGCGTAATTTCGCAGGACTGAAAGCGCCTGCCATGTTGGGCACATCGCCATATTGGGTCACAGGACTCATCATTGAGCCGCGCACGCCAAGATTATCGGTTACCCCGCCATCTACCAAGCGCACTACTGGCATCCGCTCTGGCTGCGAATACCGATCTAACGCGCGAGCTATCGCATAACTACGCGGCAAATGACTGTCTTGATTTAGTGCGTCATTGACCCAAGGCTGCGAGCGCTGCGAACAATCAGAAAAGTTGTGTAGGGCAATAGGGGCAAAGATGCCAGGGACTGAGGAAGAGGCCATCACCGCATTGGCAACTGGGTAGCTTGATAAATCCGAACACAAAAAGTCGAACTGTTGCTGAGTAAATGAAAAAGTCATGGCGTTGTTTAGATCACTTGCATTTAGGATAACGTAAGGCAATTTTCCACGGCTCATATCAGCAAAGGTCTTTTGTTGAAATAGACTGTTGTCTAAATTGTTAGCCACCAAATCCCCACGATTGTATTCAGAACTGCTCATCGCTATTAGGCTTTGCGGACGTATCGCAAGTCTAATCAGTCGTGATTGCCAGTCTTCATACAAGAATTCTGGAGCAAATTTCTCAAAAATGTCATCGCCAAATAGCCCGTAATATGCTGCTGTGTAGCTCCCGCCAGATACCGAAGAGATGACATCGACTTCATCTAATAGTCGGCGCTCTACGCCATTGATAGTTACTGGTGTATCACGTAGCTTTTCTAGCACCCCGTAGCTGAGTGCTGCTGCCCGTGTACCACCGCCAGAAAAGGCAAGTACAACAAAGACTTCGTCTGAGTTTTTTGGGAGGTTGTTATGAAAATCATAGCGAGCAGTGCTCTTCTCTACAATGGGCTTGTTCCAGACTCGTTTTGCGCAACCAGTGAATAACAGCGAGATAATAATGATGATGAATAGAAAAAACGCAAAGCATAATCGAGGTGAAACCATCAGCTTTGAGAGTTTCTGCAGCAGACGATCATAGTAAGTCGGTATGTCTATACGCATGCAAATCACCTCAAAGTTTGTAGACTACGGTGCGCTCTGTATTTTTTACTTGATGACAGAGCAAACCACGTCAGTTTTCGACTTCCATGTCGGTTGTGACTTAACACTTAAGAGCAGTAAACTTAAGAGCAGTGGGCATCTTCTAAATATGACGTATATAAAACAAAGCTGATATAGATTGATTTCTTACTAGTATCAGTCACGGTGAGCAATTTAATTACTATGAATAAACCTTAACTGGACGATAATAGCGAGTCAACATAAAACTGAGTAACCATTCAAATAGCCCTTCTTTTCATTTTCATCTTCACATTTGCTAATAGCAGCCCTGATAAGATCAACATCATGGCCAGCATCTTCCACCAAGTCACCACTTCTCCTGTGAGTAGTACTGAGGTCACCATACCGAATACGGGCACCAATAGTGCAAACGGCATAACCTTGGACGCGGTATTTTGACTGAGTAAGTGTGCCCACAGACCAAAGCCAATTAAGGTTGAGATATAGACGATAAACCCAAGTGAGAGCCAAGACTTGAGTGATGCTTCAGTAAACGTCGCCATCTGCCATGCATCAGTCTCAAATGTAAGAGAAGATATCGTCAACATCACGCAAGCAATGAGACCGCCCCAGACTACCAGTGCTAACGCAGATAGAGCAGAGGCTTTATTTTTTCCAGTGCTAGATGGGGCAACAGATACCCTTGTTCCTTGCTGCCTCTCTTGTAGGGCAGCTTTTTCTGAGGCCTGTTTTGATGCTTGCTTGGAGGCAATATTACCAAAGCTCCAACCGATGGCAGCTATCAGGATACAGATGAACCCTGCCAAAGGCATATCACCGCCAAGGTTTAACGCAATCACGCTGAGTCCTAGTACACCGACCAACATACCGACGATTTGCATGCGGCTGACTGCTTCGCCCAATATAAAGTATGCTAGCAATACCGTGATAAAAATCTGAATTTGTAGCAGTAGTGCCGTCAGCCCCGGGGATGAACCCAGATGCATCGCTGTAAAGACAAAGGCGTACTGCATGACAAATGTACCGATGGCATAAATAAACAAGGTACGGTTGAATTTAGGCGGCTTTAGAAATAAAACCAGAGGCACAGCAGTAAAGAAAAAACGCAGGGCGGTAAGCATCAATGGCGGAAAGCTCTCAAGACCCCACGCAATAAAAGTGAAATTTACGCCCCAGATAAAGGTAACCAGTACAGCCAATGCAGTATATATAGGGGACATATGAGCTATCCTAGAGAAATAGTATCCGTTGTCGGAAGTGATTAGATTTGATTGTGTTTGGCTGATATTTAGGCTTAGAATTATAGTCGAAAGGTCACTATATAATAGGACGGTACTAGCACCATAGTCGATTCAATTTAAAAGTAGTACAAGGCAACCGACTATAGATGTACATGTGATACTTCAAGCGAGGTTAACGCTGTAATACTTTTATAGTGGAATGACTATACAAGTCTCTGATTGGTCAGTCTAACGATTGAGCCAATACCTCGAAAACTTTTGAATGATTCATCTGTGCCACATTGAACCGCATAAAGTTCTCAGCATTGTCCGATTGGCTAAAAACATTGCCCGGTGCCAATACCACACCCTGTGATAAGCAGCGATTGGCCAATTCGGTCGCATTATTATTCTCAGGTAATCGGCACCATAGGAACATACCTGCTTGTGGGAGCAGCCACGGTACGATGCCTAATTTGGCCAATCGTGGTAGCGTATGAGTATGCGCGCTTGCCAGCCGAGTATGGATATCATTCATATGCTTACGGTAGCCGCTATCAGTCAGTGCTGAGAAAACAACAGCTGCCGCCAACTTACTGCCACCAAAGCCAGTCGCTATCTTTAAATCTACCAAGCTCTCAACCCATTCTATAGGCGCTGCAATATAACCACAGCGTAGGGATGCGGATAACGTTTTAGAAAAACTGCCGATATAGAATACTCGTGATAATCCATCTAAAGCCGCCAATCTCGCCGCAGGCTTGACTTCAAAATCTGCAAAAATATCGTCTTCGATAATGTACAAACCAGCAGTCTGAGCCAATTGTAATACACGGTATGCCGTAGCAGGTGATAACGTTGCGCCCGTAGGATTATGAATGGCAGCATTGGTGATGTATAGGCGCGGCTTATGCTCATCTAAAATCACTGCAAAGGCCTCTACATCTGGCCCGTTTGGCATATAAGGCACGCCAATCACTTTGACCCGATGGGCAAGCAGCTGTGCTCGAAAGTTAAAATAGCAAGGATCATCGACGACAACCGTATCACCCGGCGTTAGTAAAAATCGAAAAATCAAATCTATCGCCTGAGTGCCTGAATCCGTCAATATGACCTGTGATGGCTCTGCATTGATACTCAATCCTGCCATACGCCGCGTGAGTAGTTGACGTAATGCTAACAGTCCTAGCGGCGTTGCATACTCACTGATAATAGACGCGTCAGCTTTTGCCACATTTCGCAGACCACGGCGTATACCTGCCTCAAATAGCCAGTCCGCTGGCAACCACCCACAGCCTGGCTTTAGTGCACCATCGGGTGGCTCCAGCGACTGCCGTGATACCCACAATGGATCTACCACTCGATCAATTTTCGGTGCTATATCTGTCAATGTTAGCGGCGCTGTCGTCTCTGCCACATAAAACCCTGCACCAGGACGGGAGTAAATAATGCCCTCAGTTTGCAGGCGTTCATAGGCTTCAACCACCGTAGAAGGTGAGAACCCATAATCTTTGGCAGCGGCACGGACGGAGGGTAGTCGCGACTCTGGCATGTAGATAACGGTCGCTATTTTCTCTTTTACGTCAGCCATGACAACTTCGATGCGTGTTAGCTTCTTATTCATATTTTTTACAATTTTTGGTAAGGCGGCTTTTATGAAGGTCTTATCTCAAGGTTACAACTAGGACAGTATATTGATTTGATGTTCGAACTGTATGGGTTCTATAGACCAAACAGTTCTGTCTAATTGTACTGTATTGTATATAGATAACCTACTGTGCTTTTGTTTTAATTATTGAACGTAAACGATGTGGAGGTAGGTGTGATTCTATTGTGAAACGTACTTACCTCAGTCAATTCAACGATTATTCTTCAAAAAGCAGCGATATATGACTACAAAAAAATATAATAAATATCTGGCCTTTGCCTTATGCGTGATAACGACAAGCGTCAATATCCAAGGGCCACTTTATGCCGTTTACGCACACAATGATGGCTATGGCGTACTAGCAACTACGATAGCGTTTTCCTTTTATGTATTAGGCGTCATACCTGTATTGTTAGCTTTTGGTGGATTGTCTGATCGAATTGGACGGCGCAAGGTGATTTTAATCTCTCTAGCCCTATCGGTAGCAGCGACGGCTCTTATGTTGTTTTATCCGTACACGCGAGCATTAGCAGTAGCACGATTCATACTTGGTGTGGGAACGGCTCTAATGGCTGCTACGGCGACTGCCTATATGATTGAGCTGCTCGGCTCAACAGATGCGATGCGTGCGACAGCGTGGGTAACGGCCAGTACAACGATAGGTTTTGGTCTTGGCCCTGTATTGACGACGGTTTCTTTGATGTTTTATGAAACCGATCAGCCAGCCAGTTTTTTCTTACTGCTAGCGAGCGGGCTGCTCGCTATGTTTTTGTTATATCAATTACCAGAGACGGCACCTAAACGCACTAATTTGCCCACCTCTATGCTACGGCTACCTTATTTTAACCGTGAGGTCATCTGGTATGGCAGCGGTATTTTGATTTGTTGGGCGACGACAGGATTGGTATTGTCAGTTATTCCCTCAGTACTGGCCACGCATGGACTCGCTAAATATGCAGGGATATCCTCTATGTTAGCCATCAGTTGTGGATTGATCGTTCAGCCAATCGCCCGAAAACTTGACCCTCAAGTTTCAAGCAAGCTTGGTCTTCTGATCTTACTACCAGCTTATGCTTTATTGGCTTGGGGGACGTTGAATGCCAATCTACCAGTGATTCTTTTGGCGGCATTTTTGGCCAGTACTAGTTGCTATGGCTTTGTCTATTTAGGCGGTATGTTAGGAGTCGCACGCTCTGCCGGCAATGAGCAGGCACGTGCAAGTGCAGGCTATTTTCTGATGGCATATATAGGGTTTAGTGTACCCGTCATCTTTACTGGTTTGATTGTGGATAGGTATGGTCCTGCTACTGCGTTCTACGCCTTTGGTGTGTTTTCATTAGTTGGTGTGATTGTCTTATTTGCCAGTCAACCTATATTGAGAATTGGACGTCGTTCGAACGCCAATTTGCATAGCGTGTCTTAAAATAAGATTGATAATGCAGTTCTCTATCCATTATCTTTTCATTTAATATTTTTTAATTTAATACCTCTGCACGCAATGTCTATGCTCTAAAATAATGCTCTTTTTTTGCTGAGGCACCACGATAAAGCAAACAATTGTATCAATATAGTGCTTTTGCCACTAAGTTTAATAGAAAACACCGTTTTGCCCATGGCATAGAACTTGCCCTTATACAGGTATGACAATATTGTCATGTTTTAACTAAAGAGGGTATGTTCTATGTTTAAAAAAACCATTCTTTCACTGTTTATTCTAAGCGCGTTTGGTATATCAGTATCCCAAGCAGAAGACTTTACGGTTCTCAAGCAAATAGCAGATAAACCTACTCAGTTGAGTAGTGGTGAATATAAAGGCAATTACTATGTACCTTCTACTTTAGACACCATAACATGGGGATATTTGCCCAACAGAGACGCCAGCCCCGTTATGTCTGTTACCTCTGGTAGTGTGGTGACTTTTGATACCGTCTCACACGAAGGTTTGCTCGAAGATCAGGGCCGTGATGCAGCAAAATACTTTAAGTCAAAAGGGGTCAAAGACGACTTTATTTTAGATGAAGCAAAAACAATAACAAAATCAAAATTAAAACATGACTTTGATAAAGATGGTCCACATATCGTGACAGGCCCTATCGAAATCAAAGGGGCGCAACCAGGCGATATCCTAAAAGTAGAAGTCATCAACGTTGAGCCGCGCGTGCCGTATGGTGTCATCTCTAACCGCCATGGCAAAGGCGCATTGGCAGGCGAGTTTCCCAAAAAAGCAAAACAAGACAACGCGTCTGCCGCTCACCCTGAGCGCTACGGCAATGTCTCCGTATTTACGCCTATCGAAAAAAATGCCAAAGGTGAATACGAAGGTATCCTAAAAACAGATTCTGGTAAGTCTATACGTTTTCCACTCAGTCCATTTATGGGTCTAATGGGTGTCGCAGCAAACACCTCAGAGCGAGTACATTCAGTTCCACCTGCTATGTATGGTGGCAATATTGATATCAACGAATTGGGTGCAGGGGCAACGGTTTATTATCCGGTACAAGTGGCAGGTGCACTGTTTTATACAGGTGACAGCCACTTTGCCCAAGGCGATGGCGAGGTTGCATTGACTGCCCTTGAAGCATCTGCTCGCGCCACTTTTAAATTTACATTGCTAAAAGCAGGTAAGGATAAGATTCCGGGTAAAGAGATTGCGCAACCTTTGGCAGAGAATGCTGAATTTTGGATCACGCCAGGGCTAGATGAAGATTTGGATGAGGCGATGAAGAAGTCTACTCGTGAAGCGATTCGTTTCTTGAATCAAGAGTATGGCATTGACGAGGCGATCGCTTATGCTTACCTAAGTGCAGCGACAGATTTTGAAGTATCGCAGGTCGTGGATAAGACCAAAGGTATTCATGCCAAAATTCGTAAAGCAGATTTTAAAGAGTTTGAAAAATAGTAAGAACTAACACTCTCAACTTCAGAAAAAAGTCCTTTATACTGATATAAAGGACTTTTTTACATTCATTATATTGGTTTAAACAAGGTGAGCGTCACTAGAAACACAGTAACGTTCTATTTTCTTCTACTTCAATTAGCCATCGCACTTTGCAGGATGGTGTAAGCCGCTTTGACCCTCTCTGCGTTGGGGTAGTTCTTATTTGCCAAAATGACAATACCAGATTTTTTTGCGGGAATATAAGCGATATATCCACCGAAACCATTGGTAGCGCCTGTCTTGTTCACCCATACATCGTTTAAAACAGGTGTCGGCTGATTGTTTGCTGTAATGTGCTGTGGCTTGAGTGCCACATCCGTTGAATTACCTTCAAGCAGTGTGTCTAGCTGAGTGGGGAATGGATACATCTCCCACGCCAATCCTTGTGTAACAGTGCTCGCTTGATAGTATCCCTTTCTAGTGTTTTGCAATGACTGTTGAATATCTTTATCCAAAGGGATTAACCCCATATTAACCGCCATGTAATGGGTCATATCCGCGCTGGTTGATTTAATACCATAGGCTTCGGCGTCCAAGATACCAGGGTTAACTCTTATCGGCTCTCCAGCAGCGTTATAACCAAACGCATAATCGCCCATTTTGTCGTTAGGAACATTGACAAAGGTACTAGGCATATTGAGTAAGGGCAGTATTTTATCTTCCATCACCTGTGTGTAATCAGCGCCCATACTCAAGGCTGATATATGGCCGAACAGTCCTATACTGGCGTTAGAGTATAGACGTTTTGAGTTGATAGGGAAGGCAGGTTGCCACGACTTATAGTAGCGGAACAATTCCTTGTTGTTTTCGATATCGTTAGGTACTTGAAGTGGTAGACCACCTGCCGAATAGGTGGCTAGGTTGATAAGCTTGGTGTTACCAATGGAGCTGTCTTGTAGATAAGGAATGTATTTATCAGCGGTATCCTCCAAGTCGAGTGTGCCATT
Source organism: Psychrobacter sp. NPDC077938 (assembly GCF_044542635.1). Classification (NCBI taxonomy): domain Bacteria; kingdom Pseudomonadati; phylum Pseudomonadota; class Gammaproteobacteria; order Moraxellales; family Moraxellaceae; genus Psychrobacter; species Psychrobacter sp. NPDC077938. Next base: position 90,785 of record NZ_JBITUW010000008.1, read on the forward strand.
GAGCTCTGAGTAACTGGCCAAAGTCGCGGCAAAGGTCTTACTGATAGAGCCCAACTCAAAGATAGTGTTTTCTGAAACAGCCTTACCAGATTGCTTGTCAGCCAAACCATAGTTATAAAAAGACGACTTTCCATCGATAATAATGCCAAACGCCATACCTGGAATATCATGTGCTTTCATTAGCGACTTGGCTTGTGCATCTACTGTGCTTTTCAGATGACTGTCGCTGTCTGCTGCTTGCACTTGTCCAGATATCAATGAGGCGGCAATGACAGCAGTCAGACCAACTCGGCTAAAAAGTGTTTGCACTGATTTTTTCATGATTATATTACTTGTCCGTTTTGTTAGAAGTAGCGGAGGTCTATTCCTTTAGCGAGTCTGCAAATAGGTTACTGACTTCGAGAATGTCATTTCGTATTTCCCTATTTTATTTTTACAGAACCTCCGTATTTTTACAGAATACCAATATTCCGGCAAGCTGAAATCGGTGTATTGAACACGGATTAAGGGCTAATTCATACCTCTACTATGAATGTTTAAACGTATTTGTCTCTCATTTATTGAGGAATTGTCGTGTGCGCGACAAACTTCTAAGCGCTGTTATGAAATTATAGTCTACAGGCAAGGGATGTCGTCAATGATAAACCTTAACTTATCACTAAATAAATTAATCAGGGATAAATGATGAATAGTAATCAAAATGCTTATGGTATTGTCTGCGCTGTTTTTTTTTGTTTGACAGCAATTTGGCGCATTTTTTTTGTTATGTTTAAAATGAGGACAAACCCTAAAAACACAACTTTTGTCATTATCTTGTCATAACCGCATCGTATCCTTGAGCTCACTATGAATGGTGGCTGCGTATGGCTGATGTCTTGACTTATTGTATGAGTCATTGATAACAGTAGGCGCATCAATACAAGGTTTGTTTATGAGTGTGGCTAATCGGCTTGGTAGTATTTCCACGCGCATGCTGATTATTTTGGCATTGGCTTTTTTATTGATTATTCTGATGGTGTACTGGGTTATTGAAACCCAAGCGAAGCCGCGCCTACTAGAGATGACTTCAGAAACAGTGGTTGAAACGGGTAATGAAGCAATCAATAGCATCATGGCGAGTATCAGCCATGTCGATGGATTGGCAAAGGCGACCAGTACGATGGCTGGTGGCTTGCCAAAAGAAGACGTTCTTTATAAAGAAACCTTTGGCAATCTCATGCAGCAGACGGACCTGCGAATCGTGGGCGGAGGTGTATGGTTTGACCCCAATATGTATGAGCAAGGTCGAGAGCGTCAGTCGTTTGTGTGGGCGCGTGATGAGGCAGGCAACATGCAACCATCAGAACGCTATAATCAAGTGAGCCAAACACCCAATCCTTATTATCGAGATTGGTGGTACATTCCAGCGATGTATGCACGTCATGACCACTGTGTCTGGAGCCGTGCGTATGTGGATCCCGTGAGCAATCAGCCGATGATGACTTGTGCCAAGTCGTTATATGACAGTCGTAACCAAGCTTTTGATGGCGTGGTGAGTTTTAATTTGTTATTGGATAATCTCGATGATGCCATGCAAAAATGGCAAGATAAGGTAGGTGGTTACGTCTTTTTGGTAGACCTGGACAATCGGTTTTTGACCTTTCCTGATCAGTCGATGGTCACTCAAGTGACGGAAGATAATCCTCAGGGCGAAATGGTAACCGCACATCAATTGGCCAAGAAAAACCCTAGCTTTGCACCTATTGCTGATCGCCTAGATAGTATTAATCGCACACTGATCGATGAAGCGACTGCCAAAGATGAAGGCCGTTTCACGCTCGCCGCCCGTAGTATTTTGAGCACGACCAATTTGGACAAAATCAGCGAACAAGAATCCCAATTACTCTCCGCATTATTGCTATTGAACATCGATCAGACGTTTAATTTAGTCGGCAGTCATTTGGTCGATACCATCGCTGTGCCCAATGATTTTGTGTTGCAGCAGTCTGCCACCGCTTTTGTGTTTCGTATGCCGTTTACGTATTGGAAAATGGTCATCGTTAAGCCTGATAATGACATGATGAGCGTGGCAAATGCACTGTCAAACCAGCTGATTCAAGCCATGCTATTGGGGTTTATTCCGATTTTATTACTGACTGCATGGGTGTTTCGTCGCTACTTTACGCGTCCATTAAAGCACATGGCAATGGCCGTGGCTGATATGGGCACATTGATTGAGCAAAAACAATATCAAAAATTAAGCGTGCATAAATTGCCACACTCAAATGTCAGTGAAATCCAAGTCATCAGCGAGCAGACCAATCAACTGATTGATCGTGTCGTCGAAAACGAAGGCGCGCTTGCTGAAATAAATGTCCATCTAGAGAGCCAAGTGACCGCCCGTACGAAAGATTTGCAGCAAGCCATGGACGAATTAAAAGCCTCACAAGTGCACCTAGTACGCTCCGAAAAAATGGCCACACTCGGTCAGATGGTGGCAGGCGTGGCGCACGAGGTCAATACGCCTCTTGGCTATGTGCGTAGCAATATGGAGCTGGTCGGTGATAACCTCATGCGTTTTGATGAGCTGATACAGCATACCGATCAATTATTGCATGCGTTAAAAGAACCAGAGGCTGACCAAGCACAAGTGACTCAATTGATAGAGGAGACCTTGCAGTGTTGTGAGGCAATTAAAGAAGATGAAGTCAGTGAGGATTTGACAGATTTGATCAAAGACGGCCTGTATGGCGTCGATCAGATTGCGGAGTTGGTCGTGAGTTTGCTTGATTTCTCTCGAATTGACGAATCCAAGGTAAAAGAGGTCGATATCAATGACTGTATCAACACGTCTTTGGTGATGGCACGTAATAATCTAAAAACTCTAGATGTCAGCACCAGTCTGGCTGAGCTACCATTGATTCAATGCAATCCTTCGCAAATCAACCAAGTATTACTCAATCTATTTAATAATGCCGCCCAAGCCATGCCAATGGATCATAAAGGGGCATTACAGATCCTCTCGTCTGTTGATGAGTCGCGACAATACGTGGCAATCAGCATTACAGATAATGGTGCTGGTATCAAAGAGAGTATTTTAACGCAGATCTTTGAGCCCTTTTTTACTACCAAAAAAGCTGGTGATGGCACAGGGTTGGGATTGGCTATCACAGCACAAATTATCGAACAACATAGCGGTCGCATCGAGGTCAGCTCAATCGTTGGCACTGGAACGACGTTTACCATCCTGCTGCCGATACAGTCTATCGCTCATAAAACCGAATCTTCACAGGCCTTATTTGAAAGTTGAGAGACTTCCAACTACTTATTTAAAGAGAGCCTCATGCAAAAACCAAAAATTGCCTTTATCGATGATGAACCACGCATTTTACGCAGTTTAAAAATGCACTTCCGACAGTCACACGATGTGTTTATCACTACTGATGCTACTGAGCTGATGGAATATATCAGCGCGAATGAGGTACAAGTGGTCGTCAGCGATCAACGCATGCCAGATAAGCAAGGTACAGAAGTGTTGCGTGATATCAAGGCGGCATCCCCGAATACTATTCGTATCTTATTGACGGGGTATGCAGATCTGAATGCAGTGATTGATTCTGTGAATGAAGGCGAGATTTATCGCTATATCACAAAGCCTTGGCAGAATGATGAACTCAAAAAAACCGTTAATAAAGCCACAGAGATTGCTCAAAAAACCCAAGAAATCACCCAAAATGTCACTGAAAATCATGATACTCAAAACCGTATTCATGCCAGCATTGATAGCAAGCGTAGTATATTGGTGTTAGATGATGATGAGAGTGTCTATCAGCAAATAAAAAGTCATTTTAAGAGCGCTTATACCGTGAGCTGGGCAAGCAATATTGAGCAGGCTGCAAGCTTATTACAAAAAAAACGCTTTGGCGTCACTATTACGGATTCGATGCTCAATAAAGAAAACATCACTCCCATTGTTTATGCACTAAAAAATATTCAGCCTGATCTGATGGTGCTCATGTTGACCGAGTTCAAAGATGCACATATGGTGATTGATTTGATTAATAAAGGTCAGGTATATCGCTGCCTACCACGACCGACCAATTTTTCTATGATGAGTATCAGTCTTGATCGGGCGTTTGATCATCACGAAAGATTGGTACAGCAACCGATATTGGCAGCTCGCCATCATGTTGAAGCAGTGCCAGAATCAGAGACGTTGAACTTTTCTGACAAAATAAACCGTTTTTTTGCCAAATTTAGAGGTTGGCGTATTGGAAGGTGACGTCAATCCAACATAAAAGTGATACATATGATTATCATCTTGCTAGTAGGTTTTACTATGTGCTGATGGTTATAAGTTTTCTCATTGGCTGCTCGCAAGCATAACAGAGGCTGCACAATATTTATCCCAGTAGAACCGTATGCTCTTTAAGAGGAGTCGACTGTATTTTGTTTAAGGTCGAACGCTATTCAAGCCAAAACATTTTGCACGCAGTCGATTAAATATTCCTTTACGGCATTGAACAGTGGGTCAATCAATCGTCGTTCAGGACAGATCAAATATAGTGGGTAGGGGGCAACTTGCCAACCCCCTAGTTTAATTTCAATGTGCCGTCCTTCTTTTATATCAGAAATAATGTCTAAACGAGATTTTAGTGCAAGACCATATTCCATTATTGCCCAACGCCTGACCACGTCACCATCTTCTGCCCGATACAGCGACGCTCGCTTGTTTGCCCAAGCCTTCAAACGTCCATTGACTAAAATATTTGTCATTGTGTCCCAGACACAGACAATTGTGTTCAGCCAATGCTGGCGGTGTCTTAGGTTCACCAAACTTCTCTAAGTACATAGGCATTGTCCAAGATGCCCAGTGCATCCTTACAGTGCTGTAAAAGCTGCTCACCCTTGTTAGTAAGGCGGAGCTTGCGCGTCAAGCGGATGAACAATTTGTCCTATTGAGATACGCTAATGGAGGACAGGCCCTCGTTTGAGAAACATCAGACTAAACAGGACGGTTGTATTGTCTCAAATATAACAAACAACCGCTTAGATATCGATCTAAATAACCCCTTAAAAACAACCTACTTTCAAAATTATATTGAAAGTGTTTTAGGTGATGACTACTGTTTGACCCACAACACTTTCATTACAATGGACGCTATCACGACGGATAAAATAGAACAGGTATCCAAAACTGAAACAATAATTCAAACAAATAATAAGGGCGGTTTATGACTCTGAACACCACTAAAACAATTTTAATTACTGGCAGCACAGATGGCATTGGCAAATTGGCAGCTTTAAAACTGGCAGAAGCTGGACACCAAGTGTATTTGCATGGCCGCGATGCTGACAAACTTGCTAGCGTCATTGCAGAAGTTCAAGCAGTCGCGACAGGCGCAGCAGTAGATAATATTGATGGGTTTGTGGCTGATTTTTCTGATCTAACGGATGTGCTAAAGATGGCAGCAGACGTCAATGAAAAACTGCCAAAGCTTGATGTGCTCATAAATAATGCAGGGATTTATACCACGGCATCAGCAATGACGAAAGACGGTTTGGATGTACGTTTCGTAGTCAATTACCTAGCGCCTTATGAGCTGACCAATGCTTTGTTGCCTTTGCTCAAGCAGTCTGATAAAGCGCGTATTGTGAACTTAAGCTCAGCTGCGCAAGCGTCAATATCTTATCAAGCACTTGCAGGTCAAACCCGCCTCGATGATAAAGATGCTTATGCCCAAAGTAAGCTGGCATTAACCATGTGGAGTATGGCATTAGCTGACACAGTCGTTAGCAACGTTATTAATGTCATCGCTGTCAACCCAGGCTCGCTGCTGAACACAAAAATGGCTAACGAAGCGTATGGTCAGCATTGGTCATCAGCAGACAAGGGCGCAAATATCCTAACGGAGTTGGCCATCTCCGATGAGTTCGCTAACGATACTGGTAAATACTTTGATAACGATATAAAAGATGGCGCACATGGCGATGCAAGAGGGGCGTTTGGACGACCACATGCTGATGCTCTAAACCAAGCAGCCATTACAGAGCTTGAGCAGCAGACTCAAACAGTATTGCAGTCAATTTTTGCATAAGATGCATAAGATGCATAAGATGCATAAGATGCATAAGATGCATAAGATGCATAAAATTTGCATTTAGCAGCATTAATAAATTTCGAACAATTGAACCATCACTAACTATATTTTCAAATAACTATATTTTCAAATTTTATTATTAAAAACTTTCTCATTAAAAACAGGACACAATATTATGCAAACTATCAAAGCCATTGGTTATCAAAACAATCTACCTATCGATAACGAACAATCGCTACAAGACATTACCCTTGATAAACCAGTTGCTTCAGGCCGCGATATCCTCGTAGAAGTAAAAGCCATATCAGTCAATCCAGTAGATTACAAAATCCGTGAAGGGCGTCCTGCTGCAGAGGGTGAGTACGCTGTTATTGGTTGGGATGCTGCTGGTACTGTGACGGCTGTCGGTGAAGATGTCAGTTTATTCTCAGTAGGCGACAACGTCTATTATGCTGGAGATTTGACCCGTTCAGGCAGCAATGCTGAATATCAGTTGGTCGATGAGCGTATCGTTGGACACATGCCAGCCTCTTTGTCTTTCGCTGAGGCAGCGGCATTACCACTCACAACGATTACGGCTTGGGAGATGTTATTTGATCGTTTACAAGTGCCTGTCTCTGATAGCGCAGCGAATGACAGCGGTAGTAGCGAGAATGCTAATAACGTCTCAGTATTGGTCATTGGCGCAGCGGGCGGCGTTGGATCTATCTTAACTCAGTTATTAAAAACAAGAACATCTGCCACGATTATTGGTACAGCTTCGAGAGATGAGAGCGTGCAGTGGCTCAAAGATTTGGGTGCTGATCATGTCATCAATCACCGCAACCCATTGTCTGATGAACTACAAAAAACAGGTATTGCTGAAGTAGATTATGTTGTGAGTCTCAATAATACTGAAGATCATTATGAAGAAATCATTAAATGCTTAAAGCCGCAGGGTAAGCTTGGACTGATTGATGATCCAAAATCATTAGATGCCAACCCTCTTAAAACCAAAAGCTTAAGTCTGCACTGGGAGTTTATGTTTGCACGCTCAATGTTCAATACGCCAGACATGATTGAACAGCATCATTTATTAAATGCGGTGGCAAAATTGATTGATGCAGGCGAGATCAAAACCACGGTCGCTCACAACCTTGGGGCTATCACCGCTGAACATCTACGTAGTGCGCACCAAATGCTAGAAAAACAGCAAGCGCATGGCAAGATTGTATTAGAAGGCTGGTCTGCATAACGCATAACGCCATTTAGATTAATAGGTCCAATGTGACGCTTTTAGCAGACACGTTGGACCTATTTAAATCAATGATAATAACAAATATAGGATAAATAGATGAGCACGCAAGCAAACAAACCACTTACCATCGTCGCCACTATCAAAGCCAAACCTGAGCACGTTGAACAAGTTAAAACTGAGCTGCTTAAACTGACAGCAGCATCACAAGATGATCAAGGTTGTATTCAATATGACTTACATCAAGAAAATGCAAATAGTAACGGTTTCGTGGTTTATGAGATTTGGGAAAACAACGAGTGTCTTCAGCAACATGTACAAAGCCCGCATTTCCAAAACTATGTACAAGTAACAGATGGGATGGTCGATGAATTTGTCGTTACTGAAATGACAGTTATCTCATAGATTTGATCTATATTCTGCTACTAACAATAAAATGAATGGTTGAAAGTCATGACTGATAAGGTTGACTTTTATGCTTCAAAACAGCGTTTATTGATTTAGATATAAATGGCTTTGAATAAAACATTCAAAGCCATTTATGCACTATTTATTTGCTATTGAACGATAATTATTCTTGAGCAACGTTCAAAACGATTTTACCGACATGTTTCTTTTCTAAGAAAACCGCTTGAGCAGTATGTATCTCTTTTAATGGAAAGGTACACGCCACGATTGGATTTATTTTACGTTGTTCGATACAGTTAACAAGGTTTTGGAATACTTCAGGCTGAAGTACGGTACAGCCGTAAAAGGTTAAGTCTTTTAAATAAAGTGTTCTGATATCTAGCTCTAATGGCTTATAAACCGCTACTATATTAAATACTCACTCCATCATTACCGATCCATTTGGGACCTATTTCAACCTCAATATCACGTGCGGTAACGGCCTCAACGCACTCGGAGCATACTGTCACAGGATGCATAATGTGACCACATGCTTTGTGTCTATGCAACAGCGGCGCCCCGCGTTCATCAGCCATGTATTTATCACCCCAACTGACCAATGCTAGTACGACAGAGTGCAAATCTAATCCACACTCTGTCAGTCTATATTCCTCACGTAGCGGCCGCTGCTGATAGGCGACTTTTTTTAAAATATCGTATTCAACCAGTTTGCGAAGACGGTTAGATAGGACATGACGTGTAATGCCCAAGCGTTGCTCAAATACGTCGAATCGCCTGACTCCCAAAAAACAATCGCGTAAAATCATGAGCGTCCAACGATCACCAATGACTGCTAAAGTGCGAGCCACTGAGCAAGACTGTTGGTCCAGTTCATCCCAGCGCATAGGTTATCTCCTTTATCTTTAAGCTATAGGTTAGCTTGACAGGGTCCAAAAATAAAGCTATGTTTTTGTTAGTTCTAAAAAGGAACCTATAAGGAAATAGATATGAACAGAGCACCCGTAGCAGTTGTAATCGGCGCAGGCGATGCCACTGGCAGCGCTGTTGCCAGACGTTTTGCGCGAGAAGGTTTTACTTTGTGCGTGACCAGAAGGACTGTTGAGAAGCTAGAGGCATTAGTCAGTGATATCGAAGCGGCTGGGGGAGTGGTCAAGCCATTCGGTTGTGATGCACGTGTCGAGCAAGAGATGGTTGAGCTGTTTGCTCATATTGAAAAAGACATTGGGCCGATTGAAGTAGTAGTGTTTAACATCGGGGCAAACGTTCATTTCTCTATCTTAGATACGACAGAGAGGGTCTATCGAAAAGTGTGGGAGATGGGTGCCTTGGCTGGGTTTTTGACAGGTAGAGAAGCGGCAAAAGTCATGATTCCACGTGAGAGGGGGACAATTATTTTTACGGGTGCAACAGCGTCTTTACGCGGTAGTAAAGGTTTTTCAGCTTTTGCGAGCGCTAAGTTTGCTCTGCGGGCATTGGCACAAAGCATGGCGCGCGAGTTGGGACCTAAAGGCATACATGTCGCACACCCTATCATTGACGGTGCTATTGACACTGATTTTATTCGTGACAACTTTCCTGAGCGCTATGAGCTAAAAGACCAAGACGGTATTTTAAATCCAGAACATATCGCTGAGCAGTATTGGCAGTTGCACTGTCAGCCAAGAGATAGCTGGACACATGAGCTGGATTTGCGCCCATGGATGGAAACTTTTTAATCTTATCTAGTTAGTAATCTTTAAGATTCTTAATATATATTGCAAGGAATGCCAGGATGAGTAAGCAAGTAGAGTTTTTCTTTGATGTGGGTAGCCCAGCCAGTTACTTGGCATGGACACAGTTAGCGAGTATCGCGCAGCGTCACAATGCCGAGATTGTTTGGCGACCTATGTTACTTGGCGCAGTGTTTCAAGCCGTTGGTAACACCTCACCAGCTGCCGTACCTGCTAAAGGCGCTTATATGCTCAAAGACCTTAAGCGTTTTTCAGCCATCTATGACGTGCCTTTTCGCTTCAATCCATTTTTCCCAGTCAATACGATGCAGCTTATGCGCGGTGTTACCGCTTATTTGGGGACACCCAAATTTGAGAGTTATTTATCCGCTGTCTTTAATGCGCTATGGGCTGAAAAGTTAAATATGGAATCACCAGAAGTCGTGGCTGAAGTTCTGTCGAAAGTGGGCATTGAGGCGACTGATTTTATGGCGCGTATTAGTGAGCCTGAGGTCAAGGCGCGTTTAAAATCTAGTACCGAAGAAGCAGTAGCACGAGGCGTATTTGGGGCACCAAGTTTCTTCGTAAATAGTGAAATGTTCTTTGGTCAAGACCGGTTGAGCTTTGTTGAAGATGCTTTGAGAGACTGAGAATAGTAAGTCATAGGATATATAGACTGCGCTGTACTAGCTCAACGATAATCCATCGGCTCTCAAGCCACCAAACATCAGCCGCGATACGTAACCGTGATTTTTCTTCACTGTGGTTTCTCTAGAAAACAACCTTGCCACTCAGTTTAATGATGAAGCTCTATGGTTACATTAAGACAAGTCTATATAGTGATAGTTTTGTTTAGACTGCTCTAGTTCCTCTAAATCTATATCTACTGTGACTATATCTGGCGACGAACCAAGTTTTTTGATGATTCGTCCCGTAGGAGAGACCATTAGACTCTCTCCTACAAACTGACCGCCATGACCGACGCCGACACCATTGCAGGTAATCACAAAACATTGGTTCTCTATAGCCCGAGCTTGAGTCAATACATAGTGGGTATTTGCATAGGGAGACATATTGCCGTTTGGCATAAATATGATCTGTGCGCCTTTTTTTGCCAGTGCTCTTGAGCCTTCTGGAAACTCTAGCTCAAAACAAATCTGAGCACCACAAACCATATCATTAATGCTAACCACTGATAAGTCTTCTCCGCTTGTAAATACCCCAACATCATCAAGCCAAAGTTTTGACTTTCGGTGTTTATGAATGATTTTGCCGTTTTTTATAAAAGAACATGCGTTATAGAAAAGTTGATCCTGTTTGTCAATATGTCCAATAATGATGGTTGAATCTGTATTTTTGCTTGCTTTCAATATGCTGTGAAAGTGCTCTGTTGATTGATGATACAACGCTTCAATATTGTCTAGCGTCGGAAAGCCAGTCAAAGCAAGTTCTGGAAAAATCATAAAGCCATCACAAACTTGATTATCATGGATTGATTTTAATATCGCAGAAGCATTTACTGATACTTGGTAATCGGTAATATCCATCTGATTGAGAATTATTTGCATAGGTCTTGCTCTTTATCGTAGGGAGTTGATACTTTCACAGTGCTTATTGGTCGCAATTATAGGTAATACTCGTTAATGACGGTCTTTAGAAAAGCTTATTTAAAATGCTATTTAAAACACTTTTAAAGACATTGTGATTCTAACCAACGACTCAATTTAATGATGTCTGGTTGATTTGACTTTAAGTCATTATAAAAAAAATAGAAACTGTCGCCAGTGAGTAATTCATGCATTGGGATTTTGACAAGATTTTGCTGATGTGTTTGTTCTAGCATCATATAGTTGTCGGTAAGCGTAATACCTAAGTTATAACGTGCAGCCTGTGCGGCAAGCAGTACATGGCTAAATTGATTAATCTTTACCTCGCTTGGCAGCTCAAACCCGCCTGCTTTACACCATTTTAGCCAATCATTAGCCGTACCTTCACTTTTGTCAGAATATTTTACGGACAGTATAGGGTGTTGCCATAACGCCTCAGGCAATGGCTGATCCTTCATTTCTGCCCAAAGCTTTTGACCACAGACAGGAAATAGCTTCTCAGCGAATAAAAGCTTGCTGACTACATTGCGTTTCGGTGGATTGACGGTAATAAAGCAATCCGAACACTGCTCATTATAGTCGTCTTGGTCTGTCACCATATTTAAGGTCAGCTCAATCTCTGGGTGCTGTTCGCGGAAGTTTTCTAACCGAGGAATCAACCAATTGACAGCCACTGAACTATACAGTGCTAGGCGAATATGCCCAGGCTGGTCATTTCGAATGGCCTGACTGGTATTGGACAGAGCCGTCAGCGATTGATTTACTTCTGTGAAATAACGCTCGCCTATATCTGTTAAAGAAAGGGTTCGGCCCTGCCTATAAAACAACGCTTCACCAAGATATTCTTCAAGCGTTCGAACCTGATGACTCACGGCACTTTGCGTCACGTTGAGGCTTTCTGCTGCCTTAGAAAAACTATTAAGCCTTGCTACAGATTCAAAGCATTGTATGGCACGTAATGGGGGGAGTTTCATTATGAGTTCAACTAATACTAAACGTTTTTATATCATTATACGTCATGAGTATACGCGAATATACTATTTATCTGACCATTAGATTAAATGGCTTAATTTAAAATTTTATGTATTTTGAGATAGGTATAAGCATGATAATGCCGAAGATGAGTGTTGGATTTGCAATGATACTGTTGGTTGCAGGAAACATGATTGCAGTCCTTTCAGATGCACTGATAAAAGAGTTGCCAGATGGTGCAGCGGTCTATCAGTTTGTGCTATTGCGTCAGCTAACAGCTGTCTTGATGCTACTACCGTTTTGTTTATTTAACCAAAAAGCCAAGCTACTTAGTAACGTAAAATGGCATTTTGTACGTGGGCATATTTGGTTGTTTGGCGCGGTATTTATGGTGTTGTCTATCCAAGCGCTACCGCTAGCCACGGTCAATGCGATTTTTTATACTGCGCCTTTACTGATGTTGCCTTTAGGGTTTCTGTTTTATAAAGACAGACTCACAGCACCAAGCATCATTGTGGCAATACTAGGCTTTATAGGTATTCTTGTCGTGGTAAAACCAACACAAATTAATATGGGTGCTATATTTGCGCTGATCGTGGCCTTAACCATGGCGACAAACAACCTACTAGTGCGTAAATTGCCTTCGAATCACACCGTTGCTCAGACCTTGTTTTTGACTAATTTAGTCGGAATACCGTTGGGGCTTGGTTTGGCTATTTGGGAAAATGCTCCTTTGAGTTGGTACGCGCTATGGATAGCAGCAGGCTCAAATTTGTTTATTTTGATTTATGCGGGTATCTGCGTACTGGTCTACCGAGCGGTTGAAGCACATAAAATATCTAGTGCAGAATATACTGGTCTGTTAGGAGCGGTGGTTATCGGCATCGTATGGTTTGATGAAATACCTGATATCAGTCTTTTGATAGGTTCGGCTCTTATTGTCTTACCTTTAATTTGGCTCGCCACGCTTGAGTCTATTAAATATAAAAGAACAGCCTTATAGCGTTTTGAAACATAGAGAGCGGAGAAAGAAAGCGTCATAATATTAGCATGACTTTATGTCATGAATTCGTGTGTTTAAATCGTTTTTTCATACTCATTTTCTGTGGCAAATTACTATAGATACAACCATTCAGGCAAGGCTCTAGTCTTCAATGGAGCCTGTGTTTGTTGGAGTTATTACTATAGGGAGGCCAAATGATGAGCAATATAACCACATTCTCAGTGACATCTTCAAATCGAAAAATCGACCCTTCACGGCGTCGAGGTGGCACGTTCAAAGCTGATGGCTCTCTTAACGACAATGACCGTGTCGAGATAGGTCCAACAGATCTTGCATTCAATGAGTGGGCTGAGCTAGGGCTGACACCTCCTAACCTTGCACGAATGCGCGAATACCGCCTCCAAAGAATCGTAAAAGAACTACAGAAAAGAGATCTTGGCGGCATCTTATTGTTTGATCCTCTTAATATTAGATATGCGACTGACTCCACAAATATGCAGGTATGGGTAACCCACAATCACTCTAGAGCCTGTTTTGTATCTGTATCAGGACATCTTATTTTATGGGATTTTCACAATTGTGAGCACTTATCAGCACACCTTCCTTTGATCAAAGAAGTCAGAGGAGGCGCTTCTTTTTTCTACTTTGAAACCGGTGATAGAACTGACGAACATGCCTCTAGATTTGCTTCAGAAATTCAATCTATTTTACAGGAGCATGCTGGAGACAATAAAAGATTGGCTATCGATAAAATTGAAATTGCTGGTTTCAATAAGATAAAACAGTTAGGAATCGATGTTTTTGATGGTCAGGAAGTGATGGAGTTTGCTCGATCTATTAAGAACGAAGATGAAATCAATGCCATGCGATGTTCAATTGCCTCAACAGAGGTGGCGATGAAGTGCATGCAAGAAGCAACAGTACCCGGTATTACTGAGAATGACATATGGTCTATTCTTCATGCGGAAAATATTCGTCGAGGTGGTGAGTGGATAGAATGTCGAATTCTTTCTTCAGGGCCGAGAACCAATCCTTGGTTTCAAGAAAGTGGCCCTCGAACTGTGAAGGAGGGTGAGTTACTTGCATTTGATACAGATTTGATTGGCCCTTATGGAATGTGTGCAGACTTGTCTCGAACTTGGATGATTGGAGAGTGCTTGCCAAGTGCAGAGCAAAAGCATCTCTATCAGGTAGCTTATGAACATATCCAACACAACATGACTATATTAAAACCAGGAATGACATTTGAGGAGGTGACAAGATCTGGTTTATTGCTGCCTGAAGAATATAGAGCGCAAAGATATGGTGTGATGATGCATGGCGTTGGTCTTTGTGATGAATACCCGTCTATTCGTTACCCCGAAGACCTTGAATGCCATGGCTATAGTGGTGTGCTTGAGCCGGGTATGGCACTCTGCGTCGAAGCGTATGTAGGTCGAGTTGGTGGTAAAAATGGTGTCAAACTTGAAGATCAAATCATTATTACAGACACTGGGTTTGAAAACCTTACTAACTATCCATTCGAAGCCGCTTTATTGGCTAATTAAAGATAGTTTATTGGTTGTCCGAATATTGTCTCAGAGCTTTTGGATTATGCTTGTTTGGTCATCATGGATGATTGTCTCTATAAACTTGTTAAGACAAGAGTTTGATATAGGTGAAGTGCATTATCTGCGGGTTTAGATGGTTGGGATACTCATCAACACGCTGATAGCCATTGTTGTCATAGTATTGATAAGTACATAAAGTGTCTGTATGTAATGCATACGTGGTTACGCCCTGTGCCACGAGATAAGTCTCAAATGCTTGAATCAACGTCGCTCCAATACGGTGACGACGATAGTCTGGATCTACACAGAAGAACTGTAGCTCGCTATCAAAATTGACTGTTTTTCGTTTAGCACCAGCCGTTTCTTTTTTCTGTAAATCACTTAATACCTGTCGACCTTGTTCAGATAGACCCAGCTTGTGTTCTATCTGATCAATAATAGGCTTATCATCGAATGACAAAGCTTTATGTGGATCTTGTCTAGTGTTCCCTATCACCACACCACAAATGATGTCATCATATTCTGCAACTTGTATAAAAGTAGCATGATGACAGTCTTTCGCAAGAAATAGGGTAGCCAGTTGCTTTAGAACCTGCTTATCTGTAGCAGTAGTAAATACACTCAAATTCATATTGACGACAAAGAGGTCGACAATGGCTGTAAAGTCTTCAGGCGTAGCACGACGATACTGTATTGTCATTAGTTACTCTCATCTATCATTAAAAGTGCTAGCGTATGCTGATTGATCAAGCATTCATACGCCAGCATTTTGACACTCGTATTTCGCTAACGGACTTAGCAAAATATAATAATTTTTACCTAATAGTCCGTATTTACCACTTCATTTCACCTGTATTTACTTTACTGCCTATTTGTAAACTAGTATCCCCAGATAACGCGGGATAAGCTGCTTCCATGGTAGAAATCACTTTTTCTGACTGCTTGGAGTTTTGCTTTTTTGCCTCACCCAGTGCTTGCTCAAAGGTTTTTAGATAACTGAGGGTGAAATCAACAGCATAGTCTTTTTTGAGTAGGTTGCCTGAATAGTGACCTGGTATCACAAGGTTTGGCTTTAACTGCTTCATTTGTTCCAATGATTGCATCCACTCGCTACGAGCTTCTTTAGTTTGAGTATCAGCAGTCCACACATGCATACCTGATGTTACTGACACACCGCCGAAAACTGTTTTTGACTCTGGTACCCACATATATGCTTGATGGGTTCCCATCTCTTTGATTTCGATTTTGTGACCTTCTAGGGTCAGTGTAGACTGATCAAGTGTTTGCGGTACTGTGATCTTGGTAGGCGCATGTTTACCAAGGATTGGGCCCCAATGCTTTAATTTTGCATCTTTAGTGGCTTCAATGTGTTTAATAATAGAAGGGCTAGACATAACCTTTACATCAGGGAAGGCTTTGACTAAAGGCTGAAGACCGAAATAGTAATCTGGATCGCCTGCCGTGATATAAATCATTTTTAGGTCTTTATTACTTTTTTTGATCATATCAACCAATGCTTCACCATCTTTAACACTAAACTGTGCATCGAACAAAATAGCATCTTTCTCGCCACTTGCCAGCACAGAGGTCACTGGGAAAATAGCATTTTGATCTGGTTTATATGCTTGCAGTTGTAGATCGGCTGCGTTTACTTGGGTTGCGAGCAGTAGCACACTGGCCGCCATAGAAGCTGTCATTAATTTTTTCATAATTCACCTATATTTTCGTTTGAGTAAATAGACCGCGTTAATAGCGGTATTCGTTGTTAATGGCTATTCTATTCGATTGTATTTCGTTTAAATACGCTATAATTCAGCATTTACTATTTCAGTTTTCGCGCAAATAAGGATGGAGAGATGGATAGGCTGACCGCGTTGCAGGTGTTTGTTACGATCGTTGAACAAGGTAGCTTGAGCCGTGCCGCGGACAATTTAGACATGTCTAGAGCTAAGGTAACGCGCTATCTGACAGAGCTTGAGAGTTGGATGGATATGCGCTTATTACATCGCACGACTCGAAGTCTGAGCCTCACTGCACCTGGTGAGCAGACTCTTGAGGTGGCGTACCAGTTGCTTGGATTGACCGACTCGTTGGATCAGATACGCAATCAGAATACTTTGGAGCTAAAAGGTCAGCTGCGAATCACTGCCAGCTTTTCGCTGATTGATAGCCTTTTGATGGATGTGGTTGGTCGCTTTGTTTCTCACTGGCCTCAAACAGCAATTGATATTCTTACCACTGATGATTCAGTCAATTTAGTTGATGCCCGTATCGACTTGGCGATTCGTATCACCAATGACTTGGAGCTAAATGTCGTTGCCAGACGTATCGGTGAGTGCCACTCTATCGTATGCGCTGCACCTGAATATTTACAAAGTCGTGGCAGACCTACAGATGTACAGTCGCTTGTACATCACAACTGTCTATCATTTGCGTATTTTGGACGGTCGGCATGGGTGTTTGATGGGCCAAATGGTCCAGAGTCTGTTCCTATCTCTGGCAATATCAGCGCCAATATCTCTGAAGTCTTGCTCTCTGCCACGTTGCGTGGACACGGGATCAGCTTACAGCCATCTGGCGCAGTCAAGTCTTTGATTGCATCTGGACAACTTATTGAGTTATTGCCTGAATGGAAACCCAAAACTTTAGGTGTTTATGTAGTTTATGCCAATCGAAAGCAGGTGACACCACTACAAAGAAAGTTTATTGATTTTCTTGCCGAAGAAATAAAGCGTTCGCCTTATTGGTAGCAAGAAACTCATAAGCCAATAGGTATTTGTTACTACTATGATTAAGGATTAAAGGCGTAGATTATGCATAGTCTGATTACGCATAAAAGGGGTCATCGCTTCTATATATATGAACTAATACATGGTTTGATGATTAGCAGAATCTTTGGGTATTTGTTGGATAGAATCCCAATGCTCGACAATTTTCCCACTATCATCAAATCGAAAGAAATCCATCGTCACGAATTCATCGATGGTTTTATCTTCATTATGCCAGACTTGATGGGTATGCAATGAGACTAAGTCATCTTCAGCGATACAACGTACAAACTCAATTGACTTATTCGGATACTGTGCTTGCATCCGTTCAAAGTATTCAATAAATCCTGATTTACCATTGGCTACAGCGGGATTGTGTTGAATATAATCATCGCCCACATAATCAGCGACGGCCTTTTGTGGATTACCCTCGTAAGCGGTCTTATAGAACGCGATAGCATTCTTTTTATTGTTTGCCAAATTCATCGTCGTCTCCAGTTATTATTTATGTTTATTTTAAAAGCAATACAGTAAATTAATAAGAAATATTATCAAAAAACGTCAGAAAATCTATAGCAGAAACTCAAACGGCCAATAGCAACGTTAAAATTATGCTTATTGACCATTTGATAATGTTTAGACCCTAATGATTGCTTAAGCCTTAATAAAAATAGTTTCTTCACTCAAGCGTGATTTAGGTATTTTGGCATTAAAGTCATCATCGCTGCGGTAGCCAAACGATACCACTGCCACAGCAGAATATCCTTTGCTACGTAAGTCGAACTCCGTATCAAGCGCCTGTAAATCAACCCCTTCCATAGGGACGGTATCAATACCCAAAAGCGCGCTGCCCAATAGTACCCCGCCCATGTTGAGATATACCTGTTTGGCAAGCCAATGTGGCTCATCTTTGGTATCGAAGCGATGCATATCTAAGAACAATTGGCGACCTTGATGCATCTGTGCTTTGAATTCTGGCTGCGCATAGCGACCATCTTGATCTTCTTTTTCTAACACCGCCTGCATGTATTCATCGTCGGCATGGATGCGAGTACAGAAAACCACCACGTGTGAGGCATCTAGGACTTTAGGTGTATTAAAATGAAAGGCACCTTGCGTGCTTTTGGCAATGCGCGCTTTGCCTGCGTCATCATCTGCAATGACAAAGCTCCATGGTTGAATATTGGTGCTTGATGGACTCATTTGTAGCATGTCTTTGATCTGCTCAAAATCTTCAGCAGATATCTTTTTATTGACATCAAATACTTTGGTGCTGTAACGCCAGTTTAGTGCTTCATTAATGGTTTTCATGATTGTCCTTAAGTAAAGTAAGTTTCAGTTTTTTAGTCAGCTGGTAATACAAACGGATTTAACAAACGGTGCTACTCAATCCTTAGCGTTCATCGTTAAGTTAATTGATTAGTCCGTCCTAGTGATGACTCATAATAGTAAAGTTCATACATTAGAGCCACTAGCTACAAGAGAAAACACTTTCAATATTATTTTGAGAATATAGCGTTTTTAATCTATCTAAAGGTTATTTATTAGCTATGTTAGGACGTATAATGAAGGTGATTTATCAATTGATAAATCCATTAAACGCATAAGCTCATCTTAAAAGGGGGCGAAATTATCAGGCTGACTGTGCGTAGCAGTCCAACGTTGATTGGCATCAATATGACTATTAAGCCCAACTCCTCGTGGTACTTGCATATTATCGCCATACAACCAAAGCACCATATTGGTACGTTTGCCACTAGTGATTGGATGTGCGGCGTGCGGCACCGAGCCTCTATGAATAATCGCCATGCCAGGTTTGAAGATGGCACGTTTGGTTTGCCCTAAATGGCGATCGACAAAGTCAACTTCTGATCCAGTAAAGTCTTCGCCTGGCAGATTTAGGTTAATATTCATCGTCACCGCTGAAGCATCAGTATGAAGTTGTAGCGATGTGTCGCCTGTCGGCTGGTATTGAATCGAGAACCCAAAGGTCTGAGTGTCATAGCCATAAACATTGGCAAATAATAGCCGAGCGATAGGGCGCATATATTGATTCATGACTTTATGATAAAACGCCTGAAAATTAGGGGTGGCCAGATAGCCTAGCGAGCGCGCATCTAGCATGGCCCCATTACTGTTCAATGCGATACCATAAGGAGGACGTATGGGAATGTTAGCGTCTGCGATTGCTTGCAGATAATGGCGCAGCGTTGATAGTTGTGTTGGGTCAAAGAGTTGCCCCTGATATACGTCAGGTAGTATCTCTTGCCATAAATTTTTAACAGCCATCTCCGTAGAAGGAGTGCGCCATGCTTGCGTCACTGCATCACGTAGAGTTGGATCAAATAATGAGTCATCAAGTACAGGCAAGTCATGCTCAGTGGTTTCCCACTCTGCCCATGCTTGCTCTAATAACTGGCTGTTTTGATGCCAGAAATGCTCTACCGATGGTGCACGTCTAAGCATGTTTGATTTTGAAGGTAGTGGTAAGTTGCGTGCTTGCTGTAGTGCGCTTTGTTGATTATCTCCATCATGGTGGCTATGGTGTTGAGTATCCTGTGTGCTTGTAGGCCGTATTATAGTATCCATCGTGTATCTCCAAATGTGTGAGTAAACCTTATAGGTGCATGCTACTATAATTAATGATTTTGATAATCAGCAGGTTTAGAGAAACAGTTTCAATAATTTTTATATAATAATGAGGCTAGCAGCAAGCGATGGTGGTTGCTAAGTTAGACGCTAATTGAACGAAGGCATGACGATGAAAAATTTGCAGGATTTACGTATTTTTATTGAGACCGCTCGCTTAGGCAGCCTATCTGCCTGTGCTCGGCACTTAGATCTGTCGCCTGCAGTTGTGAGTGCAGCGGTCAAGCGATTAGAAGCCGAAATTGAGACGGTATTATTTGTTCGCTCTACTCGTAGGCTGCGTCTAACTAGCAAGGGTGAGCAGTACTTAAAGCATTGCCGAGATGCGGTGGCTATCTTAGACAATGCTTATGCAGGACTACATGACAATGATGCCGAGCTGACGGGTACCATTCGACTGTCGGCATCATCAGATTTGGGACGAAACCTAATTTTGCCTTGGCTGGACGATTTTATAGACATTCACCCAAAAGTGACGGTGCAGCTACATATGTCAGACAGCTATGTGGACTTGTACGGTCAGCAGATTGATTTGGCACTACGTTACGGCGCACCCAAAGATTCGTCACTGGTCGCATTACCTATTGTATTGAATAATCGCCCTATACTGTGTGCGTCAAAGGAATATTTGAGCAAAATTGATAAGGGTATCGGTATCCCAAAAATGCCAGAAGATTTATCGCAGCATAACTGTTTACGTTTGGGGCATGATGAAAAGTATTTGAGCGAGTGGACTTTTGAGAAAGCGGGCAAGACTAAACGTGTGGCCGTGGATGGCAATCGCAGAAGTAAAGACGGTGACGTTGTACGCCGCTGGGCAGTGGCGGGTAAAGGCATCGCATTAAAGTCTCAGTTAGATATAGCCGGCGATTTAAAGGCAGAGAGACTTGTCGAGGTAGAGTTGGACGGCTGGCAAGTGGCCAACTATCCGCTGTATTTGATTTGTCCAGAACGGCGCTTAATCGATCCATTGTTTAATGCGGTCAAAGAATACTTGATTGAACGAGTAGAGCAGGTGTTAAGGTAAAACGAGAACTAATGATTACCCTGTTTGATCAGACGAGCAAGACAGTAGTCCCTAGACAGTAATTGCTTGATTATTATGATTATTGCCATACCTTGTCAAGCACCGTAAACCAGTTTTTTGACGTCACCTTTTCAATAAGTTGGTTTGAGAAGTGACGTTGTTGCATTCGCTCAATTAGCATAGAGATTTGACTGATATCAGATAACTCATCAGGTAGTAGACAACCATCAAAATCAGAGCCAAAACCAATATGATCTTCGCCTAGATGGTCGATCAAATAATCAAGATGGTCGACAATCACATCAAGCGAGGTTTGCGTATTACGTTGTCCATCTGCACGAAGAAACGCCACATCAAAATTCACCCCAACCATACCACCATTTTGTTTGATGGCAGCCAGCTGTTGATCGGTTAGGTTTCTTGCTTGCGGACAGAGAGTATGTGCGTTTGAATGTGTCGCAACAATCGGCTGGCAGGCAATTTCTAGCGTATCCCAGAAAGCGCGTTCATTCATATGCGACACATCTATCAGCATATGCTTTTCACTGCACTTAAGAATGAGGTCTTTGCCCTGAGCAGTCAGCCCAGATCCAGTATCTGGAGAGTGTGGAAAAGACGCATTTAAGCCATCACCGAAGAGGCTCTTTCTATTCCATAGTGGGCCAATACTTCTAAGCCCTGCCTTATAAAACACATTCAGTAGGTCAGGCTGTATGGCTAAAAACTCAGCACCTTCCAAATGCAATACAATGCCCAGTTGCTTATTCTGCTGACAGGCTTTGATTTGTTCTAACGAGGTGCAAATCTGAATCTGACCGTCAGATCTTGCCTCTAGTTGCTGAGCCAGTTTCAATTGCGCACAGCAAATATCGACGATTTCTTGCGGAGTGAAGTCTGAATGTGAGGGGTTGGCTAATTTGTCAGGATGGTTGTTTTTCACATAAGAATAGGGCGGTAAAAATATAGAAAATAATCCGCCCATCCAATTCGCTTCTTGGCAGCGTTGTAAGTCCAAATGTCCTGGTAATGTACCATAAATAAAGTCATGTACCGGATCGGCAGCTGAACTTAGCCAAAGTCGAGTCAATAGATCGTTATGTCCGTCAAATATCACAGGCTTAGTATTAGCATTCATATTTCACCTGTTACCATACGAGTAGGAATCAATTTGTCTTTATTCAGCTGCTTGTTACTCAGTGATTTAGAATTCTTTGGATTGCGAAAGCGCAGTTCTTCAAAAGGTACAGGCGTCTCGCTGTTGATACGTGCCTCCTCAATCAGGTAGTGATAAGGCGATTTGCCACAGACAGGATCGGCGTTTTTGGCATCCCCAGTTAGCATAAACGCTTGGCAACGGCAGCCGCCATAATCGCGCTCTTTATCTGGGCAGCTTTGGCACATATCGGGCATCCAATCGTCACCGCGAAACTGATTGAAGCTCGCAGATTCATACCAAATATCCGACAGTGGTGTATGTCGTACATTAGGAAACTGTATTGGCATCTGTCTTGCAGCATGACAAGGTAGGGCTGTACCGTCTGGTGCGACTGTTAAGAAAATCTTGCCCCAGCCATCCATACAGGGCTTTGGACGTTCTTCATAATAATCAGGCACCACAAAAATAAGTTTGCATTTGATACCACGTTCTTCAATCTGCTTACGGTATTCATTGGTAATGCGTTCAGCTCGGACCACTTGCGCTTTGGTTGGTAGTAAACCCTCTATGTTCTCAAACGCCCAACCATAAAACTGACAAATAGCCAGCTCGACCGTGTCGGCTTCCAGCTCTAAGCAGAGGTCAATAATCTGGTCAATCTGATCGATGTTTTGCCGATGAATCACAAAGTTAAGTACCATCGGATAGTCGTATTGCTTAACCAGACGTGACATCTCATACTTTTGCTCAAAGGCATGTTTTGAACCTGCCAAGGCATCGTTGACCGTTGGATCACTGGCTTGAAAGCTAATTTGAATATGCTGAAGACCTGCTTCTTTTAAGCGCGCAATTCTAGCCTCAGTCAATCCCATACCTGACGTGATTAAATTGGTATAAAAACCTTGATTGTGCGCATAAGCGACCAATTCTTCTAGATCTTGACGAACCAGTGGTTCACCGCCAGAAAAACCAAGCTGCACCGCGCCCATTTGCCGCGCCTGATCAAATACATCAAACCATTCTTGCGTCGTTAGCTCCTCTTTATACTGAGCATAATCAATGGGGTTTGAGCAATAAGGGCATTGTAAGGGGCAGCGATAGGTCAGCTCAGCAAGCAGCCATAGCGGTAGCCCGACTGGTGCAGTCATACTAAATCAATCCAATGTTCACGCTGGGCGACCAGCATATATTCGATGATGTCTTGCTCGATTTCGGGAATATCGCCAAACATAGCTTGCACCTTTTGGATAATATCAGCAATGGACGCTTGACCATCAATATGTTGCCCAATGATGCTGGCACTGTCATTGAGCTTAATCATACCCTCAGGGTACAGTAAGACATACGCGTTTTGCGCAGGCTCAAACTGAAAACGATAACCGTGACGCCATACCGGTACGATGGATTGATCCAGCTTAGGTAAACTAGCAGGTATACTCATTTGAACAATCCTTTATGCCAGACATTGTCAGTGGTAACGCTTTGATAAGGAGCTTGATTATGCACATAGGCCAAGCTCAAGGCATCCAAAATCGTCCATAAGATATCGAGCTTAAACTGTAGGATCTCAAGCATGCGTTCTTGCTGCTCGGCTGTTTTGAATGAGTCGAGTGTGATGGTCAGACCATGCTCAACATCACGGCGCGCTTGACTCAAGCGTGAGCGGAAATAGGTATAGCCTTGCTCTTTTATCCAAGGGTAGTGCTTGGGCCACGACTCTAAACGTGACTGGTGAATCTGCGGGGCAAACAGCTCAGTCAGTGAGCTACTCGCCGCTTCTCGCCATGAGGTACGCCGTGCAAAGTTCACATAAGCATCGACAGCAAAACGCACACCCGGTAGCACCAGCTCTTCAGAAATCACCTGCTCACGAGTCAAACCGACTGCTTCTGCCAGACCCAACCACGCTTCACGACCACCGCCGTCAGGATAGACGCCATCTTGATCAATCATGCGCTGGATCCATTCTTGACGCACGCGCTGATCAGGACAGTTTGCCATAATGGCCGCGTCTTTCAATGGGATATTGATCTGATAATAAAATCGATTAGCGACCCACGCTTGGATCTGCTGCTGGGTCGCTTTGCCTTCATGCATCATGATATGAAAGGGATGGTAAATATGATAATACTGACCCTTAGCCATAATCGCTTGTTCAAACGCTTCTGGGCTTAGCGCTGTGTTTTCTTCTTGCATTGTTCTCACCTTACGATTGCTATCTTTGCCTTACCGTTTGTCTTAAAGCTCAATCTGCATACCATCAAATGCTACTTCAACACCATGTTGTTTTAATGTCGCAGCCTGTTCGGATTGTTCGTTCAATATCGGGTTGGTATTGTTGATATGAATGAGCACCTTGCGCGCGTTATCGAGCTGATCTAAATAATGCAATGAGCCATCTTCACCACTAATATGCAAATGTCCCATGTCTTGGCCGGTCTTCGTACCGACACCGCACTCTTGCATTTCATTGTCCGTCCAGAGCGTACCGTCAATCATTACGCAATCAGAGCTTTTCATAATCTGCATCACTTGCTCATCAATTTTACCGAGACCTGGCGCATAAAAGAGTTGTTTTTGTGTTTTTAA
Source organism: Psychrobacter sp. NPDC077938 (assembly GCF_044542635.1). Classification (NCBI taxonomy): domain Bacteria; kingdom Pseudomonadati; phylum Pseudomonadota; class Gammaproteobacteria; order Moraxellales; family Moraxellaceae; genus Psychrobacter; species Psychrobacter sp. NPDC077938. Next base: position 115,537 of record NZ_JBITUW010000008.1, read on the forward strand.
GTCTTTTACAATCAGGGCAATATTGTCGCCATCATGCGGGTCGTTGCGGTGCGGAGAGTAGGGCGGTGCAGAGCTTCTAATCACTAAAGGCGTCAATTCTAAATTGTCAAATCCTTCAATCTTAAACGTCTTTTCTGGATCAATTTGATTATATTGCAAGCCGCCATTCCAGTGCTTTAACATGTTAAAGAGAGGAAATCCTGTCGTTAGATCTTGATAGACCATGTCAGTACACCAAACAGGAATTGGACAACCTTCACGCAGGGTCAATAGCCCCGTCGTATGGTCAAGCTGACTGTCCATCAAGACTACATTGGTGATGCCTGTATCTCTCAATTGACGTGCTGGCTGTGCTGCCTTGAACTCAAATAATTGTTGGCGGATATCAGGGGATGCGTTGAATAAGATCCAATCCACACCATTTTCTGATATGGCTATCGAAGATTGGGTACGGGTTTTTGCCTGAATCGTGCCTTGACGCACACCGTGGCAATTACCGCAGTTACAGTTCCACTGCGGGAAACCACCACCAGCAGCTGAGCCTAAAACGTGAATATACATAAATCAATATTTCCAAAAAAATAAAAGCCCTAATCATCTAGGGCTTTTAATGGATTGAGTGCTAATGAGTTTTAGCGTGCTTCGAAATACATAGTCACTTCGAAACCGATACGAATGTCTTGAAAAGCTGGTTTGGTCCACTGCATGGGATTACTCCGGAACGATCTTACTATTTAAGAAGTAAGATTAATAAAGTGAATGAGTGATAAAGGGTAGTATAAGCTGCCCCCCGCTGTCAATTTCTTAGATGTTAGTAAAGCGTTAACGGGCATCGTTCAAGCAGTCTTTTATAGCATAAATGAAAGCCGATTTATCATGTTAAAAAGACAGTATATCGAGCATAAGATTAAAAATATCTTTGAATAGTTTGAGTATAAATTCTAACTATAAAAAATCTGCTCGAGGGAAGTCAGGTGTATTTCGAGAACTTATGAGTTATACAGATATATTGCAAAAACCGAATTTATCTATAAAGTAATAGATTAACTTGATAGATACTGGAGCCTGAAGATGATTGCTGAATTACAGGGCAGTGAGTTAACCAAAGCCATCTTGGAAAATGTCAGCCACTATGTATGGTGTGCTGTCAGCAACGTTAGCGATGATTATGCTATCGCAACCATAGATAATGGTTACTACGAATTATTGGTTCCTATAGTAGCTTTCAATAACGACCAGTTCGTTTGTGATAAAGGTGATCTATGGGAGTACGCTGTCTCAGTAAAGAGAGTGGCACTTACTCATGATGATGTAGGGCTATAACTCATTATCAATATAATGACTGTTACGTTCTACATACAGATTAGTTTTACAGCCTATGCATGAAAATCTACCATCTGTCTACAACTTCTTGTTCTAGCTGACAATACATCTGTACTATCTATTTATAAGCTCATCTGTCTAACCATCAATATTTTTCAACGATAGATAAAACAGGTTCGAAGATGCTCAAGTGATTGCTGTTACAAAACCGCTTGTTTAGCTTACTAATCATTGTCATTGAATAGGAGTAACAACATGGATACGGTAATTGTTGGAAGCGAACTAACTCGTTCAATGCTTGAGGACGGTCATAAAAATATATGGTGTGCTGTAAGTGATGAGAGTGATGAGAATGCTCTAGAAGATCAGGTAGGTAATGACTTCACATCTCGCATTGTGGCTTTTGAAGATGGCCAGTTCTATTGTACGGGCGGTATGCCTTGGAAGTATGCAGTGCCAATTGAAATAATTGCATTAACGCGATATGACTTTTCTCTTTAGTGAACAACATAACTTAGATAGGTTTGAATAGTCATCGCCGAAAGTAAATCCTAATATTAAGATATTTAGTTAGATAAAGTGCGCGACTGACAAGGCCATTCAAGCGATGCAACCTAAAGCTTGAATGGCCTTTTGTGTTTTAGATCCAGTTTGAAAGCTATCTATTATTTCAAAAATTCAGGGCGCATAAAGGCTGGGTTTGGATACGTATAAAATCCTTCACCAGTCGCGAATCCTAGTTTGTTTTGATCGATTAACTGCTCTTTTAAATATTGAGCAGCCTTGAACCTCACAGGATTTTGAGTTTTTTCAGCAGATAGTTTTGTGATGTTGTAGGCAGTGTTGATACCGATAGTGTCCAATATGGCAAAGGGACCTGACGGCGCGCCAGTTACTATCATCCACGTTTTATCTATCGTATGTGGATCGGCAACCTCTTTTGCAACCAATTGCAAAGCTGCATCTATAAAAGGCGCTAACAAGCTGTTCATGATATAGCCGGGTTGCTCCTTATCCAGCGGCATTGCCACCATACCGATGGCAGTAGCAAAAGCCACAACCTCATCAAATACTTTAGGATCTGTGCCAGGATGCCCCATGATTTCAGCGACATTATGCATCCAAATTTTATTGGCAAAATGTAGCGCTAAAAATTGCGCAGGTCGTCCCGTTGATTCTGCAAACTGACTAGGAAGTAAGGTGGAAGTATTAGTCGCAAAGATGGTTTTTTCTGGTGCTAGTTTGGCAAGTTTTTCATAAAATTCGATTTTAATTTCAGGAATCTCGGGAATGGCTTCAATCATTAGGTCAGCATCTTTGACCGCTTTTGCTAAGTCTGAGGTATAGCTCAGATTGTCAAAGGCCATGTCCAACTGCTCTTGAGTTGCCCTCAAATCCTTTCGAAAGGCTTTACACATCAATTGAAATTTTGACTTTGCTTTTTCTAAAACCTCATCATTGATGTCATAGACACTGACATTAAAACCATGAAATGCGGCCTGAAAAGCAATCTGATAGCCTAGGATGCCGCTTCCCGCGACAGTTACATTTTTATACGTCATTGTATTTATTTCCTAATAGTAGTGGATATAAGTTGCTAGATAAATGTCTAGAACTTATAGACCTATTATTAGATGGTTTTACCTTATTATTCAACCTTAATTTTTATAAAAACATTTAAGAGAACCTAAAAATACCACTATGCAGGTATCAGATAAGTTTACACTACTTGACTTATTATATTTCCAACTAATTCAACAGCTTGCTAATAATATTACTAACTTCATACTTAATGATTTTATGTTAATTGAAGGCTAATTTCATATCATAACGACATTTTTAATGACTGTTGATGTCAAAATTCTATCGACGTGAAGAATGACATAAGCAGTGATGTAGGAATATTCAACAGACCTTAGGGCGTGTCCTCAATTCAATCGATAGTCATCTAAATGGGTTAAAAATGGCTAAATCTTGCCAAACAGCGTCAAATAGCTGACTAATATCTCGATATTATCTTCGCTATTTTCCTTGTTTGACTGCGATTTATCTCATTTTTATCACCATTTTTAAAATGAGGACACGCCCTAGTACGTTCTAAAAATATCAGTAGACGCGATAACCTGTTCCCTAAACCACTGATGCTTAGGATCTTTTTGATATTTCTTGTGCCACAGCATCCGCATAGTAATCGGTGTGGGTTGATAAGGTAATGCCACGCTGTCTAAATGCTCAAATCCCAACGTATTCAATTTACTAGGGACAATAGCCATTAATTCTGACCCTTTAACGAACGTTGCCATCGTCGCAAAGCTATTGGTGCGTATGACGGTATTGGCATCTATCGCTTGAATAATGTGTTTATCCGTTTGGCTGGCAGACGCGCCTTTGGTAAAGCTCAGTCCCACGTAGCGGGCATTATCAAAATCTTGCTCGGTTACAGGAGGTGAGCGGTACGCAGGATCATAATAGCACCGTGCCATATCGTCAAATAAGCGCACGCTCATAATGTCATTGTGATCAGGGGCAAAGGGGGAAAACGCCACATCAACATTATGTTGCCGAAGTTGCTCAATATTAGGCTTGCGAGAAGGCAATATATTTAAGCGAAATGAGGCCACTTGTGCGCTAATTTGTTGCATTGCCTGTGTTAAAAACACACCCACCTGATAATCATTTGCCAAAATCGTGTAATCAAAATGAGCCAGCTTTGGCTCAAACTCTTGGGTATGCGTTAACTCATCTAGCCGAACTAATAACGGCTTAATTTCTTGATATAAATATTCACTTTTTTGGGTCGGCATCACGCTTCTACCCGAACGCACAAACAACTCATCGTCAAATATTAGCCTTAGTTTTTGCAAACTATGGCTAATGGTCGATTGTGTCAGATCCAGTTGTTCGGCAGTTTTAGTTACTGTGCCGACCTCGTGCAAGGTGGTGAATACCAACAAGTGCTGTCCGCTTAACGCTAAATAATCGAAATCTTTCATAATAAGTATGAATAAACCTCTGTTTTTATTCATGAGTTGGTAGCATATGATGGTTGTCATCGGGTTGCAAGAATTTAATATTCCAAAAATCCCAAGTCTTAAATATTGCTTTATTAAACACTGTTTCATTAAATACTGCTTTATCAAACATTAGGTCTTTAATAAATCAGTCATTAACCATTGGCTTTGACTACATTCTTAATTAGGGAACACTTATGACATCTTTAACCAACGCAAAAGCATTATCTACTTTTGCTGTTTTGGGCTTATTTGCACTACCTACAGTCGCCATGGCAGATATGACAGAAGGTCTATATGGCACAGCACAACTGGGCTATAGCATTGCGGACACTGATTCAAAAGCCTACGGTAATAATATTGCAAACGATAACGATTTCCCAAGTTCATTTGAAGCTGATAATAGTATGGTCGGCGGTATAGGATTGGGTTATGAGTTTAACCAGAACCTACGTATAGAAGGTCGATTGGCAAAACGTAGCTTTGATATTGATGACTCACGTTACGGTACAGGCGCTCGTGATGGCGAGCAATACATTTTAGATGGTGAGTTTGAAAGCTTAACGATGACTCTTGAAGGGTTTTACGATTTCCCAATTAGTGCCTCATTTACCCCTTACGCTAAAGCAGGTATTGGACTTTCAAAAAATGACTATTCTGCTCGATTGGGCGGAACTGGCGTAGCAGGTTTTGATGCATTTGATGGCAAAGCAGATGGCTATTATGACAACTACGCTGATGACGACTCTAGCGAATTTACATGGAATATCGGAGCAGGTGCAAGCTATGCATTGACCCCAAGCACCCATTTATATGGAGAGTATCAATACATCGATTTTGGTGGCGACGTACAAACAGGGCAAGACGGCTTCAGCGATGGCTTTGAGATCAACGACGCCTCTGCTCATGAATTTAACTTAGGCTTACGCTATCAGTTTTAAGGTTTTGTAATTTATTAACTTATCTTAGGGCGTGTCCTCAATTCAAACGAGTGTCCTCTAAATGGGCTAAAAACAGCTAAATTTTGCCAAACATCGTCAAATAGTTGGTCAATATCTCGATATTATCTGCACTATTTTCCTCGTTTGACGGCAATTTATCTCATTTTTATCACCATTTTTAAAATGAGGACACGCCCTAGTCTCGATATTTCATCTATATCTAAATACTTAAAACAAATTTTAAATCATCAATCTATCCAAAAGGTATCACTATGAAGGTTTCAAAAGCTGCTTTATTAACCACTGTTGTTATTAGTACATTTGCATTGACCGCTTGCAACAACTTACAACCTGCTCATCAAGCTCAAAAGCATACACAGCATAATAGCCATCATCAAGGTGCTGACGTAGTATCAAACGCTAAAGTGATTGAGATTGCCTCTTTCAAACTTAAACCTAGTATCTCTTACGATGATTTTGCCGTTCTTGATCATAGCGTTGAGGTCAATCATGTGGCAAAACAAAAAGGCTTTGTATCTCGTGAGTCAGCAATGGGCGAAAACGGCGAATGGGTGGTTGTGGTGCATTGGGAAACGTTAGCGGATGCGGATGCTTCCATGACAAGTTTTACTAAAACACCTATGGCAGCTGAATTTATGGGCAGTATAGATTTGAAGACGATGGCAATGAATCGCTATACCTTAGTAGATTAGTGGATGGGTTTGAAATAAACAGCAATTTCAATCGGTTGCAAACCAGTAGATCGATTAGGGTTTATCTATTAACCCTAATCGACGTTCATTCTAGTTAAGAGAATCAAAGAGGTGCACTATGAAAATCGCAGTTACAGCCGCTAATGGAAAACTAGGGTCTGCCATTATTGAGAATCTACTACAGGCGCATGCCGCGACAGACATCGTGGCGCTGGCACGCACTCCTGCCAAAGCTGAGTTTTTGACCAAGCAGTATGGCATAGAGGTCAGAGCAGGTGATTATGATGATGTACAACAGCTTAAGAATTCATTACAAGGTATAGATAGCGTTTTACTGGTGTCTAGTATGGATGAGCCTGCTAAGCGTATTGGTCAGCACCGCAATGTCATTGAGTCTGCGAAAAAAAATGGTGTGACAAAAATCGTGTATACCAGTATTCAGGGTTCTAGTACTCAAACTGCGTTTGCGCCGATTGTGAAGAGTAATCAGCAAACAGAACAAGATATCAAAGATAGTGGTCTCAATTGGGTGATAGGCCGTAATGGTATCTATATCGAGCCTGATGTGGATTATATCGATAGCTATAAGGCGCAGGGTGAGATTGCCAACTGTGCAGGTGAGGGTAAGTGTGGCTATACCACTCATGAAGAATTGGCGGTCGCTTATAGCCAAATGCTAATCAATGCTAAGCACAATGCCAATACTTATAATTTAAATGGTGAATCCATTACCCAGAAGCAGCTCACTCAGTACTTGAATGACAGGTTTGGTACAACGTTTAGTTATCGTCATATGACCGTGGAGGCGTACAAACAAGACCGTATTGATGAACTAGGCGAGTTTTTTGAACGCGATAAATGACTGCTATCTTACGTAATGCAAAATGTAAGGAAAACTACTATGCCTATGATTACGCCTACAAATAAATCCGTTACTAAATTCGAAGGTTTACACTTGTATCACGCGCCATTTTCCAACTGTGCTATGCGCGTAAGGATTGCATTAGCGGAGAAGCAGTTAGAGTGGACAAGCCATCTTATTGATCTATCCAAAGGTGAACAGCGTAGCAAGCAATATCTAGGAATCAATCCTAATGGTGTGGTACCAACCTTGGTAGATGAGGGTGTGGTTATTATTGATTCGACCGATATCATTGATTATTTAGACACCACCTATGAACCCAATTCGTTGCGTCCTGATAGTGAAGCTGAAATGCAGGCCATGTATGATTGGATGCATATGGCAAAAGATAATCATCTGTCCATAAAAACTTATATGTATTATAAATTAGGTGCCACGGGTCTTAGCGAAAAAGAGCTAACAGAATACCGCAAAAATCAAACTTACGACAAAGCACTGTTAGCGTTTCACGAGCATCGTAGTACACATGGTTTTAGTCAAGAGGATATTGATAAGGCAACCGCAGTGCTTGATGACTGTTTTGCAAAAATGGACGTGCGTCTCAAAGATCGTGGTTGGCTAGTTGGCGATGCCTTTTCATTGGCGGATATTACTTGGATTCCGCAACTGGTTGTTTTAGGTAGAGCGGGCTATCCTTTTGCTCAGTATGCACACTTTGAGCGCTGGAAAAATGCAATTGTGGCACGCCCTAGTTTTAAACAAGCAGTTACTGATTGGCTGAAGTAGAGATGAGTGACGACAGCGGTAAGACTATAATAAAATGCACTTTAAAAGAGTATCTCAAACTAAAAAAATCACCCTAAACATTCAAGTTAAGGTGATTTTTTTATGTGCATCGACATAAACTTATAACGTCTGTAAATCCATCGAAGCGAGGTGCATTCATGGTTCTTTGAGCTATTAGTAGTAATCATTGCTAAAATATAAATATGGGTTAAGGTATCTATTTGATGAACATAGACATAAATTTATTAAAGACAACTCCATAAGGAGGTTGTAATAAATTCATAGCATTTACTTTGGGCTGTACCAAAACGGGCTTCATATGACTAAAGCGTTCAAAGCCAATCTTACCGTGGTAAGCTCCTATACCGGAATGTCCAACCCCGCCAAAAGGCAATTCATGCTGCAGGGCATGTAATACAATCTCATTAATACAGACACCGCCAGATACCGTATGGGAGCGAATACGCTTAATATCCTTTTCTGAATTTCCGAATATATATAACGCTAATGGTCTAGGGCGTTCATTGATAAATGCGATAGCTTCATCTAACTCTTCATAATGTATGAGTGGTAGTACTGGTGCAAATATTTCATTTTGCATTAATGCACTATCTAATGTAGGTTCAGTTACGATAATAGGAGGCATTAAGCGTGAGTTGATATCTGGTTTCACTTCAGTTGTATGGTGAACATTCTCTTTCGGTATTTCGTCTAGATACTTTTGAACTCTAACAAACTGAGCAGTATTGATAATGTGGGTATAGTCCTTGTTTGTCGTGATTTTTGGGTAATGCTTTTGCATCCATTTCTTGGCTAGACTAGTAAACTGCTCATGATACTTGCGATTTAACAGTACATAGTCAGGTGCTATACAAGTTTGTCCAGCATTTAGCGCTTTACCCGTCATAATTCTATTTACGGCACTTTCTAAGTTGGCATCATCTAGTACAATCACCGGAGATTTACCACCAAGCTCAAGAGTAACTGGCGTTAGATTCGGAGCCGCTGCTGCCATGACTTTTTTGCCTACTTCTGTAGAGCCGGTATAAATCAAATGATCGAAAGGAAGCTCACTAAAAGCCACCGCGATATCAACATCACCTACAACAACATTTATCATCTCTGGTGAGAAATGCTTTTCAATAGCTTCAGCAAATGCCTGAGCAAATTTTGGCGCAGCTTCACTCATTTTGACCATAATACGGTTTCCCGCTGTAATAGCATCTATCATTGGACCAATCGCTAAATATAGTGGATAGTTCCAAGGGACCATGATACCTACTACGCCCAATGGTTGCGGTTCTATTTCATTACGAGCTGGCAAGTAAACAGCTGAAACAGGCGCCTTTCGAGTTTTCATCCAAGACTCACCATGTTTCTTTGCATGACTGATACTTGTAAAACTTGAAAATAATTCGGCAAACTTAGTTTCACCTTCACTACGTTGACCAAAATCTGCATTGATAGCGCTAGTAAGTTTATCCTTATTTTTACTTAATAAGGTTTCAAGAGTTTCAAGTTGAGATTTTCTAGTATCCCAGTCAGTTATAGGTTCTTTGCGACTCAGTTTTTGCAGTCTCAAAAACTGGGTTTGTAGATCTTTCTTGTTGGTAATGATTGCGGGTAAGCTACTTACCGAAGAGCTGTTATCAATTTGAGTGCTATCCATCGTTTTCATCCTTGAAATGTTTTATGAAATTATCCTAGGAGGATGGCATATAATCATACTCCTAGGATTTTGCGTAATTGAGATATTAATCTGGTAGTACTATTGCAGTAGTCACTATTAATTCAATACGCAACGCTTACATGGCCTTTAGCCACTACCATGTCGGGCATGTTTTCATTTAATTTAACGGAATCTTCAGTTTCAATACTTGTGCTACCGTGGTTTAGATGAAAACGCTCCATCTTTATTTCCTGAGCGATTTTTTCTGCAATGGCTATCGTTGGAGCGTTAGTATTTGCACTATTAAGGTGCGGCATAATAGAGGCGTCCACAACACGTAGTCCGATTACACCTCTTACTTTGAGATCTAGATCCACCACGGATTCAGCATCTGAGCCCATCCTACACGTGCCTACCGGATGATATATAGTGTCTGACTTATTGCGGATATAACCTAACAAGCCGTCTTTATCCAGTGCGGAAGCTGCATAGTCTTTAGTAATATATTTGGCAATAGGTTGTTCTTGCATGATTTCGCGCGTACGTTGAGCACCTGCCACCATCATTTCCACATCTTTTGGATGGTCTAAATAGTTGGGATCAATTAGTGGCGCGGCATTTGGGTCAGAGGACGCGAGCTTTACGGTGCCACGGCTTTCAGGTCTGAGATAACAGCTATGAATAGATACCGCATATCCCCACTTAACTTGACGTCCATGATCGATGACTCTAGAAATAACAAAGTGAAGCTGGGTATCTGGCCAGTCTTTAGGTGTGGCATTTGTGGCACTAAAAAAAGCAGCCCCTTCAGCAAAATTGGTTGATAGCAGTCCAGTCCCGTCTTTTCTCCAATCACGAGCTCCTTTCATAAGGCTGATGCCGCCAGCAAAACCTACGCCAAATACGTCTTTTGTGTTCACCTCATAGTCAAACACAACATCAAGGTGATCTTGGAGATTTTTACCAACATTGGGAGAGTCGTAGACAACACGAATACCGTGCTTTTCTAACTCTTCTTTAGGACCAATGCCTGATAGCATCAAAATCTTTGGAGAGCCGAAAGCACCAGCACACAGAATGACTTCTGCATTGGCCTTAATAGTATTTTCTTGATTATCTTTGAGGTAAACCATTCCTGATGCTACTCCGTTCTCTATGAGAACGTGAGAAGCAATGGCATCTGTAATAATAGTTAGGTTGGGTCTGTCTTCTACAGGGTGTAGATAAGCGGCAGCAGCTGAACAACGCTGCCCTTGTTTTTCACCATGGAAATGAGTTAATTGGTAAAGGCCAGCTCCATCCTGCTTATCACCATTGAAGTCGTCATTTCTATCTAAGCCATTCGCGATGCATGCATCGACAAAAGCATTAGTAATAGGCCGAGGGCTAAGAGGGTCGGCAACGTTTAACGGTCCACTGTCGCCATGAAAATGATTTGCACCGCGGACATTGTTTTCTGCCTTCTTGAAATATGGTAAGAGTGAATCGTAATCCCAACCGTCACAGCCCTGATCAGCCCAACGGTCATAATCTTTTGCACTACCACGGGTATAAACCATCGCATTAATAGCTGATGAGCCACCTAAGCACTTGCCACGAGGTTGATATCCAATACGATTGTTTAGGTGCTTTTGGGGCACAGTACTGAGACACCAATTGTTTATCTTAATTGGCTTGTCTCTCATTTGGGCAATAACTGCCGCAGGTAAACGTACTACTAGATCTTTGCCATCACCCCCTGACTCTAAAAGGCACACTGTGACTTGAGGATCTTCACTTAATCGACTTGCCAACACGGATCCTGCAGATCCACCACCAACGATAATATAATCAAATTCCATGATTAGTTAACTCCTTCCTTGGGTTATCCTAGCTACTGCTAGGCTTTTTTTGCTAAAGTTAGATATATAATCTAACGGGTCAAACAGTCAAAACACTGATAAAACTGATCAATATTTTTCATTCATGTACTTTTGTATAACCTATCATCACTTAAAAGTGTTTTAACAGTGATGCTAAATACACTCCAAAAAGTGAACGGCAGTTTTAAATCAAGTCAAATTCAACACAGAGTAAATCTATGGAACTCAATGAATATACAGTTCATAAGCTGACAGCGCTCTGTTATAGAAAAGCCGTAGCAACGTATCTAATACAGATAAATCGCTCATCTGATATACCCAAAATTATGTCACAATTTAGTGATCTCGATGATTTTGAAGGCGATAGAATGCCACTAGCTGTCGTCACGAATGAGTTCAATTTGGCTACCTATTTCTTCCAAGATGATTATATAGGGCTAAAAGTTTTCAACTATATCGAGATTGAGTCTCTTCCTTTTTATAAGGGAATAAGCCAATGTATCACTCCTCTAATAAATGCCAATATTGATATTCCTCTTATTGTTCTCTGCCGTTTGATTTCGCGTTACTTCAAAGTCATGACTGAATCAATCGAGGTTCATTTATTTGAGAGAAAAGATTTAATCCGTCTTGAGTTCAATCCAAGCGTGCCTGAACAGGTTAATAAACATCAAATTGATGGCATTATTTTTTCCGTTTATAAAATTATCTCGACATTTAGCTCACTCAAACCTGTAGAGCTTACTTTGGCGCATCGGCAGTCTTCCCAAGGGTTTGAGCTATATAAACAGTTCTTAGGTGCTCCAGCAGAAATGTCTAAAACAGTCAATAGTTTAACGTATCGAATCGATAGGGCTGATCACATTTACTACTCATCGGAACACGCAAAAAACACTGTAGGAAGTACATTTTTTATCAACCCTTTGCATCATATGCTTGATAAGAACTTCACCGACACCAGCTATAAACAACGTTGTCAGCATATACTCATAACAATCATGGGTCTGCATGAGCCGACTCGTGAGCAAGTTGCTCAGGTGCTCAATATGAGTGTTAGTAGCTTGCAAAGGCGTCTAAGAGAAGAGGGTACTTCTTTTAAAGCGTTACTATTGGAAGTTCGAAAAAAGTTAGCTTATAAATACTTAATAGAGCAGAGGTTATCAGCTACAGATACGGCATTTTTACTTGGTTATCATTCTAATAGTCAGTTTTTTGGTGCTTTTAAAAGCTGGTTTGGGATGACGCCAAGAGCATATAAAGAATGTTATCTCAGTGACTAACAGCTCGTTATATATATGCTTTGACTATAGCAGCGAGGGCATGATCATCCTTGATTTACTAACTGTATCGTAGGATATCTTTTGAAAGTAGGCATATTCAGGTCAAGGAAAGTTAATACTGTCTTAATTCGGGTCAAGGTTTATATAGTGCTAAAAATTCAGCGATGTCAGACTCTATATAAAGACCAACATATAGAACGCTTATAAGCTATTGAGTACTTTTATGATCAAGTGATTAGCCAGTGCATCTCCCTTTGCTTGAGTTTGATTTTAGTGATCAAACATAAAAAAAGCGCCCATTACAGGCGCTATTTTTTATTCTATTTAATAAGCAAAACTCATGATAGCTTTTTGGCAAAAACTATTTTTAGTAGTTGGCTTTGATTTGTGTTTCTAAGAAATTAGCCGCGACGTCATTGTACAGACTACAATAAACTTCTTCGATGTCAGGGTTAGTATTGAAATTTTCTTGGACTCCGCTTTGATTATAGAAAGCATCATATATCAAGCCGTTGTATCTGACAGCTGCCACGATCTCGCCATCTTCATCAGTATACCGAGCAGCTGGTAGCTCGTTGTCGATACCGATGTTTTCTTTGACAAGATTGGTGACAGTGTTATACGTTTTCTCGTTAGCAATCCACTCATCTATAGTCATGCTACCTTCATCTTCGTCTTCAGAAAAAGTATAGAAATTTTGATTAGGTGTCTCTAGGAATATATAGCATTGAGAGCCATTAGGAAAAACAGGGTTAACACTGCTAGGAAAAGAAGATAACTCAGTGTCAATACCTGTTTTAGCGTTGGATGGCTGTTTGCCTACGCCTTCAAGGTCAAGGGTTACAATGTCATAAGTTGAATTGACGGAAGCATTTCCTGAACGAATATTTAGCTTGAACGTATCACTATCAACAAAGCTAATGTTATAAAACTGACTATCAAAATCCTCAGGAACCGCAATGAACAAATTTTGGCCAGCGTAAAACTCTAATTCAGAGACATCACCTACGCTATCCTGATATGCAGTAGGTGAGCTTCCTACAATAGTAGATATTGTCTGCATTAAGCCGCTATTGCTAAGTCTATAAGCGAGCTTACCCCATCCATCTTTATATTGGTTATTTGATATATCAGTAAAGGGATCAAACTCTGTATAGCTCAGTTCACTATTAACGATAGGACCACCATCGTCTCCATTGCTTGCGACGTACTGACCGTCACTATCTCCGCCACATCCAGTAAGTACTAAGGCACTAGCCAATGCGAGGCCCGTATATAATTTATTAATTTGCATATTGTTACCTATCGTTAGCTTCCCGTAAGAAAGTAATCATAGTTAAAGCTATAATAAATTGCAAAACAAAATTTCAGTCTTAACGTTATCGCTACAATTGTAATATATTTTACTTAGTGAGGTTGTCCTGATTATTTATTAAAAATCTACAATTTATAAATTGTATCATTTGAGCAGCTAATAGCAATGGTCTGATTTATAGCAAGATAAAAAGGCATTGATACAAGTACTATTGATAGGTAAAAAGTGAATGATTATTAATGGAAAAGATTATCGTATCGTTTTTTTAGCTAGCTTTAGGCAGGCTATTTATATTTATCATATGAAATATATTCATAGAAAATGATGAATATTTCTGCTATACCTAGTTATACTAATTAATTTGGTTAGTTTATCTAATTAAATTAATTGGCTATATGGATTTTTAATCTCACGTATCGGAGTTAAGCAACCATAAAGGACGATAACTATGAAATTAGCAAAAGCTGTACTTGCCAGCATCTGTATCTTACCGTTAGCCACCATCGCTTATGCTGAAGACGTTAATACTCAAAACTTACGTATCTCTGAAACCTCAATGATGAGCGTCAATGAAGCAGCACCAGCAACCATGAAAATGCACAATGATAATGATCATATGGGCGAAAAATCGAACGCCATTCAAGACGGCAGCGATGTAGAAGTGGACAAAGAAAGAACGTGGCGCTGGCCTTGGCAAAAGAAGAATAAAGAAGTAGCGACACCTGAGCGTCCAAAGTGCTGTTAGTTCATTAACTATAAAGGACTACCACGATGAAATTATGGAAAGCCATCTTAACTAGCATTGTTATTTTTCCGTTAGCTATCATCTCTCATGCTGAAGACGTCAATACCCAAAACTTACGCATCTCTGAAACCTCAATGATGAGTGTCAATCACGCTACACCCTCAAGTATGCAGAAAAAAGAAAAAGTACCGATAGATAATAAATCAAGTGCCATCAATAATTCAAATGATGTTGAAGTAGATAAGGAAGAGGGCTTTAGATGGCCTTGGCAAAGCAGAAAAGACAAGGCTCTTGAAGCTATCGAAGACTTTAAGAATCAACCAAGGCCCTAGAGACACTCGGGCAGATAGTCCGTCATGTGGATCATTTGACGATAAATTTAACGTAGCTACTTACAGTAGTTTCAGCTGTTCACAGTGATTTATTGATATTAAATACTTTTACACAAGGATGTATATTATGAATATTTATAAGCAAATAACGATACTGACACTGAGCATGTCTTTAGTAGGGCTCAGCCATGCCGCCGATGATATGGCAGGTGCCAAAAGTGGTATGACTGTAACGGAGAACAGTGCGATTGCGGAGTGGACTCATAATTGGAGCACCACTGGGAAAGAGAAGAAAAAGGGCAAGGCAAACATGGTGTCTTCAAAGGTGAACGTGCCATTAAGAGAGGATGCAGCGCAAGTAGCTCTTACTAAGTTTGCTGAAGAAAATAACATGATTGAAAAAAGCTATGGTGATGTTTGTGGCGCTTTTATGGAGAGCCAAATGGCAGAGACTAAATCGCAAGGACATCGCTGGGGCAAGTCTGATTCGCATTGGACCACTAAGTCATTTAAGATCTTTAAAGCACGTGAATTTACGAGTGGTGAAGAAGAACTGGCGCAAAGCGCAGGTCATTTATTTGGGAAGACCAGAAAAAAACATAACTGTATCACTACCAAAATAGGGATCAACGATGAAAACGTTGAACTTGAGTCTATGAAACTAGCAAAATAATTGAGCAATGCTATATATGCTATCTACGAGTAGAACAAAGTGACAGTTAAACGTTTAGCTGTCATTTTTTATGTACTAAGCCACATTTTGGAGAGTATTCATGAAAACCTTTTGTTACCTACTGGTGAGTCTGCTTTTTCTGTACTCTGCTCAAGCCAATGCCCTAAATACTAACGAGAAAATGATCAATGAACTGTATCAAGATACTGAGCTTGATATTGATAATGTAGATGACGTTTTTGCATACGTGCTATCACAGACTGACGATACCCTCACTATTTACCCTTCAGAGGGCTATTATTACTTTAATTTTTACCATCAGGGCAACTTAATAAGAGGCAATATGTTGGTAGGTCATAAGTTAAGACAGCAGGGCAGCTTATCTTTTATCTATTTTTATGACATAGCCGGCAAAGAACGGGGTGAGTTTAAAACGCATCATAAACTATATAAGTCATCAGAGATATTTAGCCTGAAAGAATATCAACCTAACTTATATCAATTAACCTTCAAAAATATCAAAAAAAACCTTGAGATTAATCAGATAGAGACAGATGCTGATTTTGTAAAGACGCTTGAGAGTCAAGGTTTTGAAGTCAACCTACCCATGATGGATGATTCGGGAGTCACACTCTATTTGGCATTTCATCCTACTACCAATAACTTCTATTATATTAATCCTTTATCCAGAGATGATGAGTTTTATTATCCTGTTGGCGAGGTACTTAAAGTGGGTGCTAGGACTCAATTTGTCTACCTACCTATGGAAAAATTTGCCATATTAGTAGGCGTTAATGCCAATAATGTTTATAAAAACAACTATTACGATGGCCCTTTTGATCAGCTTCCTGACGAGGCGTTAGTTAATATAGACTATAAGTCTTATTTGTATCGAGTAAACCCAAGCTGGAAAGATAAAATATATGATGACGGCTATTTTATAGATGACCCCGATGCTCGTGTTGCACTAACCAATTATTTTGAATATCTATCGCTTGATGAACTTAACAAAATTCAGCCTTGTGCGTCTGATAAAAACCCGCTGCAATGTTTAGAAGATATTGGGATGCGTTTTTGATTTTGCACGATGCTTTCTTATATAAGAACACTGCTAGTTATCGCCATACGTTGCATAGTGATTGATGATAGTACATCAGGCGAAGATATAGTCTACGTGATTTCCATAGTAAAAAGCGTAATAGGGCTTAACACTTCTTAAAGTTTCTCTAAAGTAAAAATTGATATTATCTTTTTAATATAATAGACCTATTATTTTGATCACTATAATTTTTTGTGTGAGTAACGATAAACAGTTATGACATTTAAACAGGTGCGTATACGCATATCCGTCTGACCATTACTAACTTTCAAATATCAATCCGAACGAGAGCGTGTTATGACCCTTATAAAAACGGCTCGAGCTTTCAGCTTGCTTGCTATTGTCACTGCCATACAGGTTTCATCACTGACCTCTGCCTACGCCCATGACCTTAGTGAACATACCATCGCTGCCAAAGTATGGCAGATCACAGGCCAACCTAGTGTCGCTGCTGATTTCATCAAACTAGAAGACGGTACTGTTTATTTAACGGATAGCCACCATCAGTTGCTCTCTTTTGATTTGTCGGACTTTTCAGCCGATGATCAAACCTATATTTTGGAAAAAAACGCCCATATTCAAGCGATCAATCAGCTAGCAGTGATTGAAAATCTAGTAAGTAGTAATCAATTAACGGCTATCCAAAATCCAAGCGATACCGCTAACGATAATGGAACAGCACTAAATAAAGCTGATGCGGCAACGTCTGTTATGACGAGTAACAGTGACACACGCTCTGTCTTATTCTTTTACCTGTTGGGTGGCTTGGTCTTAGCGAGTGGTTTAGTATGCTTTTATGTTTTGAATATACGCCACAAAAAAAACCGAACCTCAAAAGTAGCTTATTCAGTTTTTGGTGTATTGGGTTCAGCTGCTTTGCTTGTGGCTTGTAGCAGTACTGAGACGGCTCAAAATATCGGTGAAAAGACTAAAGAGGCGATCGCTCATTTGCCAGTACCAGCCAATGATATTGACTTTATGACCTCAGTATTTGGCTCATTTGATAACGTCAGTACCCATCATGATGATAAATATCTGTATGTCGAATCAAACGGTGTCCCAAGCCACGAAATGATGACAGGTATCACCAGTTGGCAACAGCAAGTACCTATCGACCAGGATTATACCAATGAGAACAGTTGGGTCATTCCCTTACAGCCTGAGCTTGCCGATGAGCCTCTAATGGCCAAAGACAATTTTATGAAAGGGGCTATCGCTATTGCAGCTAATGGCATTCCTATATTCAACCCATTAAACAATCGTGGTGAGGACGCCAAGGCCTTCGGAGAATTAGACAATTGGGGCGGGCATTCTGGACGTGCTGATGACTACCATTATCATCTTGCACCAACCCACCTACAGTCACAAGTTGGTGAAGGTAAGCCTATTGCTTATGCACTAGACGGTTTTCCTGTCTATGGTGAAACGGATGATGAACTGGATGAATATTTAGGAAAATTCAATGAAGACGGTAGCTATGAATACCATGCTACTTCAGAGTTTCCGTATTTAATTGCCGGTTTGCGCGGTAAGGTCACTATAAACCCAGATACGACAGCGCCAGAAAATGAAATTGCACCGCAAGCACATACTCATGGCGTTCGCCCAGCGCTGATGCCTTTGCGCGGAGCTGAGATCACAGATTACAAAATTATAAGCCCGACTCAATATAGTCTAACGTATACCCATGACGGTCAAGAGCATAAGCTGAATTACGGTTGGGGCGCTACTGAAGCGACTAAAGATACTTATACTTTTGAATTTATTGATCCAGAGGGTACGACCGTACAGACTTATAAACGCACTGATAATATACAGAAAAAATAATGTGTATCTAACGATAATGATCAGTTATAGAGACAAATAAGCTGAGTTTTAGACCATCTTATATAATGCTAAGGAATCCTAATGAAACCTATTTTAATACCTGCTTTGCTAACCACGACAATATCTGCTGTATTGCTAGCGGCGTGTAGCCAAACTCAAATAGACTCAGCAGCTACCGATGCCAATGAGCAAACGACAGCATCAATAAACAGTAGTGCAGATGCCAGCAGTTATACTGGCACTGCTAGCATCACCCAAGGGCTTGCCCAGACTGATGTGACAAATGCCTATGAATGTGATCGCGGTCGTCAAACCAACATCGGTAGTATCCAGTCAACTGACGGTAAAACATGGACAGTACCAGCAGCGACCAATTTGCTCAATACAGATTTCCCAGTGGCATCCGACTTAAACAACCCTTGTACGGGCAACGACTATCGCACCGCCAGTGAAGCTTTATCTCAACTCGATGGCTCAGACATCATTGAAATAGATGCAGATGGCGAAGTGTATACCGCTTACGTCTTTGCAGATAATTATTTTGAGATGTACGTAAATGGCGTAGCCGTCGGACGTGACAATGTACCATTTACTCAGTTCAATTCAAACATAGTGCGTTTCAAAGCAAAAGCACCGTTTACCGTTGCTATGCATTTGGTGGATTGGGAAGAAAACTTAGGTGTTGGTTCAGAGAGTAATAATGGCTCAGAATTTCATGCAGGAGATGGTGGTTTAGTCGCTGTGATCAAAGATAAAGATAACAACATCATCGCCAAGACCGATGAAAACTGGAAAGCACAAACCTTTTATACCGCGCCGATTAGAGACTTGTCCTGTGTTAGTGAGTCAGGTAGCGAGCGCCTATCTAGTAATTGTATTACCACAGGTAATGTGGAAGATAGTTCGGCAGATTATGGCCTGCATTGGGAATTGCCTACCAACTGGCAACAAGCAGACTTTGATGACTCTAGTTGGCCGAACGCTACTACCTATAGTAACCAAACCATTGGGGTAGACAATAAATCAGCTTATACCAATTTCATAGATATTTTTGATAATGAAAAAGCAGATGCTGAATTCATTTGGTCAACCAATGTAGTACTCGATAATGAAGTTATCGTACGCTACACAGTCAATGGATTATAAAACTTTATTTAGATTGTTCAGCCTTTATGAAAGCTACTAAGCAATAAAGTTGCAGCTATTAAACGCCTATATTGATAACATTATCTAGTACAACTGAACTTCATGTCTGAGCACTTTATACTTATAGCTAATAGTGCTCAGGCATTCTTTGCTTTGATTAAAGCGAAGTCGACATATATGACTATTATCGTCAAACACTCTCATCCATCTTTGCTTATTCATATGAAAAACAGGCTTATTACTTAGCAGTAGTAAGCCTGTTTTTGATGTAGTGATTCTCGCAGATGTGACACAAGCAGTTTCAACTTTTGGTCCGGTTGCCGTGCCTTGGGGTAAACCGCATACATGCCCATTTTCTTTCGTGTAAAGCGTTGCAAAATTTGAGTGAGCGTATTTTGCTGCATTTCTTCATAAACAAGTGCTTGTGGTAAAAAGGCGATACCTAGGTCGCTGAGCGTCGCTTGTTTAATCGCATTAAGATGATTGCTATGAAACCGCCCCTGTACAGGAAGCAATTGCTCTGTACCATCTATATATAGCGGCCATATACCATTCGCCGTATGATCAAACTTATAGACCAAACACTCATGACTCCGTAATTGTTCAGGGGTTTGAGGTGTACCGTGTCGCTCTAAATAGTCTGGTGTCGCACATATGACCCACTGGCTATCTATAAGACGTCTTGCAATGAGTGATGAATCTTCAAGCTCTGCTGTCCTTATCGCCAGATCAAATCCTTCTTCTATCAAATCAACCAATCGATTGGTAATCTGTAAATCTACTGATATTTCTGGGTGTTGTTTACAGAATTCGGCAATGGATTCGCTCAATATTAGATTTGCAGAGACCGCTGGCATGGTTATACGTATGTTGCCTTTCATGTCCTCACCATAGCCTGTTACAGCATTTTCAGCTTCCTGAAAGGCAAATTTAGCGATTTTAGCTTTGTTATAAAGCGTCCTTCCTGCATCGGTTAAGCTTAACTTTCTGGTTGTCCTATACAGTAGCTGTGCATTTAAGCTTTCTTCTAATCTTGCAATGCGTTTGCTTACCACTGAATTCGTTAATGACAGCTTTTCAGCGACCCGAGAAAATGACCCTTCATCAACCACTTGGACGAATAAAACCATATCGTCAGCTTTGCCCATACTTGTTCCCCAATTGGTATAATACGTTTTAGATTATAGCAAAAAAAGAAAATAACATTGTCCTTTGATGCAATATATCAATGTATCGACAAGGCGTAGAATATTTTAGGGAATTTTGAGCATTTGTTTATTTAACCATTCTATTATCATGTCACTGACAGAGATTGTTTTCGGCTTCGTCTGACCGACAGCATGAAGTTATAAAAACAAATGCTTAGATGAAGTTGTTCAAGGAAGATTACACGATAAAAAAGGATTATGATTTTGAATCAAACAATATATGGACTGTTGGCATTACTGCCAATCGTTCTCTGTGGTATTTTTTTGATAGGCTTGCAATGGTCAGCCAAAAGAACCATGCCAATCGTTTTGGCGGTTACTGCCGCGCTTGCCCTCTTTGTATGGGATATGACGCTTAATCGCGTGTCTTCATCGATTATTCAAGGAATGGTCATTACGGTTTCAGTATTGTGGATCGTATTCGGCGCTATTTTCTTATTGAATACGTTGAAGCATACGGGTGCCATTGCCGTTATCCGTGCTGGGTTTACCAATGTATCGCCAGATAGGCGGGTGCAAGCGATTATTATTGCATGGTGCTTTGGCTGCTTTCTTGAAGGGGCTGCTGGTTTTGGTACAGCGGCCGCTATTGCCGCGCCTTTACTCGTCGCGATAGGATTTCCAGCGCTAGGTGCTGTGTTGATGGGAATGATGATCCAAAGTACGCCTGTATCGTTTGGGGCAGTCGGTACGCCTATCGTTATTGGAGTAAACAAGGGGTTAGATACAGTAGCCATTAGCGCCCAACTGGCACAACAAGGACTAGAGTGGGGCGATTTTTTACAACTGATTACCAGCCAAGTAGCCATTATGCACGGCGTTATTGGTACATTTATGCCACTTTTTATGGTGATGATGCTCACGCGCTTTTTTGGTAAAAATAAAAGCTGGAGAGAAGGCTTCGCTATTTGGCCATTTGCTATTTTTGCGGGTTTAGCATTCACAGTTCCTTATACCCTAACAGGTGTTTTTTTAGGGCCAGAGTTTCCATCATTGGTCGGCGGTTTGGTCAGTATCACTATCGTTGTTAATGCGGCAAAACGTGGATTTTTAGTACCAAAAACCACATGGGATTTTGAACCGAAAAAAAGCTGGCCAAGTGAATGGCTTGGTAAGCTAGTGGTCAGTAAAGAAGACATCACTCCTGCGTTGAGTGATAAAAAGATGTCCACGGTCATGGCGTGGTTTCCTTATCTATTAGTTGCCCTTTTATTGGTGTGTTCTAGAGTATTAACAGGCTTTCAGTCTTTGCTGAACAGCGCGACAGTAGACCTAACCTCGATTTTAAGTGAGGCAGATATCAGTGCCAGCTTTAGTCCCTTATACTTACCAGGCGGCTTGTTATTAATCAGCGCCTTGGTTGCCGCAGCTTTTCAAACGAACAAACCTGCCAGTGCACTAAACAATGCCTTTAAAGAATCAGGCAAGACTGTAGTAGGGGCTGGGTTTGTCCTTATTTTCACGATTCCAATGGTTAGGATTTTTATTAATTCAGGCGTAAACTTATCAGATGTGGCGAGTATGCCTGTCGCCAGTGCAGAGTTGTTTGCGGGTACTTTTGGTAGTGTTTTCCCCTTAATCAGTGCAACCATTGGTGCGTTAGGTGCTTTTATCGCGGGGTCTAATACCGTATCCAACATGATGTTCAGTCAATTCCAATACGAAGCCGCCATGAGCTTACATATTTCACCTTCTCTAATCATCGCGGCTCAAGCAGTTGGTGCCGCTGCTGGTAATATGATTGCAGTACATAATGTTGTGGCTGCATCGGCAACGGTGGGCCTACTCGGTATGGAGGGCGCCACACTTAGACGTACTATTTTACCTACCATCTATTATGTGTTGTTCTGCGGGATTATCGTCATGGCTGCCATTTACCTCTTTGGTTTTCAAGGGCCTTTAGCATCATGAGTGACACACAATCACTAAATAAAGAGCGTCATATGCCGTCATTAAATAGAGCTTCATCAAACCTTTTCTCATCAAATATAGCGCATCAAGACACACTCCATCCTGAGCAAGTGTTAGACAAACTAACCCATTTACTGGGAGCCAGCCATGTACAGGCTGATCCAGAAAAAAATGAACACTATAGAATGGGGTGGCGCTCTGGTGGCGGCAGCGCTTTGGCTGTTTTGTTTCCACAAACGTTGCTGGAGATTTGGCGTAGTCTAGAAATATGTGTGGAAGGCGACTGCATCATTATCATGCAAGCAGCAAAAACGGGACTGACGGAAGGCTCAACCCCGAGCGGTAACGACTACGATAGACCAGTGGTTGTGATCAATACCCTTGCAATGAATCAGTTGTATTTGGTGAATGATAACGAGCAAGTGATTAGCTTACCTGGCGCCACGTTGCATCAGTTGCAAAGTGAGCTTAAAGCCGTAAATAGAGCACCTCACTCGGTCATTGGTTCATCGACGTTAGGTGCATCTATCATTGGTGGTGTCTCTAATAATTCTGGTGGTGCACTGGTTAAAAGAGGTCCTGCTTATACCGAGCTGGCTTTGTTTGCCCAAATAGACAAGCACGGTCAGCTAGTATTGGTTAATCATCTAGACGTCGAGTTAGGCGATACTCCAGAAGAAATACTCACTAATCTGCAAACAGGCAATTTTGATAAAAGAGAACTACCTGACACTGGCAAGCTCGCATCTGATAAAGAATATATCGCCAGAGTCAAAGACGTTGATGCAAGCACACCAAGTCGTTTTAATGCGGATAAGCGAAGACTGTATGAAGCAAGCGGTTGCGCTGGCAAGCTGGCGGTATTTGCAGTACGTCTTGATACCTATCCAACAGCTGTAAAAGAGAAAACATTTTATATAGGTACCAACAGTGTGAGTGAGCTTGCACAGCTCAGAAGACAAATATTATCAAGCTTCGATAATATCCCTGAAGTGGGTGAGTACATGCATCGTGATATATTCGATGTATCCGCTAAATACGGAAAAGACACGTTCCTGAGTATTAAGCATCTCGGTACCAACGCCTTACCTAGACTATTTTCTATCAAAGGCGCTATTGACGCAAAATTCCATAAATGGTCATGGATGCCAAAGCATTTCACTGACAAAGTCATGCAGTTCGTCGCCAATATATTTCCAAAGCATTTACCGAAGCGAATGCTAGAGTATCGCAACCAATATGAGCACCATTTAATCTTAAAAATGAGTGATGATGGCATAGCAGAAGCACAGGATTTTCTAAAGGTGTTTTTCGACGCTTCAAATACGGGTAACTATTTTGAATGTAGTCAAGAAGAGTCAGAAAGCGCCTTTTTACATCGCTTTGCCGCTGCAGGTGCCGCACTAAGATATGAAGTCATACATGAAAAAGAAGTCGGCGATATATTGGCATTGGATATTGCTATACCACGTAACGAATTGGAATGGCTTGAAACGTTACCTGAAGACATTGAACAGCATTTGGAAAAGAAACTCTATTATGGACACTTCTTTTGTTATGTATTTCATCAAGACTATATTCTGAAGAAGGGTAGTGATGCACACCTTGTTAAAAAGATGATGTTAGAGTTGCTGAGCGCCCGCGGGGCCAAATATCCTGCTGAGCATAATGTAGGGCATCTATACGAAGCAGAACCTGATCTGCAAAACTTCTATAAAAGTTTAGACCCAACCAACACTTTTAATCCAGGTATTGGTAAAATGTCGAAAACCAAACGTAACTGCTCATGCTGTTTATAACTGGACTCTAAAACTGGCATTGGCCTGATTATTTATGAGTGGTTAAGTAGCTAAATAGTTCAGTGTTTGTTTATTATAAATGTTCAATACGTACTAGGAAGCACTGCCGATGGGTAGTGCTTTTTTATTATTTCTCGGTAAATGCATCAGTATCCTCGAGTTCAGAAGCACATTTATTCAAAATGATTTTGTTATCTATTGTTAAATACCAGTCGATGCTATGTATAATGCAGCACTAGCATAGCTTTCACTCAGTATGGCTTTCACTCATATGCCTTTAATAAGAAGATTACATTATGTCAAACAAGCGTCCTTTATATATTCCTGTTGCTGGACCCGCTCTTTTAGAGACACCTTTATTGAATAAAGGTAGTGCATTTTCATCAGAAGAACGTAGTAGCTTTAATTTAACGGGGCTATTACCTCATAATATTGAAACGATTGAGGAGCAATCATTACGTGCTTATCATCAACTTAGCTCATTCACTGATGCGATGGATAAGCATATTTACTTGCGTAATATACAAGATACCAATGAAACCTTATTTCATCATCTAATTGAGCAGCATATTGAAGAAGTCATGCCGCTCATTTATACACCAACCGTTGGTCAGGCGTGTGAAAAATTCTCGCAAATTTATCGTCGTAAACGTGGTTTGTTTATCTCATATCCTGAGCGTCACAAAATCGACGACATGCTACAAAATGCCACCAAACAAAACGTTAAAGTGATCGTTGTTACTGACGGTGAACGTATATTGGGCCTAGGAGATCAGGGTATTGGCGGTATGGGCATTCCAATCGGTAAGTTGTCTTTATATACGGCTTGTGGTGGTATTAGCCCAGCTTATTGTCTACCTATTTTGCTGGATGTCGGCACCAATAACCAACAGCTGCTTGACGATCCTATGTATATGGGCTGGAGAAATCCGCGCATCTCTGGCGATGAATATAATGAATTTGTGGACTTATTTATTCAGGCCGTTAAGCGCCGTTGGCCAGAAGTGTTATTGCAATTTGAAGATTTTGCTCAGGAAAACGCGACCCCGTTATTGAATAAATATCGTGATCAGCTATGCTGCTTTAATGATGATATTCAAGGGACTGCTGCGGTTTCAGTCGGCACTTTGATCGCAGCGTGTCTAAATAAAGGTCAAAAACTTAGTCAACAGAATATCGCATTTTTAGGCGCAGGGTCTGCGGGTTGCGGTATTGCTGAGCATATTATTCGCCAAATGCAGCGTGAAGGATTGACTGAAGAGCAAGCTCGTAGTCAAGTGTTCATGGTTGACCGTTATGGCTTGCTAACAGATGGCATGACAGAGCTGCAAAAATTCCAAGAACCATTAGTACAAAAAGAATCAGCTATCGCAAGCTGGGACAAAAGTAAGAAGCTTGGTTTAGCGCAGGTGGTTAAACAAGCAAAAATCACCGTATTATTTGGTGTTAGCGGACAAAAAGGTCTGTTCACCCAAGAAGTGATCGAGTCGCTATGTGCTAATACTGAGCACCCAATTGTACTACCACTTTCAAATCCAACGTCTCGTGTGGAAGCAACGCCGCAAGAAGTCATGAATTGGAGTAAAGGTAAGGCAATTGTTGCGACGGGTAGTCCGTTTCCTCATACCACTTATAACGGTCAGTCTTTTGAGGTTTCTCAGTGTAATAACAGCTATATTTTCCCTGGTATTGGTCTAGGTGTTTTAGCAGCACGTGCGACAGGTATCAGCGATAATATGCTAACGGCAGCAAGCCAAGCCCTTGCAGATATATCAATGGAATACGAAAAAGCACCTGGTGCCATCTTACCGCCGATCAAAGTTATCAGAGAGATCAGTGAAAAAATAGCGTATGCAGTGGCATTACAAGCAGCTCAAGATAAGCTAGCACTACCTATCACATCGGAGAATTTACAACGCCGATTAAAAGCGAACTTTTGGTTACCTGAATATCGTAACTATCGCCGTACTTCTTTCTAAGTTAGAAGTTAGATATAAAAATTCCTAATACTAGGTACATTATCTAAATAAAGTACTGAATAAAAAAAGGTTGCTAGCGCTATATTACATATAGTGTTGGCAACCTTTTTTATTTCTATCAAAGTTCATTAGTTTATCAAGTTTACTTCTACCATTCCTTCAGTATAGCTAAGCTTAAGTATTCAAGCATGCATCTGCTTAAAGAAAAAGGTGTTAATTAACCGTTGAAGTTAGAAGTAATCCCAATTATTGATTCAACTTTATACGTAAGATATGGTATGGCTTCACAGAGCCCTCTTCACCTTGATTTAACGCAGGGTTAAGATGTAGTGAGTTTTGAGTGATGTATAAGTAGCCATTTTGAATTGAAAACCCATCAGCCCATGATAGTAGATTGTCATCTTGAGCAAAGGTCTTAAAGCCATCTTTAGTCACGATGCTGACGGCATTTTTTTCAATATCTCCAACGTAGATATCTCCATTATTCGCCATAATCATCCCATCACTAGGACGTTTTTCACCATAAAACTCTATGGTTTTACTCAGTTGGCTGTCTGTTAAATTATCATTAGCAAGTGATGAGGCAGGCAAGCGGTAAATTACACTACCATTCACTGTACCGAAATATACCCATTCATTTTGGGCATCCATAGTGATTGGGTTTAAACTTAGGTAAATTGCATCAGAACTACCATTTTCACGCTTAGTTGCCATTAATGACCCATCAATAATAAGGTCATGCTCAGGTGCTAAAAGTGCTTTATTTGCTTGAAGAACACGGCGAGAGTTACCTGTGTCTAAGTCAACGACTACAAAAGCAGGTGCAGGTGCTCCTGACAAATTACCGAGACTAGTATCAGCTATGTATATTTTATTGCGCTTAGTATCGATCACAAAGTCTTGTAAGAACGAGTTGTCTACAGTAGCATCACTATCGATCTCAATGCGTTTAAAGAGTCTGTTATTTAAGGTATCCCAAGCTACGATTTGAGCAGGCGAATTTTTGCTACCCATATCTAGAATCCAAACCACTCCATCTGGAGTGCTTTCAATACCAATAACTGAAGCAAATCCAACATCTCCTTTATCTGGACCGTCAGCCCAGTCTACGTTTGGAAAAGGTTTAGTTAAGCCATCACTCATCAATTCAACCACACGGTATTCAGGGTTATCTAGGGGTTGCATGGACAAAAATGTTCGTCCTTGTTGAGTTACCGTGATATTACCAGGGCGAGTATCATCTATTTGTGCAACGACCTCAATATTGTTGGCATGAGCTGTGCCTAATATCAATGCAGCACTTATAGCCAGTAGTGACTTTACATATTTCATTTGAATCTCCTGTATTTATTGATGTATATAGGTACTCAAGCATAATATTGAGTGTATGACGTTTAGCACCTAATACTATTTATTCACTAATAGTTATTAATATCTTTTATTTGATGTCAGTTACCCAATAACGATCATTTTATTCAAAGTGAATTTTTCTATTGCACCTTTAGTGGCTTTTGAGTAATCGTCAAAATGTTTATTACTCATATGAGCCTGTCAAAGTTCACGTGACGCCCAATTTTCGTAGAATATAAAATGAGCAGGATTTTTATTATCTTGATGTAAGTCGTAATTGATACACACTTTTTTAGTGCGAGTAACACCAATAAGTTTTATCAATTCTGTTTTGACCGTTTCGATTTGGTTTGGCCATGATATTAGCAACGATGGTTAATCTAGCCATAATAGAATTATTTTTAACCACTAATGTTAAACTTTATCAAGTCAAAAGATATCGTTAGTTAATCGACTGCTTTAAAACGATTATATATAGCTAGTTATAGTAGAGGTAGAGGCTTAACTCAAGAAACACTTTCAATGTTATCTTGAAAGTAGTTGTTTATCATAATTAATGCTGCCAAAATTCTTATTGACCAAACCGCGGTATTGATAACAAGGCTTAGGGAAAGTGAATTTCATGCCTCAGCCTTCTATGCTATACAAAGAATAGCATGCATGGATTTTTCGACTCATCACAGTAAAATAAATCCATGGCATATGGGAATGTGACCTGATATTTTGGATGCCACTGCATTGGTGTATGTGCCTTCTAATAGGTTATAGCTTGAATTAAGGTTTTGTATCAGAAAGTATGTTGAGGAAATGAAAGAGGGAGATAGACAAAGCAAGATAATATATTTGAGATTATAAAGACACTAATAGATATCTTTAAGCTACTAAAAACAAACCTTTAAAACGCAAGCTAAAGTCAAACACTCGCCCTCAAGTCAGTTTGTTCGTTTTAGGCTTAAACCTGCTGATTGAGGGCTTGCGTTTGGTATTTTTCAATCACGACACTTCGGTATTTCAATAGTTAGTCAGCTTTTTAACCGTTAAAGGTAAGGTGGGGCTGATTTTTTTTCGTATGCTGATAAAATTTTTATACCATTTACATGGTGACATTTTCCACTATCTCTCTAAATTTATTTAGAGAGATAGATCAACGCCTTGTGGGTCTTTTTTAATCGTGTAAAGTGTGAATAGTGAAATTAATGAGACGATAGTAATATACAATCCAATCATCCATGACTGTTGATAAGTTGCCATAATCCATTGCGCAATCATCGGAGCGAACGCACCACCAATAATGGAACCTAATGCATAGCTGATGGACACCCCTGAAAAACGTACTTTTGCAGGGAACATTTCAGCAAATAGGGCTGATAATGGACCATAAGTAAAACCTAGGGGAATAGCCCAAACCACTAGTGCTAGCATAAATAAAATGGGAGATTTGGTATCAATCAAAAACCACATTGGAATCGACCATAACGACAATAAGATATAGCCTAATTTAAAAATCTTTAGACGACCAATCTTATCACCTAACATGCCGCCCCAAAGGGTTGATACTAACCAAGAGAAAGCAGCCGCAACTACGATTAGCATGGTTAAAGTAGGGCTAAGTCCTAAGGCTTTTTGACCGTAACCCACCATAAAAGCGATGAGAATATAACCACCTGCATTCACTCCCATAAAGATTAAAGCCGCTTTAAGAACTGTTGGTGTGTGATCTTTGAATAACAATGACAATGGTGCAGAGGCTTCTGCTTTACGACGATGCATGGCTTCAAACACTGGTGACTCTTTAACCGAACGACGGATAAAGGTGCCCACGATGATTAATGCAATCGATAATATAAATGGAATGCGCCAACCCCACTCGAGGTAGGCTTCTTTACCCAAAATCAAATTTAAGAGCAGCAGGACACCAGTCGCTAAAATCATACCGATGGGCACGCCAATCTGTGGGTAAGCCCCAAATAGTGAGCGTTTATCAAGGGGTGCATGCTCGACAGATAACAATGCCGCACCGCCCCATTCACCACCTGCAGAAAAGCCTTGGATAATACGTAAAAATACCAAAGCCAAGGGTGCTAATACACCAATCTGCGCATAAGTCGGCAAGAAGCCTATTAAGGTCGTTGACGCACCCATCAAAATCAGGGTCGTTACCAATACCATCTTGCGACCGTACTTGTCACCCAAGCGACCACATACGATTGCGCCTAATGGGCGAAATAGAAATGAGATACCAACGGTCGCAAAAGCGATGATTTGGGCGAGCATAGGGTTTGATTTGCTGACTTCAGCGAAAAACAGGGGAGCAAATATGAGACTTGCGGCTTGTGCATAGATGAAAAAATCATACCATTCAATCGCAGTACCAACTAGGGTGGCAGTGAGTACTTTTTTATCCTGATGTATAGCAAGCGAGGCGTTTTCAGCCATTGCGGTGGTGGTTGTCATTAGTGACTCCTTGTCTATATATTGTCCTAGAAACGACTCGACAGCTTAGCTATCCTAGCCAAACATTATCTAATATAAATTAATGATACTTTTTATTTATTAAAAATAAAATTATGTATCACTTGGTTTTATAATTTAGCTATTCTACAACCTGACGTCAATA
Organism: Psychrobacter sp. NPDC077938; assembly: GCF_044542635.1. Classification (NCBI taxonomy): domain Bacteria; kingdom Pseudomonadati; phylum Pseudomonadota; class Gammaproteobacteria; order Moraxellales; family Moraxellaceae; genus Psychrobacter; species Psychrobacter sp. NPDC077938. The sequence continues at coordinate 145,985 of NZ_JBITUW010000008.1, forward strand.
TGTTTTATTAATAAAGTTTGCTTTAGTTGCAAAAAAGGAGTCATGACGACTCCTTTTTTGCAGATCCATATAGGTATCAAGCCTTACGCTCAACTAAGGTCAAGATGTCGTAAGTTGCGACCAAGTCGTTGCATTGGTTCTTAACTTTGATGTCCCATACTACAACGCCATGAGCTTTTTCCGCTGGGTCGCGTTGTGCCTTTGGCGTCTTTTGTTTACAAGTTAATTCAACTTGAATGGTGTCACCAATCTTGACAGGCTCAACGAAGCGTAGGTTTTCCATACCGTAGTTAGCGATGACTGGACCAGGTGATGCGTCAACAAACAAGCCAGCGGCCGCTGATACGATAAAGTAACCATGGGCGACACGCTCACCAAAGAACGAATCTGCCGCCGCAATTTTGTCCATATGAGCGTAAAAGTGGTCACCACTTAAGCAGCCAAAGTTAACGATATCTGCCTCAGTCACTGTACGACGTGCGGTCAATAGACGCTCTCCAATACGAAGTTCATCGAATGATTTTTTGAACGGATGGACACGATCTTCGAACACTTGTGCACCAGCTGTCCAGCTGTGACCGACTTGGGTCAAGGCATTGGGCGAGCCTTGGATGGCAGTACGTTGCATGTAGTGTTTAACGGCTCGCAGACCACCAAGTTCTTCACCACCACCGGCACGGCCTGGGCCACCGTGTACAAGTAATGGGAGAGGTGAACCATGACCCGTACTTTCACGAGCACTTTCGCTATCTAGGATATGTACACGGCCATGCCAAGGGGCAATTTTTTTCAATAAGGCTTCGATGTTTTCGTCTGCATTGCGCACGATAGAGGCAACTAAGCTACCTTCACCACGTGCTACAAGTGCACCAAGTTCATCTAGATCGCCGTATGGCATTAGGGTGACAACTGGACCAAATGCTTCGATGCGATGGATATTTTCGGCTTGGCTTGGGTTATTACAGACCAACACGGTTGGTGGGTAACAGGCTGATTTTTCTGCGTCGTCTACTTGTAAAGTGAAATCTTCACGTAAGTGACTACCGAATACCACTTCGGCTTCTTGGCTCAGTTGCTCGACTTTTTCTGCGACGTCAAGTTTTTGCTTCACGCTAGCTAATGTACCCATGGTCACGTTTTCACGGTTTGGGTCACCGACCACGACTTTTTGTAGTTTTTCAACTAGGCGAGTTTGCGCTGTTTCTAGCAAGGCGGCAGGAACAAACGCGCGACGAATCGCAGTACATTTTTGTCCAGCTTTGATAGTAATTTCGCGGAAGACTTCGCGTACAAACAAATCGATAGTTTCATCGTTGGCAGCTGGGCTTAAAATGGCACTGTTCACCGAATCGGCTTCCATGGTGAAAGGAATTGAATGGGCGTTCAAGTGTGGATGGGCTCGTAGTTTTTGACCCGTTACTGCAGAACCTGTGAAGGTAATGGTGTCTTGGGGATTTAGATGGTCAAACAAGTCATAGGTTTGTCCACATATCAGCTGCAATGAACCCTCTGGCAATAGACCGCTTTCATGAATCGCGGCTACCACGGCATGAGTCAGCTCAGCGCCTTCGGTTGCAGGCTTGACGATACAAGGGACACCAGCTAATAGAGTCGGTGCGACTTTTTCTAACATGCCCCAGATAGGGAAGTTAAACGCATCAATATGAATGGCCACGCCCGTTTTCGGGCTCAAGATATGCTGAGCGCCAAACGTACCATTTTTTGATAGAGGAATCCAAGCATCTTCAACTAAGGCAGTCTCATCGCTGAGCTCACGGCGCACGAGGCTCGAATATGCAAATAAGGTACCGATACCTCCTTCAACATCGACCCAGGCATCTTTGCGTGTCGCACCAGTTGCCGTGGCCAATGCATAAAAATCTTCTTTACGTTGAAGTAGATATTGTGCGACCAATTTCAGTGCATTAGCGCGTTGGTGGAATGTCCAGTTTGCAAGCGCTGAGCCATATTCTTTAGCGTATTCAACTACTTTTTTGGTATCGATACCAGCGCTACTGACTTGATAAATTGGTTCGCCGGTAACCGCATGATGCACAGTGCGAAAATCGCTTTGTGCAACGTAGGCTTTACTGAGGACGAGTGAGCTTAACGTTTTAATGTCTGACATATAACAACTCCTTTTACGATACATTATAGATAAAAATAAAAACTTAACGTGTCGTAATCTGTATTTAAATCGCTGAAAAGTCAAGCATTTTTATAATTATTAATATTTTTTTAAAAATTTATTATTATAAATATCTATATAAAACAATACCTTATTAATAAAACAGCTAAAAAATAAAACGATACATAAAAATAGGCATTGATTTTAAAACAGTATCGCTTTAGATTAGATAGCACTAACACTTGTTAAGGACGAGGTATCACATGAACATGCAAGTAGAATTATTTGACAACAAGATTGAGAAGGACATTTCAATTGAGCCAAAAGATTGGATGCCAGATGCTTATCGTAAAACGCTCATTCGCCAGATTGGTCAGCATGCGCATTCAGAAGTGGTTGGTATGTTACCTGAGGGTAATTGGATTACGCGTGCACCAACACTCAAACGTAAAGCCGTATTGTTGGCCAAAGTCCAAGATGAGGCAGGTCATGGATTGTATCTATACAGTGCAGCTGAAACCCTAGGCGCAGATCGTGACGATATGATGGACAAACTCGTTGCCGGCCGCATGAAATACTCATCAATATTTAACTACCCAACTCTAACATGGGCTGACATCGCTGCTATCGGCTGGTTGGTTGACGGCGCCGCTATCGTTAACCAAGTGGCGCTTTGCCGGACGTCATATGGTCCATATGCTCGCGCCATGGTTCGTATCTGTAAAGAAGAAAGTTTCCACCAACGCCAAGGCTTCGAAGCCATGATGGTATTGGCGAATGGTACACCTGAACAAAAAGCCATGGCACAAGATGCAGTCGATCGCTTCTGGTGGCCAGTGCTGATGATGTTCGGTCCAAATGATGATAATTCACCCAACAGTGCTCTTAGCATGGATTGGAAAATCAAACTATTTAGTAACGATGAGTTGCGCCAAAAATTCGTGAATAATACCGTCTCACAGGTGTTACAACTTGGTTTAACTATTCCTGACAAAGATTTGACGTTTAACGAAGAAACGGGCAACTATGAATTCGGTGAAATCAACTGGGACGAACTCTTTGCCGTGATTGCTGGTAAAGGCCCGTGTAACCACGAGCGTATCGAAGCCCGACGTAAAGCTTGGGAAGAGGGTAAATGGGTTCGTGATTCTGCTGCTGTCTATGCACAGAAACAACACGCCAATACTCAAGAAGCCGCTTAATATTTTTTAAAGGAAAATTAGCCATGGAAAGCAAAAACAACTGGTCACTTTACGAAGTGTTTATCCGTAGCAAACAAGGTTTAAGTCATCGTCATGTTGGTAGCTTGCGCGCGCCAGATGATGAAATTGCTCTGCAAAACGCACGTGATGTCTACACTCGTCGTAATGAAGGTGTGAGCATTTGGATAGTGAAGTCAGAGCTGATTACCTCATCGCAACCTGAGGATAAACCAGAGTTTTTTGAGCCATCATTCGACAAGGTATATCGTCATCCTACCTTCTATCAAATTCCAGACGGTATTGAGCATATTTAAGATAGGAGATAATCGATGAATAACCAAACGTTAACACAATTCTTACTTCATGTTGGTGATAGCCAATTGATTCTATCGCACCGATTGTCTGAATGGTGTGGACATGCCCCTGAGCTTGAGCTTGATATTGCTTTGTCCAATATCGGTTTAGACTTATTGGGTCAATCCCGTACGGTGCTGAGTCTAGCTGGACAAATCGAAGACTTGGGCCGTGATGAAGACAACTTGGCTTTTTTACGTACCGAACGTGAATATCGCAACCTATTGCTATGTGAACAGCCCAATGTAGATTTTGCCCAAACGATGGTACGTCAATGGTTGATGGATCATTACCATGTATTATTACTTGACGCGTTAAGCCAAAGCAGCCACGTAGATATTGCAGCCTTTGGTGTCAAGTCATTAAAAGAAGCAAAATATCACTTACGTTTCTCACATGCATGGATGGAACGCTTAAGCCTAGGCACCGATGAGGCACACCACAAAACGCAACAAGCGCTGAACAACCTATGGCGCTTCACTGCTGAATTGTTTGAACTCACCACTGACGAACAAGCCTTAGTTGATAATGGCGTCTTACCGAAACTCGATCTTCTAAAAGCTGAATGGTTAGCGCAGATTGAAAGTGGATTGGCACGTTTGAACTTAACGTTGCCTGAGATCGGCGCATACCGCCGTGGTGCGAAACAAGGCGCTCATACCGAACACTTGGGTTATATTTTGGCAGAATTACAGTACATGCAACGTGCTTACCCAAATATGAATTGGTAAACATACAAGACAGGGAGTCAAAGTATGCGGTTAATTCCACAAGTCACAGATGCCTGCTGGCAAGCCCTTAATCAGGTTCATGATCCAGAAATACCTGTTTTGACCGTGCTTGACTTAGGCATGATTCGGGGCGTTGAAATCAACGCAGATAACGAAATCGTGGTGCGTTTAACACCAACCTATAGCGGCTGCCCAGCAACTGATATGCTAAAAGATGATATTACCAACACGTTTACCGAACGTGGGCTGAGCCCTGTAAAGGTGGTGATTGACTTGTCTGAAGCTTGGACGACCGACTGGATGAGTGAGGCAGGTAAGCAAAAGCTGCAAGAATATGGCATTGCACCGCCGCAAGGCGATTCACACAGCTGTGGTACCCACGTGGCGCTAACCGATGGTGTGACCTGTCCGCATTGCCGCAGTCAAAAAACCCGACTGATTAGCGAATTTGGTTCAACTGCGTGCAAGGCGTTGTATAAGTGCCTCGATTGTCTTGAACCGTTTGATTATTTTAAATGTATCTAAGATAGGGGTAGTCGCGAGATCGCACGTGACAGTCAGATCATTAACTAAGCAAAATGAAAGAAGGATTTTCGCATGAGTCAATTTTTGCCACTAACTATCAAGTCTATCCAGCCACAAACTGAGCAAGCGATTTGTATTGCATTTGACCTTGCTTCGGAAGACGTGGCAGCCTTTAAGTACCAACCAGGTCAACATTTGACCATCCGTCACATGACAGATAATGGCGAAATCCGTCGTTGCTACTCAATCTGTAGTGATGTGCAAGAAGACATGAGCATTGCCATCAAGAAGATTGATCAAGGACAATTTTCTACTTGGGCAAACGAACACCTAAAAGTAGGCCATACTCTAGAAGTTATGCCACCCCAAGGAGTTTTCTTTCAAAAAGCCGCTAAAGCTGGTGGTCAAAACTACCTAGGCTTTGCTGCTGGTAGTGGTATTACTCCAATTTTATCTATCGTCAAAACGGTGTTAAATACCCAGCTAGATGCCAATTTTACCTTGGTATACGGCAATCGGTCATGGAAACAAACCATGTTCTCTGAGCAAATCATGGACCTTAAAGACCGTTTTAAAACGCGCCTACAACTGGTCAACATTTTCTCACGTGAGATGAGTGACAGCGAGATCTTTAATGGCCGTATCGATGCGAACAAATTACAACAGTTGTTTGACGCCCAACTTATCAGTGCTGATGTTGACCACTGCTTTGCCTGTGGCCCAGAAGAGATGATGGAAGCCGTTGAGACCGTATTGCCAAACCTTGGTATCGATCGCAACAACATCCATACCGAGCGTTTCCATACGGGGACTGTCAACAAACCAACCGCCCAGCAAATCGAAAAACGTAGCGAAGAACGCGTCAATATCATTTTGGACGGACGTGAACTGATCGTTGAAGTGTCAAAACAAGATGATAGCATCTTAGATGCGGCATTACGTGCGGGTGCTGACTTACCCTATGCCTGTAAAGGCGGTGTGTGTGCCACTTGTAAATGCAGGGTGATTGAAGGTGAAGTCGAAATGGCCGTTAACTATAGCCTTGAGCAAGAAGAGTTAGATAAGGGATACGTACTCAGCTGCCAAGCATTACCTGTATCAGCCAACATACGATTGAGCTTTGACGCGTAATCGCGAGACGCTAGCACCCTAGCCATTTATCGTTTTTATATACAACGTAGGGTTTGGCAAAAACTCCTTATTTCATTGTTTTTATTAGGATTCAGGGATGAATTACATTAAAACCTCCAGTCCAAAAGAAGGCGTTGCACTGATTGAGCTAAATCGCCCAGAAAAACGCAACGCCCTAAATAACGCCACTTTGCAAGAAATTGTCGAACGGCTTCAAGCCTATGACGCTGATACCGATATAAAAGCGGTCGTCATTACTGGCAACACCCAATGCTTCGCTGCGGGTGCAGATCTTAACGAACTTATTCAACTCGATACCGTTAGCTTACAAACTGATATTCGCCCAACCTTATGGAAGCGAATCGATGAATTTAGCAAGCCGCTATTAATCGCAGTCAATGGCTATGCACTCGGTGCCGGTTTTGAGCTGGTATTACATGGTGACATCGTGGTCACGGGTGAAAACGCCCAATTTGCGCTGCCTGAAATTGGCTTGGGCATGCTACCAGGGGCAGGGGGCACCCAGCGCCTCGCCCGCCTAGTGGGTCAGCAGCTTGCCATGCGCTGGGCGATGACAGGTGAGAGGATTAGTGCATTAAGCGCACAACAACATGGGATTACCACCCAAATCTGCCCAACCGAGTTGACCGTACAATACACCATTGATCTGGCGGCCAAAATCGCCAAACAAGCCCCTTTGGCCATTCACGCCATCAAACAGTCGCTCAAAACCATCCACGAAGTGAACTTAAGCCAAGGCCTTAAGCAAGAACGTCAGCTATTTGTTTGGCTTGCCGCCACCCAAGATCGCCAAGAAGGCATACGTGCATTTTTAGAAAAACGTCAACCAATTTTTAGAGGTATGTAATGGACTATCAAACGATTCTCGTCGAAGAAAAAAATGCCGTCGGCTATCTTACCTTAAACCGCCCAAAACAGCTTAATAGCTTTAATGAAACCATGCACAAAGAAGTGGTCAGCGTGCTAAAAGCATGGTTAAAAGACAGCACCATTCGCGCTGTAGTGCTTTCTGCTGAAGGTCGCGGTTTTTGTGCAGGTCAAGATTTAGGCGATCGCGCAGTTGCCCCGAATGCTGATGCGCCAGATTTGGGCCTATCCATCGAGACTTACTACAATCCACTGATTAAGCTGATTACTGATATGCCAAAGCCTGTGATCTGTGCGGTGAATGGCGTGGCTGCCGGTGCCGGCGCGAACATCGCTTTAGCGTGTGACTTGGTATTGGCGGCCAAATCAGCCTCATTTATCCAAGCGTTTTGTCATCTTGGGCTTGTACCTGATTCAGGCGGTACATGGTTCCTACCACGCGTTGTCGGCCGCGCCCGCGCGATGGGCTTAGCCATGTTAGGCGATAAGCTATCTGCTGAACAAGCGATGGCATGGGGCATGATTTGGCAAGTGGTCGAAGATGACGCGCTACGTAGCGAAGCCAGTAAATTGGCCGAACACTTGGCCAGCCAACCGACCTATGGCCTCAGCCTCATTAAAAAAGCCATCAATGTATCCGCGGACAATAGCCTAGAAGACCAGCTAATCTTAGAGCGGGACTTGCAGCGACTTGCTGGCCGCTCAGCTGACTATAAAGAAGGTGTCCAAGCTTTTATGCAAAAACGCACCCCAATTTATCAAGGACGTTAATCATGGAAACGAGGGATTTATCAAACGCAACCATTGCTGTTATTGGGGCAGGCACGATGGGGATTGGCATTGCCCAGTTGGCCGCCATGCACGGTCACACGACCTATCTCTTTGACCTAGATGTTGCCAAAAGTCAAGCCGCCTTAGCGAGTCTGGAAAGCCAACTTGCCAAACGTGTCCAAAAAGGCAAAATGTCTCAAGTGCTACTTGATAGCACCCTAGAGAATTTATCTATTATTACAGATATTAATGAGATGGCAGCGGTGCAGTTGGTCGTTGAGGCGATTGTTGAGCGTCAAGACATTAAACAGCAGCTCTTTGTCCAATTGGCTGATATTTGTGCTAATGATACGATTTTTGCATCAAACACGTCGTCAATATCGATTACAGCGATTGCCTCAGCAGTACTAAACCCTGAGCGTGTGGTGGGCTTACACTTCTTTAATCCAGCCCCAGTGATGAAGCTTGTTGAGATTGTTCGCGGTTTACGAACAGCGACTGAGATTACGGATGGCTTGTTTAACTTGATGAGTGCTTGGAAAAAGGTACCAGTAATCGCCAAGTCTACCCCAGGCTTTATCGTCAACCGTGTGGCGCGTCCATACTACGCCGAAGGTTTTCGCGCACTGCAAGAAAACGCGACCACACCTGCGCAGCTTGACTTTATCATGCGTGAATCAGGTCGTTTTGCCATGGGGCCATGCGAGCTAACAGACTTAATTGGCCAAGATATCAACTTCTCGGTGACGCAAAGCGTCTACCAGGCTTTCTTCTATGAGCCACGTTACCGCCCATCGTTGGTACAAAAAGAATTGGTCGATGCCGGGTGCTTTGGCCGTAAATCTGGCCAAGGATTCTATGACTATAGCCAAACGCCAGCAATCCCTGCCTATGCGTTACCCGCCGTTGAAGCAACCGATGCCGCGCTGCCTACCATTATTATACGTGGTGATTGGCTTTATGCCAAAGGTTTGGTTGAACGCTTACAAGCTGCTGATAGCCTCACAGTGACTCTTGAAGATGCAGACCAGAACAGTATCGAAATTGGTGATGTCAGCATTCGTTTATCACTGGGTGAATCCGTGGTGATTGATCATGGTGATGCTAAAGTCATGCTGATGGACTGGCATGCGGACTGGTCACAAGCCCGCGCTATTGTATTGGCTGCCTCTATGGCCTGTAATGATGATGAACGTGAGCTGGTGAGACAAACCTTTGCCAGCTTTGACGTGCATGTTATTTGGTCTGCCGACCATCCTGGTCTATATGTTTTACGTACCATTGCTATGCTCATTAATGAAGGCTGTGAAGCAGTGTTACATAACATCGCCTCTGAAGCAGACATCGACGCGGCCATGAAGTACGGCGTGAATTACCCCCAAGGCCCGTTTGAATGGGCACAAATGCTCGGCTACGATACCGTGCTTAACACGCTTAATAACTTACAACGTATTTATGGTGAAGAACGTTATCGTGCCAGCCTGTATTTGGTAAAAAAAGCCATCACCTGTCACACGGCGAGCGCTTAAGCTTATTAATTTATTGTAAGGGGAAACTATGATGCAACAAGTATATATTTATGACGCCATTCGCACCCCAATCGGGCGCTATGCCGGTGGCTTAAGTAGTGTTCGTACGGACGATTTGGCAGCTTTGCCTATTCAACACCTAAAAGCTCAAAACCCAAACTTGCCATGGGATAAGGTCGATGAGGTAGTCATTGGCTGTGCTAACCAAGCTGGCGAAGACAACCGTAATGTAGCGCGTATGGCAACTTTACTTGCAGGCTTGCCTGATAAGGTGCCTGCTATCACCGTTAACCGTCTCTGTGCCTCTGGTATGGACTCGATTGGCATCGCCTCACGTTTGGTAAAAGCGGGTGAGGCCGAGTTTGTATTGGCTGGTGGTGTCGAGAGCATGAGCCGCGCACCTTATGTCCAATCAAAACCGACCAGTGCCTTTCACCGCGCACCAGAAATTTTTGACACCTCCATCGGTTGGCGTTTTATTAACCCACTAATGAAAGCAGCGTATGGTGTTGATAGCATGCCAGAAACTGCCGAAAACGTGGCTGAAAAATATCAGATCAGCCGCGAAGACCAAGATCTATTCGCGCTACGCAGCCAACAAAAAACTGCGGCTGCCCAACAGGCGCGTCTCTTTACCGAAGAGATATTACCAGTTGAAGTCAAAACGAAAAAAGGCAGCATGATTGTTGACCAAGACGAACACCCACGTGCAGATGCTAGCTTAGAAGCCCTTGCGAGTCTCAAAACCCCATTTCGCAAGGAGGGCGGTTCAGTGACTGCGGGTAACGCATCAGGCATCAATGACGGTGCTGCTTGTGTGCTAATGGGTAGCGAACGCTTTGGTCAAGCACACAATCTAACGCCGCAAGCGCGTATTGTTGGTATGGCGAGTGCTGGTGTCGAGCCACGCTATATGGGTATTGGCCCTGTGCCTGCAGTACTAAAAGTGCTTGAGCAAACCGGACTAACATTAAGCCAGATGGATGTTATCGAGCTCAACGAAGCATTCGCCGCGCAATCCCTTGCCGTAATTCGCGAACTGGGTCTTACCGATAATGACGTACGTATCAATCCAAATGGTGGAGCCATTGCGCTAGGTCATCCTCTAGGAATGAGTGGTACACGTTTGGTCATCACCGCAATGAAAGAATTAAAACGTCGTAACGGTAAGTATGCGTTATGCACCATGTGTGTGGGTGTGGGTCAAGGTGTGGCAATGGTGATAGAAAACGTCTAATCACGGCTTTAACAGAGCTTTTTAATTGGAAATGTAGTCAGGATGACTACGAAAAGGAGTTTTACATGAATCATAACGTTATGGAACACATCGAAACCGCATCAGTAGACGAATTGCGTAGCGTACAGTTGAAACGTTTGAAAGAAACACTCAAACACGCATACGAAAACAACCCTGTTTATAAGAAGAAATTTGACCAAGTCGGTGTCCACCCCGAAGACTGTCAATCATTAGAAGATTTAGCCAAATTCCCATTCACCACCAAATCAGATTTGCGCGACAATTACCCGTTCGGTATGTTTAGCGTCCCACGTGAACAGATCGTCCGTGTTCATGCATCATCAGGTACTACTGGCCAACCTACCGTTGTCGGTTATACCAAGCAAGATATCGTGACTTGGTCGGATGTTGTAGCACGCTCACTGCGTGCGGCTGGCCTCACTAGCAAAGATACCATCCAAGTATCATACGGTTATGGCCTATTCACTGGTGGTTTGGGAGCGCACTATGGTGTTGAACGATTAGGTGCAACGGTTATCCCAATGTCAGGTGGCCAAACTGATCGCCAAGCCCAGCTAATCCATGACTTTAAACCAACCGCATTAATGGTTACCCCTTCTTATTGCTTGAACATTATTGAAGCACTAGAGAAAAAATTTGGTACAGCCAAAGACTGTTCTGTCAAAACCGGTATTTTTGGGGCTGAACCGTGGACTAACGCCATGCGCCAAGAAATCGAAACGCGTTTAGGTATTGATGCGCTAGATATATACGGCTTGTCAGAAGTCATGGGCCCAGGTGTCGCCATGGAATGCTTAGAATCTAAAGACGGCGCAACCATTTGGGAAGACCATTTTTACCCAGAAATCATCAATCCTGAGACCGGGGAAGTACTACCAGACGGCGAGCTGGGCGAATTAGTGTTTACCACCATTACTAAGGAGGGTATGCCTATCATTCGCTACCGTACCCGAGATTTGACCCGCTTATTACCAGGCTCTGTACGAACGATGCGTCGTATGGAAAAGATTGTTGGCCGTAGTGATGATATGCTGATCATTCGTGGCGTTAATGTATTTCCCTCGCAGATCGAAGAACAGATTTTACAAGTACCAAAATTACTGCCAAACTATCAGATCCATATCCTCAAGCACGGTCACTTAGACACCCTATGTATCCATGTTGAGTCACGTAGTGATGCCAGTGGTATCGAAGTGATGCAGTTGGCCAATAAACTTAAACAAAAAATAAAAACCATGGTGGGTATCAGCGTTCATGTAGAAGTCTCACCACAAGGTATATTACCTCGTTCTGAAGGTAAAGCTCAACGTGTTGTTGACCTACGCAATGCCGCTGTACCTGCCTAATGTAATTAACCCCGCACGATAGTCCCTTGGATATTATCGCGTGCCTTTTAGACGACGAATAAATGATATGAATGCTAAATTAAAACAATGTATTGATGAGCTTACCAGTGAAGACGTATTAAGTGGCACCTCGTTAATTATGTCAATCTTTGGTGATTGTATCTTTCAACGAGGAGGGGTTATTAGTTTAGCCAGTCTAATTCAACTCATGGATGTGTTAGGTTTTAACGAACGCTCCGTGCGTACTGCGGTGTTTCGCTTAGTGCAAAATGATTGGTTAAGCTCCGAAAAAATCGGGCGTACCAGTTACTACCGCATTACCGAAGTCAGCCGTGAACGCTTTGCTGCCGCCCATGAAAAAATTTATGGTTTAAATCAGGGTGAATGGGATCAAAAATGGGATTTGGTGTTATTAAGCTCGGTTGATCTTGGAAACAAAACCCTCCTCAAAAAAGAATTGGAGTGGTTAGGGTTTGCCAATATTACCACCAATCTCATGGCCTATCCGAGCTGTGATGAACTGCAGCTGCAAAACTTACTATTTAATCTCAATATGACCGAACAAGTTGTAGTGTTTCGTGCCGAAGCCTTGCAATTGTGGCAAGAGTCATACCCAACACTCAAGCGTATGATTGAGGTGAACTGGCCCATCGAGCAGCTGCATCAACGCTATGATAAATTTATTAACGACTTTCGTAATGTTTTGAGCCTCATCGAAGATGGTGAGTTTAATCAACTACAAGCGTTTCAAATTCGTATTCTACTGATTCACCAGTACCGACGTATCTTATTAAAAGATCCGAATTTACCTCTAGAACTATTGCCATCGGATTGGCTGGCACTGACCGCGCGTAATTTGACCAGTAATGTGTACCAAATGATTATTAGTTCGTCAGAAGAATTTTTTCTTAACATTGCTCGCACTGCTGAGGGAACCATGCCGCCAGCAAGGCTCCAGTTTTATAAACGCTTTGGCGGGTTAAAGTATGCTGAAGGAACTTAAGCGAATGATGACTTTAAACTTTGATTGATATTTTTTGATAAGGAAACGATGATGCCTTGCTATGCCATTGACGGTGTAATACCGGTTATTAGCCCAGATGCTTATGTTCATCCAACTGCCGTGATCATTGGCGATGTTGTGATTGAAGCAGGTGTATATATTGGTCCATTCGCTTCATTACGTGCTGATTTCGGTGGTATTCGTGTTAAAAAAAACGCCAATATCCAAGATAATTGCATTATACATGGCTTTCCCAACCATGTAGTAGTGGTTGAAGAGTATGGACATATTGGACATGCAGCCATTCTGCACGGCTGTATTGTGAGAAAGAATGCACTAGTCGGAATGAATAGTGTCATTTTAGACTTAGCAGAAGTAGGTGAAAATAGCATTATTGGTGCTAATAGTACCGTCAAAGCGAAGATGATCATTCCGCCAAATGTCATGGCATTAGGCAGCCCTACAAAAGTGATAAGAGAACTTAAAGAAAAGGAGTTGGCTTGGAAAGCTCATGGTACTCAGCAATATATAGATCTTACCAAACGTTGTTTGCACTCTTTAAAGGAAGTTGAGCCTTTAACCATGGATGCAGACGAGCGGTTAACACATAAGCAATTTAATGCCCAACATCATATCAAATCAGAACTTTAATAACAAAGGCCATCATAGCTTGCGAACAAACCCCAATATTAACAACCTCACCTAAAAATATTAAAGGTCTGAGAGGTCTATATGTCATATGCAGCCTATCTTTAAGGGCTTTGAATATTTCAGTCTCTCAAATAGCTCATGTAATATCGATATATTGGCTACGATAAAAGTACTGCTATCGTTACCTGAAAGAATTTGTTTTAGCAACAGATAGCGGCTCTGTGTTCGAACTAATTTCGCAGCAATGCTGAGTACCAGTTGGTCGATGAGCGTATCGTTGGGCACACGCTAGCTTCTTTATCATTTGTTGAGGCGGCTGCATTACTACTCGCTATTATCACTGCTTGGGAGATGCTGTTCAACCACTTGCAGGTACTTGTTTCTGAAAACGTTGAGGGCGCTGCAAGTGACAATAGTGCTGATGCAAATACAAATACTTTATCAGTACTGGTCATTGGCGCAGAAGGCGGCGTGGGTTCAAACCCCAATATTAACAATATCACCTAAGTAAAGAACCAAATTAAAAAAGGTTACCGAAGCTATATTTGGTATAGCGTTGACAACCTTTCTTTTGTATTTTTAATATCTAAAGATAAGTTTATACGTTCATTATAATCAGATTTTCAGTCCCTCGATAGTGAGGTCATCATCACCTAAGCAGTTATGTTCTGGCTCGTACATTGCTGTCGCTGAGAAACAGATAAAAAATACAAATATTTAGTGTAGGGGTAGGTTTTTAATCAACTGTCTGAGCAAGCCGATGATGAATAGACCGTGTTAGGTGCAGCTATAGCTTTCCAAGCTTAAATAGCACGTTTTACCGTACCTTGTCCTATATAAAATAAATATACTTCACCAACATGAATAACTGAACCAGCTCACTAAGAACTAGTTATTGGCTCATCTATCCCAAGTTTAATTCAAGTGTTCTGGAATGAACAATATTGTTATGGAGTAAAAGCGTTTAAATCATAAAAAAAGACTATCTAATCTGTTTCATCAACTTGTAGTAAAAATATCATCTGACTCCATTCTAACGATAGGCTTAAGAGTGATGCCTTTCTCACTATCTTCTGCTGCCTGATTAATGTCTTTGAGCTCATAAAATGTTACTAACTGATCAAATGGAAATTTGCCCGCCATATAGAGATCTACTAGAACTGGTATTAAAATACTGGGAACACTGTCACCTTCAACCACACCAATAAGTTTTTTACAGTTTTGCATTATATCTGTCAAATCTAGTGCCGCTGTGGTACCTGGTTTAGATGCTCCAACAATTGCACCAATACCCCGCGGACATAAAGACACCATCATGTCTGATACAAGTTTACCAATACCAGTAGAATCCATTGCAAACTGTGCGCCGCCACCTGTAATTTCTTGAATACGATCGATGGTGTCTTCTTCTTGACTATTAATGATATGGGTTGCTCCCAATTTAAGCGCCAACTCCAAGCGTGAGGGGACAATATCGATTGAAATGATGGTTGTTGCGCCTATGGCCGCGGCTGCCATAATGGCTGATAGACCTACAGCACCACCGCCCCAGGCCACAAAGCTAGAACCAGGAGTCACTTTGAGCGCGTTCATCACAGTACCAGCACCAGTTTGTATGCCGCAGCCTAACGGACCAAGTAGTTCCAGTGGTGCATCTTTACGCACTTTAATAACATTACGAGCATTTGCCACGGCATACTCACCAAATGATGACTGTCCAAAAAAACGATCATTTAGCTCAGTATCATCGTCTGCGATCAAGGCGTGCGATCCATCATTCCTTTGACCAGAAAAGTTATACTGATTGAAGTTTTCACAATAAGCAGGATGACCTTCGTAGCAAGCTGTGCATTTATTGCAATTTAAAAAGGTCATGACCACATGATCGCCTGGCTCGATATTTGTGACTGCGTCACCGACATATTCAATGACGCCAGAACCTTCATGACCTAGAACTATTGGATGCGGAACTGGAAAAACTTGATCACGTGCGACCATATCAGTATGACACATACCTGTTGCCACTACGCGTACCAGCACCTCATCGTCTCTGATAGAAGTGGGTTTAACTTGCTCAATTTGGAACTGTCCTGCTTGCTGGCGAATTACTGCTGCCATATAAGAGTCAGGTAACTGATATGTCATGATCATTCCTTTTGTATGCCGATTAAGATGAGAGTACCTTATATTTAACTATTTTGAATAATATTCAGAGACCCTAATAGGGTGATTCTAGTTAGATTACTCATACAAAGCGTTAAACATCTGGCGCTAGATATGGGATGCTAAACACAAAAAAATAACTACAGGTCACTAAACCTTACAAGCCGCACTAGCTTCTTTGGCTTTTTCATAGACAGCTTGAGGGTCTAGACCTAATGCTGCGACATCGTTTAGGTATTTTTTAGTACCCGCTTCTAATGGGCCTTTCCATTGTGGGTCATTTAATGGATCAGGAATGTCTATCATAGTGTCGCCTTTTGCTTTGGCTTCTGCCATGAATTTTGCGTCCTCTGCATCAAAGACTTTGCCTGCCATCGCAGCCATGGCTTTGCCAGAGTTATCATCAATGACCTTTTTGAGATCGTCAGGAAGGCTCTCGTATTTATCTTTATTCATGGTGACCATGATGGCAGAGCTATAAAAAGGAATATTAGTATGAGTATTGGTCAGCTCAATCAGTCTAAAAGAGCCTGTCGCATCCCACGGTAAGCTCAAGCCATCCAAAACACCACGTTGAAGAGACGTATAGATATCAGTGGCAGGTAGACCTACTGGTGTACCGCCTGCAGATTCAATAATATCTCCAGCAATCGCTGATGGGCGACGCATACGCAACCCTTTTAGGTCATCTGGTGTGCGGATGGCTTTATCAATAGTATGCATCCCGCCAGGACCAGTACCCATCATAAATAACAAATGAGTGTCTTCGTATTCACTCGATATCACCCCATCATCATATAGAGTCTGTAGCATACAGTTCATCTGAATCGCTGAGTTAGAAAGGCCTGGTAACTCTGCTACTTGGGTTAATGGAAAGCGGCCATTGGTATAGCCTTGTAGCTGAGAGCCTATATCGACGGTGCCTTTGGCAGTTGCATCGTAAGTAGCATCAGGTTTGCTCAGCGTTGCTGAAGGATATATTTCAACTTTAATACGGCCTTCAGATTCCTCTTCGACTTTTTTGGCCCAAGGCTCAAAGATTTCCGAATGAGTGGCTGCCGTTGCTGGCCAAAAATGTGAAAAACGTAACGTGGTGACTTCTTCAGTACTCGCCGTTGCGGCTTCGTTCGACTGCGAGCAGCCAGTCAATCCAATCATAGCGGCTAGCGTCAAACTGAGGGGCAGTATCTTTCGCATCATAAAATCCTTTTTCGATGTTTTGTTCTAAATAAGAACTCTTGTTCGTATAGTGAATTAAAAATACCTTGTTTTTACTTTTCTGTCAATCTGCTTTATTGCTTGTAGAACCCAATTCCTGAAGTGATATCTTCAATAGCTTGTAATATGGTTTGACATTGTCTTTGCGCTGCACCGCAGTAGGTCAAAGGCGATAAAACTGTTTTAAGCTCATCATGATTGCTCAAACCTATAGATTGCTCTGATAGCAAAGCCAAAAAGGTAGTTGTAAACCCTTGATGCTGATTGTGGGCTTGTTGGCTCGCTTGATTAATCAACGGATAGATTTTGTCTTTGTCTGCCTCAAAATGTTTTTCTAGGCCTTTGATTAAATAGGCATCGCTATTTAAATCAAGGTTGGCCGCCATACGCTCAGGGTAGACTTGCAGTCCTTGCAATAGTGTCTTCAAATACGATACAGCACCTGCCATCAAAGCTGTGCCCTCAGTCAAAGGAACCCAGCTAGCATGCCACTGTCCTAATGCGCGCTCAAAAGGCTGGGCTGTGCTATTGCTAATCACACTCATATGTCCATGCATTCGCAATGTGGCGGTTTTAATCAAAGCGCATAGTACAGGGTTGCGCTTGTGCGGCATCGATGAGGAGCCGCCCATTCCCTCAATAGACGGTTCAGCAACTTCACCCAGCTCAGATTGAGACATCAAAGCAATGTCTTCGACGATATTTTCTAGTGCCCCAGCACAGGCATCTAATGTAGAAGCAATGGCATAAATAGGTTGTCTATTGGTGTGCCAAGGGAGTAGAGGAGCGGATAAACCCAGTGACTCTGCTACCTGTTGCGGCAGATTATGATGTTCGTTTTCTTCATTACTTACACCAACAGGACCGCCCCACTGTAAGTAAAACCCTGACTGCTCTAATTGTGCTACCTTAGATATGATGGTTATCAATGAAGCTGCCCATTGGGATACTTTGGTACCAAAGGTGATAGGTAGCGCCTGTTGCATTAGCGTTCGGCCTGCCATGGGTGTTGCACGATGTGTTTGAATCAGTACCTCACAAGCTTTTAATACTTCAATCAAATCTTGATGGATGTGTCTAAATGACGGTTTGAGCATCATCATCAGCGCGGTATCAATCACGTCCTGACTGGTCAGTGTTTGATGAAAGAACGGTTTTATATTGGCTGGAAGTAAAGACTTTGCTTGTGTCACAAAAGGAATAGCAGCGTTACCGCCCAAATATGTTTGTTTTCCAATGGCGTCAATATCAAACAATTCTAAGGCTAACGCTTGCCAGGATTGTTGAAAGATGTTTTTTGGGATAAGCTGATTTTTTTCTCGAACTTCTAGCACGGTTAACTCAAAATCTAACATGGCTTGAACGAAAGCCCGATCAGAAAACGAATTGGCAACATCAGAATGTACAAAAGGCTGATTGATTAATCGATTGATTTTCATTTAGAATCCCTAACTTTGATAAGTATGAATAATATATCTATGAAACAAGATAAGAAAATACCCTTTGATAGTCCAGATTTCGTGACGTCTCTCGCAGGTGGACTAAGTGTTCTGCGAGCGTTTGATGACAACCATTCGACGATGACGCTGAGTGAAGTTGCCGAATGTACCAATATGGACAGAGCAAAAGCGCGGCGCTATCTGCTGACGCTGCATGCGTTAGGCTATGTTCATAAGGATAAGCGCCAATTCAAACTCTCTCCCAAAACGCTCAGTATTGGCTCGAGCTATCTAAGTAGTGCGCATCATCACGACATCGTGCAGTTCTATCTCGAACGTGTGACCGAAAAAACGGGTGAATCTTGTTCCTTTGCCGTACTAGATGATGATGAAGTGGTTTATATCGCACGGTCTGCTGCAAAGCATCGCCTGCTATCTATTTCGCTCTCTATCGGTACTCGGCTTCCTGTCGCTTACACCTCTATGGGCCGTGCTATCTTGGCTAACCTGCCCGAAGATGAGCGTGAAGATTATGTCGACAAAATCGAGCTAAACGCGTATACACCCTTTAGTATCATTGATCGTGAACAATTCAAAAACATGTTAAGTGCCGCTCATGACGAGCAATACGTGGTTGTCGATCAAGAGCTTGATACTGGGCTGCGATCCCTTGCACTGCCTGTTTATAAATCAAATGATGAACTCATCGGTGCTATCAATATCAGTACCAATGCCATGCGCGTGTCAAAAGAGACGCTTATTAAAGAGTTTTTGCCCATATTGCGTGATTGCGCTGAAAAAATCCAAACGTATTATATCTAGTCAGCCGAGCTAAATGTTGCCACCTGTCTGAGTTTATACGACATTGTGAGTAGATAGAAATCACGATTGAATGGGCATCATGAAAAGGTTTCCAATGCTTTATATAAAATTGCATTGGAAACCTTTTTTTTGTCTTTTAGTAAACCTAAGCAGCCAAGAGTTAGGATTAAAATGACTGTTTCCTCACTCAAAACAATTGTATTTTCTAAAAGATAAATTATTGACAGCATGGTAAAAGGACAGTATATTGAAGTTCATAATATGAACATTAATTCTAATAAAGAACAAATAATATCATATTTATCAAGAAAATTGAGATAATTATTTGCTGCCATCTGCCTTTTTACTTTAAAAGGACAGGTTACCTTTAATAGATTCATAATATATTACTGCAGCGCCAAGGATGGTAGAGCAGTTGGCATTGACCGCCTTCAAGCTGACTCATGTATTGTTTATATACAAGGAAAGTATACAAATGAAAATCAAAGACAATGTCAAAATGAAGAGCATGTCCGTACTGATAGCCTTGGCATTAGGCATGGTAGGGTGTTCTAGTCAATCAAATGAGCAAAGCTCTGAAACTGAAACCACCGTTTTAAGATTCTCACACTTTTGGCCTGCAACCTCTGCGATGCATGTTGAAGTCTTTGAGCCATGGGCAAAAAAAATTGAGACGGAATCTAATGGCCAGTTAAAGGTTGAGATTTATCCATCAGCAACGCTGAGCAAGCCAGACGTGATGTATGATTCTGCTGCTAAAGGCGTCATTGATATTGGCTCTCAGGCACACGGCTACAGTGCTGGTCGTTTTCCACTCACACAGATTGCTGAGCTTCCCGGCCTTTCAAATTCTGCCACCCAAATGGGCTGCATTCTACAAACACTTTATGACGATGGCACTATCGCCAATGAATATGAAGATACGCATTTGTTATTTCTCATGGGCGCAGGACCGGCTGCAATTCATACGGTTGGTGAACCCATCCGTGTTCCTTCTGATATGAAGGGCTTGCGTATTCGTCGACCATCAGCCATTGCAGGCGATATCATTGAAGCCACTGGCGGCACACCAGTGGGTCTTCCAGCTAATGATATCTACACCTCATTACAGCGTGGCGTGATTGATGGCCTCAGCTTTCCTTGGCAGCCAACGGGTGACTTTAGACTGGTCGAGTTAACTAAAGCACACACCAACATACCTTTTTATAATTCAGCATTGCTCGTGACCATGAACAAAAATAAATATGAGAATTTACCTGATGACCTTAAAAAAGTCCTAGATGACAATTCAGGAAGAGTGATGTCTGATTTGGTAGGCGAAGTAACAGATAGAGAAGATGCTAAATATATGGCAGAAGCGCGTGCTGCTGGACATATCATGGTTGACATTCCTGATCCGCTCAATAATCCTGATTGGAAAGGGCCTTTGTTGCAAGGCACTCAGAAATATCTGAGTGATGTTAAAACATTAGGTTTAGATGCTGATGGTATCTACGAAAAGGTAAAAACGGTCAGTGCAGGCTGTAAAGCTTAAACAATGTCAGGTAGTTCTCATGTATACAGTCAAAATTATTGTAGATAATCATAATGATTGTCCAATATGTAGCCTTTTACTAGCTGTAAGCGGTGAGCCTAAGCGTGACTTTCAAGATTGACAAGGGATTATCTCTAAAAAAGTATTTTTTGATCTCCTATTCGACAGTTGATAAAAATCAACAAAAAATTTTAAAGGATTAAAATTATGAAGAGTATTACACATCCAACCGGACTGTTTGACAATGGCGCAAAAGACTATAAGCATATTACCGCTATTCCTTTAGCGGCAGCTATGGGAGCAGAAATACAAGGCGTAGATCTCAGTAATGTGAGCGACGACGCTTTTGCTGAGATCGAAGCGGCCTTGTATAGGCATAAGCTTATCTTCTTTAGGGAGCAAGATATCTCTTTTACGGATCATGAAAATATAACGCTCAGATTTGGTGATTTTGGAACAGATGCTTATACCAAAGGTGTAGAGGGGCATAAGAACATCCAGCCGGTCATCAAAGAAGCAAATGTTGAAACAAAAATGGTGTTTGGCAGTGGCTGGCACACAGATTCCGCTTTTTTAGACTGCCCGCCTGCAATCGCGATCAACTATGGTAAAGATATGCCTCCATATGGCGGTGATACCTTATTTGCAAACTCTGTACTCGCATACAATAGCTTAAGTCCAGCAATGAAAGAGATGATAGCCCCTCTTAAAGTGTGGATGAGTGCTAAACACGTTGTGAGCTCTATGCAAGCTGAAAAACAATCACAGCAAAGAAAATCTGGTGAATTAGGCAGTTTAGAGCTTGATGTCGATACACAAAAAATGATTGAAGGATCTTATCATCCGCTGGTTAGAACACATCCTGTATCGGGCGAAAAATCACTGTATGTAGACAAAACCTATGCCTGCGGTATCGAAGGTATGACAGAAGAAGAGTCACGTCCTCTACTGGATTTCTTAGCAGGTTTTGTGACCCAAGAGTCTTTTGTTTGCAGACTTAAGTGGTATAACAATACGGTTATCATGTGGGATAACCGAATCTGCTTGCATCAGGCGTTTAATGACTATGATGGTTACAGAAGAGAGATGTATCGGGCAGTCGTCATGGGCGAAAAACCAGAATAGAAAAGGATGGCTTAATGAAAGATATTTTTGAATCAATAGTAACGCCGCCTGGCTATAGTGATCATGAGTGGCAGGCGAGAATTGAGCTGGCATTATGCTATAGAATGGTTGACTACTATGGCTGGACCACACAAGTTTATAACCATATCTCATATCGAATTCCGGGTACAGATCATTTGCTGATTAATGCATTCGGGCTTTTATATAGCGAAATCACCCCCTCAAATCTGGTAAAAATAGATTTTGATGGTAATAAACTTGATGACTCACCGTTTCCGATCAATAAAGCGGGCAACGTCATTCATACTGCCATCCATAAAGGTCGCCCTGATATTCATTGTGTGATGCACACTCACAATACAGATTTACAGGCAGTTAGTGCTTTGGAGTGTGGTTTTATACCTTTATTCCAGGAAGCGTATATGTTCCATGACCGTATTGGTTATCATCCTTTTGAAGGCATTGTATTGGATGCAACAGAACAAGAGCGACTTGTTGAGTCAATTGGTACTGACAATCACACGCTCATGCTTAACAACCACGGTGTTATTACCACTGGCCCTGATGTGTCATGGGCATTCATGCGAATGTACCAAATTATACAAGGCTGTGAGGTTCAGCTAAAAGCAATGGCTTCTGGTGGTAAATTACTTCAAGCCAGTGATGAAGCAATGATTAAAACCAGAGAGCAGTTCGAGGGCGGTGAGGCGCAAGCTGGTGCCCAAGTTAGGCTACCTGAATGGCCAGCATACTATCGGTTGATGAATCGGATTGATCCTAACTGGATAAGATAAACTACTTGTTCTTCCTGATGTTTTGTCAGTTTGCTTACATAGATTAGTATGATTTTTAGCAATGAAAACCCACGAATTAGCGTGGGTTTTTTATTTTGGAAAAAAAGCAAATCTTGTTGACAAAAGCCAATAAAACGTATATTTTAATTCACTATACGAACAATAATTCTAATTAAGAACAAAACAGCGTATCTCTAAATATCTAGGAGCAAGATATGACAGCAGTCTATATTTGTCATCCAAAAAGATCAGCAGTAGGTCGGTATGGCGGTGCATTGGCTGATATTCGTCCTGATGATCTATTAGCACAAGTAATAAAGTCAGTGCTTGATGATGCACCTGACTTTGATCATAGTGCGATAGAAGACAGTTTTATGGGGTGTGCCAATCAAAGCGGTGAAGACAATCGTAACGTTGCGCGTATGAGTGGTTTGTTATCAGGGTTATCAGAAAAGGTACCGGCAACAACCATTAATCGACTATGTGGCTCAGGCCTAGACGCAGTAGGAACGGCCTTTCGGGCGATAGTCAGTGGTGAGATGGAACTGGCACTCGCTGGCGGTGTTGAATCAATGACCCGCGCCCCATTTGTGATGGGTAAACCTGAAGGTGCTTATGATCGTCGTCAAACGCTGCAAGACACGACCATGGGTTGGCGTTTTATTAATAAGAAACTGGACACTATATATGGTACAGAGGCGATGCCGCGTACCGCAGAAAATTTAGTGGAAAAATATAATATCTCTCGTGAAGACCAAGATTCTTTTGCAGTATGGTCACAACAAAAGGCGGCTCAAGCACAAAATGATGGACGTTTAGCGGCTGAAATCACTCCTATCACGATTGAGAGACGCAAGAAAGAAGCGTTAATCGTCGATAAAGACGAGCATCCACGTCCGAATACCAATATGACTACTCTAGAAAAGTTGCGTCCTATCTACGAAGGAGGGACGATTACTGCTGGTAATGCCTCTGGAATCAATGATGGTGCTGCTGCGATGTTAATCGCTAGTGAAGCGGCCGTAAAAAAATATGGTCTAACACCCATGGCAAAAATCGAAGGAATGGCAACCGCTGGTGTGCCACCAACTATTATGGGTATTGGTCCGGTACCAGCCACTCAAAAACTATTAAAGCGTCTTAATCTTAGTTTAGACGATATTGATATCATCGAGCTTAACGAAGCCTTTTCTGCCCAAGCACTGGCATGTTCTAGGGAACTAGGATTAGAAGATCGAGATCCAAGACTGAACCCTAAAGGTGGCTCCATTGCTTTAGGTCATCCACTTGGCGCTTCTGGTGCACGGATTTTGATTTCAGCCATTCATGAGTTACAACGTACCAAAAAAGATCGTGCACTTTGTACGATGTGTATTGGTGTTGGACAAGGTATTGCTTTAGTGGTTTCAAGAGCAGGAGAACAATAATGGTATTTTTGACAACAGACACACACCTCATTGCTTACCAAGATAGTGGTGAAACCTACTTGCCAGCATTGTTTATGGCGCATCCATTAGGCATGAGCCGTAACGTATGGGACAAAGTATGTGATGAGCTGCATGGTCATTATCGCTGCATACGTTGGGACTTGCCGGGCCATGGCAGCAGTGGCGCTGCCTGTGCAGATTTGACGATAGAGCAGTTGGCTTACGATGTACTCAGCTTAGCAAGCGCTTTAGATATTGAAAGCTTTAGTTTCATTGGTACTTCTATTGGCGGCATGATCGGACAAAGCCTATGCCAAATTTCGCCAGAATCTTTAGAGCAGGTTTGGCTCACCAATACAGGTGCTGTGATTGGGACAGCTGAGGCGTGGGCTGAACGCGCTACCAACGTTCGCAGTTTGGGCTTGGCTCAAATGGCTGAAGGGATTGTCCCGCGCTGGTTTGCACCTGCATATATTAAACAAAACCCTGATGCACTGCTTGGCTGGCAAGTACAGTTATCGCGCAACGATGATGAGAGCTATGCCAAGCTTTGTGAGGCCATTGCACACGTTGATAATCGTGAACACTTATCAAGTTATACGGGCAAGGTTGCCTTGCTAGCAGGTGCAGAAGATGTCTCTACACCGCCTGCGACACTCGCCGCACTGCAAGAAGCTTTTGCTGATGCTGAGCTAACCGTATTTGACGGGTTAGCACACGTGCCAGCGGTTGAAATGCCTAAACAGTTAGCCAAATACATACAAAACAACCCTATGCGTGATTCTATTGGACAGACGGGTATTGGTTATGAGCAAGGTCTTACACAACGTAAGCGAATCCTTGGTGAAGACCATGTTACCAAAGCCTCCAAAAATGCCACAACGTTAGATGGACCTTTTCAGCAATTTATCACACGCAATGCTTGGGGAGAGTTATGGGGAGATCCTAGCCTAACTGTGCAACAACGAAGCATGATTACCACTGCCATATTGGCTGCCCTTGGACGTGATGGTGAGCTGGGCTTGCATTTACGTACCGCGCATCGTCTAGGTATTCATGAAGATCAGTTACGTCAGGTGCTGATGCATGTATCGATTTATGCTGGCGTACCAGCGGCCAATCATGCGTTTTCTTTAGCCAAAGATAATGGATGGGGTAATCCCATCAGTTAAGGCAGCAATGAGTCAGCACAGTAGTTAATTAGCACAGCAGCTAGTTAGCACCCGATATTGATAAAGTTTGCTTTATAAAAACGGAGAGCAATGTAATGAGCCATAAGTATCCCTCTTTTCTATCACGTGATCGCACTTGGCAGCCAGAACCCTACACGCCGGGTTACAAAACCTCGGTGGCACGTTCACCGCGTCAAGCGTTGGTCAGTCTCCAAAGAGCGAGCGATTCAGAGCGTAGTGGTCCTGTATTTGATGGTTTAGAAATCGGTCAGTATGACAATGACTTATTGATGAATTTTCGAGCAGAAGGTGAGCAAGCAGGTCTGCCTATTGGCGAACGTATCATCATGCATGGTCAGGTAATCGATCAGTTCGGTAAGCCTGTGCCCAATACGTTGGTTGAGATGTGGCAAGCAAATGCTGGTGGTAAATACCGTCACAAAAAAGATGGCTATCTGGCGCCACTAGATCCTAACTTTGGCGGTGTTGGGCGATGTATCACTGATGCTGAAGGTCGCTATCGTTTTCGTACAGTGCGTCCAGGGCCTTATCCTTGGCCGAACGGGGTCAACACTTGGCGACCTGCGCACATTCATGTATCTGTCATGGGTCCTTCAATCTCTACACGTCTGATTACCCAAATGTATTTTGAAGGGGATCCACTTATTCCACTGTGCCCAATTGTAAAAGTGCTAAAAGATCCAGAGGCTGTTGAAACGATGATTGCACGCTTGGATATGACTAGAAGCAAGCCAATGGACTGTTTGGCCTATCGTTTTGATATCGTGGTACGCGGCGCATTACAAACCTATTTTGAGGAGTAAATCATGTACAGACAATACAAATTACAAGACGACAGTGGTCTGTTGCGTGAGACGGCCTCCCAAACGTCAGGTCCTTTTGTACATATCGGTTTGGCGTTAGAAATTGCTGGTTTTGAGTCACGATCTGACGAGATATGGCAAGACTTGGCCAAAGAGGGTGCTGAAGGTGAGCACATAGAATTGGTCGGTCATGTATACGACGGTAATGGCGAAGCGGTACATGATGCATTGATCGAGATATGGCAAGCAGACAGCCACGGTAATTATATTAGTAATTTTGATAACAAAGAACCGTTTAGCGGATTTGGACGCAGTGCTTGTGCTTTAGATGGGGATTTTCATTTCCATACCGTCAAACCTGGACAAGTAGATTTTTATGGTAAGCCTATGGCGCCACACGTCAATATCGCCATTTTTGCACGTGGTATTAATTTACATCTGCAAACCAGAGCCTATTTCGATGATGAGCAAGAAGCCAATGAGCAGTGTCCAATATTGAACAGTGTGCCTTCAGCAGAACGTCGAAAAACATTGATAGCCAAAAAAGAACAAGGCGATGGCAAACCTCGCTACCGATTTGACATCTACTTACAAGGTGATGGAGAGACTGTCTTTTTTGATTTTTAAGTGAATACTTTTACGGATAGCTAATGGCTTTCGTAAAGAAGCGGTTGATAGAAATGTATTGCAAATAGGAATTTATCAAGTAATGAGAGGGATTTCATGAATTATAAAACTCAGGTGGCCATCATTGGTGCTGGCCCATCAGGCTTATTGCTCGGTCAACTACTGACCAAAGCGGGTATCGACAACATCATTTTAGAGCGTCAAACAGGAGAGTATGTCCTAGGACGTATCCGTGCAGGCGTTTTGGAGCAGGGCACTGTAAATCTGATTCGCGAGTCGGGCGCTGGTGAGCGAATGGATAAAGAAGGATTGGTTCACACTGGTACTGACTTTAGTTTTCAAGGTGAGCACTATCATATAGACCTAGAAAGATATAGTGGCGGCAAACATGTCGTGGTATACGGTCAAACAGAAGTCACTCGAGATTTGATGGAAGCGCGCGAAAAAGTAGGCGGTGTCACTGTCTATCAGGCAGAGAACGTTGAGCTACACGATATTGAATCAGACAAACCTTACGTCACTTATCAGCATAACGGTGAGTCGTTCCATCTAGGCTGTGACTATATAGCTGGATGTGATGGTTTCCATGGTGTCTCGCGTAAGTCTATTCCGTCTAATAAGTTAGAGGAGTATGAGAAAGTCTATCCGTTTGGTTGGTTGGGATTGATGAGTGACACGCCACCAGTCAATGAAGAGCTGGTCTACTGTGCTCATGAGCGTGGCTTTGCACTGTGCTCGATGCGTTCGCCAACGAGAAGCCGCTATTACATCCAAGTGCCTGATACAGACAAGATCGAAAACTGGAATGAAGAAAAGTTTTGGGCGGAGTTAAAACGCCGTATTCCACCAGAAATGGCTGAACGACTAGTGACTGGGCCTGCTATAGAGATGAGCATTGCACCGCTACGCTCTTATGTTTGTGAAACCATGCAATATGGCAAAGTATTCTTATTGGGAGATGCGGCACATATTGTTCCGCCGACTGGCGCTAAAGGATTAAACCTAGCAGCTAGTGATGTAGAAACAGCGTTTCGTTTGTTTGTGAAAATATATGAGGAAGAACGTACAGACTTGATTCCTCGCTATCAAGAAATCTGCTTGGCACGCGCTTGGAAAGCCGTACGTTTCTCATGGTGGATGACTATGTTATTACATCGTTTTCAGAGTGCGGGTCGTTTCGATTTTCGGGTACAGCAAGCTGAATTTGATTATTTTATTCATTCAGATGCTGGAAAAGCAACGATTGCTGAAAACTATGTGGGCTTACCATTTGAAGCATTAGAGTAAATAGTTGAGTTTCAATTATTTAGACCTAGCTACTCAACTTTTTATATAGGATGATTCCATGTTAAATAAAGTGACAGAATCTGCCATCGATGCCATGAACCATATCAATGATGGGGCAACCATCTTGATAGGTGGGTTTGGCTTGGCAGGTCAGCCAGCAGAGCTGATCGACGCATTGATTGAGCGTAATGCTAAAGATTTAACAATCGTGAGTAATAATGCAGGCAATGGCGAGACAGGATTGGCGCTATTACTAAAGTCAGGCTGTGTACGCAAAATCATTTGTTCGTTTCCGCGTCAGCATGACTCGTATATCTTTGATGATCTTTATCGTTCAGGCAAGATTGAGCTCGAAGTGGTACCACAAGGCACGTTGGCTGCTCGTATGCAAGCTGGCGGTAGCGGTCTTGGCGCGATCTATACACCGACCGCTTATGGTACGTTGCTGGCTGAAGGCAAGGAGACACGGACTATCGATGGCGTAAACTACGTATTGGAATATCCAATTAAAGCAGATTTTGCCCTTATCAAAGCTTTTAAAGGCGATCGTTGGGGCAACCTAACCTATCGTAAAGCTGCTCGTAACTTTGGTCCAATTATGGCGGCAGCATCGAAACATACTATCGCTCAAGTGAGTGAAGTCGTTGAATTGGGCGCGTTGGATCCTGAACACATCATTACACCAGGTATCTTTGTGCATGAAGTTGTTTGTATTGAAGGAGATCAGTAATGAGTAATTATACTCCGCGTTCAGTTGATGAGATTGCCAAGCGCGTTGCTCAAGACATCGAAGAAGGCATGTATGTCAATTTGGGTATCGGACAGCCTACCAAAGTCGCTGATTTCCTACCGAAAGATAAAGACATTTTTTTGCATAGTGAAAATGGTGTTTTGGGTATGGGGCCAGCCCCTGAAGAAGCCGATAGAGATGGTGACCTGATCAATGCTGGCAAACAATATATCACGCTACTCAAAGGCGGTAGTTACTTTCACCATGGTGATTCCTTTGCCATGATTCGTGGTGGACACATCGATCTATGTGTTCTGGGTGCATTTGAAGTGGCTAAAAATGGTGATATTGCCAACTGGTTTTTAGGTCGTCCAAAAGACATTCCAGCCGTTGGCGGAGCGATGGATTTGGCCGTTGGGGCCAAAAAAGTTTACGTCATTATGGATCACGTTAGCAAAAATGGCGAACCCAAAATTGTTGAAAGCCTAAACCTGCCTATTACTGGCGAAAAATGCGTTAATCGAATTTATACAGATCTAGCGGTGATTGATATTACTGAGCAAGGGTTGGTGGTGCGTGACATGGTTGAGGGGTTGACCTTTGATGAATTGCAATTAAAAACAGGCGCCACATTGCGGCAGCCATTATCTAAAGAATAACCCGTAACACGCTATTATCAGTACAGCGCTTAACCATCAAGAAGGGATTTCATGATGAAAAAAATATTATCTCTAGCAGTCATTCAGACTGTTCGGCCCATTATAAATGATGATACTAACGATATTGCATCAGCCTTTAATAACAAGGCAGGTGCTCTATGACATTTTTAGTCAAGCTCAGTGTCTTAATCTCTAGATTATGCCAGTTTATCGGTGGGATCAGTCTCATCATCATCGTCCTAACCACCATGCTCGAC
>NZ_JBITUW010000009.1:0-41286 GCF_044542635.1 Psychrobacter sp. NPDC077938
TTTGAGTATTTGAGTATTTGAGTATTTGAGTATTTGAGTATTTGAGTATTTGAGTATTTGAGTATTTGAGTATTTGAGTATTTGAGTATTTGAGTATTATTAAGACTTTACTCAATAGTTAGATGAATAGCAACATTTTTAAAAAATAACTATATCTTTGATATCGACTGAATTTCTATGTGAATAATATTCATAAAACTGCATAAATTTGTCAAAGACTGAGATGCCCCAGTAAACTGACTGCTAACATATAAAGTGTAGCTATCAAGTATCAATATGAGCTACTAAAAGCAATACTTTAGCCGCTCATATTCGTTATAATCCGCTCACCAATCAAAAACCACTAATATGAATGAGGGAACCACTATGGTGAAGTGTCACTTATCGACCATCATGGGTGAAAGACGCCTTAAAATTGCCGATATCTCAAGAGATACTGGCATCAATCGTGGCACCATTACTCGCATGTATCATGAAGAAGCCACCCGCGTTGATCTAGATGTCATCGAGTCTTTATGTACTTATCTTAGAATCAATGTTGGTGATTTATACGAAATCATAAATGAGGACAGCAGTGAGTCACCAGCATAAATAACGTTGTCATGAGCTGTGATTGTCTTTAAACGAATAAAAAGACCTACAGAAGGTTATTTTCTCTTGCAATAGATTAAAATATAGGTATAATTTGACCTGTAGTAAGTCATTTTATTTATTATATGTATATAATGGTCTATAGGAGAATACCAATGAATAACAATCTATCTCGGCTCAATAGCTGCACATGGTTTAGTGAACAGACTAAAACGTTAGCCTCTCAGCTGTTATTAAGCTTACAAATACAGCAAGGCGTACAGCTGGCAACCCTACTTGGTGTTGACCCCATTCTTTATAATGATGAAGCGGTTTATGTCTGGGTGCAACGACAGCTAGATGACGGTCTTATCGTTGACGATCATGCGTTAAGCACCCTTGAAACTGCTTTTATAGAGTTGGTCACAGCTCACACTGACCAAGCAGCGTAATGGCTTTAGCTTATATTTACAGACAACTTGTTTAACAAGAAACAATAACCCTTAAAGCCAGATAAAGTGTCATTATCTGGCTTTTTGATATAGACAAAGATAACGACAATCAAACAAGCTTTTTTCAGTCTTATATGTCTCAGAAGACGCACTTTTGGGCAATATGGCTTACTATTACCATATGCCTTTACTCAGTCGGCTCTGCACGCGGCACCCCAGCTATTTTATAATAAACAAAGCCTCTCTCATCTCTCAAAACACTCTTACTGTCTGCTCTAACGCACCAGCTGATTGCATCAGGCTGCGCTTCATTAACATCACAAGCCAAAATAATCTGCTGACTTTGAGCGTTATCAAATGCCTGCTTCCACCCCGTTTCAAGCTCATCGATGCCGCGCTGTAGCTCTGCTTGCTGGTATCTCATCTCTGCAATCTCATCAAAGCTTGGCACATACCAAAATACCAGGGCCACCAAACTTATTATCACAGCCATCGTACCCGCTGCGACAGCGGCTGCAATCCTTTTAATACTCATAGTCTCAATGGACTTATGAATTTTGTCCAAGTCTTTACTAGCTCTACCCTCAACCTGTTCAATCCGCGTTTTGGTGGTGGTCTCAAAGGTCTCAATATCTTCAATAATCTGCTTATGACCAGCTTGGTACTGATTGGTGAATAGGGCTAGATTGTCAGCGCCTGCGCCAAGCTTGTCAGCCACCGCTTGCATGGTACTCACTTGTACCTCTATGCTGTCGTTTTTAGCAGTGACGACCGACTCTACAGCCGTATCAATCTGCTGTTTCATATCGGTGATGATGCCTGCTATTTTGTCATCATAACGACGCGGCATATCATTGTCAGTAAAAGCAGTCACTGCCGCTTGTAGCTGCTTTAACACGAGTTCTTGATACTGACTCAATGCCTGCGAAGTCGTGCTTGCGCTACTACCTAATTCTTCAATGGCAGAAGACACCTCATTCACCTTGCTATCAATACCGCTAAGCGAACGCTCAAGCCGCCTCGCTACCGCATCATCGGCTCGCTTAATCAGCTCACGCAAGGCCCCAATGACCGGAGTCAATGAAGTCACTAGGTTAACAAGTTGATCGTGTATGTCTTGCTCAGTGCGGTCATTTTTATTCATAGTAAGTACTCATTATTGTAATCATCACAACTAAAATGGGCGTGGTGACGAGTAATGGCGCGCTTTTTCTTGAATAGCCTTGTCTATATCCAGCACTTGTGCGGCCAAGATTTGCGCTAAATTTTGCGTGCCCACGCGGATGTCAGGAATCTGCTCAAAACGCTCATTAAGCGCGTTTATAGTATCAATTTTATGACGGTCGCTAGAAAGCGTGCCGAGCGCTTGTAATAGTGTCTGTACCGACGTATCTCTGTCTATCATCACCCGTTCTGCATCCGTGTCTCGCAAACGCTTTTGCAACGCGGTGACATTATCAGTATGCTGAAGCGTTTTTAAAACGAGGGCCTCAGCAGCTAACTTTTCAGCCGCCTCTATCACAGTGGCAGTAGTATCAATCGCTTTAAAGTCGATCTTATCAATACGGTCTTTAACCCGTACCAGCATATTATCAAACCTGCTCTGATACGCCTTGACTTCTGCCTGTCGGGTACGCGCAAGGGCAGTAGCATCTTGCTCTTTTTGTTGTTTTTCTTGCCGCCGCTTCTCTGCTTCCTCTCGCTCACGCCTAGCTTTGTTCTCAGTTTCGGCTTGCTCACGCGCTTTGTTGAGCTGGTATTGGAGCGCCATGGTACGAGTACGCCAGTCATCAAGCCGATCTGCGTTCAATTGAGTGGTCTTGGTACGGGTAATCTCATCGTATAAGTTATCATCTTGCACAATCACCGCTTCACTTTGATCAAGAAGGGCAATACGCTGCTCATAAAACGGCGATAGGCGCTGATAGGTTTTTTGACTGGTATTGATTTGCAGCTTTAATTGTTTGATGTCTTCATTATTGGCGGTTTTAAATGTCTTTACATCAGATACAAGCATCTGCAAACGTGCCTCAGCGGTATCATCTATCTCTACCGCTTTAAGAGCACGCAGCGCCTCACGCTCTTGCTCAAGCGCTTTAAAATGCTCAACATCAAGATCTGCCAGTGCCGCGAACTTATGATAGGTGTCAAGGTTGCTCGTTACCTCGATCGCCTGCAAATCCTCAAACGCCTCGCGCCAGTGCTGCTGCAGCTCAGTTTTTTCAACATCAATCTCATCAAGCGATTTAAAGTCAGTAGCCAGCTTATTCAGCGTTGCGGCAAACGGTTTTAGGGTGGCCTTAAGCGCCTTATGATCATCAATAACTCGATTGTTAAGGGGAATAAGCTCTTTTAAAACCGTTTTATTGTTCAGCATCGTTTTATCAATCTGTGACAGCCGCTCTTCAAGGCGGCTAACAGCGCGGCCTGTTTGTAGGGTGTCATCTTGTCTAAATTGATCAACCAACACTAAAGCCGTTTTCAGTGCCTCACTTTGCTCTGTCGTATGTATTTTCTGGGCAAGCTCAATCATTTTTTGGCGGGGCTCGCTAAAATCCTGTCCCACCTCCTCGGTGAACCGCTGGGTACTCTTAATGTTTTTATCAATGGTAATAATCTGTTTAGACTGGTGCGCTAACTCTTCATGCAGCGCATCAATGGTTGAAAATAAGGCGCTGCGTACCATCTTTTTTTGACTCACAAAGTTGGCTGAGATTGCTAAAAGCTCATCAAGTGCGTGATCATTGGCCGCATCACTATGCGTCTGACTGTTATTTTTAGGAATAGCGGGTTCAAGTTCAGCGGCAGGATCTACAAAGCGGATATTACTGAGCTCAATTCGCGCAAAGGGTTTACGCTTTTTATAATGTATTGTGACGCCGTTAACCTCTTGTTCATTGCTTTCTAGGTCAATACGTCCCTTGTCGTCATACTCAATTACCAGACCATTTTTTTCAATGTAAGCATTGATCTCATCAATCGTCTCGTTGTACTCATGAATCACTGAACGATTGCCTTTGAGAATATCCTTATATAGTGACTTACCCAGTTTCATTTTTGGTAAACGACTGATGCCCAGCTCACGGTAGGATTTCTCACTAATGGTTTTATTCTCAGGCAGTAGCTCATTGGCCATATCCGCCCAAAGGGTGCGTTGATATTTAAGCTCATCGCCGCGCCCGTTTAACCCCTTAGATAAACGCTCCTCCGTTGACCACTGCAACCAATTCTTGCGTGCTGATAAAGCATAACCCTCAACATCCGCTACTATCTCACGGCTTGAGAGTAAAATATGGGCATGAAAGTTACGACTGGTCAGCTCAACCACTTCAACCTCCCCCACATGTTTCTCGTGACTGTGTGGCCGATGAATGGCCACATCGACAAGCACGTTATAGCGATCAGATAAGGTTTGAGCGTAGCGCTCGGCCAAAACTATACGCTGATCAGCGGTGATCCCATCAGGAAACATCACATCAATCTCAGTACCTAATTGAGCGTTTTTACGAGTCTCAATGCGTTCGATATCATTCCAAAAACCCTCACGTGTCACTGCTAGATCCCCAGCAAGAGTTGGCGTTATCAACGCCGTATGCATCACATTTTTCTCAATAACTTGCGTGTATTTAGTACCATCACTGTCCACTAAATTTAAGATTTTGTCTTTAGCTTTACTGGTGTAATCGTGGACGACTCCTGACTGCCCATCAGCCAGTTTTGAGCCAGAATTATAAGCCGACTTTGCCACCACGCTATGATTTCTCGCCTTACTAACGGCGCTAACTGACAGATGAAACCCTTTATTATTCATAGCAAAAAAACCCAATATTGAGTGATGATTTTTTGGGGGTTGTAGGGGGTTCGCCCCCTGCCGGACGACGGAGTTTATGTAAAAAAAATAGCGCCCCTTGTGGGCCTTTTTTACATAAACTCCTAAGTTCGCTCTTAACAGAGGGTTAAAATACTACTGCGCCCACGAAACGAAGTGGTCTTGTGTATTTTACTACCTTGCATACCTGTATATGTACTGCTAGGATCAACTCTATCATAGTTGGCTAAAAAAAGGATGAGGTAATGTCAGTAATATCAGATGATTTATTTGCAAATAAGATTAAGCAATTACAGGCTCTTAAAAAAGAGATTGATCAGGACAGGCTTGAAGCACATAAAATATTGGGGGAGTGGTTGGCCAACGCATTAGACGATGATGACAATCATGAACTGCAAGCTATTTTTTTAGATGCACACGATAATGAAAAATATGTCCGTTTGAAAAAGCACCGTGAGTTTTTAAAGTCAATTGCTCATAAGATGCAAGGTGAGGCTAAGATGGTATCAAGCAGTTTTACTTCACATGAAGACAATCAAGATAGTGAGTACGGTTCATTGTTTGATGACGATTCAGCAGCTCAATAACTGTTACTGTTAGCAATAGCCTATTCATCAGTACAACTGAATCGTCTTCTAATTAGCGAAATGCTAGAAGACGATTTTTAGCTGTTTTAAGCGTTTTAAAATAGCTTTAGCTACCATCGTATCGAACAGAGCGTAGAACGCATATAAGAGTATTTTTTATGCGTTTTAGCAATGCTTTAAGATGTGTTTACAGAGGTGTCGATAATGACTATTGAAAATGAAGACAAGTTATCTACAAAAAATGAGACTGATACTGAGAGTATGAAAACAGCGTTGGCCAGAATGACAGATGAAGACATTCAAAATATCTTTGACCGTGCTTTTGAAGATTTTCAAAGATCAAAGCTTAATCCGAACTATGAGAATAAAGATTGATACCGAGTAAATTGACCATAGCGTTTTGAGCTACTGAACAGTTCTATAAGTGATTGGTCGCTCATATTATCATCTCAAATCCGTCAGTTCTTGAGCTTTTTTCCTATTATTTAATATAAAAACATATTTTTTACTTTTAAAGATTTTTAAAGACTTTTAGGAAGCTCTCAGACCTTACCAGTTAAGGGCTTCAAGATCTATAAAGCTACAATCAGCTAGGTTAATGCTACAATCAGCTAGGTTAAAAGCTACAATCAGCTAGGTTAAAAGCTACAATCAGCAGGTATTATGCTACAATTAGATAGATTTGAGTATTAAGGCGTAGATATGACTAACCAAGTTGGTTTATATGAGAAGAAATACCCTGCAAATTGGGTTGTTATGCAAAATCGTATTCTACAAGCGTTTTATGAAATGACACTTGATGAAAAACGGTTGCTGTTGCTTGCTAGTTCAGTAGTGCGTTTGATAGATGCCACTGAAAAAGACACTATAGAGATAACCGCGAAAGCATTTGCAGAGGCTTGCAACATTCAAGTGGATTCTGCTTATACTCAATTAAAAGATGCTAGTGAAACGATGATGAGGCGATTTTTTAGCTATAGAAATGAACGCGGTAGCCGTGTCAATGTACAGTGGGTCATCAGATCAATATATGAAGATGGCTATGTGTCTCTATGTTTTACAGATGAAGTGCTACTGATGTTGAAGGTTTTTGATGAAAATAATCCATTCACTAAATATAAAAAAGAAGATGTACTTAAACTGAAGGGTGAATATTCAATAGATATATACCATCTGGCCAAAAAACATGAGGCAATGAGCTCGTGGACAATGTCACTTGAAGAAATTAGAGAGGAGCTAGCTCTTTCTAAATCTTACGAACGTATTAACAACCTAAAAAGTCGAGTCATCAACCCAAGCGTTGAAGAAATAACAGAAAAGTCAGATATTAAAATCACCTATGAAAACGTCAAACGTGGTCGTACCGTCACAGGACTAAAATTTAATGTAAAAGCTAAGCCCACCAAGAAAAAAAGTCTGGAGGACTTAAATCAGAATAATGAGAATAGAGATATACCATCCTTAACAGTCAAACAGATCGACCGTTTTGCGCCTCTATTGGCTAACTATGCCCCATTTGGTAGCTATGCGCCTTCAGGAAAAAGTACCCAAGAAGTGATCAGCTGGTTACACACTCAATTAAGAGATGAAGCTTTTTTAAAGACCCATAAAAAGCATTTGCTGGCGGTAGGTTATACGTTCCCTAAGCAAAAATCATAGCAAAGAAAAAAGAGTGATTAATCTGGTACTGTCTATACAAATGGTTTATATTATATGTACACAGATAAGCCATTTGTAATGCCATGACGACAACTAATTATAATATCAGGCTCGATCAAGAGCTAAAAGAAAATGCTTTTGCCGTGTTTGAAAGCTATGGTCTAACGCCGTCTCAAGCGATTAAATTGTTCTTGACCCAAGTGGCGCAAACCAATCAAGTACCGCTATCTTTTGAATACCAGAAAGTAACAGCTGTCAGTCAAGATGAATTGCTAATCTATAAAGAGCATACTGACAGAGAGAACAGATAAGTATTAGATTTGAATGGGATGAACAAAAAAAACACCAATCAGCGTAAGCACCGTTTATTATTTGAGGCAGCCGCCCGAGTTTTTCTAGACCTTTTATGCCTGCGTCAGCAAGACAGGTATGAAAATGATGAAAAGCAGTGGCAAGCGCTGGGTACAGTAGACGGTACCGCCGTCCTATTGGTAGCCCATACGCAAACAGAAATAGATAATGGTGAGGTTATACGCATTATCTCAGCTAGACGTGTCAAAAAAATGAAAGGGAGCCAGTGTGAACAAAGTTAGTTATCAAATAGACGAGCTACCACCACTAACGGCCAAGCAACAAGTAGATTTAGAGCATTTAGCAACGCTTAATGATGACGACATTGATCTATCAGACATTCCAGAAGTCACCGACTGGTCAGGTGTTAGCCGTGGCAGTATTAAACCATAAGCGTTCTTTACTGAGGCCAGTATCATTGCCAAATTTAAGGATAAAACCAAGCAAACAGGCGCTAATCATTAATAAATGATAGTAATGCGCTAGAAGAGTACTTAACTGATCGTTAGCCCTAATCTAATGATTGTGACCTCAAGATTACTTGAGGTTTTTTTAAGCCTTATATTGTAGTATGTTGTATATTGTATTATACTATATAAAAAATACTACAAACGCTACATATTTACTCATACAAAATTAAGGACAATAATTATGGCCATTACTACACAGCAAATTCATGCTATTGCTGATCAACTGCACGAACAAGGTATCAAACCTACTTTAGCCGAAGTGCGTAAGGCGCTGGGTGGTGGATCATTCACGACCATCAGTGAAGCTATGAAGTCTTGGCGTCAGGATAACCAACAAGAAGAGCAGCTAAGACAGGTTGAGCTACCAAGTGGTATCACTGAACGCTTACAAACGCTTGGTGCGGATATGTGGCAGACGGCCATTGATATTGCCAATGATCGTCTGGTTAAAGAACGGGAGGCTCTAGAGAGTATTAAGGCCAAGTCGCAAGCTGAGACAGATGAGGCTCAAGAAGCGGTTAAGACCCTAGAGAGTGAGCAGGCTGATTTGTTAGAACAGCTCGATGAGGTCACAGCAACTGCAGAGGCAACGGCTATCACCGCGGCTCAAGTGACTGCTGAACGGGATGTGCTGACACAGACACTCAGCGATACTCAGCACCAGCTAGAACTTGAACGAGCTAAAACAGTGGCAGCTCAGGCCCAACTTGGTGACCTGCGTAGCAGTTTTGATCAGCAATCAAAAGAGCTGAGTGCCAACATATCGAAGGTGGCCACGCTTGAAGCCACTGCTAATAGCGATAAAGCAGAGATCGCGCGTCTGCAAACAGAACTGACAGCAACTAAGGATGAGCTAAAGACAGTCGTTATTGAGCGCAACGAGATAACGAATCTTACAGCAGAAGTGAAAGGAGAGTTAAAGGCCATAATCGCTGAACGTGATAAGTTATCAGGGATTAATGAGCAGCTTACTCAAAAGCAAGCTAAGATTGAAGCAGATCATCAGCTACTGATTAAGCAACACGACACGTTAAATCATGAGAGAACTTTGCTTAGTACTGAGCACACTGCATTGAGTGAGCAGTATGATGAGCTTTCAATTAACTATCAATCAGAACAGGAAAAGAGTAGCTCATTGACTGCAGAGATTGAAAAGATGCGAGAGACAATTAACAATAAATAAGTCAATCCCGTTCTATTCACACTAAGCTTATGAATCCACCATGACAATATCGACTCACTGAATAAATGATGGTTGTATAATAAATATTCTAAATTTTTCTCTGAACTCTCATAGTATATAGCCTAGTGGGCTATATACTACTTAAATTAGCCTAAGTGAATTTATGCTGATTTTGGAGCCTTGAGCAGATTTCAAGGAACACTCACCCTAAAGCAATTATGAGTATAATAAAAATACTCACAAACACTTTAGTGCATTCCTTGAATTTGATGTGATTAGTCATGCCGACTTCATCGCCCATCGCGTCATCAAGACCGTATCACTGTATCAAGCTACGGCTGTTATGATTACGGCTGATAGCACCGCCTAGACACGCTCATAACCGCTACTGTGCTGTCATACGCTAGCAAGGGCGTTCGCCCAATATACCGCTACGATATGCACAAGTAACCACTCATTGCGTTGCTCTGATCCTTTGTCTAGTCACCCCTGTAGGGAGCTCACCCTTATGTCAAACGCAGTCGTCACCGAGGCCTGCCACCCATTTGACGGGTAACGGGTACAGAGAGAGCAGCACGAAAATGTAACGAGCGAACAAGCAGTTTTTAAAATGTATAGCAAATAGAGTTGATATGAAAGCAGATTTTGGATAAAATGCACCTATACGGGCATTTAATGCTGTTCAAATAACGCAGTCTGTGTGCTTATTTGTTCGTTACAGGGTGCGTCAACACACTGTAACCGTTATCTACATTTAAAACTAAATGCCTCTGGGAGTCAACTCCCAGAGGCATTTTTTTATTTGTCATACAGATTAGGTTTTTAATATCTGATTCTTCGTTAGATTGCTTAGGCTTTTCTTGTCGTCATTTAGCGTAAGCATTTCAATTATTTTGAAGTTAGCACTTAGTACATCCTCACAAGACGTTAAGTTTCTGACAATACTGGGATAGTTTACTATGAAGACCGGCTTAGTCGTCAGATGCAAGGTTTTACACGCGCTGTTAAGAAGCGGTAAATCATCTTTCTGAGAGAATACGATAATGAAAAGACAAACCTACACTCCTGAGATTAAAGAACGCGCCGTTCGTATGCTGATTGAAGCATTAAACGATTACACCTTTATGTGGTCATGTCATAAAAAGCACACTAATGAAACTATACTAACCAACATTCAAGACTAAGCTACACATACTAAAGAGCTTGAACATGAGAACAAGAAGCTTACGTAAGCCAGTTAGATTACAGTAA
The DNA here is from genome assembly GCF_044542635.1 of Psychrobacter sp. NPDC077938. Taxonomy (NCBI): domain Bacteria; kingdom Pseudomonadati; phylum Pseudomonadota; class Gammaproteobacteria; order Moraxellales; family Moraxellaceae; genus Psychrobacter; species Psychrobacter sp. NPDC077938. Next base: position 10,353 of record NZ_JBITUW010000009.1, read on the forward strand.
AATCCGCTTTTTTCGCCCAAGGAGAGATAGGACACACAATCAAGTTGTGGCTCAGTTTATTGATAAAAATAAGTGGGTCTACGGTATTAGAGCAATATTGACTGTGCAATATAGAAAATATGCAATAAACTTATTTTCTACCTTTAATAAAATGCAGCAACCTAAACAAGGGTAAATTATGAGTAATTCAGATAACCACAGTCATCAAGCTCCAGACCCTAAAAATATGAATAAAGCTTTTTATATTGGGATTGGTCTAAATTCTGCATTTACGCTCATCGAGTTTATAGTGGGCTACTCAACTAATTCATTAGCTTTAATCGCAGACGCTAGCCACAACTTAAGTGATGTTGCCAGTTTAATAATCTCGTTAATTGGAATGAAATTAGCACAGAAAGCATCTACTACGCTTTATACCTATGGCTACAAAAAAGCTTCTATAATGGCGTCTCTTATTAACGCCATATTGTTAGTTACAATCGTTATAGGTATTGCGTATGAGGCCTTGGGTCGATTTGATACGATACCGGAAGTTGCAGGAAAAGTTATTATTATTACAGCTCTAATAGGTGTATTTATAAATACTGTTTCTGCTTTTGCATTCTACAAAGGTCAAAAAGACGATATTAATGTCAAAGGTGCTTTCTTGCATCTAATGGTAGATGCATTGGTCTCTGTAGGTGTCGTTATCTCGGGCATTATTATTTACTATACAAGTTGGAATATCGTTGATCCTCTAGTTAGCTTGATTATTTCAGTCGTTATACTGTTATCGACTTGGGGTCTACTAAAAGAGAGTATCAAGCTTGCTATCGACGGAGTACCTCAAAATGTTGATCTCAGTAAAATCACTGCTATCTTAGAGAGCTATAATTTTATTCAAAACTTTCATCATTTACATATCTGGGCTTTGAGTACCACTGAGAATGCTCTTACAGTTCATATTGTACCGAAGACCGATATAACGTTTGAAGAGACTATTACTATGAAAGAAAACATCAAGGAAGATTTGGCGCATCAGAATATACAACATGCAACTATTGAATTTGGTACTAAGGCAGATGACAATCAAAAATCGCGTGCATTAAATGAAAGTATCAACTAAAAGATGATAGACCGTATATAGCTATCTCTTTTTAAGTATGAGGCGCGTGCCTTATGTCAACATAATTTTTTCAATCAGTTCTTATGTGATCAATAGTTTAAAACTTTTATATTTACGTGCGTTAGGACGTTACCTAGAAAAAATAAAAAACTTACGCTGATTAAATTATTATGATTAAGTTTACTATTACCCTCGTCTTCTAAGTGTGGTTAGACCTTTGCCAAAATAGCTTATTAGTAATAACAGGGTTATTATTATCAAGATAGGATAATTTCCCATAAGCATAAAGGGCGTGTTACCAACCCGTGCCTGTATCTCACCACGTAGTACAGTACGCTCAAACTGCGGTGCGCGTTTTACAATACGACCTTTATGGTTAATGATAGCGGTAACACCAGTATTGGTCGCTCGAATAAACCAGCGCCCGTTCTCAAGCGCGCGCATTTGTACCATTTGCAAATGTTGCAATGGTCCTGCTGAAGTGCCAAACCAGGCATCGTTAGAGACGGTCAACAAAAAGTCAGTATCGATGGCATTTTTACGCGTGGTATCTGGATAAGCTACCTCATAACAGATAGCCGTCCCTATATTGTGTTCACGCACCTTTAGCGGTGACTGCTGATCACTACCACGACTATAGCTCTTAATATCCTGACTACCGGCCAAACTTGGGAAAATATCGAGCACGCCTTCAAATGGAATATACTCTCCAAAAGGCACTAGACGCTGCTTCTTGTATAGGCCTTCCGCTTCTACACCTCGAGCAATCACGCTATTGTAAAATGGGGGATACTTATCCGTACTGGCATTGAATGCCGCTTTATCCTTATAAGGGATACCAGTTATCCATGTCGTATTGGTCGCATTGGCCATTTCTATCATTTCACTAATAAAGCCCGCAGCCTCATCCTGAAACATCGGAATAGATGATTCAGGCCACACCACCACATCACGTCCCCACTCAGTGCGCGTTAACTTCGCATAAATCTTTAGCGTTTCTACTTGATATTGCGTCAGCCACTTTATATCTTGTGAAATATTACCTTGAATCAATGACACTGACAGATCAGGTGTGCCCTTAGGTTTTGTCCATTGCGGATTGACCAGCCATAATGATGTGCTAATGGCTAATAACAGTACAGAAACGACGGCATAACTACTGCGTCGAAGCAGTAGCTCTACTAAACTTGCAGCCAATAGTATGGCAACAAAAGAGACGGCAAAAACACCAGCAACGGGTGCTAAGGACGATAACCAATACTCTTCAGTAAATGCATAACCAACAAACAGCCACGGAAAGCCTGTGAATAACCAAGTTTTTAACCATTCTTGTAGCACCCAAAGAGCAGCAAATGAAAAGGGTTGTTTGCCTACCATACGGTTAAAGACTAGTGCTAAAAATCCATGAAACAGTCCCATACCGAGACCCATCAATCCAATCATAATCAATGCGAGCCACGTTGGAGTATCGCTATAATCATGGATGGCAGTATAGAGCCAAAAGCCGCCGACGCACCATAGCCCCATACCGTAAGCTTCACCGATAATAAAAGCGCGACGACCACTCATATTTGGTACCAACAGCGCATATAAAATCGCTGGTGACACTATTGCTAGCGGCCAGAACCCATGAGGCGCTAGCGCAAATAAAAAAATAGCCCCTGCAAGCCATGCTGCTACTAGCGTAAACCATAGCGGTAATTGATTTGAGTGAGTACTCAAACGCTTTTGTAGATTAATAGTAGACAGGCGCATCGCAAATTATCCAAAATTATGAGTTTTGAATTTTTAGTCAAAATCCAAAACTCGGATAGACCTGTTAATACTACAGGCAGCATTTCAAAATGAAAACTGCTTATGATACCAGTCCGCACTGCTCAATGGATAAATTTACGTACTCCGTTTGATGGGTTATTATGCTACATTACCAAACGATATGAAGTGTTACTTGACCTTCTATAGCTCACAATATCTACAGTACATGAGAGAGCACTATGACCCCCTTAAAAATAAAATCCAGTCTTATATTCAATCGTTATCTGTCTAAGGGGTTGCGTAGTACGTTAGTATTACTTGCCGCCTCATCACTATTTGCTTGTAGCCAACCGAGTAGTGGCGTATCTGATGCAAGCACAACATCGGCATCAACTGAAGATGTAGTGACTGTTCCGAAGACAGCTGAACCAAACGTTATAAATACTCCTATGATGACATCAGTAAGTAAACCAGACCTACTAAAAAACGTCTCAGCCACTGTCTATAAAGATGCCAATTGCGGCTGCTGTAAAGAATGGATAAGTCATGCAGAAGATAATGGTCTAAGTGCAACCGCGCAAGATGTTGCGGACTTAGCCGTATTTAAAGAGCGCTACAGCGTTCCAAATGAAATGCGTTCTTGCCATACTGTAGTCACTACTGATGGTTACGTCTTTGAAGGTCATGTACCCGCTAAATATATGGCGCAGTTTTTAGAAAATCCGCCAGTACAAGCTATGGGTCTTGCCGTACCTGGCATGCCTGTTGGTAGCCCGGGTATGGAGTATCAAAATAAATTCATGCCCTATCAGGTTATGCAACTCAATAAAGACGGGACGACCCAAGTTTATGCTGATATTGAATCGGTAGAGCAGCAATTATAGTGTGTTAGCAGTTAAGAATACTTTGATTATAGTGTTAGCGTTAAAAGCGAATGAAGCAAGTATAAGACTGTTCTATTGCTTATAAAATGATTCTTCATCAAAAAATTCATTAGCTATTGCGACTTTAAAATTAAAAATAACTTTGAATTTGTAACTTTTGATGACAATGTAAGCGGATTTATCGGTTATTAACCCTTAAAATAGATAAATAACTAAGGGTTAATACAAGAATATACAGGATGTATCGAAACAATTACGTAATATTACATAAGCCAGTAGGGAATTAACATCTATATTAATATTATAAATTATTATATTATCTTAATAATTAGTTAGACCCTATATAGGGTAATTACTTCATCCAATAGAAAAACGTCTGAGGGTTAAATCTAAATTATAGATTTAACCCTCAGACGTTTTTTTGCTTATAAAACAGTAGAAATTGTGGTCAATCTAGTCAGCTATATTCTGTACATGTTACACAAACTTACATTGTAAAATGTGGGATATTAGCAATTTTTTCGACATCAAAAAAGTATTTTTGGGGTTTTTAAGGGGGATGACAGGCTAAACAGCCTATGCTAAAGTCGGCTTTGTGTTTTGGTCAGCAGCTTGATTTGTAACAGCTTCGTAAGACTTCAATGAGCTGTGATCGCCAATAATCATTTTTTATATGAATAATATGCAGCAGAAGTATCAGTCACTATGACATATATATACTTGAGTTATTGAGATTTAATTGACTGCGCTGTTGTTGATAACAGACGATTTTGAATTAACCGTAGGTATTAGATTTATGAAACAGGCTTTATTGATTTTGTCAGTACTGGGTATGGGCATAGCACAAACGAGTGGTGCTGCTATCACAATCTCTCAAACAAATAATACCATCACCAATACTTCTGTGGCATCAAACTACGGTTCATCAAAAAACATCTATAGCACCAAAAGTGGTGCTTATGTTTCTAATAATGATGAAATTAGTCAAGCAATTAGCAACCTAAGTGCGCAGGCCAAGCAAAAAGAGAATCAGCTTTCATCATTAAACAGCCGCTTATACGCTGAAAAACAACAGCAGCAAGTCAATAAGGTTCCTGACAGCAATTCAGCCCCCGCTATCGCTGCTGCTCGCGCCTCAAAAGTGGCTTTATCTGGCAGCTCTGGATATTGTGCCCGTTACGTACGTAAAGCACTACAATCAGCTGGTTATGAATTTACACCCAATCCTTCAGCCTATCAGTACGCCACTCGTGGCACGCTTGATAAAGCAGGTTTTAGCAAAATCAGTAATGATATGCCAACCCAAGTAGGTGATGTTATTGTCTATGATCGCTCATCAAAGCGCCCGCATGGCCATATCCAAATATTTGATGGCGAAAATTGGATTTCTGATTTCCGTCAGAACAGCATCAGCCCATACAGTGGTGTCTATGCTTATACGACATGGCGCGATTCAAAATACGTGGATGACGCATCCGCATCAGATCGTAATATCTACCTTGCTATGAATGATAAATAAGACTTTCTAAGTCAGCACAACATAGTTGTTATTTCCTCCAACCCAGTAGTGATCTTAATATCATTGCTGGGTTTTTTTGTGCTTAACATCAGGGCGTATTTAACCTTTCATGATTTGATCCGTCAGAAATGAACACTACTGATATCATTACTCATGACAGGAGTTATCGACAAGCGCGTTTAAAATGCCACATGATGACGCTGGTGCACTACTTGCACATTTCTGGCGCAAAACGGTCAAGTGATGCTTTAAGTGCATCAGTTCTTCCATTCGTATTTCCACAGCATGAATGTGCTCATCTAGCAAGTTATTCACATCGCCGCAGTCCTTGTCAGGCGACTCCCAGTATTCAAGTAAGATTCGCACATCATCTAAAGCCATATCGAGCGTACGGCAATGTAGGATAAATTGTAGACGCTCAATGTGCTCTTCATTATATAAACGATAATTCCCTTCGCTACGAAAAGGCTCGGGTAATAAACGCTCTTTTTCATAATAGCGAATGGTTTCTACTGTGGCACCTGTGCGTTTAGCGAGCTCACCAATTTTGATTGTCATAACAACCTCTATGATTTAAATAATTAAAGTGGCTGTAAAGACTAGCGCTAGAGAAATTAAAATTACGAAACTGTAGATAAATAACCTTGACTCTAAAGCCACTATAGGGTTCATAATATCATTATTCAAAGGGTAAATTATTATGAAATATCATATTGAAGGTATGGACTGTGCCAGTTGCATCGGCAAGATTGAAACAGCTTTGAAACGTATGCCTGGGGTTTCTGATGTTCAGCTGAATTTCGCTACAGAAACGCTAGAGCTAAATTTAGCCCCTGGTGCGCCGACTCAGGCTAGTGATATCGAAAAAACAATCAAAAGCCTAGGGTTCGGCATCTCTGCCAATACTGGTCAACAAACTGTATCGGCTATTGATATTGACAGCGACAATCAGATGGCTCCGCAGGATAAGCAATGGTGGCAAACTCAAAAAGGCAAACAGGTTGTTGGCCTCGGTATTTTGATGGGCAGCGCTTATGCACTGTCACTACTGTTGCCCGCTTATGGGATATGGGTGTTTGCCATCGCTGTGATTGTAGGCGTTTTTCCATTTGCGCGCAAAGCCTTAGCACTGGCTAAAACAGGTTCATTCTTTTCAATTGAAACGCTGATGTCCGTCGCCGTGCTTGGCGCACTTATCATTGGTGAAGCTGAAGAGGCCGCAGCAGTTGTCTTTTTGTTCTCAATCGGTGAACTGTTTGAGAGTATCGCTGCTGATCGCGCTCGCGCTGGCATCAGAGCCTTATCATCGCTGGTTCCGAAAAGTGCAATTTTACTTGATGCTCAAGGTGGGCAGCGTAACGTTCCAGCGACTTCATTACAAGTGAATGACCTTGTGCTGGTGCGTCCTGGAGATAGGGTATCTGCTGATGGTTCCATTGTTCAAGGTGCGTCCAGCCTTGATGATTCGCCCGTGACGGGAGAGTCTGTTCCTGTTGCCAAGACGATGGGTGACAATGTATTTGCAGGGTCAATTAACATCGATGGTGTGCTCCAAGTGCGCGTAGAAAAGACAGCCGCCGATAACACCATTTCGCGCATTATTGAGCTGGTAGAGCAAGCCCAAGCCTCCAAAGCACCCACTGCCCGTTTTATTGAGAAATTCAGTCGCTATTACACACCGGCAGTGATGGCTATTGCCGCACTAATTATTATCATTCCACCGTTAGCCATGGGTGGAGATTGGTCGACTTGGTTGTATCGCGGTCTAGCACTGTTGCTGATTGCCTGTCCCTGTGCTCTTGTACTATCAACACCCGCTGCCATCGCCTCTGGTCTTGCTGTTGGTGCGCGCCGTGGCTTGCTGATCAAAGGCGGTAGTGCTTTAGAAACTATCGGCCAAGTGAAGACGGTCGCTTTTGACAAGACAGGCACTTTAACTGAAGGCAAACCACGCGTGACCGATGTTGTTGCCTTTACACAAGAGGACTCAAGTATTCAAGGTCAGAATTCTCAAGGTCAAGATGAGATATTGGCACTTTTTGCCAGTGTGGAGACTGGTTCTAGTCACCCACTTGCTGAAGCCATTGTCAGCCATGCTGAAGCCGCTAAAGTTGTTATACCTGTGGCTTCCAAAGCTTCTGCTACTGCGGGTAAAGCGGTACACGCAACTGTCGCGGAGCGCGCGCTAGCTATCGGTTCGCCTGTTTACGCAGCCGATGAGGCATTGATTTCATCCACACAACAGGCGCAAATTGAGGCGCTGCAAAATGAGGGTAAGACCGTCTCTGTTCTTTTCGATGAGCAAAACCGTGAAGTGCTTGGATTAATCGCGCTAAGAGACGAATTACGAGACGACGCTCATGAAGGTGTGGCTCAGCTCAAAGCGATGGGTGTGCGCTCCGTCATGCTAACAGGCGACAACCGCTTAACCGCTCAAGCACTTGCCAGTAATTTAGACGTGGAATGGGAAGCTGAGCTGTTGCCTGAGGACAAACTGCGCCTGCTTAACGAGATGAAGAACAACCGCAAAATAGCGATGGTTGGTGATGGTATTAACGATGCGCCAGCGCTAGCAACTGCCGATGTTGGCATCGCGATGGGTGGTGGTACCGATGTGGCCATTGAGACGGCCGATATCGCATTATTAAAAAGTCGTGTTACGGATATGGCTCATCTCATCGCACTTTCACGTGCCACCATGCGCAACATTCATCAGAACGTCATTTTCGCTTTGGGTCTCAAAGGCGTCTTTCTGATCACGACCGTATTCGGCATTACTGGACTATGGATTGCGGTTCTAGCTGATGCTGGAGCAACAGTGCTCGTTACTCTTAATGCGTTACGTTTACTGCGCTTTAAGGGAGCGCCTCCACTGGTAAATCCGCCTAAAGTAGTTAAATAAAACCCTTCGAAATCAATTAAAAACTAGAGATAGCAGCAGATTTCGGGGGTGGGTTCTAATAATAAAAATTCCACCGCCACAGTAAACTGCAACCGCATTAGAGTAAATAAGGTTAGACCGTATGTTGATTACAGAATTGGGCTATTTTGCCTTGCTTACCGCTTTTGTATTGGCGTTATTGCAGGTAATTCTGCCAACTATTGGTGTTATTCATAACCAAGTTGCTTGGCAACGACTAGCCCCTAGCTTAGCTTGGGCACAGTTTGCCGCCATGATAACGTCATTTGGCGCTTTGATAGCAGGTTTTTATTATAATGATTTTAGCCTCAGTTACGTCGCGCAGCATTCCAATACGCTGTTGCCTTGGTACTATAAGTTATCGGCGACATGGGGCGGACACGAGGGCTCTTTGCTGCTATGGATGACCATCATGGCCACATGGTGTGCACTGGTATCATACTTTAGTCGCGGCTTGCCGTTATCAATGCGTGCGCGGGTATTAGTTATTTTGGCCGGTGTACAGTTAATGATGCTAACGATGCTGATATTTACCTCGTCACCGTTTGAGCGTACCTTACCCAATCTAGCGGTCGATGGCGCTGATTTAAATCCTGTCCTACAAGATTTCGGTCTGATTATTCATCCGCCCATGTTATATATGGGCTATGTGGGTATGGTAGTACCTTTTGCATTTTGTATGGCGGCATTGTGGGAAGGGCGTTTAGATGCTGCTTGGACACGCTGGTCACGTCCATGGGCGCTCGCGGCTTGGGGGTTTTTGACCATTGGTATTGCACTGGGCTCGTGGTGGGCCTACTACGAGCTTGGCTGGGGCGGTTGGTGGTTTTGGGATCCGGTAGAGAATGCCTCGTTTATGCCTTGGCTTGTCGGCTTAGCATTGCTGCATTCATTAGCAGTCACTGAAAAGCGCGGGGTGTTTAAAGCATGGACCATTATGCTGGCTATTTTCGCCTTTGCCTTAAGCTTGCTTGGCACGTTCCTGGTACGCTCTGGAGTCCTTACCTCAGTGCATTCGTTTGCCGCTGATCCGACGCGTGGTTTGGTTATCTTAGCTATTCTTGGCATTATCATCGGTAGTGGTCTATTAATGTTTGCCGTTCGAGGTTGGCGTTTAACCGTTGAAAGTCAATATCAGCTGATTTCACGTGAGTCCTTTTTAGTGATCAACAACGCCATCATTTTGATTGCAACCTTAGTGGTGCTGCTCGGCACCCTTTACCCTATTATCGCTGATGCCTTTGGTTTAGGACAAGTGTCCGTTGGCCCTCCTTATTTTAATGCATTATTTGTACCTTTAACGTGGCTGTTATTAATAGCTATGGGTATGGGCTCAAATATTCGCTGGAAAAAAGACACCCGTCCACTACTGGGTATAGGCATGGTCATCGCCGTTAGTAGCTTAGTATTAGCTGCCATTATTACTTACTTTGTTAATCCATCGTCTATGCTTAATATTGGTGTGACTTTAGCCGTTAGCTTTTGGGCACTGCTATGGATGGCAGTTGATTTTAAAGATAAAACTAAGAATGCGCCTAATCTTTTTAACGGTTTGCGGCAGTTGCGTCTGAGCTATTGGGGTCAACAGACTGCTCATATTGGCGTATTGGTTGCTGTCATTGGCATAGCCTTTACTAGTAGCCTGAGTATTGAGCGTGACGTAGCAATGGGTATTGGCGATACAGTCAATGTTCAAGGTTACGATTTTGAAGTAACTGAATTTTTTGAAATAAAGGGTAGTAACTTTGATGCAACGCAAGCGCAAGTCGTGGTATCCAAAGACGGTCGTGAAGTGGCGAAACTGACTCCAGAAAAGCGTACTTATATTATCAGCACGATGCCAACGACTGAAGCCGCTATTGACCCCAGTCTTATGCGCGATGTTTATGTCGCACTGGGCGAACCTATTGCCGATGGTAGTAACCAATGGGCATTAAGGATTTATGTAAAACCATTAATTCGCTGGATTTGGTTAGGGGCAATTATCATGGCTCTAGGTGGATTAATTAGTATGCTTGATAAACGATACCGCATCAAAAAAGTTAAAGCTCCATTGCTAGTTACTGGTGATCTGGCTACTGATGGAGTCAATGAGGTAGCTATTGAACAGGCAATCTCAGCATCGACGATGTCGACACTAAAGGAGAAATAAATGACTATGTCGAATAATACTCCTGAGCAAAAAGATAGCCAAAACAGTAAGCAGCGTAACCCAAAGACAATGAAAAAAAAGCAGACGAAGCTATGGTTCTTAATTCCGCTTATCCTCTTTTTTGGTTTGGTAGTTATATTGTACATGCGCTTAGGTAAACCAACAGACATTGTGACCAATACCGCTCTTGAGCGTCCGGTTCCTACCTTTGAGCTGCCGTTATTAGCAGATACTACCCGTACTATCACCAATGATAATTTGCCGGATAAGCCGTTTTTACTTAATGTTTGGGGCTCATGGTGCCCAACTTGCGTTATTGAGCATCCGTTTTTAATGCAACTAGAAGAGCGCGGCGTTGATATCGTTGGTGTGAATTATAAGGATGAGATTGGTAATGCGCTCAGTTACTTAAACCAAGGCGGTGATCCATTTTCTATGTCTATTCAGGATTCATTGGGTCAGTTTGCTCTAGACTTAGGCATAACTGGTGCGCCCGAAACCTTTGTTGTGGATGGAGATGGCATCATTCGTCAGCATATTGTTGGTGAGATTAATGAAGCCAATTGGCAACAGCGTGTTAAGCCGTGCCTGACAGTACTTAATAAGGCTAATAAGAACAACGATAGTCCTGATCTCATTCAGGTTGAGGAGATGTGCAAATGAACGTTACTCGAATAAGAGCTCCTCAACTAAAACCCAATATAGTTTTAAAACTAGCAAGCTTAATACTAGCGTGTCTGCTTAACATGACGGCAAACGCAGCTATTGACGTATACGATTTTGACTCACCACAGCAAGAAGCTCAGTATCGTGGATTAATAGAAGAGTTTCGCTGCCCAAAATGCCAAAATCAAAACCTTGCAGCCTCTGATGCACCGATTGCACAGGATCTAAAGCAAAAAGTCTATGATTTAATTAAAGATAGACGTAGTGATGCTGAAATACGCGTCTATATGCAAGAGCGCTACGGTGACTTTATTAGCTACAAGCCGCCTATGCGACCATCAACATGGATCCTATGGTTTTTTCCACCACTATTATTGCTCGTCTTAATTATTGGTTGGTTTTGGCAAAGTAAGCGTCGCCAAGTTGTTGCCCGTGGTCAAAGCGGCGTCACAGTGAACAGTACTGCTGCCTTGACCTCTACGGAAAAGGCTGAGCTTGATCGTCTATTATCGCAAGCTGAGAGTGTCGACCACGACATTACTAGCCTAGAGGACAAAAAATGACTCTATTTTCTACTTTTGGCTTATTTGTAACTCTAAGCTTGCTGATTGCTCTTATATTTGCGCTGATTGCTATTATGCCATGGCTACGAGCACCGCGTTTGCAGTCCAAACCAATAGACAATCAACTGCTAGATATTAATGTTGCAGTATTTCGCGAACGTTTAGCTGAGCTACAAACAGATAAAGACAGCGGTACTATTAATAATAGCCATTATCAAAATCAAAAGCTGGAACTGGAGCGTCAGCTATTAGATGTGCAGCGTCAGATAACACCTATGGTCACCCCTGATGTCAAAAGCCGTTTAATTGTCGCAGCTTGGATCCCAATATTGGCTGCAATGGCGTATTTACTAATAGGCAATCGTACGCCCGTGTTTGATTTGTGGACAGCTGAGGACAAAGTAGGACAAGTGGCTGACGACCTATTGACAGCTAAAATTGACAAGCCGCCATCATGGGCGTTTGAAGATGGTCGTCAACTGATTAGCGCCATGCAAACCAATGTTCATCGTAATGCTGATGATCCTAATCGCTGGATGCGCCTATCCGAGCTTTTCTTATCTATGGAGGCAACTGACTCTGCGCTGGAAGCCTTATCTCGTGCCTATCGTTTAGCTCCTGAAAATGAAGAAATCGCCACCACTTATGCTCAGACTAGCTTTTTCGTTAATGAAGGTCAGTTAGACGCCAATATTCGCCGTGTATTACAAGCTATATTAGCTAAGAATCCGCAGCATGAACGGGCTCAAATGCTCATGGCAATGGGTGAGACTCGTAGTAGTAACTTTGCCCAAGCGCAAGGTTGGATTAAACGCTTACAAGGCAGCATTGTGGCCAAACCAGGTGATCATACTAAAGCTTTAGCAAGCTTAGATGAGTTAAGCAACTACGTTAGCACGCAAGAAAAGCAAGCGCTAGAAGGTATTGACGTGACAGTGAAAATTAACGCTAATTTATTACCGTTAGTGAAAGCTGATGATGTGTTGTTTGTTGCGATACGTGACGTTAAAGGAGGTCCACCGTTTGCCGCCAAACGTTTACCCATTAGTATTATCAAGCAAGGTGAGGCTAGTATCCGCTTAAGCAATCTTGATGCGATGATGCCAGATCGTACGTTAAATTCAGCTCGTAGTGACAAAACTCAGTTAGCAGTCGTTGCTCGTATTAGTCATAGCGGTAATGCCATAGCAGAGTCAGGCGACTTATCGGGTAATCCTATAGTGATTAGCGCTGAACAGACTCAGGTTAATGTTGAAATCAATCAACAGATTCCCTAATAAAAAATTATTACCGTAAGTTTCATAACACCAGAGCGGTAAGTGGAGCCGTTTATAAAAGTGGCGCGATTAATAGTCGTATACCAAAAACATATACGTTTAACATTGTTCATTGTATAAACACAGATAAAGAAAACAACTATGACTGAATCTACCGACAGATTAGATAGTACTAAATTGAATAGCGTTGAATCGGCTAGTACTAATATTGCTGACAATAAAGTACCTATAGCTGTGAGTAGTACTCATCAATCGATTGACTCTAAAACCATGAATCATACGCCTAAAGCTATGTACGTGACTTCAGGCAACTCGATAACACCTAAAGGTAAGTTGGATAAAATGCCAAAAATGGTTGCCAATGGCAGTCGCGCTTTTATCTGGTATTTGTTGGCGATAATGGTGTTAATACTTGATCAATGGACTAAGTGGTTGGCCCAAACCAAATTAGCGTTCAATGACCCCGTACCGGTCATTGAACCATTTCTCAACTGGACACTCGCTTATAACTATGGGGCAGCATTTAGCTTTTTAGCCGACGCTGGCGGTTGGCAGAAATGGTTTTTCTCAGGCTTAGCTTTTGTAATGGCTATCTTTTTAACGATTTATTTAATCAAAGCGCCACGTACAGCCAAGCTATTGTCTATGGGGTTGGCCTTAGTGCTTGGCGGTGCGATTGGCAACTTAATCGATCGTTTAAGAATTGGCAAAGTGGTTGACTTTATCCATGTGCATTATGCTGATGTCTGGAATTATCCTATTTTCAATGTTGCAGATATAGGTGTCTGTGTCGGTGTAGCGTTGATTATAATTGATATGATATTTTTGGAAAGTAAGCGTAATGAATAAACAAGTGAATATTGATCAGTACAAATAAAAAGAACTAGCGTCATAGCTGCTCTATACGGAAAGATACTTTTTATACTCAAGTGTGTTTATAAAAATGCGAACTGGAAGGTGATATATGATTAATACAAATACTCTCTCATTCTATATCCCAAAACCCAATGCATAATTGTATGCGAGTGAACGCAGGATGATTTTGAAGTGGCTAGACGAAGGCGTGACGTGCTAAGTGGTAGATGACAAAAACCAGTACTTCAAAGCTCTGGACAGGGCCATTATTATAAAGACATTGAATACCGCCTAAATTATTTATTGAAATAACAAAAGGATAATATAGTGTCACATGCTCAGCTAACTATCAAACAAATACATAATCTTAGAAAAAAACAAAGTGCCGCATTAAAAAGCCTTACCATTATAGGCTACCTAGAAGGCACCTCTTTCTTATTATTGCTCTGTATCGCCATGCCACTAAAATATATGCTGGACATTCCAGAAGGTGTGAAATACATCGGTATGGCACACGGTATATTGTTTATTACCTATATCATAATACTTATAGGCTCAGCTATCAAAATGAAAATGCCTCTTTGGGCAATACCTGCGGGCGTACTCGGCTCACTCTTACCTTTTGGCCCGTTTATATTCGATCATTTACTAAAAAAGAATTTACAGGAAAGTGTAAGTAAAGAAGCCTAGAACAAGCCCTGCTGCAAATGCTACAAACGTACCTTATTACTCAAGATTATTTTTCCTAACTAAATCACAAGCCGCCATCACTCATCATGGCGACAAATGAATAACATTGAGCAGAAATTAATCACAATAAAATTTTAATTCAGACCCAGTATGAATAATCTAACACTCTAGTCACTTTTCGAACTTATCTTACATACTATCGACAAACCCGTATTGTTTAAAAGCTAAACAGGTTTTGTCATCCGCGATGGATTTCCTATTATCCTAGGGTATACCCTAAGGGAACCACCTATTTCACCCTTCAAACCTATTAACAGACCACTTAAAACAGACTGGTATAATGGAACCACTTATAACAGACTATTTTAGGTGTTTATGTTTATTAGAGCGTATCTACGAGCTTCAACCAAAGAACAAGATGCTAAGCGTGCCAAAAGCGAGCTCATAGCATTTGCCAATGATCATGGCCACAAAATTGCTGCCTTCTATGTCGAAAACGAATCAGGCGCAACTTTAATACGTCCACAGTTAATGTAAGTGATCGATGATGCCTATGAAGGCGATATAATTTTGGTAGAGCAGATTGACCGCTTAGCACGTTTAAACCAAGCTGATTGGGATACTCTCAAAAGAATGCTATTAGAAAAGAATCTGGGGTAGTATCAAAAGAGCTACCGACCTCATATATGACGCCTCAATCTGAGAGCAGCACTGAATTTATGAGCAGCGTATTACAGTCCATTAATTCGATGATGCTTGATATGCTCGCTGCTATTGCTAGAAAGGACTATAAAGATCGACATAACCGTCAGGTGCAAGGTATTGCTCATGCTAAGACAGAAGGTAAATATTTAGGGCGTAGGAAAGATACCGAAAAGCGTAAGATTATTGCTAGCCTCCTAAAATCTGGGCATAGCTATTCTGAAATACAAGCTACAGCTAAGTGTTCGCGTCAGCTGATAGCTGTTATAGCTAAACAAATACTCAAATACTCAAATACTCAAATACTCAAATACTCAAATACTCAAATACTCAAATACTCAAATACTCAAATACTCAAATTTTAGGAGCTGTAATAATTCTTGTCAAACAAAAGTAATCTGTTATCAAAGTTCCTTTAACATATTCTATTTTTAGTAGTTTATTAGCTTGAATAGGGTCAAGAAAAATATTGATTACTTTTCAGGCTACGGTATTTTCGCCGAATCGTTTTACAAACGAATCATCATTGGAACGATAATATTGAGACTAGCTTGAGCTTGATTATCAAGGCAGACTTTCCTGCGTATAGCAGGGTTCGTCTAACTATTCAAACCATCTGCTTCATCTTTAAAGGTCTCTACAACGATAGAGAAAATATCGTCCCAAACCTCATCATTTGCCAAAAACGGATAATCCTTCAGTAGCTTATTACTTTTAGCACCCTTATTTTGTAGCATGCTGCGAATGATTCTATCGGCATAGCTGTTGGGCATCTCAACAATCTCTTTTATCGCCAGTCGTGCATGGTCATGCTTTCTTAGGTACTGTGACTCGTTATGCATCTCTTTTTCAATAACATGAGCAATCAGTCCTGATAAGTACTGAACGTGAGGCGTTAGATCCATGAAGCGCCATGCAGGTTGAATCAGGTGAGTATTTCCAAAATTTAAGTTTGAGCGAATACCATCAGGGTAGGTAACTGCCTGTTTATCAAAGCTGTAATGATCACGGATTTGCTTCATGAGCGGCACAGAGACACGGTCTAAAATCTTATCATAGGCATGCCGGTCTGAGGGATGCTCGGCAATGGCTTGTGATATAGGTAGGATAATCGGCTCATGAATGACCTGGTCTCGCCTGAGGACGTCATTAATTAAAAAGCGATGTACACGGCCATTGCCATCCGCCAGCGGATGAATATATACAAAGGCAAAGGAGGCAACCGCACTACGCATCAGTGCTGATTGTCCCTCAGTCTTTTCCATAAATACCTGTAATCCTTCTAACTTATCAGCAATGTCATCAGCTGGTGGAGCAATATAATGCACAATTTCTTTAAAGCCATTGACCTGAGTATGCGACACAAAAACTGGTGATTGACGGACACCATACTGCTGGATAACCGTTTTGCTACCGAGTATCTCTTGTTGCAACTCTGCTAGTGATTCAGGATCAAGCGGAATGTCACCGGTGCCGGTACGCCGTGCCATCACATCGGCAAAACGTTCAATGCGTTTTAACTCTTTTCCCTCACCTTCTATAGTAAAGCTGGCTTTACTCTCTCGTAGGGTCATCCATACGGAGGCGCGCATCAGTAAGTCTTGCCCAAATTCATCGTTAAGTTTGTCAACCATTGTGGCAATATCGAGTGCAGCTGCTTGCGTAAAGGCCTCTGTTTTTACCAGCATCGGACAGAAATGACGGGTTCCTGCTAGATTGTCATTGATACGCCAGCGAGCGTTCTTGATGACCTGCGAAGGACTTGAAGTAACCAACTTCTTGGTATCCAAAGCATCCACATAGTTACCGCCTATATTACTCGGTACCTCTAAATGCTTATCCATGAGCCACTCATACAAGAAAGCCATTCTACGGGCATAGCTGCCTGTCGGCTCAGCGTTTACCCATGCTTGCACGTCATTTGCCCCTATCTGCTCAAATAGACGAACCAGTAACTCTAAATTCAGTACTTCATGACGCATGTGAAACTGTAAGTGCGCAATGATAGTGTCCAGTGGACGTGCGGTTTCCTGATAAGCGTTATGAATGACGTCACCGTCTTTATAGGTTTGTCTGCGCCCACCGATACTACTGCTGACATATAAAGGCGAAACCAGCTCTATGCTGGCATAACGGACAAGCCATGCTGCGCCAATAGGATCTGAGATAGGGGTATTCATCATGAGTGGCTCAAGCGATTATAGATAAGCCATTTTGCGCAAAAACAATTATGAATGCAATATAATGATTATTATAAAGCCTTATTGCATTAAAACGATTTTCTTATGACGTTGCGATGCCTTTAAATCAAGACCAAAGGTCACGTTGAGTCGATATTTAAAATACCTCAGCTATTGACCTGCTTTAAGACACGATAAACGGTAGCTACGCCAACACCAACCGCCTTAGCGATCTCTTCTTTTGTCATATTGTTTTGACTAGCCAATGCTTTAATACGATTGTGTTTTGCGGTATTGGCTTTCTTACCAGTGGGTTTATAGCCACTGTTGGCCAATCCTTGTTTAATGCGCTCTCTACGCTTGTCATTATCAAGCTTTGCCATGGTCGCTAATAAATCGATCAGCATATCGTTAATCACTTTTAGGATCTCACCTGTCATACCGTCACTCATCGTATGTGTGGTTGGTAGATCAGCCACCACCAATCGTAAGCCCTTATCTTTAATACGCTGCTTTAGAATCGAAAAATCATCTTGAGATAGTCTGCTTAATCTATCCACGCTTTCAACCAATAAAATATCGCCTTGCTCGGCGTCCTTTAGCAACTTAGCTAAGATTGGTCTATCGAGCTTTGTACCACTGAAGTGCTCAACGTAATCAACATAGCTATCACCATAGCGGCTACTGAAGGCAACCAAATCTATTAATGCTCTAGTAGCGTCTTGATCCTTAGTGCTGGCTCTCACATAAATACGAACGGTCATAATACCTCTTTGTATCAGTTAGACTTAATAATTGATGTTCATTGATAATAGCAAGATATTACTATCATTTAATATCAAATAAAAGTCAAATGATAGATAGGTTATCGTTTAGAAGTTTTATGTTTTGGGTATAGTCTATTGATAGGTTCAGAGAGTTGGATATCTAGCTCTCTTAAAAATTTATTTATTATTTGAATTTATATTTATTCATATATTGACTATTATATTAGTATGTATCATACTGTAATCCATAGGTTGTTCAATCAATAGAAACTATCTTCTTGAAATTTATAGGTCCTATTATGAATAGTAATACGTTGAAATATACTGATAAAATCCTTAAGGCAAGTGGTTTAGGGCAGGATATACAAGGAATGACACCAAAGGAAAGCAAGGCGGCAATAAAGAAGCTAAAAAAGCTTCTTAAAGATATTGAATTTTTAAGAAGAACCGGTGGAATTACTTTGATAGTTGCAGAAGATAATATTGTCACAACCTATCATAACAACTCTATGAATAGAAAGCCTGGCATGAGTAAGTTAAAAGTATGTTATTAACTATTATAAAAGTAATAATTTGAATAAATATTAAAACTACCAAGGAGTATTATTATGAAAGCTACTAAACATTGCCAAGTTCGACAAAAACAACGCAATATTTCTAGTCCAGTGGTTGCTCTAGCATTAAGCTGTGGAACGGATATAAAAAATTCAGACAAGGTCGTTTTAAAGAAAGCTGAAGTAGAAGGCTTATATAACAGTCTGCTCGACCTTATGAAGCGACTCGAAAAAGGTTAGCAACCAATGTATCCGTATAAAATATATACAAAACAGTAGTAGTTTCAAATACCCATAATTATTTGTTATCAATATAAAGGCAAGATCTATGAGTTTAAAAATCGAATTTCATGAAGAGGCTTTTGATAAGTTGGAAGAGTCAACCACAGCTTTTGATAAGCCGGAATTTAGAAAGTTTAATATGAGGTTTAACAATCTTGATTTGTTAATTATTGATGCGATTGCTAAACGCAATGGCGTGTCTCGCTCACAGATCATCAATGATTTTATTGAAGAAACGTTGAAAGATTTTTTGCGACAGTGCTCAAGTGAGGAGGCACTACTCATAACTGAATATGCTGAATTTCTAAGTAAGAATAGTACTAAATCTAATAAAAATTTCTCGTGGGAATTATGGAATATCAGTCGTAGCATTGTCCATCCAGAGAGTTTGTTGGAAAACCAAATGCATGTCTTGAATGAGGGGTTAAAATCAGGCCAAGCAGAACAGTCTTTGAAGAACCTGAAAGAATTACTTGATAGAAGTAAGGCGAAGATACAACAAGGATAACCTAATTTTAAAGTCGGTAATAAGTAAATATTTTATAAATAACTAGGAAACACTAATGACTTCACTATTTGAAAAATTCCATGAGGCACAAAAAGCCACTAACGACGAGCACTACTCAACTATCTCAGTAAGAACACCGGCTGAAATAACGTCCATGGTAGAAACCGTTAGCACTGTCACTCAAGAGTCAGTCATAAATATGTTCACTAGTAGCTTATCTTCGTATTTAGCAAACTACCTGCTTGAAGATTCCAGAAATATAGACCTCATTAAGCATGTATTGGATGAACAGTATGATAAGCACGATAGCGAACTAAAAAATATGGTTTCAGGTAGTTGTATTGAAGTTCTAGAGAGTGAAAATATTTTAAAGGTTAGTAATTACATTGATTTTGATGCAATATTACTTAAAAGACAGGATATTCCAAAGTAGGTAGGTACAGTTCGTAGAATAGATATAGACCATACACTAAGCTAGCCTGTACTTATTGATGAGGCACGATATATTGAACAATATTCAAGCAATATTAACCGATTTGGATGGCACCTTGATTCATACTGACCAAGCTAATAATTCAGCTTATAAAAAAGCAATTGATTCCTACATGCCATACATAAAAATTCCTGTAGTAAAAAGAATCACTAAAGAAGTGGTTGATAAGTACTGCACTGATGAGGTATTAGCCGAAAAAATCCAAAAAGAAAAGATTGGGTATAACTCACAGTTTTTAGATCATACCTACCTTAATAAAGAGCTAATTAATTTCTTAATTAGTAATAAGAACACTACTAAGGTATGTTTAGTAACTAAAGCTTCTCCTGAAAGGGTTATTCAGCTTCTTGATCATCACAACTGCGCTAAATTGTTCGATAAAATCTTTTTTTGCAAGGATATACACAATAAGTATCAATATGCACTTAATGAAATCAATATTTGCTCTACAAAGGTTCTCGTTTTTGAGGATGATGAGAATGAAGTACTCCACGCCAATATAGCTGGAATACCAAATAAAAACATAACCAAGATCAGCTTATAAGCGAGGATTAAGACGTGAATCAATACACCATCGTAAAAAACGAGTATTTGAACAAAGATATAAAATCATTCTATCGCTGTGCATATTATGGGCTTAATAAACCTAGTAACCCTAACTATCTTAATATTTTAAAAAACACGTTTGGTAATGAGTACCCATCTAAATTATTAGCTGCTAAAAACTCAGTTAAGTTCAATCTTGCAAATGAACTTTCAAGCATACTATCTAATATAGAAGATGATGAAGTCACTATATGTGTCGTACCTAGGTCAAAAAACCTCAATACCTACAATGGCACACAGTTAAAGTTTGCTGAAGCTATTAGAGAAATAATTCCGTTGGTCATACATTCGAAGAATAAATTAGTGGATGGTAGCGACTTTATAGTTCGTCATACTGATACCTGTACCACTCACTTATCTCGTAGTTCAATAGGCGGTGGAGGTGGCAGTATGCCTTATATCGGTATTACTAGAGATACTTGTGATATTTCGGAAAAAGTAAGAGGAAAACACGTACTATTAATTGATGATATTTATACAAAAAATGTCAATATAGACGAAGATGCTATTCAATGTCTATTAGATTGTGGTGCGAAGGACGTTACTTTTTTTAGCATTGCTCGTGTACCACACTATACGTTTCCAGATGACCTCCCAGACGAAATAGTTTTTGCTGCAAATCGTAACTAAATTATTGAAATAAATATATTTTTACAAGTAGGCTTTCAATGAAAATAACAGATCATGCTTTAAATGTTTTAACAGCTCGCACTTTTAAAGGTATAGGAGAGGCATGGTTAAATAATAATCTAACAGCCAAGATTCCTTATGAGGCTATCGTAGAACTCATTTCGGCAAAGGATACCAGCATAACAGAGCAAGCTTTTTTAAAAATGAAGGCTAGGCTTGAGCATTTAGTTGAGAATTTAGGCGATAGTTGTGATGGTGTGGTAGCGATAGGCGATGATAGCTACCCTATTCTTCGTCGAGAACTAAAGAAAAAAGGTGATATCCCAAGCTTCTTGTTCTACAAAGGAGATTTGGATTTACTATCTCCTGATAATTATAATGTTGCTGTTATTGGTGTGCTCAATCCGGATAAAGAAACTGAGGTTGATGAAAACCGAGTAGTTGAGAAGTTCATTAAAAAACAGGATGCCACAATTGTCAGTGGCTTAGCAGATGGCTGTGATAGCATCTCGCATAGAAAGGCGCTAGCATTAAACGCTCGAACAGTGGCCATTTTACCTAGCCCTCTAAACAACATCTTACCAGCTCAAAATATAGGTTTAGCTCGTGAAATTGTCGAAAACCAAGGTTTGCTAATTACTGAGTATTTAACGTCACCTTCATCTGCGAATTTTAGAGAACAAGCGGGTAGATATGTAAAAAGAGATCGTCTGCAAGCACTTTTCAGTGATTTGGTGGTATTGAGTGCGAGTTATAGTAAAACAAGCCTCGATCCCAATAATCCTAAACCAGACAGTGGTTCCCGTCATGCTATGGAGAAAGCTAAAGAATATGATATTAAGCGTGCTGTAATATATAACAAAGACTATCAGAACAATCCTAAGTACGATTTAAATCGACAAATTATAAAGGAAGATGGTCCACAAGCCATAGTAATTAACCCAAAGGATATAGAGAGTTCTTTACCTAGTAACCTGAAAGAATCAAATGGAAGGCTTTCAACCCCTGAACAAGTAGGTCTAGGCTTCTAGTCATTGTCCATATAGGTTGTAATCAACTTATATGGACACTTCTCTCTATTGATCAACGTTCTAGTTGCGTATTATGAATACTAATTAAAAAATCCTGCACGGTTGAATTTTATTGTAGAAAAGTTAAGGAGCTGGTTTACACCCCCAACGCCAAAATCTAAATTAGTTTAAAAAGGCTCGATCATAGCTTCCTGAGTCTGCGGATTTACCCGTAACTATTTCGTAGCCAATACCTGACGCTACGCCCATGAGTTCTGCGGCGTCTTTCTTATCTCTTACGTTTTGAGAGTCAATCATGTGCTCACCTTTGACTTCTACCATTACATAAGAACCATCTTGTTTTTTAATCAGGAAGTCAGGGTAATAACTACGTACGCGCTGCGTTTCTGTGTCTACGTAATGAATCACAAAGTCACTTTGGCCATGCGTTAGCATCCCTGTAAACCAAATCTTATCAACTTGTTTATCGTGTAACATATCCCAGAAAAATTGACGTTCTGGATTTGAATCGAAACAATAGTTGTCTAGATGGAAACTTTTCCCTGTTAATTCTGCAAGTGCTAAAGATGATTTTCTAATAATCTTATCTTTAGAGACGGTTACCGGATAATACCCAGGGTCTATAGGTGGCTCTTTTACTAAGTCAACTTCGAACTCTTCAGTAACACTTTCCGATTCTATATCGTACATCGCTTTAAAAAGGCGCGGAATCACTTGGTCGTACAGTACTTCATTGAACTTGTTCACCAACTCTAAGATACCGTCAAAGCCTTCTTCTGTAGCTGCGATAATTTTTTCAATTTCTAAACAAGGCTTATTAATATATCGAGCTATATCAGCAACTAATGACAGTTTGGTAAAAGTACGCTGCTCCTTTAGGAAAGAAAGGTCTTCTCGAGCACGATTTTTCACAGTTCCAATATCATCAGGCATTAATAGCCCTTGCTGGGTCTCATGGATAAGTCGATAGTCATCAAGAACAACCTCATCAAGCCCTAGCTTATACCCATCTTTTAAATCTTCTTTTTCAATTAACTTGAATTGACGACGAACACGTTTGATTGGCACTTTGATACTCGGCTGCTCAACTCTTACATGTACCGTTTCCTTGTTCGGATCAGGTTCTTTAAGTTCATCCGTTGAGATACGGAAGTTCGCTTGAAGCTCTTTATCCAAAAGTGCCATGTTCTCTTTAGTAAGATAAATGTGGCCAACATGCTGTCTGTCACCTATGGCACGTAAACAACGCATAGTCGCTTGAAGTATGAACACCTTAGATTTTGGTTCACGATAAAGCGCAACTGAAAATAGAGAGCGACAATTCCAACCTTCTCGGCCTTTATTGACCAGCAGGATGAACTGTTTTTCTGAGTTCGGGCTATCTAGACGGTTGAATTCGCGGATATCATCATCGGTGGTATGTTTCGCATCACCGACGTTAATCAATATACGGTCAGAAGATATGCCGTGCTTCGCTAGTATCTTTTCTACAGCCGGACGAATTTCAGTCGTCAATTCTTCGACAGTCGTACCAAAAATTGCCATCTTCGGTAGTATATTCTCAGGGCGTCCAATCTCATCGGCCTTTGCTAAGAAATCATTGATGGCTATCTCTAAAAACTCCTCGTGGCGCGTATTGCTATAGCCATTAAGCTTAACTTGCTTCAAGTAATTGTTATCAATCGCCTTGCGCAATCCATAGGCATAGACCACTTCTGGTAAAACGTCTTTACCTACATAAGGTGTACCAGTGTAGTTATAACAACCCACCACTCGAGTTCCGGCTTGTTTCAAATTTATCGCCAACTCATCAATGGTTTTACGCAACGAGTTCGCCGTATTATCGGCTTTTATACCCATATCTTTGGCAAGCTTTGCACCAAATGCGTGGTGGGCTTCGTCAACAAAGATACCTAACTGAGGAAGCCGCTTAATTTTCTCGAAACGTTGGTTAGTCACAAGATCTGCTTCATCTTGAGGCGCGGCAGCGATAGAATCATCGTCTAGGCCAAGCATTGCCATCGCTTCATCTTCTACATCACCAAGACCTTGGTACATCTCTTTGCCGGAGCTGAAGAGCTTATCTACCGTCGACTTACCTTTGCTGTCGCGACGTAAAATGATTTTCTGGCTATTCGATACGATTATATTGAACTTAGAGCCGTCCATGGTATTAAGAGAGACACCAGCATCTTCGAGATAGTGGAATTTGAATTCCGCAACAATTGGCATGTACTCCGGCGGCACGACTTTAGAATGATCGAAGGATTCTATTTCTCGCAAAGACTGTAATACCGTTTTATCTGGGGCAAAAATCAGAGCGTTTTGAATAAAACGCTCATCTTTACCTTTTTTATTACCAGCTAAGAAATCATAGAATATACAAGTGGCCATGAGAATGGTTTTTCCGGTACCCATGGTCAGGGCGAAAATGTAGTTCGGGTAAAGGCGGCCATCGTTGCTGGCTTTCATCTTTTTGAAAATGCCTTTGTAGTCTTTTTCAGACATCTCCCAGAACATATCCCCTTGCATAATCTGGCCATCTACGGTGCTGATGCCGGATACGCGCTCTGCAAATTTACTTTGGCTTGTATACCAATCTTCAAATAGTTGGAAGACGGGTTTGTTATCTAAGAACTCCTTTAGGAACACATAGATCTCTAGAGCTTCGAACTGGGGCACACGTAAAAAACTACCGGGGCGCGATGGCTCATTGAAATCTAAGAAGGCTTTACTTAGGCGAGTGTAATTTTTACGTATGGTGCCACGATGTATTTTATAGAATTCATGCAAGTGGACGTAAAACGAGTTATTTAACTCGAAGTTATCTTGGGCGTTCTTAGCCATGAACGATCACCTCTTCGTAAGATTCCGAAAGTAAGTCAGTGATCTTCACTTTGATGTTGCTAGCCCCTTCTGGGACATCATATTCACCGATGACGAACTCATCTTTAGGTGGGATATCGATTACTACGGGTTCCATAACCGCGCCATCGAAGTTCCAGTCGATCATTATGGACTCTACCATCTCGCGCCACTCTTCCACATCATCTCTTTGTTGGCTAAGCTTTTGAAGCAAGTTACGTGGATAGAAGGCTTCAACAACCAACTTGTTACCTTCTATTTTAATGGCAGCTTCTGAATCGTACTTGAACGTTAGGTCAGATTTGTCGCGTAGAATATCGACCACTTGAACCTTAAGTTTATATCCTGACTCATTTTCAAGTGTGGCACCTAAACTTGGCTCATGGCCCATGCAGATCAGCATGATTTCTTCCACTGGTTGGTTTGGGTTGGCTTCTTTACGCGACTCAAATTGTCTGTAAGGCAAGTTTGCGATTAGCTCATTCAAATCTTCTTTAGTAGCAATACGATTAACCGGCATGATTTTAACTTTATAACCGTCTTTCTCACCATCGTAGACTGAAGTTGCATCGAGCTTTTGAATTTCTAGCGCTTCTATGAGTAACTCTTTTGCTTCTACCGGATTACGGAAAATCTCGTAGTTATTTACATTGTGCACTTCAAAATTAGAGCCAATTCTTGCTAGTCTTTTTGTTGTCAATTGAATTGAACCTAAGTTTATGTCAGCTCCTATAAATTTCCTATCTAGCTTACTAGACACCGCAAGTGTTGTACCAGATCCCATAAAGCAATCAAAAACAAGGCAACCTGGCTCGCTGTATGCTTCAATTAATCTATTAAGAAGCTTCTCTGGTTTTTGAGTTGGGTAACCCACTAACTCGCTACCAGTTTTTGAAGGCAGAATATCAGTCCATATCGACTGAACTCGACGTCCTTTCTTAACGTACTCATCCATGTATTGCTTTAAGTATGGAGTACCAGTACTACTATAATAAATTCTCTCTTCTACAATCAGTTCATCAATTTTTTCTTGAGAGTAACTCCAGTGTCTATTTGCAGGTGGAGATATACTGACTCCATCAAAAATTCGGTCTGGCCCAGGCCCTGGGGCTGTTATTGGCCCTGCAAAAAAACGCCTACCATTTTTATCTTCCAGCTTAAAACGAGAACTGACATGCTCTTCGGAAAGAGGCACATGAACAGGGTTGAAAGGGTGCTTCGTAGACTTGCTATATACAAAGATATAATCGTGGACAATACCAAAACGGTCTGCATCGTTGTGAGCTCCCGTTCTTTGCCAAATAATATCATTAACAAAATTTTGAGGACCGAATACCTCATCTAAAATTGCTCTGATATAGTGACCTTTATGCCAGTCACAGTGAATAGATAAAATCCCTTCATCTTTCAATAATTCCTTCATCAGTACGATTCGTTCATAGATGAATTGAAGATAGTCGTCATTAGACCAAATATCAGAATACTGTTTTTCCTCAAAAGACATTAAATCATTAGTAACTCTTTGCTTTTTTAAACTAACAACCTTTTTATAGTCCGCCTTTGAATCAAAAGGCGGATCGATATAAATCAAATCAATTTTACCTCGAAACTCTTTAAGCAAATGGCTCATCACCTGAAGATTGTCGCCCCAGAAAATCTTATTAATCCAACCTGAATCGTCTTCTTGGCCATAGGCTTCTTTGAGTTGAGCGGGGAAGTATTGTGTTGAACGGAAAGGGCGTTTGCCTTTCCAGTTCAGCATAGGATAGCCTTTGATCGGCTCAAATTCGTAGTGTTCTATATTGGTCTGGTCGTTTGACATGATTTATTCTCTTGATGTTCGTATTACTTAGCTAAAACTAAGCACAAAATGTCCAATTTTTTCGGTCGCAATAGACGCGTGCGCTGCAATCTACACAGGTTTTATCTGGTCGCGCTTTAAGTGAAAAGTCTTTGCTTTCAATTCTGTCGACAATACTATCAAATTGCTGGATAGTATGACCAATTGCTGAGGTATTGTTATTAAAGCTAATGGTCGGTAAGCCGGTTGTTTCGCCAGTAAAATACAAGTGCATCTTACTGACTTTGTAATCAGTGTTTGCTTCCACCAAATGCGCATAAATTTCTAACTGACGCTGATGATGTAAGATACGCTCTCGATCTTTTTCCATATTTGGCTTACGCTCTGATTTGAAATCAACAATTTCAACGCTATCTCCTTCCCCTTTAATCAAATCGACGCTACCGGTTAACACATAACGTTCTTTGACTAACGAAATATCCACCTCTGTTTCTTTTATATCAGACCAATCATTATCCTTTCGCTCAACATAACGCATCACATGTTTTAGTGCCGCGCCTAATGTCGACTCTCCTAAATACATACGTTCACGATTGGCTAAGTTTTGATAGTTATTAAGCAACCAGCTTTCAATCTTATCTTTCGTTAGCAGCTCAGTTTCACCACGAATCGCCGACTTATGGACATCTTCTAGCGTCTCATGAATTAAAGTACCGAATAGCATTGGACTTGCCTTTACAGGTTGGAACTCGAGCTCTTTGAATAATCGATATTGCTCTGCGCAGGTCTCGAACAAGGTAATGTGAGAGGTAAAGGCATACTCATGCTTGATGTTCACATCTTTTACTTGCTCAAACTCTATTTCAGCAAGCTTGTGCTTCACATCGCGCCAGTAAGGTAGCTTTGTGGTGTAATCCGTGAAATGTCTGGAAGGTGTCTTGCCATGCCCTGATTTTTCTTGCCCTGTTAAGACCAATAAGTTTTGCGGCCTCGAAAAAGCAGTATAGAACAAACGCCAAAAATCGAAATACTTAGTGTCATCTAGTGGCTCAAAGGGAGGCTTGGCCATGTATTGATGTTCAATAATCTCATCAAGGTCTGTGTATTGTTTGCGCGGAACACCTTCAAGTGAACCGACAAAAACAATCGGAAATTCTAATCCTTTAGACTGGTGAATGGTTAAGAAGGACACGCATCCTGATGGTGCATATTCGGACATATCTTCGTATTCATCTATCCCCCCTTCAAATAAAAATTTTAGAAAATTATCAAATAAGGACGTTAGGTTAGACAGTAAGTATTTGGGGTTCAGAACACTGACTCGGTGCAAATATTCAAACTTACCAAGCATTCGACTTAGCTGAGCAAGGTTACGCTGAGCGCGTTCGTTGCCGCTGTGTTGTTCAAGGTAGTTTGAGAATAAAGGAAACTGCAATAACTCATAAAACAGGCCGAGAAAAGCTGAATCAGCATTCTTGGTTAGACCTATGTGCGCTTTCGCTTTTTGCTGGCACCATCTGAGCAAATCTGCTTGTTCTGGTTCTTTTAACTTGGCTATAAACGGTGCTAAGCAATGATTGGTATAATAATCCCATATAGGGAGCTTACGTCCATCAGCTATTTTTTTCTTACGCTCGGCCATCACCATAGGGAAAACCAAATTAAACGCACCTAACATGTAACAGATTTCTTCTCGCTCGAAAAATAGATTCGCACGCGGAGAATAAACCGGAATGCCTTTCTCTTCTAAAGACTGAGCAAGTGCTCGAACCTTATCTGATTTCACGGAACGAAATAAAAATGCCGCTTGATTCCAGTCCGTCAGTCTACCGTTTTGTTTTAGATGCATGAGCATTTGATAAACATCTTCATGCCAATCATCACCTTCTGGTGTGATCGCGCTGACGACGGTAGGCCCTGCTTTAAATTCACCCTCACGCGGACGTATTGTTTTAGCATAACGATAATTAACACCTTCGCGTAGCCAAGGCTTATCTCCCATATAGGAGTCGTAAAAGCTAACAATATCAGGGTGCGAACGATAATTAATCGATAGTTTTACTTGTTCACACTCATTCGGAGCAAACTGAGCAGGAAACTCTAGGATATTACGCACACTTGCACCACGGAAGCGGTAGAGAGCTTGGTCGTCATCTCCTACTACACACAAATTACGCTTGGATCCCATTAATAGCTGCAGTAAGTGCTCTTGAATGGTATTGGTATCTTGATATTCATCGACCATCAAATAAGTAATTTTAGTAGTCAATTCTTCCAAGATATGCGGATGCTGCTGTAGAAGCACGAGTGTTTCAAGTTGAATACAGGAAAAATCTAAGGCGTTCTCACTCAATAAAAGCCCTTGATAAACCTTGTATGCCTCGCCAAGCGCAGAAATCGCTTCATCTGGTGAAGCAACCAGTTGGTCGATATCAAGAACCTCTTCTGACGCCTTATTCAACCAACCAAGCAGATTCTCAGACTTTGCCCATGCAGGAATCTTGTGCTCACCTTGAATATGTTCTATGCCCTCGATATCTTTAAAATCGCGTAGTCTTTGATACAAAAAATACTGCTGATCGAACTGATCCATAAGCACAAAACTGCGCTTAAGTCGCGTGAAATCGCGATACTCTTCGAGAATGCGCAAACATATCGAGTGAAATGTCCCCAAGTACATCTCGTTCACATTGAACAAAGCCCCTAACTCTAACAAGCGATTAGAAATACGCGTCTTCAGCTCTTGCGCCGCTTTTTCTGTAAAAGTAACAACAAGCAACTGTTCTGGTTTTGCACTATGTACATGAATCAGGTTCATGATGCGCTCAACTAGGGTATAAGTTTTCCCAGATCCCGGGCCCGCAATGATCAATAGCGGGCCTTGGTGGTGCTCAATGGCTTTTTTCTTTGATGGATGAACGTCAAGCATTTTTACCTTCAGCTACATAATGAAGTCAGCGCAACAATGACCAGCACGCCGTCCTACGGTTAATCCAAATTTTTAGGCCAGCAAGGCGCTAAATACGTATAGGTTAACAGTAACAGATCAATGATAAAAATACT
The DNA here is from genome assembly GCF_044542635.1 of Psychrobacter sp. NPDC077938. NCBI lineage: Bacteria > Pseudomonadati > Pseudomonadota > Gammaproteobacteria > Moraxellales > Moraxellaceae > Psychrobacter > Psychrobacter sp. NPDC077938. The sequence goes on from NZ_JBITUW010000009.1 coordinate 40,221, forward strand.
CGTCATTAGTCTGTCATTATGAAAAATTCTGGCTGAATAGTTGTTGTAAAAAATTAGCCCTAAAATCCGATAACCAATATTTTTTCATTTCTGATATTTATCGTTCAACTATTTTCTCATCAATCATTTCAGTTAATAGCTCAGTCACTGTCTTTCGGTTATCAAGCGCAAACTTTTTGAATGCAATATACTTATCTTTGTCAATGTTAAAGTTTACTCGTGCCGTTTTTTGAGGACTATCGGTCACGTCTGACAAAGATAACTCATCTTTTACCTTCTTACTGGGACGACCTGCTGCTAAGCTCATCATTTACTCCTTATCAAAAAATGTTTTAACTTCATTAACCAATACCGTCATTTCTTGTACTGCATTACTGTTCACTGACTCAGTATCAAATACGGTCTTGCCTAATGCTGCGCTATTTGGATAACTTACACGCTGCATAATTCTACTATCTAACACAGGTAGACCGTACTCTAGTAAAACTGAAGCCACTTCCTTACCAATATTAGTATTCTGGATTGCCCTAGACACTACAAAGGCTGCTTTTAGTTTACCGTCAGTCATCTCTATACGCTGCTTTACTAAGTCTACTAAATCGCTAGTCGCCCAAACATCGTATGGGCTAGGCTGTACAGGAATTAATACAAAATCAGCTGCTTTAATTGCAGATAAAGCCAAACTAGTTGCTTGTGGTGAACCATCAATCACCACATACTCTTTATCAGAGACATTTTTTAGATCTTTATCAAGCGTAGGTCTATCGAGACCTATCACTGGTACTGGATTATCTTCATCTACAGCTCGCCAATCACGTGCACTGCCCTGCTGGTCACTATCTACTAGCAATACACTATGTCCTTGCAGCTGCAAGCCACGAGCTAATTGAGTGGCAATAGTTGTCTTGCCACTGCCTCCTTTTTGATTCAACACAGCAATGACTTTCATAGAGCAATCCTAATTTTGAGTATTTGAGTATTTGAGTATTTGAGTATTTGAGTATTTGAGTATTTGAGTATTTGAGTATTTGAGTATTTGAGTATTTGAGTATTTGAGTATTTGAGT
>NZ_JBITUW010000010.1:0-2050 GCF_044542635.1 Psychrobacter sp. NPDC077938
GACAGTGTCAGACATTATTTAAAAGCATAACTAAAGAACAACTTGTGTGGATTTTTGCTGATTCAGAATGCTAAAAAATAAAGTTGACTATCTTTTCTTTTCGGAAAGATTATTAACTATAAAAATTATCATTTAAGACAGCAGAAAAACTCAAAGTTAATTCATTACGAACATAATTTTTAGCGATTTTGCCAGATTAGATGAGCCAAGTTTAGAAGCTTCTTTAAAGAGCTTCATAGCAAGATTAAACTGAAGAGTTTGATCATGGCTCAGATTGAACGCTGGCGGCAGGCTTAACACATGCAAGTCGAGCGGAAACGATGGTAGCTTGCTACCAGGCGTCGAGCGGCGGACGGGTGAGTAATACTTAGGAATCTACCTAGTAGTGGGGGATAGCACGGGGAAACTCGTATTAATACCGCATACGACCTACGGGAGAAAGGGGGCAGTTTACTGCTCTCGCTATTAGATGAGCCTAAGTCGGATTAGCTAGATGGTGGGGTAAAGGCCTACCATGGCGACGATCTGTAGCTGGTCTGAGAGGATGATCAGCCACACCGGGACTGAGACACGGCCCGGACTCCTACGGGAGGCAGCAGTGGGGAATATTGGACAATGGGGGAAACCCTGATCCAGCCATGCCGCGTGTGTGAAGAAGGCCTTTTGGTTGTAAAGCACTTTAAGCAGTGAAGAAGACTCTTCGGTTAATACCCGGAGACGATGACATTAGCTGCAGAATAAGCACCGGCTAACTCTGTGCCAGCAGCCGCGGTAATACAGAGGGTGCAAGCGTTAATCGGAATTACTGGGCGTAAAGCGAGCGTAGGTGGCTTGATAAGTCAGATGTGAAATCCCCGGGCTTAACCTGGGAACTGCATCTGAAACTGTTAGGCTAGAGTAGGTGAGAGGGAAGTAGAATTTCAGGTGTAGCGGTGAAATGCGTAGAGATCTGAAGGAATACCGATGGCGAAGGCAGCTTCCTGGCATCATACTGACACTGAGGCTCGAAAGCGTGGGTAGCAAACAGGATTAGATACCCTGGTAGTCCACGCCGTAAACGATGTCTACTAGTCGTTGGGTCCCTTGAGGACTTAGTGACGCAGCTAACGCAATAAGTAGACCGCCTGGGGAGTACGGCCGCAAGGTTAAAACTCAAATGAATTGACGGGGGCCCGCACAAGCGGTGGAGCATGTGGTTTAATTCGATGCAACGCGAAGAACCTTACCTGGTCTTGACATATCTAGAATCCTGCAGAGATGCGGGAGTGCCTTCGGGAATTAGAATACAGGTGCTGCATGGCTGTCGTCAGCTCGTGTCGTGAGATGTTGGGTTAAGTCCCGCAACGAGCGCAACCCTTGTCCTTAGTTACCAGCGGGTTAAGCCGGGAACTCTAAGGATACTGCCAGTGACAAACTGGAGGAAGGCGGGGACGACGTCAAGTCATCATGGCCCTTACGACCAGGGCTACACACGTGCTACAATGGTAGGTACAGAGGGCAGCTACACAGCGATGTGATGCGAATCTCAAAAAGCCTATCGTAGTCCAGATTGGAGTCTGCAACTCGACTCCATGAAGTAGGAATCGCTAGTAATCGCGGATCAGAATGCCGCGGTGAATACGTTCCCGGGCCTTGTACACACCGCCCGTCACACCATGGGAGTTGATTGCACCAGAAGTGGATAGCTTAACCTTCGGGGAGGCGTTCACCACGGTGTGGTTGATGACTGGGGTGAAGTCGTAACAAGGTAGCCGTAGGGGAACCTGCGGCTGGATCACCTCCTTATAGACGCATTCGGTCAGCAAGAATTCACAACAAGTTGTTCTTTAGTTTAAGCTTACGTTTTTAACAAACGTATTAGGGTCTGTAGCTCAGCTGGTTAGAGCACCGTGTTGATAACGCGGGGGTCGGTGGTTCAAGTCCACCTAGACCCACCATTTTACAATGGGGCCATAGCTCAGTTGGTAGAGCGCCTGCCTTGCACGCAGGAGGTCAACGGTTCGACTCCGTTTGGCTCCACCACTACTAAGACGGTTAAGTAAGCTTTAGG
>NZ_JBITUW010000010.1:2146-3733 GCF_044542635.1 Psychrobacter sp. NPDC077938
TTAAAAAAAGTAAAGAGAACTGAATCAAGCGTATAAACATAGGTGATATCGTTATCATAATTAGATTGTATGACACTTAGAAGTCGAAAGACTACTTGGGGTTGTATGGTCAAGTAATGAAGCGCACATGGTGGATGCCTTGGCAGTCAGAGGCGATGAAAGACGTGACAGCCTGCGATAAGCTTCGGGGAGGCGGCAATATCCTGTGATCCGGAGATTTCTGAATGGGGAAACCCACTTACCATAAGGTAGGTATCCTAATTTATTAGGAAGCGAACGAGGGGAAGTGAAACATCTCAGTACCCTTAGGAATAGACATCAATTGAGATTCCCCTAGTAGCGGCGAGCGAACGGGGAGAAGCCGATTAATTCTAATGTAGAAGAACAGCGTGGGAAAGCTGACCGTAGTAGGTGATAGTCCTGTATTCGAAACATTAGAGTTAACATATTAAGTAGAGCGGGGCACGAGAAATCCTGTTTGAAGATGGGGGGACCATCCTCCAAGGCTAAATACTCCTGACTGACCGATAGTGAACCAGTACCGTGAGGGAAAGGCGAAAAGAACCCCTGTGAGGGGAGTGAAATAGAACCTGAAACCGTGTGCGTACAAGCAGTGGGAGCCCACTTGTTGGGTGACCGCGTACCTTTTGTATAATGGGTCAGCGACTTATATTCTGTAGCAAGGTTAACCGTTTAGGGGAGCCGTAGGGAAACCGAGTCTTAATAGGGCGTTTAGTTGCAGGGTATAGACCCGAAACCGAGTGATCTATCCATGAGCAGGTTGAAAGTGCCGTAACAGGCACCGGAGGACCGAACCCACTGTCGTTGAAAAGCCAGGGGATGACTTGTGGATAGGGGTGAAAGGCTAATCAAACTCGGTGATAGCTGGTTCTCCCCGAAAGCTATTTAGGTAGCGCCTCGGACGAACACCATTGGGGGTAGAGCACTGTTTCGGCTAGGGGGTCATACCGACTTACCAAACCGATGCAAACTCCGAATACCGATGAGTGATATCCGGGAGACACACGGTGGGTGCTAACGTCCATCGTGGAGAGGGAAACAACCCAGACCGCCAGCTAAGGCCCCAAATTCCTAGTTAAGTGGGAAACGAGGTGGGAAGGCATAGACAGCTAGGAGGTTGGCTTAGAAGCAGCCATCCTTTAAAGAAAGCGTAATAGCTCACTAGTCGAGTCGGCCCGCGCGGAAGATGTAACGGGGCTCAAACTAGGAGCCGAAGCTGCGGATTTGAATTTGTTTTCAAGTGGTAGGGGAGCGTTGTGTAAGCCTGTGAAGGTGTGTTGTAAAGCATGCTGGAGGTATCACAAGAGCGAATGCTGACGTGAGTAACGATAATGCGAGTGAAAAGCTCGCACGCCGGAAGATCAAGGGTTCCAGTCCAACGTTAATCGGGGCTGGGTGAGTCGACCCCTAAGGCGAGGCCGAAAGGCGTAGTCGATGGGAAATCGGTTAATATTCCGATACTTGTTTATAATGCGATGGAGGGACGGAGAAGGTTATGTCAGCCTGGCGTTGGTTGTCCAGGTGAAAGGATGTAGGTTTATAGCTTAGGTAAATCCGGGCTATTTT
>NZ_JBITUW010000010.1:3830-5433 GCF_044542635.1 Psychrobacter sp. NPDC077938
CTATACCGAGATCTGATAGCAAGCTGTACTTGTACAGCGAAGTGGCAAATACCATGCTTCCAGGAAAAGCTTCTAAGCAATAGTTATAAACGAATCGTACCCTAAACCGACACAGGTGATCAGGTAGAGAATACCAAGGCGCTTGAGAGAACTCTGCTGAAGGAACTAGGCAAAATGGTACCGTAACTTCGGGAGAAGGTACGCTGTTGATGGTGATAGGACTTGCTCCTTGAGCTGTTGGCAGTCGCAGATACCAGGCTGCTGCAACTGTTTATTAAAAACACAGCACTCTGCAAACACGAAAGTGGACGTATAGGGTGTGATGTCTGCCCGGTGCTGGAAGGTTAATTGATGGGGTTAGCGTAAGCGAAGCTCTTGATCGAAGCCCCAGTAAACGGCGGCCGTAACTATAACGGTCCTAAGGTAGCGAAATTCCTTGTCGGGTAAGTTCCGACCTGCACGAATGACATAATGATGGCAGCGCTGTCTCCAGCAGAGACTCAGTGAAATCGAAATCGCAGTGAAGATGCTGTGTACCCGCGGCTAGACGGAAAGACCCCGTGAACCTTTACTACAGCTTTACATTGAACTTTGACCTGACTTGTGCAGGATAGGTGGGAGGCTTTGAAGCCGAGACGCTAGTCTCGGTGGAGCCAATCTTGAAATACCACCCTGGTCATGTTGGGGTTCTAACTCAGGTATAACAATACCGAGGACAATGTATGGTGGGTAGTTTGACTGGGGCGGTCTCCTCCTAAAGAGTAACGGAGGAGTACGAAGGTGCGCTCAGACCGGTCGGAAATCGGTCGTAGAGTATAAAGGCAAAAGCGCGCTTAACTGCGAGACCCACAAGTCGAGCAGGTACGAAAGTAGGTCTTAGTGATCCGGTGGTTCTGTATGGAAGGGCCATCGCTCAACGGATAAAAGGTACTCTGGGGATAACAGGCTGATACCGCCCAAGAGTTCATATCGACGGCGGTGTTTGGCACCTCGATGTCGGCTCATCTCATCCTAGGGCTGAAGCAGGTCCTAAGGGTATGGCTGTTCGCCATTTAAAGAGGTACGCGAGCTGGGTTTAGAACGTCGTGAGACAGTTCGGTCCCTATCTACCGTGGGCGTTGGAAATTTGAGAGGATCTGCTCCTAGTACGAGAGGACCAGAGTGGACGAACCTCTGGTGTTCGGGTTGTCACGCCAGTGGCATTGCCCGGTAGCTACGTTCGGATGGGATAACCGCTGAAAGCATCTAAGCGGGAAGCCCACCTCAAGATTAGATTTCCCTAAAGAGCCGTTCAAGACTAGGACGTTGATAGGCAGGGTGTGGAAGCGCAGCGATGCGTGTAGCTAACCTGTACTAATTGCTCGTTTGGCTTGACCATACAACACCCAAGTGGTTTGTATACAAGTCTAATTAATCTATCTTGTATAGCTCAGGCTATAGAATAAGAAAGAACATTTCGATATCACCTTTAACCTTGATTCAGTTAGGTTACAAGTTGATCGACCATAAACTAAACATTTATAGTCAAACAATAAAAATAACAGACTCATATCTAACCCCCTTTGCTGACGACAATAGCGCGATGGCCCCACCTGATCCCTTC
>NZ_JBITUW010000011.1:0-5068 GCF_044542635.1 Psychrobacter sp. NPDC077938
TTCTTTCGTGAACAAAAGAGATAATCAGGTAAAAACACGTTGGGTAAGTCAAGTTGAATACATCAGGGGCGACGGTGCAATTGAAATAATATTAACACCCGCAGTTGTTAAAGAAATAACCCGTATCAACGGTATAGAAAATTTCTTTACTAAATATATGCTAGGACAAACAGCTGTGCTCAACAGCGTGTATTCAGTGCGTCTGTATGAACTAGTCACACAATGGCGTCAAGCTACCAAGACTCATCTCTTCGATATTGAAACCTTTAGAGGTCAGTTGGGCTTGGGGGTCAATGATTATCAACGTATGAGCGACTTTAAGCGTCGAGTTCTTGATTCAGCTGTTAAGGAGATTAATGAGAAGACGGATTTGCAGATAAGCTACGTTCAGGAAAAGAAAAAGAGCAAAATTATAGGGTTTAAGTTCAAAGTTTCGGAAAAAGAAAGCTCAAAAAACACTTCGCAAGCAAGGGAATGCAATACAGTAGATATGTTCACAGTCGAAGGATTAAGCGATAAGCAGCTGGGGCGAATTACTCGTAATAAACAATTTATAGCAGATTATAACCATCTAGTTAGTTCTACCAGTCCAGCAGGTCAAGATACTAAAGCTTGGGAGTTTGAGATGATTAATCGCCTTAAAAAAGACGCTTCGAAGTTTAAAAAGCGACCTATCAAAGAATATTTGGATTATTAATATATCCACTTAAGTAATTATCGCAGATATTAGCCAGTAATAATAACGTGTTTTTTTCGGAAGCCCTTGTCGTTATTGGCTTGTGGAATAGTGAACGCACACTATTTTTACAAAAAATTTATTATTGACCGCATTTGCGTCTAACCCTTATCCCATCGTCCTTTGCCAAAATTTGGACTGCCTACAACCTTGTAGCAACATAGTTTTATTCTAAAAACAATATAGAATTTTCAAAAATTTCTCGCTATATTGTGCCTACCAATTAACAAACACGCTATATGTCGTACTCAGTGATTTTAACCATCACATGAGAAGGTGTGTCTTTTTTGAAGACCTTGAGTAGATATATTGAAGTGATAGCAAGAAGATATGTATAGAGTAAGCACATTAGTTACATGAAAAGTTTGGCGACTTGGTAACTAATGCGCTCATCTATATGTTGGAGTGCAAAAAATCAGACAAAAAAATACAGCATAGAACCCAGCTTTTTTGACAGGTATATGCCGAACATTTTGGTCTGGGAACACCATGGTGACCCTTTTTTTGCTTGTTTTTAACCCTAGTTCAGCTCTAACTGACAAGGGTGTCAACAAGTGGATGATACATCAAAGGGTTGTAATTATCGATCACTTTTTTGAAAAAATTATAGCTTTGCTATAGTGTTTTCATGGAGAAAATCATTGAATAATAGTATCAATCCACCCCCTCAAGCCTTGTTATTACAGGCTACAACCTCTGAAGATATTATTGAAATATCAATCAGGATACCTAAAACCAAGTTACTGCGTGTTTATAGTTTTTGGAAAAGGAGAGTAGCTCGTTCTTTAGTATTCTCGTTGTTTCTAGTAGTTCCTAACTGTATTCATATAGAGTCTCCGTCTTTCACTTATACAAAGAATGAGACTCATGTATATCACAACGTAATTCCAAATACAGACCGTTAGAATTAACGACAAATATCACTGATGTTTCTGATCGAAAAAGCCATCGCCTATCTTGTCGGTGGCTTTTTAAGTATTGGAATGTGGATTTTAAGCTGCACCAGACCAAGAAAATATTGCCGTCTCTCTTGGTAAATGAGGCAGGCAGTCACCAATGAAGGTGATAATGAACACATCAGGTGAGTTGTATTCAACTTCTATTTTTCCCAGACCTTGTGTCATCTCCTTTCCTTCGACATACATTTGGCTTTCTGACATCTTGTAAACATCAAGAGTAATGACTTTTTTGTTTGATTTCTCAAAATGGAAATATACAGTGTCATTAGATTCCTTATCACTAATCTCTCCTGAGAAATTATGAATGTGGATATCATCATCGATACGTAAGTCGAAGGAAACCTCACTACTTCCACCGACAAAGCCTTCATTCGTCCAGAATTTGCCATCATAGAATATTTTTTTAACTTCATATTCTAGTTTTTCGTTCTTATCGTTGGTCAAGTGACGTAATGTGATAAGGGCAGCTATAGCAGCTATTATTGTGCTGATACTAGCTGCTATAGCCAATATATCTATAATGTATTCTTTCAAAACGCCCTCTTCTGTATGGTCAGGTTAAGTTATTCGATTAGCATTATATCGAGCTGAGTGCAGATATGATTTTTTATCGTTATTTAGCCTAAAGTGTACTTTTAGAGAGTGCATAAAGAAGGATGTAACAGGGGTGGCTACCCATTATCATCAAAGTTAAACGCCAATTTAGAGTCTCACGATTCACATCGACCATTTTAGAATTAAAAAAGTGACCAAGACTGCGTATATCGTCTTTTTTGGCTCTAAAACCACTCAATTCCCCTCTAAAAAGGTTCAATTTGGCTCTAAAATCGTACATTTTGGCTCAAATTTGAGCCTTTTTATGCGTTTTTTGAGTCAAAATCCACAGAATACAGACCCTCTGTAAGAGCGCAGTTTCGAGAAATGACATGACTAGCTTACTTCGTGCTATTCTGTCATTTATCTAACCGCGTTGGGGAAACCCCAAACCCCAAAAAACCAAAGGCTAAAAAGGTGCAGAGATGGCTATCTACAGACTAGAAAGGAAATCAATTAGTCGTGTGAAAGGGCACAATTTAGTCGCTGCTATTGCGTACCGAGCAGGGCTGGAACTGACAGATCCCAATCCATTAAATCCCGAAGCGACTACTTACGATTACAGCAAAAAATCGGATGTAGCGCTTACGGAAATCATATTGCCTGATGAATTAGCGGCACAGATGAACGGTGAAGGAATAACGCTCACTTTACCCGAGATTGCCAATCTGGTCGAAAAGGGCGAAACCACTTTGCGCGGCAAAATGAAGATGGGCGCGAAGCTCGCGAACGAATATGTGCTTGCGGGTTCACATGAGCTGAGCCTAGAAGAAAATATAAAAGATTTTCAAGAATTTGCTAAGCAGCAAGCCGAGGAGCAAGGTGTTATCACCATGGTTTTTGTGCATGACCCCAAGCAAGGCGATGATATATATGAAACGGGTGGTGATCTTACCAGAAAGGATGAACGCAATATTCACGCTCATATCGTTCTGTTAAGCCGTCAGGTTGAGCTTAGAAACGGAAAGCTGTCATTAGGCAAAAAATGCGATAGTGACGCATCTAATGACGAACGTGTTCGACCGGTAGTACCACAGAATTTAGTGGGAGAACCTGATCCCGTAACAGGCAAACCGATTCAACAAGGGCGTGGCTTATGTAGCAATAGCGAGTGGTTGAAAGGTGTCCGCGAGTCGTGGGCGAATATACAAAATAAGAGTTTGGCGCGTCATAATTTAGCTCTTGTGACTCATAAATCCTATGAAGAATTAGGCATCGACTTCAAGCCAGGACATCATAGGGGCAAAATCGGTAAGAACTCATACCTAGGAGAAAAGAATGAGTCAAACTATAACGGCAACAGAAAGCAATCTAAGTATGCAGCAGATTGCCAAGCTGATATCTCAGAACAAAGAATTAGTGACAGTAAACAAAGAATTAACAGTCACGAACAGCGAACAATTGAAATTGATAGAATCATTGCAAGCAGAGCTGGAGCGACAGACCCCTTCGCTGACGCAATCCGAAGAAGCCGTGCTGCAAGAGAATCAGCAGTTATTAGCTGTGATCAAGGATCAGAAGCTTTTGATAGAGCAGCAGACGACACAATTGCAGCAGTTCGAAGACTTGCAGGAATCTCTAGTCAAGGAATTAAACAACGAGAATCAGAGCTTGCTAAACACGCTCAGTACGCTGAAAACACTAAGATAAACTTAATCCGTAAAATTCTAAAACGCCGTAAAGAGGAAAATCAGATACGTTTGTCTTGGGGTGAGAGTGCAGATGATCTGGAACACGCGCATAAGTTTGATCCACGGCAGCTAGAAATACTAAATGCTTTCGCTAACAAGTACCAACTGGATAAAAGTAGGAGTGAACCTTACGAGGCTGCCGAGGAAAGACAGTGGAATCTAGTTAATAATGATGATTTCTTTCAAGATAACATCGAAGTTTTTGATCTAGTACGTGATCCTAAGTTGGAAAGAGAAAAATATAATGCTAGAAAGCTCTCAGATAGCTGTCAGAGCGTTTTAAGTATAAATAGTGATGTTGGCTATGGTGAACAGTCTAGAGGCTTAGATGAGCCTAATAATAAGCTTGTAATGGGTAATAATATACCTAGACCAAAATTTTAATTTCGCTTCGGTCTATTCATCAATAACAAGTGTAATTCTTGGTTTCTCATTATCTGTATTCTGTTTTTTAATCATTTATTAATAACAAAAAAGGCTTTTAATGCTTTTAATGCTTTTAAAAGCTTTTAAGAGAGCTGTAGCCCTTTTATATCAATGGATACAAGTGAGTGATGACGACATCTATCGGGTATGATGACGACATCTATCGGGTATGATGACGACATCTATCGGGTATGATGACGACATCTATCGGGTATGATGACGACAAAAAAATATTTGACTTGATTAATGAGCTTGTGTAGTTTGCTCTTATCGATCTAATAAAAACCACTAAAGAGACTTAATTATGAAATCTGATAAGGGAAAAAATATGAGTGACTTAGTGGTTAAGTCCAATCGTTTGAATACAGCTATACAAAACTTGTCATTGGTTGAAATTAGATTAATACAAATCGCAATTATTGACAGTAGGGAAACGCAGACTGGACTAACGTCAGATAGCCCTCTAGTTATCTCCGCGAAACGTTATGCAGAGTGTTTCAACGTAGAAATAGATACTGCTTATGATGTTCTTTTAGCAGCAGAATCAACGCTTTTTGAACGTCGTTTTTCTTTCGTGAACAAAAGAGATAATCAGGTAAAAACACGTTGGGTAAGTCAAGTTGAATACATCAGGGGCGACGGTGCAATTGAAATAATATTAA
>NZ_JBITUW010000012.1:0-3854 GCF_044542635.1 Psychrobacter sp. NPDC077938
AAAGTGACATGGAGGTTCTATGCATTATGTGAACCAAGATTAAAACTAACCACTAATTACTAACCACTAACTACTATTTAAATGAGGTACGACTGAAGAATCTGTACAAGAATTGAAGTTTTTATGTCCATTTTGATCGAGGTCACATGTAGCACAAGATTCTTCACTGCTCAGAAATCGAAGATTCGACGCAGTCAATGACAAAATAACGAGCATCGCCTCACTAAGACTTCCAGCTTCCAACTTCTCCAAATTCCCTCAAACCACGCATGGTGGTTCTATACATGATGTGAACCAAAATTAAAACTAACCACTGGCTACTATTTACTAACTACTATTATTTAAATTTACTGCATAAAAAAACCCTTCATATTTCTATGAAGGGTTTCTAAAAAAGGCGACGACCTACTCTCCCACGAATGTAGTACCATCGGCGCAATTGGGCTTAACTTCTCTGTTCGGAATGGTAAGAGGTGAGCCCCAACGCTATAATCACCTTAAATCTTTCGGTGTGTGTAGATAAACTACTTAACCGTATAAAATAACATATTGAAAAAAGCACGCTTAGCGTGAGTATACTGAAAAAAATATAATAGAATGTGTACTTAGTAAAAAAACAGGCGTACAATAAGCCTATGGGTTATTAGTATCACTCGGCTATGACATTACTGCCTTTACACCTATGACCTATCAACGTGGTAATCTCCCACGACCCTTTAAAGAAATCTCATCTTGTGGTGGGTTTCGCGCTTATATGCTTTCAGCGCTTATCCCTTCCCAACGTAGCTACTCTGCAATGCTCCTGGCGGAACAACAGATACACCAGAGGTTAGTCCAACTCGGTCCTCTCGTACTAGAGTCAGATCCACTCAAATTTCTAACGCCCACTGTAGATAGAGACCGAACTGTCTCACGACGTTCTGAACCCAGCTCGCGTGCCACTTTAATGGGCGAACAGCCCAACCCTTGGGACCTTCTCCAGCCCCAGGATGTGACGAGCCGACATCGAGGTGCCAAACCCCCCCGTCGATATGAGCTCTTGGGGGAGATCAGCCTGTTATCCCCGGCGTACCTTTTATCCTTTGAGCGATGGCCCTTCCATACGGAACCACCGGATCACTATGCTCTACTTTCGTACCTGATCGACTTGTAGGTCTCTCAGTCAAGCTTCCTTATGCCATTGCACTCTACGTACGATTACCAACCGTACTGAGGAAACCTTTAGAAGCCTCCGTTACTCTTTTGGAGGCGACCACCCCAGTCAAACTACCCACCAAGCACTGTCCCTTCAATTGAAGGTTAGACTCTAGACAAGCAAAGGGTGGTATTTCAACAATGACTCCACAACGCCTAGCGACGCCGCTTCAAAGTCTCCCACCTATCCTACACATTACTTATCCAAAACCAATACTAAGCTATAGTAAAGGTGCACGGGGTCTTTTCGTCCCACAGCGGGTAATCGGCATCTTCACCGATACTACAATTTCACCGAGCTCATGGTTGAGACAGTGTCCAGATCGTTGCACCATTCGTGCAGGTCGGAACTTACCCGACAAGGAATTTCGCTACCTTAGGACCGTTATAGTTACGGCCGCCGTTTACTGGGGCTTCATTTAAGATCTTCGCCGAAGCTAAACCCTCCACTTAACCTTCCAGCACCGGGCAGGTGTCAGGCCATATACGTCATCTTTCAATTTAGCATAGCCCTGTGTTTTTGATAAACAGTCGCCTGGACTCTTTCACTGCGGCCCCACCGGAGTGGGGCGACGCTTCTCCCGAAGTTACGCGTCTATTTTGCCTAGTTCCTTAACCATGAATCTCTCGAGCTCCTTAGAATTCTCATCCCAACTACCTGTGTCGGTTTAGGGTACGGGCTGCTTCACTCGCTTTTCTTGGAAGTCGCTTCTCTGGATTATCACCGCAGCCGAAGCCTTAGTGTACTATCGCGGTATTACTACTCGCTTCAACGAACTATTCCGTCAGTTCGCACCAAATATACGCCTCCGTCACTTTTGTTGTGAGCAGGTACAGGAATATTAACCTGTTGGCCATCCACTACCCCTTTCGGGTTCGCGTTAGGTCCCGACTAACCCTCAGCTGATTAGCATAGCTGAGGAAACCTTAGTCTTTCGGAGTGCGGGTTTCTCGCCCGCATTATCGTTACTTATGCCTACATTTTCTTTTGTAGCTACTCCAGCATGACTCGCATCACACCTTCAACGCCACTACAATGCTCCCCTACCACTTTTTCAAGTCCATAGCTTCGGTAATATGTTTATGCCCGATTATTATCCATGCCGAACCGCTCGACTAGTGAGCTGTTACGCACTCTTTAAATGAATGGCTGCTTCCAAGCCAACATCCTAGCTGTCAAAGCAGTTCAACCTCGTTTTTTCAACTTAACATATATTTGGGGACCTTAGCTGATGGTCTGGGTTCTTTCCCTTTCGGACATGGACCTTAGCACCCATGCCCTCACTGCTGATTAACATTTTATAGCATTCGGAGTTTGTCAGGAATTGGTAGGCGGTGAAGCCCCCGCATCCAATCAGTAGCTCTACCTCTATAAAACTATAAATCAACGCTGCACCTAAATGCATTTCGGGGAGTACGAGCTATTTCCGAGTTTGATTGGCCTTTCACCCCTACCCACAGGTCATCCGAAGACTTTTCAACGTCAACCGGTTCGGTCCTCCATTTAGTGTTACCTAAACTTCAACCTGCCCATGGGTAGATCACACGGTTTCGCGTCTACCACTACTAACTAAAGCGCCCTATTCAGACTCGCTTTCGCTACGGATCCGGACCTGAAGTCCTTAACCTTGCTAGCAACGGTAACTCGTAGGCTCATTATGCAAAAGGCACGCCGTCACCCCAAAGGGCTCCGACCGCTTGTAAGCGTATGGTTTCAGGATCTTTTTCACTCCCTTATTCAGGGTTCTTTTCACCTTTCCCTCACGGTACTAGTTCACTATCGGTCTCTCAGGAGTATTTAGCCTTATCGGATGGTCCCGACTGATTCATACAGGATTACTCGTGTCCCGCACTACTCAGGATACCACTATCTTAACGCTCTTTACTTATACGGGACTATCACCCTCTATGGTTTGGCTTTCCAACCAATTCTAATTCATTACGCCTCAAATATCGTGGTCCTACAACCCCAATAATGCCGTAACATTACTGGTTTGGGCTAATCCGCGTTCGCTCGCCACTACTAACGGAATCACTTTTGTTTTCTTCTCCTCCGGGTACTTAGATGTTTCAGTTCTCCGGGTTTGCTCCTATTGCTAGGTGACATATCTTCAATATGCCGGGTTGCCCCATTCGGATATCTGCGGATCACATTGTATGTGCCAATCCCCGCAGCTTTTCGCAGCTTATCACGTCCTTCATCGCCTCTGAGAGCCAAGGCATTCCCCATACGCCCTTATTTAGCTTATTGTACTTTTTGCTTTTTTAATGAGTTACATTACTAATAGTCAGCTCGTGACTTTCTATTAGCTTATTATATTATATATGAATAGCTTGCGCTATTCTTATTTTTTTCATGTATCTTTTTTCAATATGTCAATGAACTTTCAATTCCTTAGCTTTCGCAAGGATTGTTGTGGAGAATATCGGAGTCGAACCGATGACCTCCTGCGTGCAAGGCAGGCGCTCTAGCCAGCTGAGCTAATCCCCCAATTACTAGTCGATAGCAATTAGTAGTTAGTAGTTAGTTATAACTACTACTCAAACTTCTAGAATTTCCTTTTTATAGTATTAGTAGTCTCAGGCAGACTCGAACTGCCGACCTCTACATTATCAGTGTAGCGCTCTAACCAGCTGAGCTATGAGACTCTACTATAATA
>NZ_JBITUW010000013.1:0-2325 GCF_044542635.1 Psychrobacter sp. NPDC077938
ATTTTTTGAGATATACTAAAGGCATTATTCTCGCTAGTAAAAAAGCTGTTTAGATACCTGCGGACAGTTCTGTCTGACACCTCTAGTATTTCCGCAACTTCTCTAGTTGTATAGACACGTTCTTTACTCATTTTCATTTAAGTAATCTTCATTAATAATATATCTCAGATACTTTGGTTGCTCTTCTTTAGGCATTTTCTTAACGGTAGTTTCTAATCGCTTATAACAATGCTTCATTTTGTCTAAATCAAGCCTTAAAGCAGTCATTGTTTTACCTACAAATTCGTTGTTTTTCGGCTTTCTTTTCGTGTCAAATATTCGATGTAATTCTGTTCTGACAATATAATCAATATCATCGTTTGATAGGTGTTCAGTGCCTTTTGCTTTTGATATTACTTTAAAACGTAAAGACTCCACAGAACGACCTTTTTTAAACTCTGAATATTCAAAATAAACATCAGATTGACCTTTGTTGTACAGTTCTTTTAGTTCTTTATAAGCTACTTCTAGAACGTTCTTTTTGAGAGTTGCATATTTCACATATTTACTCTCAAGTACGAGCTGAGATCGTAAATCAGTAATGGTTATATTAAACCCTCCTGCTTGTCGCCACTGGCAGCAGTACTCGTAAAATCGTTGCGACCATTTACTCTTTAAACTCATAGCGACTAAAGAGCTGTATTCAGTAAATCTACTAGTAAGTTCTACAAAAAAAGGTAAAATCATATGCGAAACTTGAAATTCAATTTCTCCTCCGCGTTTCCAATTACCGTAATTAATAAAGCCTACTTCAAACCATTCGTGAAGCTCATGATCCTCTGGATATTCGTTCTGCCATTCAAAAGAGCGCAAACGCATACTTTTCAAAGCCTTCTTGATTTTATCGGTATTTGTTTCATTCAAGTCTTTACGAAGCGCAGCAGAAGATGTTCTTACTATTAAATCATTGAATAATGTAGTGCTTCCTGATTTATTCACCACAAATCTATTCCTAACTTCCCGAAGCAAAAGATACATTATACGTTTCTCTAAAAGACTAAGTTCATAACGAGCAGTCGTAATTCTATTATCCTGGACTAAAACAGTTTCTTTCATATCTCAAAGAAAGTAAAAAATATAATGCTTTCCAAAGCATACTATTAAAACGTATGCAAAAACTTTCCTTTCGTATGCAAAAACTTTCCTTTCGTATGCAAAAACTTTCCCTAGCCTTTCGGAAGGCCTGTAAACACTGGAACTCCCAAGCCTTAAAAAAGGTACTAAAACTTACTAAAAACCTTAAAGGTAAAAACGGCATATAATTACTCTAAAAAAAAGAGTTTTTAAGGGAAATTTTTTTAGTAAAAATTTCAGCTATTTTGAGTAAGCTGTTTTCGAGGTTACCACCTCGAGCTCCGTTTGATTTTGAAAAAGAAAATGGAATCGGTATAAAGTAAACCAGGGCCCGGAATTAAGTATTTTTAAGCCGTTTTTAAGCCGGTATATGATAGATATTTATTTTTACACCCATTTGGTGAGCTGGAAAAATAAAGCTCTTAAAACGGCTTAAAATGAGTTAGCCGAAACGTGTCCTATTTTAAAATTCATAAAAATTGAACTTTTGTATTCCACATGTATTTATAGTAAAACCATAAATAAAATATAAAACCAAAAACAATGGAAGAAATACAACAAATAGTAGAATTAGCAAAGGACATTTTAGATGTTATTATGGAATATAAAATGCTTATAATAAAACTTCCTGCAGGAAAAAAACAAAAGGGAAAAAAGAGGCGCAAATCTTAGTGGGGGAGGGGCTTATATTTTTAAAAGAGTAATATATTTGTTTTTTTAGCAAGGTGTGTTTAGAGTACCCTCTAAACTTTAAAACGATGTTTTAAACCTTGCTGAAAATAAATTTTCAGGGGAACACTCCAGAGTCGTTTTTTTCTTGTTTTGTAAAAAAGAATTAAGATTTTTTCCCCCTTAGTTTTCTTTATCGAATCCCTTACTTTTTGCTTCTAAGAGATTTCTTTCTCTTAGAGAAAGAAGTACATTTTCGAGTTGTCTATTTTGACTTTCAGCAGACTTTTTGTGGTATTCTAATTCGTTCAAAATAGTTTTAATGTAATCCTTTAATATTGGGTATTCTGATAAGCGTTTATAAAACTCGTCATACTCTGATTGAGTAAACTCTTGGACAACTATGTCCGAATCTGTCCGCAGATGTTCATTTTTTAGCACATCAACCATTTTTTGAGATATACTAAAGGCATTATTCTCGCTAGTAAAAAAGCTGTTTAGATACCTGCGGACAGTTCTGTCTGACACCTCTAGTATTTCCGC
>NZ_JBITUW010000014.1:0-2272 GCF_044542635.1 Psychrobacter sp. NPDC077938
AACTAAACATTTATAGTCAAACAATAAAAATAACAGACTCATATCTAACCCCCTTTGCTGACGACAATAGCGCGATGGCCCCACCTGATCCCTTCCCGAACTCAGAAGTGAAACATCGTAGCGCCAATGGTAGTGTGGTTCGCCCATGTGAGAGTAGGTCATCGTCAGCTCTCTATTCTGAAATATCCCCCGACATTAGCTTGTCGGGGGATTTTCTTTGTGCGCGGTTTGGTGATGGTGCTTGGTGATGGAAACTTTAGCGCTAGATACTTCGGTCAAGAATCCAAACTTTCCTATAAATCAGTTTGATGTGATATTATTTATTCACTTCTAGAGTCTACTATCTGTCATTTATTTTGGAGCACATTATGGGCGTTTCACTCTACTATACTGCTGAACGTTCTACTCTCTTGACTCAGCAGGAACAAGAAAAAGTTGCATCAATAGTCGATGAGTATAATGAAAATTTTGAGCATGCAGATGATGCAGAGACTTTCGATCTCTATGCATATGATGATAGTGAGTCAGAGGTCATATTAGCAGGAGCTACGAAGTTGCCTGCTAGTATGGATGTAGAAGATCTTATGTATACCTTAGAGCATTGGCTACAATGTTTGACTGAGATTCGCCTTGCGGTCACTGATGCAGAATGGTATGTACATCTAAATGATAACGATGCTGTATGGGTAGATGATAAGTGGCAGATGGAAGAGTAGTGATTCATCACTATTATTATTTGTATAACTGCCTAGAGCAGCTTCTATGAATTCATATAGTATCTATATAAAAGAGCTCTCAACTGGATAACAGGCTGAGAGCTTTTTTATGAGGAATTATTTTATTCTGCTTACTTTTTACTATTATCTATATAGACAATACAAGTATCAAAAATATATCTACAATATGAATATACCCTTCATAATCTACTCAAAATGATTTGACTTCTATCATTATAGCTGCTAATTTTAAACTGTACTTTTATTATAGGTATGTAAAAAATATATCTAAACCTTGTGGACGATTTAATCTAGGATGAATCAAATTGTCTGCTCGTAATACCTTACTCCTATTCTCATAATTATCAAAAGGAATTGATAATGAAGTTAGCTCCTCTTTTTTCAATTGGTGCTTTAGCCGCTATTAGTCTTCTTGGCTGTTCTAACCAATCTGCTGATACGACTGATGGTTCATCAGCGACTTCTCAAGAAACTACCGTGCTACGGTTTTCGCATTTTTGGCCTGCAACCTCATCTATCAGTAAAGAAGTTTTTGAGCCTTGGGCAAAACAGATAGAAACAGATTCTGACGGCCGCCTAAAGGTTGAGTTGTATCCATCGGCGGGCCTTGCTAAAGCAGACGTTACTTATGAATCTGCTGCCAAAGGTACGATCGATATCGGTTCACAAGCGCATGGTTATACCAATGGTCGCTTTCCTTTGACTCAGATTACAGAGCTTCCAGGTTTATCAAATTCAGCAACTCAAATGGGCTGTATGCTACAGACCCTATATGATGATGGTACTTTGGCGAGTGAGTATGAAGATACTCATTTACTGTTTATGTATGGTGGGGGACCTGGTGCACTTCATACAACGGATAAGTTAATTCGTACGCCTGCAGATATGAAAGGTATGCGTATTCGCCGTCCTTCAGCTGTGGCAGGTGACATTATCGAAAGTGCAGGCGCTTCACCAGTAGGTCTACCTGCAAACGATATGTATACCTCTCTACAGCGCGGTGTCGTTGATGGTTTGAGTTTCCCTTGGGAGGCGGTGACAGCATTTAAGATTGATGAGATTACCAAATATCATACCAACATTCCTTTCTATAGTTCAGCGCTTATGGTCACGATGAACAAAGACAAATACGACAATTTACCTGACGATCTAAAACAAGTTTTGGATAAAAATTCAGGAATGGCGTTGGCCAGTAAAGTTGGTGAAGTATTTGATAAGCATGACCAGATGGCAATCCAAGCTGCTAAAGATAAGGGTGATGAAATTGTCGAAATTCCTGATCCATTAAATGATCCAGATTGGAAAGGGCCACTTGAAAGAGGAACCCAAAAATATCTAAGTGATGTTAATGCTTTGGGTTTAGATGCTGATGGCGTCTATGAAAAAGCAAAAGCTGCCAGTGCTGCCTGTAAGGTCTAACCTATTGGAGGTGTCACATGGCATTTTTAGTCAAGCTCAGTGTCTTAATCTCTAGATTATGCCAGTTTATCGGTGGGATCAGTCTCATCATCATCGTCCTAACCACCATGCTCGAC
>NZ_JBITUW010000015.1:0-1701 GCF_044542635.1 Psychrobacter sp. NPDC077938
ATGTGCGGTGCCATCGCCTTAATCACAAAGATATTCATCCCCATCGGCGGCGTAATCAAACCAAGCTCCACCGTCAATACCGCAATGATGCCAAACCAGACTGGATCAAATCCTAACGCTAGAATGATGGGATATACAACAGGTATGGTGATTACTAGCATTGCTAAGGCATCCATGAACAGTCCTAATAGGAAATACATGAACAGGATACAGATTAGGACAATCATTGGACTGACCGCCAACCCACCGATCCAAGATGCCAAGGTATAAGACAAGCGTGAGACTGAGATAAAATATCCCAATGCCTCTGCACCCAGTAGCATAAAGAACACCACTGCAGAGAGTGCTAGCGTCTCGATCAGTGACTGCTTGAGACCATCTAGACGCATGCCTTTAGCAAAGGCATAAGCCCAAGAGACAAATGCCCCTACTGCGGCGCCTTCTGTTGGGGTGAATAACCCAAAGAAGATACCGGCAATAATCACAATAAAGATAAAGCTAAATGGTATCAGACCAGTTAATGACAGTAGCTTGGCTTTCCACGTGGTTTTCTCACCACGTTTTGCTAGATGCGGTTTCCAGCGTACCATCACCATGACGGTAAGTGAGTACATCACCATACCGAGCATACCGGGTAAGAAACCAGCGATGAACATGTCACCTACTGACTGCTGGGTTAAGATGGCATAGACCAGTAAAGCAATACTGGGCGGAATCATAATACCTAAAGTACCGCCAGCGGCTAAGATACCGCAGGCAAAGCCTGGCTGATAGCCGTACTTCTCCATTTGCGGTAACGCCACTTTGGTCATGGTAGAGGCAGTAGCAAGTGATGAGCCTGAGATAGAGGCAAAGATACCGGATGAACCAATACCTGCAATACCAAGACTACCCCTTACTCCACCAAATATGGTTCGGGTGGCTTCAAAGAGTTTACCTGCCATGCCGGAGTGAGTAGCGAACACGCCCATCAGAATAAATAAAGGAATGGCACTAAAGTCATACTTTGCTAAAACATCGACTGGGATGTCTTTAAGCATTTGTAGAGCACCACTAGGCGCGGTGACCGCACCGAAACCGACTAAGCCTACCCCTAACATGGCAAGTGCCACAGGCACTCGTAGGACGACAAGCAGGATCATGACAACTAGGCCAATCGCACCGATAATTTCTGGACTCATGCGCCTGTCTCCTCGGCGTCAAAGAATTCGCCTGTCTTAAAGATGTTGATGGATTCGATCAATGAGCGAATGGCCAGTAGGATGCTTAAGAAGGCACTAACCATATAGATAGGCATCATAGATATGCGAAGATCTTGGGTGACTTTGCCATACTCTAAGGCATCAATGGCGCTCTCGTAGAGTCCCCATGAGAAGACGATGCCGATGACAAAGAAGCCCATCATAAAGATACCCATAAGGTAGCCTTTGATAGACTGTGGCATTTTCTGGGTGAAGACGTCGACGATGATTTGTGAGCGTTCGACAAACGCGGCAAAGGCAGCGAGTAATGCAAATAGCATAAAGTAGGAGACGATCTCTACACTGCCTTTGACGGTAAAGCCAAACTCACCGCCGGTGAGTTTGAATATGTAGCGTGCGACGACGTCGAGCATGGTGGTTAGGACGATGATGATGAGACTGATCCCACCGATAAACTGGCATAATCTAGAGATTAAGACACTGAGCTTGACTAAAAATG
>NZ_JBITUW010000016.1:0-1564 GCF_044542635.1 Psychrobacter sp. NPDC077938
AATACTAAGACCTCAGACTGCCATACAATAGGCCATTTTTATAACGTGAATGGTAAAAAACGGATCAATCTCAAAAGTTGTGTGTGAATTGAAATAAGATTACGATTTTTGTAAAAAAAATAGCCGTGGACAATTATATAGAATTACTAAAACTTATTCTCCCTGAATTTTTAATTAATCATTTCGATTTAATAAAAAACACAAAAAATGGTGAAGTAATGCACCTTTATTTTGAAGAGCGCAATGTGATTCCTAAAGAGGAGAAATCCAAAATGCTTGTTGCTCATGGTTTTCACAAAGAAGTCACTATTCAAGATTTTCCACTTCGAGGTAATACAGTCTATCTTCACGTAAAACGTCGCAGATGGTTAGATAAAAACACGAATCAGGTTGTACAACGCGATTGGAATTTAGTAGCACAGGGAACACGGATGACTAACGAGTTTGCTGCTTTTTTAAAAGAAATTAGTCAATACTAAGACCTCAGACTGCCATACAATAGGCCATTTTTATAACGTGAATGGTAAAAAACTGAGCAGACAATACAGAGAGCACTTAAGTGATTTTAAAGTTTGGAAACAAAGAAAACACGCTAAACAGTGGCTTGTTTTTCCCGAAAACATAGGGTCCCACTTATCTATTGACGAAACAGCATTATCAAAAGGGGAACTCTATACCATTATCACCAATAAAAAGGCAAAGGGCAAGAAAGGAGCTATAGTGGCCATATTCTCAGGGACTAAGGCGGGGCCGATTATAGAGCAATTACTACAGATATCGGCCAAGAAAAGATCCGAGGTCAAGGAGATTACCTTGGACATGGCCAACGCAATGAAGACTATCGCCAAACAATGCTTCCCAAAAGCGATACAGGTGACGGACAGGTTCCACGTACAGAAACTTGCGCTGGAAGCTCTTCAGGATATCCGTATCAAACATAGGTGGGCAGCCATCGATTTAGAAAACGAACAGATAAAACTGGCGAAAGGCATGGGTAAACCTTTTGTGCCAAAACTATTTTCAAATGGAGATACAAGAAAGCAGTTGTTAGCAAGAAGTAGGTACCTCCTTTATAAATCGCCTAACAATTGGACGCAAAACCAATTCGAAAGAAGCAAAATATTATTCGCCCAATATCCCGATATAAAGGTCGCTTTCGACCTAGTACAGGGACTCAGAAATATATTCAATAAGACAACTTCTATACAAATAGCATACACAAAAATGGCACATTGGTACAAAGACGTTGAAAACACCGGCTTCAGGTCATTCAATACAATTGCCAACACTATATCCCTCAATTATAAATCGATCCTAAACTATTTTATAAATAGAAGCACAAACGCATCCGCTGAATCATTTAATGCTAAAATAAAAGCTTTTAGAGCTCAGTTCAGAGGTGTGAAAAATGTAGAATTCTTCCTTTATAGGCTGACCACAATTTTTGCCTAAACACAACATTTAGGAATGATCCCTCAAAAGTGCTGAGAGTAGTGATATTTTAAATGTATTTAGGTATATACGAAATGGTAGAAACTCATGTGAAGTATTGTAAACCCTATAA
>NZ_JBITUW010000018.1:0-1382 GCF_044542635.1 Psychrobacter sp. NPDC077938
TCTTTAACCCGACTAATCGTCAGCCCCGTGAACCCAAACAGCAATGTCAGCAGCAATGACAAATAACAGAAGAATGCATAAGGTAGATAGTCTAATACTGGCACCCCTAACGCCTGACTGATAAACACCCCGCATACACTCCAAGGCACCAGCGGATTGATCACCGTTCCTGCATCCTCAATCGTCCGAGACAAATTCTTAGGATGTAGATGTAAGCGCTCAAATGTCGAACGGAATGCCGTACCTGATAATAGAATACTCAAATACTGCTCACCAATCAGCACGTTAATGCTCAGTGCCGACATCGCTGCAGCGAATATCGCTCGTCCTGAAGTCGTCAGTGTGTCTTTAATACCAGATAGCAGTGCTGGCAGAATCCCCAGTGCCGTTAATAGACCACCTAAGCTTAATGCTAGTATCACAATCGCCTGGGTAAAGAACATACTCTGTACACCGCCACGCGACAGCATACCACCTACCTCACCTAGCTCTAATGACTCAGCAGGTGCATAGCCTGCAAACAGATAACCGCCCAACTGTCCAAAGCTTGGTGAACTATGGATATAAGTAATAATCAGTGCCGCGGCAATAGTACAGATAATCGTATAAATCGCATTAACCCGAAACAGTGCCAATCCAACCAGTACCACAAATGGCAGTACCGAATACCCATGTACCAGACCGCTGTCTATCAATTGTCCTTGCAATATAATCACTTGACTCAGATCAGCACTGGTCGTCTGTCCTGAGAACATCCAAAACAGTATCACCGTCAGTATCCATGCAGGTACTGTCGTATACATCATATTGCGAATGTGCTCAAACAGATCGATACCAACGACAGAAGAGGCAATCGTACAAGTATCAGACAAAGGAGACATTTTATCACCAAAGAACGCCCCTGATACTACTGCCCCTGCCGCTATCGCCACATTGGCATCAAAGGCATTACTCATACCAATAAAGGCCACGCCCAAAGTCGCTGCAGTCGTCAAACTACTACCCAATGCAATACCGATAATAGAGGTTAAGATAAAGGCAGAGATATAATAGTACTCAGGTGATATCAGCTGAAAGCCTACATACATGAGTGTAGGAATCGCTCCTGACATCATCAGAGCCGCAACCATCAGTCCGATAAAGAAGAACAAATAGATGGCACCGATACCACGCATGACACCTGAGGCCATTTGCGCTTGCATGTCATCAAAGCTGAGTCCTTTATACATACCGATAGCCAGTAGTACACAGATGGCTAAGATAAGAGACAGATGAGGCACCCAGCCAAAGCCGATCATGGTGATGCCCATGATACCGATGACGATGGCGGATATGATAAAGGCGAGCTTAGCACTGATTAATGTAAGCGGTTTTGGTGGCAT